>CAZYDI010000007.1:0-67692 GCA_964646255.1 uncultured Bacteroidales bacterium
TGCACGAACTTGTTCGTGCCAAATCCAAAACGATCTTATTCTATATAAGAGCCTAGTGTCAGGGTAACAACGTCAGGCTGAGCGGAGTCGAAGCCTGATTGTGTTAACGTAACGAAATTGCCCGCCTGCCTGGTTGGGATTATAGATAGTAATTGGGCATAAATGTTGCGCCTCCATCATCATATTTTCTATAAGACCGCTCCTGTGGAGCTTTTGAGAGGGCCATTTATTCCTGCAGTCTTTTCTCAAAATAATGACCAAAATACTATTAAAAGTAAAAATTACTTTTTAAATTTGATAGGGATTCCATTTCAAAAAAAATGGAAGTATTTGGTGGAATATGAGAAAAGCGAAGATACTACGACGGATATCCACTTCTTATTTCAGGACATTTTTTAGCGGGTCGGCCGCCTGTTATAAGTGGGTAATTTTTCTGGCAGCATTTATGGTATGTACCGTACCTTTTTACGGACAGGACATAAATCGCCGGATACGGCATTACACTACGCTTGAAGAATTATCACAGAATACCATCGATTGTATTTGGCGCGACAGCAGGGGTTTCATGTGGTTTGGAACATGGAACGGGTTAAACCGTTTCGATGGTTACCATTTTACCACATATAAAGCCGATAACCGGGCAAACAGCCTCTCCAACAATTTTATTTATTCGCTTTGCGAGGATAACTATGGCAAACTATGGATCGGGACCAAGTATGGGCTTAACCAGTATGATTTTACCCATAACCTGTTCAGGAGTTTTTATCATGATCGCAATGATTTCAATACGCTCGGTGAAAACCAGATTAATGCTGTTTATTGTGACCATGAGGGCTTTATTTGGGCAGGAACAGCTAAGAGCGGACTGGATAAAATAAAGTACGATTATCGAAAAAACAAAATAGAGCAAATCTGGCATTTCAGGAATAATCCGGAAAATCCAAACTCAATTGCCGGCAATACCATCAATACCATTTATGCGGACAAGCAGAAAAATATATGGATAGGTACTAGCGCTGGCTTGTCACTGCTTGATTCCGGCAAGGGATCATTTAAAAGAATCAACCTGGGACAATCGCCCAGCGGTATAAATACAAGCAATGTCCTATCCATATTTGAAGACCGAAAGGGAGTATTCTGGATTGGTACAGAGCAGGGCCTGGTCCGTTGGTTCCGCGACTCGGGTAAAATGCAATGGTATATCCCCGAGCCTGCCAATAAAAACAGTCTTGCTCATTTAACCGTAAATTCAATTACCCAGGATGCATTGGGCAATGTTATCATTGGAACGCTTGGCGGAGTTAACATCTATCGCGAATTATCCGATGATTTTGAAAGTATTGCCGTGAATACCGATAAAGATTATTGCCTCAGCAGTGAATTTGTTAACGCAGTTCTTGCGGATGACCAGGGCAATGTTTGGATTGGAACCGACAAGGGTGGAATAAACCAATACAATGTGTACCAGAAGCAGTTTTACTATATCGGGCAGTCGGGTTCGGGGATAAAGGGACTGAATTGTGCGACGGTGAATTCCGTACTTGATGAAAGAAATGTACTGTGGGTTGGCACTGCAGGAGGAGGCTTGAATGTAATCAATAAAAACACCGGTATCATTAGCTATTGCAATTATTCTGCTTTTGATGGATCATCATTGAGCAGCGATTTTATTACAACAATTCACAGGGATAAACATGATCAGCTATGGGTTGGAACCTGGGGAAATGGTTTAAACAGGCTCATTGAATCAGGAGGCAAGAAAAGGTTTGAACGATACAATGTACAATCCAGTTCAATTCGCAGTAATCTCATTTCCTCCATATGGGAAGATGAAAGAGGCTTTTTGGTGATCGGTACATTTAATGGCCTTGATTTATTTTATCCCCGGCAGAAACGCTTCGTTACGGTTGCTAACCAGGCGAAAAAGCGCAGCATAACCGAAGTGGGTTGCATATTGCAGGACCGCAAGGGTGATTATTGGTTTGGAAGCAGAATAGGATTGTTTCATATTAAGGGAAACAGGATAGAAGATGAACTCACCGACAATGATATCAGGCATTTTGTAAATGTACCGGGTGATAATAACTCAATACCGGGCAATTATGTTATTTCACTTTGTGAAGACCAGCAGGGTAATATTTGGGTTGGAACCTATGGCAACGGTATCTGCCGGATAACTGAAACTGAAACAGGAAATAAAAAGTTCGACAATTATACGGAGCGCGACGGTTTATGCAACAATGTGGTTTACTCCATCATCGAAGACAAAAGGGGGTTCCTGTGGCTAAGCACCGATAATGGCTTGTCAAAATTTGATCCTTCCTCTTTGGTTTTCCGAAACTATTATGTTACCGATGGGTTGCAAAGCAACCAGTTTTATTGGTCGGCGGCCAATAAAAGTGCAGAAGGGTGGATTTATTTCGGGGGTACCGATGGCCTGAATTATTTTTACCCCGACAGTATACGTGACCACCATTACAGGCCACAGGTAATACTTACCGACCTTAAGGTTTTTAATCAGTCGGTTCCTGTGGGAGTCTGGAAAGACAAAAAGACAATTCTTGAAAAAAGCATAACTGAAACCGATGAAATTAATTTATCGTGGCATGAGAATGTTTTTTCAGTGGAGTTTTCAGCCCTGGATTTTTATCAGCCCGAAAAAATAATGTACCGATACAAAATGGAAGGGGTTGATAATGGCTGGGTTGAAGTTAAATCTAACCGCAGGTTCGCCAACTATACCAACCTTAAGGGGGGAGAATACAGGTTTTATGTTCAGGCAAGCAATAGCAGTGGTGTATGGATTGAAAGTCCCACTGAACTCAATATCAATATAAAACCACCTTTCTGGGAAACAACCTGGTTTAAATTGGCAAGCATTATCGCTGTTTTGGTATCCTTTATCGGTTATTACCGTTATCATACCCACCGGTTAAAGGCAAGAAAACGTGAACTGGAGAAATTGGTGCATGAAAGGACAGCCCAGATAGAAGAGCAAAATACCCGCCTGGAAAATCAAAACATTGAAATTTCGCAACAGCGTGACGAGCTAATTGAACTCAACAAAAGGGTTCAATTGGTCAATCAATTGAAATTGCGCTTTTTTACCAATATTTCCCATGAATTCAGAACTCCGCTAACACTCATTATGGGAATTTTGGAGCGCTTTTCAGAAACATGGAAAGGCGATCAGGAATCATATCAGCTGATAAGCCTTGCCAACCGCAATGCCAGGCGGCTACTTCACCTGATCAATCAATTGATGGAATTCAGAAAAATTGAAACCGGTAAACTTCAGCTGAAAGTAACCAGGGGTGATATACCTGAGTTTCTTAACGGCATTCTGAACTCATTCAATCAACTAGCCAGGGAGAAAAAGATCAAATATACCATTATTGAGAATCCCGTAATTGCTGAAACATGGTTTGACCATGAAAAACTGGAAAACATCATCTACAACCTTGTTTCCAACGCCTTTAAATATACTCCTGAAAATGGGAGTATCTCCGCTTCTTTCGGGGTTGTGTCATCAGAGACAACGGACCATGACAATCAGGCTGAACAACCGGTGAATCAACTGGTGATAAGTATTTCCGATTCAGGAATAGGTATTCCAAAAGACCAGATTCAGAATATTTTCAGGCGTTTTTACAGGGTGAGCAACAATGCAACATTAAAGGCACGAGGATCGGGCCTGGGTTTATCGCTTACAAGGGAACTGGTTAAAGCACACCATGGCAGTATTTTTGTTGACAGTGCTGTGGGAAAGGGTTCGACATTTACGGTGCATCTGCCCTGCGATAAAGCATATTACGGAATGGATGAAACCGATACCGATAGTGGATTCTTACCTGAAGTCACAAAATTCCGAACCGATTACCTTGTTGAAGAGGTAAGGGCAGAAGATAAAGCCGGCTCAAAGCATGACATAAATAAAAGCACAGATAAGCCGTTGATACTTATTGTGGAAGACAATCAGGACCTTCGGCATTTTATTTCCATAAACCTGAGGAGTAAATATCAGATACTGGAAGCGAACAATGGAAAACAAGGCTATGAAACGGCCAAACGTTTCTCACCACATTTGATTATCAGTGATATCATGATGCCGGAGATGGATGGCCTTGAATTGTGCACCCGAATCAAGGAAAATATAATTACCAGTCATATCCCGGTTTTGCTGCTGACGGCAAGAACTACAGTGGAGAATTGGATTGAAGGGCTGGAGAGTGGTGCAGATGACTACATCCCCAAGCCGTTTAATTTATCCATTCTTGAAGCCAAAATCTTCTCAACCATTCAGAATCGCCAAAAACTCAGAAAGCTCTTTCTTTCAAAACTCAATGCTGAACCCAAAGAGGTGGTTACTACCTCCATGGATGAGAAGTTCCTCAGGAAGGCGGTAGAAGTGGTTGAAAGCAATTATACCGACTCCTCATTCTGTGTTGAGGTATTTATTGAAAAAATGGCAGTAAGCCGTAGCCTTTTGCATAAAAAACTATCTGCCATAGTGGATCAGTCTGCTGGTGATTTCATTACCCATATCAGGCTAAAGAAATCAGCTGAACTGCTGAAAAACCGAACCCACAATATATCAGAAATAGCGTACCAGGTCGGCTTTAATGATCCCAAATATTTCTCCAGGATCTTCAGGAAAACTTATGGGATCACCCCCACTGAATATGCTGAGGGTAAATTGCCTGTAACAATGGATGATAATTGACCGGTGCAAATTTGTCCGCCTTTTATAGCTATATGTCCACCCGAATTGACCCTAATCCATATACTTTTAATATTGTGAATTTGATTTGAGCCTGAAAAAATCTATCGGCATGGCAATGCATAGTTAACGCCTCCTCAATTCAATTGAATTTGAATTTTGGATTTAGAAAGGATCCTTTTTAGTCTCGGTCATAGTTGAGTTTTTTGGTTGGTGTTAATGAGTAAAAAGCGCCGGTAATTTTTACCGGCGCTTATTGCCGGATCAATGAAATGGAATCGTAAATGGGGATAATTAGTTGTTTTGGAACCAATTAATAATTTAAAGCGTGTTTAATATGATAAAGAAATCTGCAACAGGGGGATTAATGGTGTTTCTATGTGCCGCTTGCATAAGTCTGTCTGCTCAAAATATCAAGCCTGTTATGGTTAATGTTGATAAACCCATAGCTGAAATTCAGCCTACCATGTGGGGCATTTTCTTTGAAGATATAAATTTTGGCGGTGATGGGGGTATTTATGCTGAACTGATCAAAAACAGGTCATTTGAGTTTTACAAACCCCGGATGGGTTGGAGCATTGGCATGGATGATAAGGATTCATCCCATTTTATAATAATGAACAGGGGTGACAAAAATACCGGTAATCCGAGGTATGCAAGGATTTCTGTGGATGGTCCGGGCAAGCCTGTACGCCTTACCAATAACGGTTTCAGGGGTATTGGTGTCAAACAGGGCCTTGATTACCACTTTTCCATTATGGCTTCCGTCCAGGGGAATTCCAGGCTCAGTATCCGTGTCGAACTTATTGGCAGTGACGGCAATAAACTGGGAGAAACCAGCATTGCACCTGCAGGTGACTGGAAAAAGTATGAAGCGACCTTTACATCATCAGCAACCGATTTAAAGGCACGCCTTAACATCTGGTTTGAGGGTGAGGGCATAATTGATGTGGACATGATCTCTCTTTTCCCGGGCGATACATGGAAGAACAGGACGGGCGGATTAAGGGCTGACCTGGTACAATTGCTGGCTGATTTAAAGCCCGGCTTCCTGAGGTTTCCGGGGGGATGTATTGTTGAAGGCCATGATCTGAGCGTTCGCTATCAATGGAAGAAGACCATTGGAAACATTGAGGACCGTGAATTAATTGTGAACCGCTGGAATACTGAATTTGCGCACAGGCTGACGCCCGATTACTACCAATCGTTTGGCCTCGGGTTCTTTGAATACTTCCAGCTGGCTGAGGATATTGGAGCAACACCGCTTCCCATTCTCAATTGCGGAATGGCATGCCAGTTCAACACCGCTGAACTTGTTCCCCTTGATCAGCTGGATCCTTATATCCAGGATGCCCTTGACCTGATTGAATTTGCCAATGGCCCTGAAACTTCTGAATGGGGAAAAATCAGGGCCCGGATGGGTCATCCTGCGCCCTTTAATATGAAATACCTTGGTATTGGCAATGAGCAATGGGGTCCTCAGTATTTTGAAAGGTACGCGCTTTTTGAAAAAGCAATCAAAGCAAAGTACCCCGAAATTGTTCTGATTTCAAGTGCTGGTCCGCAGCCCGATGGTGACTTATTTGATTTTGCCACGGAAGCACTTAAAAACACCAATGCCGAAATCGTTGATGAGCACTATTACCGGCCACCGGTCTGGTTCAGGGAAAATGCAAAGCGCTATGACAATTATGATCGCAACGGATATAAAATATTTGCAGGCGAATATGCTGCCCAGAGCGTGGGCGTGGCAAGTCCTCTGAACAAGAACAACTGGGATTGCGCACTGTCAGAAGCAGCTTTTATGACAGGCCTTGAGAGGAATGCCGATGTTGTTGTGATGACTTCCTATGCACCATTGTTTGCCCATGTAGATGGATGGCAGTGGACGCCCGACCTTATCTGGTATGACAACCTTTCTTCATTTGGTACGGCCAATTATTATGTGCAAAAATTGTTTGCCGTGAACAAGGGTGATTTCGTGCTGTCTATGCAGCGCAACAACATGCCCCTGACCGGCGAAGATGGAATTTATGCTTCAGCAGCACTGGATAAGAAATCAAACGAAATCATTCTCAAAATTGTCAACACCACAGATAAAATTCAAAACCAGGAAATTGTGCTGAATACTGCACGAAAAGTTAATCCGGCTGCGCGCCTTACAGTGTTGAAGCATGATTCACCCGATGCAATGAATAGCATTGATAATCCTGCAGCCATAAGTCCTGTTGAGAAACAGCTCTCCATTAAGGGTCGCAAGCTTAGCCTTGCTCTTGAGTCATCTTCATTATCGGTAGTGAGAATAAAACTAAAGTAATTGTTGTATATGAAAACCAGGAAATCATTCTTGCTGGTCATATGCCTGGCCATATACGTTTCCTGCTCATCACAGGCACCAACGGTGCATGATCCTGTATTGATCAGGGAGGGTGATACCTGGTATCTGTTTTGCACCGGGATGGGAATTTCATGCTTGTCATCCAATGACCTGGTAAACTGGAAACAGGAAAGGCCGGTTTTTGATAAGCCACCTTCATGGGCAGTAAACGATGTGCCTGGTTTCAGGGGGCATATCTGGGCACCGGACATTTCTTTTCATCATAACCGGTACTACCTTTATTATTCAGTTTCAGCTTTCGGAAAAAATACTTCATGTATCGGCCTGGCTACGAATGTTACCCTTGATCAATCATCGCCTGATTATCAGTGGATCGATCATGGCAAGGTAATTCAGTCGGTTCCCGAAAGGGATTTCTGGAATGCCATCGATCCCAATTTAATTGTTGATGAACAAGGCACAGGCTGGCTGAATTTCGGCTCTTTCTGGGGAGGAATTAAGATGGTTAAATTGAACAGCGATTATACCGGGGTAAGTCATCCTGAAGAGTGGTACACGTTGTCGAAGCGTCCGAGGGACAATGGGCTCGAAGATAGTGATCCGGGAAATGGCGCTGTGGAAGCCCCTTTTGTAATCAAAAGGGGTAGCTATTATTATTTATTCGTTTCGTATGACTATTGTTGTCGTGGTCTTCAAAGCAATTATTACGTAGTTGCCGGACGTGCCACTGATGTCAGGGGACCATTTCTGGACAGAGAAGGAAACAGGCTTACGGCCGGTGGCGGTACTGTTGTTTGCAAAGGCAATGATCAATGGGCGGGCGTTGGCCACAATGGAATATGCTCCTTTAATGGAACCGAATATATGGTTTTACATGGGTACAGCATTGCCGACAATGGTAAGCCAAAGCTGATTGTTCGCCCCATTAAATGGACAGAGGACGGCTGGCCCGAAATAGCACTTTAACCTCCACTTTTTTTCTATTAATGGTTAAAATTGAGTACAATGAGTATAAAAAGTAAAAAATACTTTTTATATTTGATGTAACAACGGAATATCCATAATGAAGAAAAATATTTACGATTCTTTTGATCAATGCTATGTGGCGGTAGATTGCGTAATATTTGGTTATGCTGACGAGGAGCTGAAAGTACTGTTATATCACCGGAGTTTTGAGCCATCAGCGGGTAAATGGTCGCTGCTGGGAGGTTTCGTTGGTGTTCATGAAACCCTGGGTGATGCTGCCCGAAGGGTATTATTTGATACCACGGGCCTGCAAAATATTTACCAGGAGCAGGTTCATGCCTTTTCAAAACCAGGCAGGGATCCCGCAGGCAGGGTAATAAGCGTGGCTTATTATGCGCTTATCCGGATCGATTTGCAGGATCAGGAACTTATAAACGCTCATGGCGCTCAATGGTGGCCTGTTTCGGATCTTCCGGAACTGATTTTTGACCATGCTGAAATGATTCGTGATTCATTGTTACGGTTGCAGCAAAAGGCCAATGCCGATCTGTTGGGAAGCGAATTACTGGGAGACACCTTTACGCTTACAAATCTCAAAAAGCTTTATGAAGCGATATTCCAGCAGGAACTTGACTCCGGAAATTTCAGAAAAAAAGTTCTTGCCATGAATGTTTTGCAAAACACAGGAATAAAGGATAAGAGCGATTCAAAGAAAGGTTCTTTCCTTTACAAGTATATGCCTTTAAACAAGATTTCGTTGAAGACGCTTAAGAAAATTAACTGAAATTAATAAACATTAATCAATGGACTGGAAGTCACAAGAATTCATTTGGCTGGACTGGACTGTTATGGCGGTCGGTATTCTGGCTATAGTATGGGCCATATGGCATTCGATACAAAAGCATAAACGTCAGCTTAAGGGTGCTGACAGCGAGGATTACCTGTTTGGTAAAGGTGAGCCATGGTACATAATCGGGGCAGCAATTTTTGCTGCAAACATAGGCTCTGAACATCTTGTAGGACTTGCCGGTACAGGTGCAAAAGCAGGAGTTGGAATGGCCCACTGGGAGATGCAGGGATGGATGATCCTTATCCTGGGCTGGCTCTTTGTTCCATTTTATCAATTGATGAACAACAAGCTGGGAAAGATTATAACGATGCCCGATTTCCTGAAAAACCGCTATACACCACGTACGGGTTCATGGCTATCGATTATTACGCTTATAGCTTACGTGCTCACCAAAGTTAGTGTTACTGCCTTTACGGGTGGTATCTTCATGGAGAGCCTTCTTGGCCTTCCTTTCTGGTATGGCGCTATCGGGTTGATTGTATTGACAGGGATATTTACTGTCCTTGGCGGTATGAAAGGGGTAATGACACTATCGGCGATTCAAACGCCCATACTTATCCTCGGATCATTCCTTGTACTTTTCCTTGGATTGTCGGCACTAGGCGAAGGCAGTATTGCACAGGGCTGGGCAACAATGATTGAATTCTCCAAAACCCTCAACGTGGGAACCGACGGTGTTGCCTATGGTACAAACCACATGTTCCATTTTGAGAAAGGCGATCCGCTCTATGGTGAGTATCCGGGTTTCTGGGTATTTATAGGCGCTTCCATCATTGGATTTTGGTACTGGGCTACTGACCAGCACATCGTACAGCGTGTACTCGGACAGCGGAAAGGCGAACCCAGCGACGAAGTTATGAAGCGCGCCCGCAGAGGTACTATTGCTGCCGGTTATTTCAAATTATTGCCTGTATTTATGTTCCTGATTCCGGGTATGATAGCCGCTGCTTTGTCAGCCCGTGCCGGAAGTGGTTTTACATTGGATAATCCTGATACAGCCTTTGGCTCAATGGTTAAGTTTGTATTGCCTGCCGGCGTAAAAGGCATTGTAACCATTGGTTTTATCTCGGCACTTGTGGCATCACTGGCAGCTTTCTTTAATTCCTGTGCGACCCTGTATACAGAGGATTTCTACAAACCAATGTTCAAGGGCAAAACAGAGGCCCAGTATGTTTTGGTAGGACGAATAGCAACGATAGCTGTGGTGATACTTGGTATTGTCTGGATACCCGTTATGATGAGCCTTGGCAGCCTTTATTCTTATTTGCAGGGCATTCAATCGTTGCTTGCTCCTGCTATGGTAGCCGTTTTTGTGCTGGGTATTTTTTCAAAGAAAATTACACCCAAAGCCGGCGAATATGGTTTAATCATAGGCTTTTTAATTGGAATGGTCCGCCTGCTTACCAACATATTCACAAATACTGGTAAAGATGTAATGACGGGCTGGTTATGGGAGTCTACCCAGTGGTTCTGGCAAACCAACTGGCTTATCTTTGAGATATGGTTGCTTGTCTTCATCATGTTGTTTATGGCTTTTGTTTCATTTTTTACTGCCAAACCAACAGCAAAACAAGTAGAGTTTGTCACTTTCACAAGCGACTATAAAGCCCTCATCAGGCAGAGCTGGAACAAGTGGGATGTAATTGCTTCGCTTGGGGTGGTAGCATTCTGTGTTGCATTCTATATTTATTTCTGGTAAAAAATAACGAACAGTTAAAAAATCGCCATCATGTCGAAATATGTAATAGGAGTTGATTATGGAACTGACTCGGTGAGATCGCTCATTGTAGATGCATCAAATGGTAAAGAAATTGCTGGAGATGTATTTTATTATCCCCGTTGGAAAGCAGGAAAATACTGCAATCCGGCAATCAACCAATTCAGGCAGCATCCGCTTGATTATACGGAGGGTCTTGAAACAACCATTAAAAATGCCCTTGCAAAATGCCCGCCCGATGTAGCTGCCAATGTTGTTGCCATTTCGGTTGATACAACCGGATCAACACCCATCGCTGTGGATCAGCAGGGAGTGCCCCTTTCACTTAAGCCTGGTTTTGAGGAGAATCCCAATGCCATGTTTGTGCTGTGGAAAGATCACACCGCAACCAGGGAAGCCGATGAAATAAATGCTTTGTCAAGGACCTGGGGTGGAACTGACTATACAAAATTTGAAGGAGGTATTTATTCCTCCGAATGGTTCTGGGCCAAAGTGCTGCATGTTTTAAGGTCCGATGAAAAAGTACGCAGAGAAGCTTTCTCCTGGGTAGAGCATTGCGACTGGATTCCGGCGTTACTGTCGGGTAACACTGACCCTTTAACCATAAAGCGAAGCCGTTGTGCGGCAGGGCATAAGGCCATGTGGCATCCGGATTTCGGAGGCTTGCCTCCGGAAGAGTATCTTGTTAAACTCGATCCTGTGTTAAAGGGTATCCGAGAGCGGTTATTCACCGAAACCTATACCTGTGATGTTAAAGTTGGCACACTTTCGCCCGAATGGGCAGCCAGGCTTGGCCTGAGTGAATCAACCGCCATAGGTGCCGGTTCTTTCGATGCGCACCTTGGTGCTATTGGCGGCGAAATTAAGCCATATTACCTGAGCAAGGTAATGGGCACATCAACATGCGATATGCTGATAGCGCCCATGAATGATATGGAAGGAAAGCTCATCAATGGCATTTGCGGACAGGTTGACGGATCAATCATTCCCGGAATGCTCGGCATGGAAGCAGGGCAGTCAGCCTTTGGCGACATATATGCATGGTTCAGCAAGCTGTTGTTATGGCCTGTGCAGGAATTAATGGGAAAGACAAATATGGTTGATGAAGCCACCAAAAATAAGCTTATCGAGGAAATAA
Source organism: uncultured Bacteroidales bacterium (assembly GCA_964646255.1). GTDB lineage: Bacteria > Bacteroidota > Bacteroidia > Bacteroidales > UBA10428 > UBA5072. The sequence continues at coordinate 11,730 of CAZYDI010000007.1, forward strand.
GCAGCCGGATCATTCCGGAACTATCGGAAAGAGCAGCAGCAATTCCTCCCGGTGAATCCGGTATTGTCGCACTTGATTGGATGAACGGTCGCAGAACACCGGATGCTGATCAGAACCTGAAAGGTGCGATTTTCGGACTTACCCTGGGTTCAGATGCTCCCCGTATCTTCCGGGCTCTGGTGGAAGCCACTGCTTTTGGCGCCAGAAAAATTGTCGATCGTTTTATCAATGAGGGCGTGAGGATTGATGGTGTTGTTGCCCTGGGAGGTGTTGCCAAGAAATCACCTTTTGTTATGCAGGTGGTTTGTGATGTGCTTAATATGAAGATTCTCGTGGCACGCAGCGAACAGGCATGTGCTCTGGGCTCGGCAATGGCAGCAGCCACGGTGGCAGGAATTTATCCGTCGGTACTTGACGCCCAAAGCGCCATGGGCAATGGCTATGAAACCGAATATACACCAAACAAGCAGAGTGCTGCCATTTATGCTGAATTATATAAGAAATACAATGAAGCAGGCACTTTTGTAGAAACATATTCAAACAGGTAGGATTATGGATAAGTATGCTCAACTTAGGCAGTCGGCCTATGATGCAAATATGCAATTGCCTGAACTGGGGCTTGTGATTTTTACCTTTGGCAATGTAAGCGTGGCCGACAGGGATTCGGGGGTATTTGCCATTAAGCCCAGCGGAGTTCCTTACAAAAATCTGACACCTGAAAACATGGTTATAATTGATTTTGATGGTAAAGTGCTGAATGGAAAATTAAGGCCTTCTTCTGATACCCTTACCCATGCAGTTTTGTACAAGCAATTTGCCAGGATTAATTCAATTGTACATACACATTCAACTTACGCCACAGCATGGGCGCAGAGTCTGCGCGACATACCCCTGTTCGGGACTACCCACGCCGACCATCTCACTACCGATATACCATGTTGTCCGCCAATGGAGGACAATATGATCAAAGGGAATTATGAACTTGAAACCGGTAATCAGATTGTAAACCATCTTAAATGGAAAAACTTAAACTATGAGGAAGTTGAGATGATTTTGGTTGGCAATCATGGTCCGTTTTCATGGGGGTCTTCTCCGGAAAAAGCTGTCTATAACAGTGCAGTGCTTGAAGAATTAGCAAAGATGGCCTGCCTGACGGAACGAATTAATCCGGATGTTAAGCGCATGAAAGATTCGCTGATTAAGAAGCATTATGAGCGAAAACATGGTCCGGGCTCTTATTACGGACAGCAATAAGCATAGTAAAAACATTTAAAATTGAATACAATGATTGAACTGAAAAAATTGCAGGTGTGGTTTATCACCGGTAGTCAGCATTTATACGGTGAAGATACCCTGAGACAAGTAGCTGAGGATTCTCAGAAAATTGTGGCTGAACTTGATAAAGCTGCATCTATTCCCGTGCATATAGTTTTTAAGCCGGTGGTTAAAACTCCGGATGAAATTTTTGCAACGATTCAGCAGGCCAATGCTGCCAATGAATGTATCGGTGTAATCACATGGTGCCACACGTTTTCACCATCAAAAATGTGGATCAATGGGTTGAAAATACTGCAGAAACCCGTTCTTCATTTACACACCCAGTTTAACCGTGACCTTCCCTGGGCTGATATCGACATGGATTTCATGAACCTTAACCAGGCCGCACATGGTGACCGTGAACACGGATTCATTATGAGCAGGATGAATGTAAGAAGGAAAGTGGTGGTTGGCCATTGGAGTGAAAAGGATGTTCAGCAGGATATCGGAATTTGGAGCAGAGCTGCTGCCGCCTGGTATGATTTCCGCCAATTAAAGGTAGCCAGGTTTGGCGATAACATGCGCGAGGTTGCTGTTACCGAAGGTGATAAAGTGGAAGCCCAGATACAGTTTGGTATGTCGGTAAATGGTTATGGCATCGGCGACCTGGTTAAGCTTGTGAATGAAGTCACCGATAAGGAAATTGATGCGTTGGTAAAAGAATACAGTGATGTGTTCCAATTTGCCGACGATGCCAGGGCAGGTGGCAAGTATCATTCCAGCGTAAGATACCAGGCCCGTCTTGAATTAGCCATTGGTGCATTTCTAAAGGCCGGTGGTTTCGGAGCATTCACTACTACTTTTGAAGATTTGCATGGCCTTGAACAACTTCCGGGATTGGCCAGTCAACGATTGATGGCTGCTGGTTACGGTTTCGGAGCTGAGGGTGACTGGAAGCATTCCGCGCTGGTTAGGGCTGTAAAGGTTATGGGAATTGGATTAAAAGGGGGATGTTCCTTTATGGAAGATTACACCTATCATCTGAATCCTGCAGGGATGAAAGTGCTTGGAGCCCATATGCTCGAGATTTGTCCCAGCATCGCCACAGGCAAAGCAAAGCTTGAAGTACATCCGCTTGGCATAGGGGGTAAGAATGATCCCGCCCGCGTTGTCTTTAATGTTCCTGAAGGTCCTGCAATTAATGCCAGTTTAATCGATCTGGGTACCAGGTTCAGGCTTATCGTCAACTCAGTTGACTGCGTAAAGGCCGATGCCGATATGCCCAAACTACCTGTAGCACGCGCATTATGGATTCCACAGCCAAATCTTAAGGTTGGTGCCGGTGCATGGATTTTGGCAGGTGGTGCACACCATACAGCATTCAGCCAGGCTGTTGATGCCAGGTATATGGAGGATTTCTGTGAAATGGCAGGTATCGAATTCGTCCACATCGGCAAGGATGCCACAATGAGCAGCATAAAGCAGGAATTGCGGTGGAACGAACTTTATTACAGGTTTATTAAATAAAAGGACTATTGACAACTGTCAGGCTACCCTGGTTTATAACCGGGCGTCCGGCAGTTGTTTTTTTTTGTAAAAACTGAATGAACCGTAAGGCTGAAGCAAGCCGAAGCCTGATAGCGAAATCAACTGCATTGGAAGAGGGGCATGGGAGGATATGAGTTACAGGCATTATTGTTCAGAAAATTTTATCTTTGCCTGGCTTAAAAACACCAATTTCATGACCAGGAAAAATTTCGTGTCTCTTGCTGCCGGTTTTTTGGCATTCGGTGCTTTCTCAATTCCGGCATTGGCAGATGAACCCACCAAAAAAAGCAAAAGATTTAAGGTAATCGAAAAACGTTGTGATGGTTGCGGTAGGTGTTTTAAGGCTTGCAGTAATACCGCCCTTGAAGTAACATCAAAAGGCAAGCCATTTATCCATCCGGATAAATGCGACGGCTGCGGGGAATGTACCCGCTTTTGCCGTCGCATGGCTATTGTAGAGTCTTAATAAGATTTTACTGTATTTAGTTTCGCCGAATACTTTTCAACCACCTGCTCCTGAATGGCAATTTTACCGGCCATGGCCTGTTGATCGGCATCATTTTTAGGTATATTTCTGTCGGCCTGGTTAATTTCATTGTTGGCCTTGGTGATCTTGTTTTCTGCTGATTCAATATCATTCAGCATTTTCTTTTTCCTTTTTTCAAGGTCTTTAACATAAGAAGCTTTCTCTTCTTTGGATACTCCTTCTTCCATTGAACTGAGCTGGCTGGTTTGTTCTGCAATTTCGGCCGTAAGTTTTGTAAGTTCAGTGTTAAGAAGAACAATGTTGTCCTTTGATTCTGTTATCGCTGTACGATTCGACTGAATGGATTTTTGCATTTTTGACTTATTATTCTGCAAGCTGTTTAGTTCACCCTTCAGGTCATTAAGCTTCTTTTCTTCAGATTTCAATTCATCCTTTACAAGATCCATGTATTGTTCCTTGGCAAAATTTTTAAGGTAAGCCTTTGCTGCCTGTAATTCGGAATCTCCGTTGGCTTTTTCAATAAACTGGTCCTTTTTCACTTCAAAACTTACCGCCAGTTTAATCAGGGAGTCCTGTGATACAACTTTGCTGTATACATTCATCGGCGTTGGTGATATCGATTTAAATATGGCACCAAAGATTGACATCTCGCCGTTCTCAATTACCACCTTTGATTTGGTTCCGGACTGCAATTCTTTGATCCAGCTCTTTTCGACGCGATCAAAGGTTACTTCAGGAATGCTTACAATAATACCGGGATATTTTGATGATTTGTAAGCAATACTGTCTTCAGTTACAACAATGGGCTTTTGGGCAAGGAGATTGCCTGCAAGAGCCACCAATGCAATAACACAGAGGGTAAACGGTTGTTTCATAGGTTTTTATTTTAAATATACAATTTATAAAGGAATTTTAAAAATTCATTCCTTGTTTTGCTTCATCATTATCATATTTAATGCCAAATCTTTTACTTTTGATAAAAATAGCAAGAAAGGCTTTGTTGGTGCGTTGAATTTTGTGATATATATATATTAACCTATTAAAACATACAATGATGCGATCAGTAATTTGTCTTTTTCTAGTGGCGGTGATGATTCTTTCATGTTCGGGTCCAGGTAATGAAAAGCTTCTTATTAATGATCAGAACTATTTTGAATTGCCAGGCCTTAATGTTATGGTATTTGAGGATATTTATCCCGAAGGTCACCAGGGAGGTGTGGGCTTTATCCAGAACGGGGTAAGGGTAGCCACCAATGGCGATGTGAGGTTGGAGTTGACACCTGGTCAGTTTCAGCCTATTCCTAAGGTTGGTCCCCGGACCGTGGACAAAGAGAACAACCAGATTACCGTGAAATTATGGTATCCTGATACAGCCATAAACAGGAAAGGTTTTAACCCGATATTTTATCCCGACCTTACTTTCACCTACCAGGTAAGGGTGGTTGGTGAAGGCGATTATTTCAAAATATTTGTCGACATGGACAAGCCTGTACCTTCGGAATGGGAAGGAAAAATTGGCTTTAACATTGAATTGTTCCCTTATGATTTGTTTGGAAAAACCTGGATGATGGATGCCAAATCGGGTTTTTTTCCTCCCCAGGGAAATGGTCCTGTGGATAAAGACCAGCCTGTTGCCATGGCAACCGGAAAAAAATTGGTTGTAGCACCCGAATCAGACAAGCAGCGTTTTAGCATTGAAAGTGCCACTGCCGATTTGCAATTGCTTGACGGACGCATTCGCCATTCAAATGGCTGGTTTGTTGTACGCTCGGCCGTTCCAGCCGGAGCAACGAAAAATGCCATTGAATGGACTGTAAAGGTAAACCGGATCCCGGGCTTTAAAGCTGATCCTGTGGTTCATACTTCACAGGTAGGATACCATCCTTCTCAGAAGAAAAATGCCGTAATCGAGCTGGATGCTGCTGACCGGAATATTTCCGCTGCTAAACTCGTGAAATTTTCAGGTGATGAAGAAAGCATTGTTAAATCAGGCAAACCGGCAACATGGGGAAAATTCCTGCGCTACAACTGTCTTATGTTTGATTTCTCTGATGTAACCGAAGAAGGTACTTATATGGTGCGGTATGGCGATTTCCATTCCAATCCTTTCGTCATTTCGAAGAGCGTATACGAAAGGCATGTATGGCAGCCTACCGTTGAAGTATTCCTGCCTGTGCAAATGTGCCATATGCGCGTAGTTGATGCTTATCATGTATGGCACGATGCATGCCATTTGGATGATGCCATTATGGCTCCGGTTGACTGTGTATTGTTTGACGGCTATAAGCAGGGACCCTCAACCCTGACTAAATACAAGCCGGGTGACCGTGTTCCGGGATTAAATGCCGGCGGCTGGCACGATGCCGGTGATGACGACCTCAGGGTGGAATCACAGGCCATCACCATGCAACTTTTGGCGCTGGCATGGGAGGAATTCAGGCCCGAGCTTGATGCAACTACCATCAATCAGGATTCCAGGCTGGTTAGAATACATGTTGCCGATGGCAAACCCGACATATTGCAGCAAATTGAACATGGCGCATTAACCGTTCTGGGCGGAGTTGAAAACCTGGGTAGGGCATACCGTGGTATCATTGTGCCAACCCTGGAGCAATATACCATGGTCGGAGATCCTTCTGTTCAGACGAATAATGTTAATTACAATAAATCGGTTAAATACAACGGTAAATTTGATAACAGGGCAGGTGTTGAGGATGACCGCCAGGTTTATACCGAGGAGAATCCTTCACATGAATATGCTGCCATTATAGGTTTGGCGGCTTCAGCACGGGTACTCAAAGAATATGATGCCGCGCTGGCTGAGCGCTGCCGGAAAGCCGCTATCGGGTTGTGGAAGATGGAAAGAAAGTTGGGGCCATGGGACCTGTCATCGAAAATTAACGCGGCTTGTGAACTGCTGTTAACCACAAACGATGCTGAGTACAGGGATTTTCTCATCTCGATGACCGATTCCATTGCAAAGAGAATATCCCGTGTAGGCTGGTATGTTGTACGGACTATTCCGGTTGTCAATGACGACAATTACAAGACTAAACTCGAAACAGCTCTTGCCGGATTTGCTAAGGAAATTGAAGCGCTGGGTGCTGAAACCCCTTATGGAGTTCCTTATAAACCGCATATTTGGGGCGCAGGTTGGAATATTCAGGAGTTTGGCATGCGCCAGTATTACCTGTCAAAGCATTATCCCGATTTGTTTAAAATTGATTACCTCTACAATGCCCTGAATTTTGTGCTTGGATGCCATCCCGGAACCAACACTGCATCTTTTGCCTCGGGCGTGGGATCCAAATCAGTGTTGAGTGCATACGGATTTTACCGTGTTTACGATTACTATATCCCCGGCGGGGTTGTTTCAGGAACCGGCCTTATCAGGCCTGATTTCGCAGAATTAAAGGAATTCCCATACCTGTGGCAGCAAACCGAATATGTTATGGGTGGTGGCGAAACCAACTATTTATTTCTTGTTCTTGCAGCCAATGCTACATTGAATGCTACAAAAACCAATGAATAGATTTCAGACTGCATTACTCCTGTTAATGGCCGTTGCCTGCACTGCTCACAATGAAAAGTTTGCAGGCAATACCATTGACATTCATTCTGTTCAAACCGAAGCCGGCATTGTTTCGGGATATTTTGGAAAAGATAGTGCCGTAATGATTTTTAAAGGTATTCCATATGCTGCTCCGCCCCTGAATGACCTACGATGGAAGGCGCCAGCAGCACCCCTTACATGGGATGGAGTACTGCACTGCGATAGTTTTGCACCAAGCGCTATGCAGCAAACCCCGGCACCGTTTGAAATGTGGTCAATGGAATTCATGGCCCCCGAAAAACCATTGAGCGAAGATTGTTTATACCTGAATATCTGGTCTCCGGCAAAAGGATCAGGTGAAAAGCTTCCTGTAATGGTATGGATACATGGCGGTGCATTCCATAGCGGATCAGGTTCAGTACCCTTGTATGACGGAGAAGAAATAGCCAAAAAAGGCATTGTCTTTATCACCATTAATTACAGGCTCGGGATATTCGGTTTTTTTGCCCATCCCGAATTATCTGCTGAATCACCCGATTATGTTTCCGGCAATTATGGCATTCTTGATCAGATTGCAGCGCTTCGCTGGGTAAAGAACAATGTTGCCTCATTTGGCGGAAATCCTGAAAATGTTACAATAGCCGGACAGTCAGCCGGCGCTTTCAGTGTGCATGCATTGGTGGTCTCTTCCAAAGCCAGGGATTTATTCCACAGGGCCATCGCGCAAAGTGGCGGAATGTTCCGTCCGGCAGACAACGGAACCGATTTACCGGCAGCAGAAAAAGCCGGTGCTGCATTGATTAAGGAGCTGAATATTGCATCTGTAAACGATTTAAGAAAGATGCCCGCCGAAGCGTTGCTTTCCAAAGGCGGGCGATGGGGTGCTATTGTCGACGGCATTGTAATTCCTAATGCATACAAGGCATTCAGTGATACCATGTATAACGATGTGCCGGTGCTTACCGGATGGAACGCCGATGAGTTCTTCTTTGGTAAAGTTTTAAATGCCAGGCAGTATACCGACTATGCCGGCAAAAACTTCGGTGATGATGCCGCTGAATTCCTGAACGTGTTTCCGGGCTCATCAGACGAGGAAGCAGCGCAATCACAGGTTTTGTTTTCGGTCCTTAATTTTGGCTGGCAAAATTATGCATGGGCACACATGCAAAACAAATATGGCAGGTGCAAATCATGGTTGTATTATTTCAGTCATGTTCCACCCGGTTTGCCCGACTATGGCGCTTTTCATTCAGCTGAGTTTGGTTATGCACTAAAAACACTGCAATTTTGGGATCGTCCGTTTGAGCCATATGATTACCAATTATCCGAAATGATGTCTGACTACTGGGTGAATTTTGCCAGAAATGGTGATCCTAATGGCGAAGGCTTGCCACAATGGGTGCCTTATGATCAATCAGGCAAAAAAGCAATGGAATTTGGTGACCAGGTAACGCTAATCGATGTGCCATATCAAAAACAGCTCAATTTTCTCAGCAGGTTAAAATTGGGACCGGATTCCTTAGAATAGCACAAGGATTAAACATTCCGCTCAATACGCTGTATTATACCATATCAAAACCTATTATAATGAAAAGAATTACTATTGTATTTATCTCCGCAGTTTTCCTGGCCGTGATGGCACACGCCCAGGATGCCCAAATGACAGCCTTCATAAACCAGCTGATGGGAAAGATGACACTGGATGAAAAAATTGGCCAGTTGAACCTGACTACTGCCGGGGATTTTGTGACAGGCACAAAAGAAAGTTCCAATACACTTCAGAAAGTTTCCAGGGGTGAAGTTGGCGCGATATTGAACAGCTTTTCGATCGCTTCAATGAAGGTTGCGCAGGATTTGGCCGTAAAGGAATCACCCAACAAAATCCCCATCCTCTTTGGTATGGATGTAATTCATGGATATAAAACCATTTTTCCCATTCCACTGGCCTTAAGTTGCTCATGGGATTTAGACCTGATAAAAAAGTCGGCCCGGATAGCCGCACAGGAAGCCACCGCCAATGGAATTGCATGGACCTATTCACCAATGGTTGATATTGCACGCGATGCCCGGTGGGGCCGGATTGCCGAAGGCAGTGGTGAGGACCCCTGGCTTGGCTCGCAAATAGCCCGGGTAATGGTTGAAGGATACCAGGGTGACGATCTCTCATTGAACAATACCATGATGGCCTGTGTAAAGCATTTTGCACTTTATGGCGCCGCTGAGGCCGGCAGGGATTACAATACTGTTGACATGAGCAGAATAACCATGTATAACGACTATCTGCCCCCTTACAAAGCAGCTGTTGACGCAGGTGCGGGAAGCATAATGACTTCATTTAATGTGATCGACGGTGTGCCGGCAACCGGAAACCGCTGGTTATTCACTGAACTGCTTAGGGAACAATGGAAATTCGATGGCTTTGTGGTAACTGATTATACTGCCATTAATGAGATGATCATGCATGGTATGGGCGATTTGCAGGCTGTATCTGCATTAGCCCTGAAAGCCGGAATCGACATGGATATGGTTGGTGAAGGATTCCTCACCACGTTGAAGAAATCGCTTAACGAGGGCAAAATCAGCCTGCAGGATATCGATGTTGCCTGCCGGAGAGTGCTTGAAGCCAAATACAAACTCGGATTATTTGATGATCCTTACCGGTATATGGATGAAAATCGCGCAAAATCAGAAGTGCTTACGGCCGATAATATTAAGGCTTCAAGGAATACTGCTGCCCGGTCGATGGTTTTACTTAAAAACGAAAAGGCTGTGCTGCCCCTCAGGAAAAGCGGGACGGTTGCGGTAATAGGTCCTCTTGCCGACAGCAAGGCAGACATGCTGGGAACCTGGGCTATGGGTGGCGATCCTGAAAGAATTGTCAGCGTTGTTGAAGGTATTCGCAACACAGGAGGAAAGTCAGTAAAAGTGCTTTACGCTAAAGGTTCTGAAACCACCGATATACCAGGGATGATGAATGCACCTAACCCTTTGTCGGTTCAAAGCAACGTTCAGAAAGAAAAAAAATCCGCTGCCCAGTTGTTGGACGAGGCGCTACAAGTTGCTTCCAGGGCTGATGTGGTTGTTGCGGTTTTAGGTGAGCCATCAGCATGGTCGGGCGAAGCGGCAAGCTTAACGAACATCGGGCTTCAGAAAACCCAGCAGGATCTTTTAAAAGCATTGGTAGCTACGGGTAAGCCTGTGGTTCTGGTATTGATTAACGGCCGGCCCCTGACGCTTGATTGGGAAAATCAGCATGTGCATGCCATACTTGAAGCCTGGGCCGGTGGCTCTGAAGCGGGTAATGCCATAGCTGATGTCCTTTTTGGTGATTATAACCCGTCAGGTAAGTTAACAACGTCATTCCCCGTTAATGTTGGACAAATCCCCGTGTATTATAATCATAAAAACACGGGCAGGCCTATGGATCCGGCCAGCAAGTTCACTTCAAAATACCTCGACAGTCCAAATGCACCATTGTTCCCATTCGGATACGGGCTTAGCTATACTACCTTCCAATATGGAAAAATTGAGGTGAGCAGGAATCAACTCAAGGGGAACGAAACGCTTACCGTTCGGGTTAACCTTACCAATACAGGAAAAGTGGCAGGGGAAGAGGTTGTACAGTTATATATCCAGGATCCGGTTGCCTCTGTGTCAAGGCCCGTAAAAGAGTTAAAGAATTTCAGAAAGGTTTTGCTTCAGCCGGGTGAATCAAAGGAGATTGCATTTGAAGTATCCACCGGTGACCTCATGTTCTATAACAGCGATTTAAAGTATGATTGGGAACCGGGCGATTTTATCATTCATATTGGAACCAACTCACGTGACATACAGTCGGCAACAATAAACTGGGTAAAATAGAGCCAGGATGCAAAATCCAGTTCCAGGATCTAAGAACAGGCCTTGAATTTTTGTTTTTCGATCCTGGATCTTCAGCCTTCGATTTTCAGCACTATCCTGCAAATAATTTGTTCTTTCGGTTTTTTTTTGCTAATTATATCCTCTCAACTTTATAACCAAAATCTAACATTGGAGGAAACGAAATGGCTACATCAAAAAAAATCACCCGGGTACAAGGTGGTGAAAGTACTGCAGCTAAAAGTGAACAGGTAACTTTTACACCAACCCCCGAAAGCAAGGGCAAAGCTAAAACATTCCGAACCATAGCCATTGTGGGCTGGGTATTGGCAATTGCCTGCGAAGCATACGCAATTTACCTGCTGCAAATACCACCGGTAAATACCACCATCCTTATCGTTTTAATAGTAGTGGCATTAATTCTGGCAGTTGCCGGTTCATTGCTCTGGAAGAAAGCGAACAGGTTTGATCCCGCTTCTGAAAAAGACAAGTTCAGATTCTTTGTTCAGAATCAACTGGGTGCAATAATGGCTGTAATAGCTTTCTTACCCCTTGTAATATTGATTTTCACCAACAAAAACCTCACCGGCAAACAAAAAGGCCTTGTTGGTACCATTGCTGCTGCAGCTCTCGTAATAGCCGGAATTACCGGTATCGATTACAATCCGCCGTCGCAGGAACAGTATCTTGAACAAACAAAAACAGTGGAATCACTAAACAATGGTTTTAACCATGTATACTGGACGAAATCTGGCAAAAGCTACCACATTTTTTCAGATTGTTCCTATATCAATACCGATCGTACGGATGAAATATTTGAAGGCACAGTTGCCCAGGCAAGGGAACTAAAGAATATCACTGATTTATGTGATCGTTGCCAGAGAAGGGCTGAAAAGGAGAGGGGACTGGATGCCACACAGGAAGCCGTTGAACAAGCCGAAAGTGTTATTGAAGAAATAGCTGAATAAGTTTACATTTACCCGTATAGAAACTGTCAGAGCCAAGCGTATCTGACAGTTTTTGTTTTTTAAGCAACCATTTCTATCCCGGTTTCATCTTAAATAAAACCAAATTTGTAAACCTATGAAAATCGTTGTTTTAATCTCTATGTGTGCAATGATGTTGGTGTCATGCGAAAAGAACAGTGAGCCACTTCCGGATACACCTGCCGATCTTGGATTGAACCAGAAAACAGCTGAAATGATACAAACGGACAATGCGTTTGGCATTGACCTGTTTAAAGAAATCCTTGCTGTTGATGACGCCCGAAAAAATGTGTTTATATCGCCTACAAGCATTGCCCTTGCCCTTGCCATGACGTATAACGGAGCGGAGGGAACCACCAAAACCGAAATGGAAAGTGTCCTGCGAAAAGCAGGATTTACCAGGGAGGAAATCAATGCAGGTTACCAAAGTCTGATAAAGGCGTTGCTTTCGGCTGACCGAAGGGTCATCATGGAAATCGCGAATTCCATCTGGATAAAGCAGGGTTTTGACGTACTGCCTGAATTTGTAAACACCAACCAGGAATACTACCAGGCAGAGGTGAACACCATTTTATTCAACCTTCAGGGCAAGGACATCATTAATCAGTGGGTAAATACCCAAACCCACGGTAAGATTGCCGAGATCGTAGATGCAATTCCAGCCGATGCTATTATGTATCTCATCAATGCCATTTACTTTAAGGGTGCATGGAAATATGAATTTGATCCGTCCAATACCACGCCGATGCCGTTTTTTCTGGCCGATGATGAGGAGGTAACGGCTGATATGATGATGCAGGCTGGAACCTTTAACTATCGCGGTGAAGAGAAGTTTTCGATGATTGAATTGCCCTACGGCAGAGGCAATTTTAGTATGGTTGTACTGTTACCATCTGCCGGCTTTTCGGTAAATGATATCGTGCCATTGCTTACCGATGAAAATTGGACCAGCTGGATGTCGGGATTTCATACGGCCAATTTGGATCTCTATATGCCAAAATTCAAGTTTGAATACGAAATACAACTTAACAGCATGCTTTCCAATATGGGAATGCCAGGTGCATTTACTGAAAGCGCTGATTTCTCCGGTATCAATGGTTTTGGAGGTATTTGTATATCAAGGGTTAAACATAAAACATTTGTGGAAGTCAATGAAGAAGGCACCGAAGCTGCCGCTGTTACTTCGGTTGAAATGGTTCTTACAAGTATGCCAACTGTACCTGCAATATTCAAGGTAGATAAACCCTTCATTTTTGCCATCAGGGAAACAACCACCGGGGCAATTCTCTTTATCGGAAAAGTGATGGATCCTTTGGCTGAAGAATAGGTAGTAATTATGCCTGTTGTTGTATGATGTAAATCACCCGGGCTGAACAAATTAAGAATGTAAAATGGTCGATTTTTAGGAAGGCATTTAGATGTGCCGTTTTCAGTGTAATTTATTTTCCTAAAAATCGACCAGACAATGAAATCTTACTTCGTTCTTATTTACACCTTATTGCTTTTTATTGGTTTCTCCTGCGATCAAAAGGAGCAGATTCATGCTGATCCTGAAATTTTTACCCTTACTTCAGCCAACGGCAATGGATTTTCGTTTAACCATCAGGCAATATCGATGGAGGATCCTGATTTCTTATTGATACCACAAAAGGTAATCACCGGTGATGCTATGTCCCCCTTTTTGTCAGATCCGGATTTACAGAAGCGTTTCTACTTATTGAGCGAATTTAATGATCCGGAGTCAGCACAGTTGTGTTTTAGCTCGTCCTATTTACGGCTTCCTGAGTATCATGATTTTCAACAGTTTGCACGGGATCTGAAACCCAACCAGGTGTGGATCGTTCTTACCAAAACAGGCAGTTATGGAAAAATCCTTATACTCGATGCCTGGGGGAACCGATCAAAGAATGCACCTTATGCTGTATTAAAATTCCAGGCGGAAACCATTGGATAACAGTGGGTACCGGATTTTTTTTCCGGTTGATTTGAAAAAAACGGGTTTTCATTTGTTTAATACAGAACAGAAAAATTCAGACTTATGAAAACTTTATCAGATAAAGTGGTGCTGTTAACAGGTGCCACTGATGGACTGGGAAAGTTGTTAGCGCAACGGATAGCAGTGAAAAATGCCAGGTTGGTCCTGCATGGGAGGGATTTCGAAAAGGGTAAACGCCTGGTTAATGATCTCGTAAGCAGAACAGGAAACGAGCGTATAAACTATTACAACGCCGACTATGCATCGTTGAAGGAAGTAATGGATATGAGTGAAAAAATCCTGACCGACCACGACAGGATTGACCTGCTCATCAATAACGTTGGTGTTGGTGGCGGACCCGATGATACAGAGCGAATCGAAAGCCTTGATGGATTTGAGCTGAGGTTCGCCGTAAATTATCTTGCCCACGTTATTCTTACCGAGAACCTGTTGCCATTAATGGTACCCAATGAATCAGAAATTATCAATGTAGCCTCTGCCGGCCAGGATCCGATCAATTTCAATGACATCATGCTCAGAAAAAAATTCCATGGCTTCCATGCCTACAAGCAGAGCAAAACAGCATTTATCATGTATACCTACGATTTGGCAGAGCGTCTGAAGGATCGTGACATTAAAGTAAACGCAATTCATCCGGCTTCCATGATGAATACAAAAATGGTGCTTGATGCCGTTGGTTATTCTTTAACCACGGTAGGGCAGGGTGCAGATGCAGTGCAAAACCTGTTCTTCACCGACGTTTCGGGATATTATTTTAACGGAAAAGATAAAGCCGAAGCCATCGCACAAACAAAAAATCCCATTGCACGGGCAAAGCTCAGGGATTATACAAACAGCATCATTCATCAGTACCTTTTGCATCCGGTAAGGATAGATGAACCCCAAAAATAGCAGGAAGATGGCTGACTCACGAGTGACATGCAGGGGTCATGCCGGACGGTTTCGTTGGCCGTCACCCTGAGCGGAGTAGGAGCGGAAGCTGTGTGTCAGCAGTCAGGTATGTAGCCGGCAGAAAAAAACCAGGACACAGGAACCGCAAGTGGTTCTCATGTCCTGGTTCATGATTCTTGTAACCAGGTTCTATCTGATCTTCGATCCTTTTACGGCAAAGAAAGTAATGTACGCATAGTAAAGGAAAAGACAGCATATAGCCATAATCAGCCCGGTACTCCTTTGTATTCCACCCATGATAATGGGAAGTATAGCAGCTCCAATTACAGAAGTGGCAATAACACCCGAACCAACTTTTGAATGTGGTCCCAGATCCTCAAGGGCAAGGTTGTAAATGCATGGCCACATGATGGAGTGGAACAGTCCGGTTCCGATGAACAGCACCAGGGCGATCCACTTTGTATCTCCTCCGCCAATGACCAATGATGCAAGTAACATTACTGCACCCAACACTGCACAAACACTTAGGATCTGACTTGCCGTATATTTTCTTAAAATAAATATGCCAAGAATCCTGCCTACCATGAGTCCGCCCCAGTAGTAACCCAACAATTGAATTCTTTTTTGTCCGTCGAATTCAAATCCCAGGCTTGATGAGTAATCGGCAAAAAAGCTGGGTATACCGATTTCCACACCCATATAAAAGAAGATAGCCAATGATCCTAACCACAGGTGAGTATATTTATAGGCACTCGATTTAACCTTTTTTGTGCTGCTTCCTGCTGCATCATCCACTTTAATCTCCGGTAATTTCAGGAAAAACATTACTACAACAATAATCAATGCTATTACTCCTATACCTGCAAACGGACCTTGTACTGCTTTGGGATCTGAAGCTCCGGCTGTGTTAGCTGAAACAATAAGCGAAGATACAAATAGCGGAGCCAGAACAGTTGCTACCGAATTTAGCGCATTGGTGAGCGTAAGCCGGCTGGCAGCAGTTTCAGGGGTACCCAGGGCATTAACATAGGGGTTGGCAGCTACCTGCAGCAAAACTACGCCAATGGCAAAAACCGATACGGCGCTTAAAAAGCCATAGTAACCAAGGGCAACACCAGGTATGCAAAGGAAAAAACCACCGGTTATAAGTGCCAGTCCTGCCAAAACACCATTTTTATACCCTAACCGGTTTAGCAGATAGCCTACCGGAATTGAAAGGATATAGGCTCCATAGAAAAATGTATTGGGCAGTTGTTTTTCAACTTCGTTAAGGTTGAACGCATTCTTTAAATAATCAATCAATGAATTGTTCATGGTGGTGATGAAGCCCAGCAGAAAGAATAAAGACGCCATCACAATCAGCGGAAAAAGATAACTGTTGTTTTTTGTAGACATCGCAGTAATTTTAGATTTTTGGATGATGAATATAATAAAAAAGTGAGTGCTTACTACTTTTTCACATAAAAACGGTGAACACAGCTATGCTTGTAGGTTTCCCCGGGGTTTAACACTACCGTGGGGAAATGGGGTTTATTTATGGCATCGGCAAAATGCTGCGTTTCGAGGCAGAAAGCACAACGGCGCTGGTATTTTTTTCCTCCCTTTCCTTTTTCATTGTCCATCCAATTGGACGAATAAAGTTGCACACCGGGTTGCGTGGTATGAATTTCCATCACCCTCCCTGATTTTGGATCGTGGGCAATGGCAGCCAGACCCAATTCATTGGCCGGATGGTCCAATACCCAGTTGTGATCGTATCCGTTGCCGAATTTAAGTTGTTCGAAATTATCATTAATGTTACGGCCTATGGGATGTGAAGTGGTAAAATCCATAGGTGTTCCTTTTACACTGAGAATTTCACCCGTAGGTACATTACCGTCATCGGTAGGAGTGAAGAATTTTGCGTTGATCATCAGTTCCTGGTACATGGCATCGCCTGATCCTTCACCTGCAAGGTTGAAATAGGAATGGCTTGCCAGGTTGAATATGGTCGTTTGATTGGTTGAAGCCAGGTAATCGAGTACAAGTTCATCCTTGTCGGTTACCGTATAGGTAACGGTAATGGTAACCTTACCGGGATACCCTTCTTCGCCATCTTCGGAAACGTATTCCAGTTGCACGCTTCTTTCGTCGGAACGAATAACATCCCAGACTACTTTGTTATATCCGTTAATGCCTCCGTGCAAATGGTTTGGTCCGTTGTTTACCGCCAGTGAATAATCTTTTCCCCTGAGTGAAAATTTCCCTTTGCCGATGCGATTGGCAACCCTTCCGCAAATGGCACCCTGATATGGGCCGTTTCCTTGTATGTACTCATTGATGGTATCGTATCCCTGAACGATATCAGCCATATTCCCGTTCCTGTCGGGAACATAGATGCTGACAATAATGGCGCCATAATTGGTTATCTGGGCAACCATTCCGTTCTTGTTTTTAAGTGTATATAAACCGGTTTGTTTACCCTTGTGCGTGGTTTTAAAGTTGGCTTCGCTGATCATGGAATTATGCATTTTAGAATTAAAATTTTACAATATCTGTACCCTGATGCCTGATAAACAGTTTATGACAGGATCCCTTACCGTATATGTGTTCGAGGGTATTTACGTATTTGTCCAGAAGATCATTGGGGACAAAAGCCTGTATGGTACCGGCAAAACCACCGCCATGTACACGCCAGGCTCCTTTACCTTTAAGCACCATTTCACTCAATGCAAGCGCCAGTGAGACGCCCTGTTCCCTTACATTATTTACAGGGTAAATATTCTGGTTGTACATATAGGAACTGTAACCTGAATCCACCACCATGCCAAGGAAAGCTTTAAAATCATTTCTTTCAAGGGCAGCGACCTGGTCAACTACCCGCTGGTTGTCATTCTGAAAATGAAAAGCCCTTAAAATGGCACGATCGCCAACTTTCTCCCGTATTTTGGGAGCAATGTCAATAACCTGTTCGAGGGTCACCTCGCGTAATACTTTTGCCCCGAGTTGTCCTGCAACTGCCTTCATATCGGTGGGCAGCGAGGCATACTCATCATTTAAATCGGCGTGGTTTCCGCCTGTATCGGTTATAACGAGGGCATACCCTGTTGCAATAAAATCAAAGTTTACCTTTTTAACGACCGGTTTTGATGGATCCTTGAAATCAATGGTTATAAGTCCTCCCATTGAACATGCAGTCTGGTCCATAAGGCCGCACGGTTTGCCAAAATAGTTATTTTCAGCGTACTGGCCGATAATGGCATTTTGAATAGGATCGAGTTTTCCGTTGTTAAACAGGTGACTGATAATGGCACCAATGAGTACTTCGAAGGATGCGGAAGAGCTTAATCCTGAACCCTTGGGAACACCCCCATCAATACAGGCATCAAATCCTCCGATGGTAAATCCCAGTTCTTTCATCCGGGCGCTTATGCCCCTTACCAGTGATGCAGAAGTGAATTGTTCATTTTTGTCAGGGCTAAGTGAGGAAAGGTCAACTTCGAATTTCGGGTAGCCAACCGATTCAATTCTCACCCTATTGGAATTGTTTTTTGCCGCTACGGCAACATTATCGAGATTGACGGCTCCTGCCAAAACCCTTCCGTAATTATGATCGGTATGGTTTCCTCCTATTTCGGTACGTCCTGGTGAGCTGAATATTTCTGCTTCATTATTGCCGAAGGTGTCTTTGAATTTTTTAACAATGGACCTGTATCGTTGTGATTGCCGTGTAAGTTCGGCCTGATCGGATCCGTATAACGCCTGTAAGGAAGCGTGATTATCTTTTTCTAAAGTTGCTGATAGTGTGTCGGTATTCATTATAAAACGGTTTGTTTAGTTGTGTACTATCGTAAAAATAGCATTATTTATTGTTATCAGACAATTTGCAGGCAAACTAATTTAGGTATAAATAGGATCAGGCATGATCCTGCGGCTCCGCATGTATAACAGGCTAATGCCTGCCGGATCGGAAGAAAAGCCTTGTGTATGATGCGCAGCCGGAAGAGAATTCAATTGAACTCCTGCGGAAGAAAATTATTTTACAGCAGGAAAATATTGTTTGCCCTGCATTCATCGATCAATTCACCAGGCCAGATGCTTGCCTGAACCTCGCCAATATGGGCTTTGCGCAAATAATACATGCATATGCGCGATTGTCCTATTCCACCGCCAATTGACAGAGGCAAATCTCCATTGATCAATCGTTTGTGAAACTGCATTTCAGCCCTTTCAGGAACCCCGCATAATTCAAGCTGTTTTAACAGTGAATCCCTGTCAACCCTTATGCCCATGGAGGATATTTCGAAAGGTATTTCCAAAACAGGGTTCCATAAAATGATATCTCCGTTTAATCCTTTAAAACCATTAACGGTTTCGCTTGTCCAGTCATCATAGTCAGGTGCACGGCCATCATGTTGCTCGCCATTGGCCAGCATTCCACCTATCCCTATGATAAACACGGCTCCATGCTTTTTTGCTGCCTCGTATTCTCTTTCCCGTGGTTTAAGGTGAGGGTACTGATTCAGCAGTTCCTCGGCATGGATAAATGTTATGTCATGCGGTAGTACGGGTTTTATTGTGTTGAAATTTTCATATACCACATATTCCGTGCGTTTAACCACTTCAAATATTTTACGGACAATATATTTCAGGAAATCCAGGCTTCTTTCCTTCTGTGCGATTACCCTTTCCCAATCCCATTGGTCAACATACAGCGAATGAATATTGTCAAATTCCTCATCGGGCCTTATGGCATTCATGTCGGTGTACAGGCCGTTACCATGAGGAATACAATAATCGGCAAGGGCCATGCGCTTCCATTTGGCCAACGAATTGACCACTTCTGCGTAGGCATCGTCCATATCCCTGATTGGAAAACTCACTTTTCTTTCCGTGCCATTGAGGTCGTCGTTTATTCCTGTTCCCCTTAGTACAAATAAGGGTGCAGTTACCCTGCGCAAGTTGAGTTCAGCGGAAAGCTGCTGCTGAAAAGTGTCTTTTACCAGTTTTATGGCTTTTTCGGTTTGGTTGAGATCGAGAAAACTCTTGTAACCAGAAGGAACGATAAGCGGTTTACCCATGAGATGTATAATTGTAATTAAAGTTGTAAAAATATAATAATCCCCGGCATATCTTGTACCGGGGATAAAAATTACCTGTTAATCTGATTGGTTTGCATATTAAATTAAACAGTAACCTGGCTTGGCCGGATTTCGTCAAATTTCCGGATATGTTGATCCGCTGCACGTCCTGACGGATCGGTATTCTTTTGCCATTTTGGAATCCATTTCAATACTGTTTTGGCTGCATCGCCCTGCGGAAAATGTTTTGTAAAAATCTTGCGGTAGTAATAAGCCTCCTTTGTTAACGGGGTATTATGAGGGAAGTGAAAGGCGGCCAGGCTGAATTCATCATCGCTGATTTTCATTTCACAATAATTGATGATGCCATTGATCCATGAATACCCAACACCATCACTGAATTGTTCCTTTTGCCGCCATAGAATGTCATTGGGAAGAAAGGGCTTCTCCCGGTCATCAAAGGCTTTTCTTAATATATACTTTTCGATTTTTCCGGCATCCCTGTCCGGCCTTTTATATCTGGGATCGATGGACATCACCACATCATGAAAATCCCTGTCGAGAAAAGGAACCCGCACTTCGAGGCCGTGCGCCATGGTTGATTTATCAGCCCTGAGGCAATCAGCAGTTGACAATAGCTTCACCCTGCGAATTGTTTCTTCCTGAAATTCCTGATCTGAGGGGGCATTATGAAAGTAAAGATAACCGCCAAAATCCTCATCCGCTCCTTCTCCTGACAGCACTACTTTAATTCCCATGCGTGTTATGTATTGTGCAAGGAAATACATAGGGGTGGACGCCCTGATTGTAGTAACGTCATAACTTTCGAGGTGCCATATGAGCTTATCGATAATGGATAAACCCTGCTCCACTGAAAAGTACACTTCGTGGTGGGTAGTTCCTATAAAATCAGCAACCATCCGGGCATATTTCAAATCGGGTGCGTCCGGACCGAGTCCTACCGTAAAAGAATGCAATTCCTGGCCTGTATGTGCAAGCAGGCGACTTGTAATGGCTGATATCAGGCTTGAATCGAGTCCGCCCGACAACAGAACACCAAGGGGTACGTCGCTCATAAGTCGTTTTCGCGTGGCATTAATGAGTGCATCCTGGATTAAGGAAAGGTCGGCTCGCTGTGTGCATTTTTCGGCCATATGCCAGGCAGGATGATAGTATTGCTGAAGGCCGTGTTCACTGGTATAATAGTGACCGGGAGGAAATGCGCTGAACTCGGTGCACTGATCAGCCAGCGACTTCATTTCCGATGCGAAATACAGCCGGCCTTCCGCATCTTTTCCGTAATACATGGGTTTAACCCCAATGGGATCGCGACCGGCGACAAATTTTTCACCATCGAGCACTACAAAGGCAAAATCGCCATCCAGCATATTGCAGAAATCAAACCCAAACTCTTCATATAAATGAACGATTACTTCACTGTCACATGTAGTGTGGAAGGTATGGTGTTTCAGGACGGTATTCCTTAAGTGCTGGTGATTGTATATTTCCCCGTTATGAATGACCCACGCCGTGTGAGTGCCTTTAATAGGTTGCTTTCCTGTATTAAGGTCTATTATTGACAGGCGTTCATGACAAAGAATGCTGCCGGTAGCATCAATGTGCATGTCCCTTTCATCAGGCCCTCTGTGTTTCATTCTGCCTGCAAGTTCCCTGCATGTTTGAGGATCCTGCTTTCCAATCACTGCTAATATTCCGCACATAATTAAAAGAATTAGTTTTATTCGTTGTTTTAAGTTTCAAATAGTAAGTTTATAATCAAAATATCTATTGAAATGTCATATATTAGATTGATATGATTTATATGTACAAAATTATATGAGAATGATATATAAAAAGCATTTAAAGTTACTATACGAAACATAAAAATGATAAATAATAACAAAATGAAATTAATTAAGTATATTTGGTTAATGAAATTTTGAAAAATCAACAGAAAATGAAAAATAACTTTCAGATTGATAGTTTGGACCGGAAAATTCTTTCGGTACTTACCAAAAATGCCCGCGCACCTTTTCTTGAAGTAGCCCGGGCATGCAATGTTTCAGGCGCCGCCGTGCATCAACGGGTTAAAAGGCTTCTGCGGCTTGGCATAATCAGTGGTTCACAGTTTAATGTAGACCCCAAAAAGCTGGGGTTCAAAACTTGCGCTTTTGTCGGAATTTTCCTCGATAATGCGGCATTGTTCAATAATGTATCCGAAAAGCTGATCAGAATTCCCGAAATCACCCAGTGTCACTACATTACCGGACAATGGGCAATGTTTGTTGAGGTTTACACACGCGATAATGAGCATCTGAGGGTGGTGCTGGCTGATAAAATTCAATCCATAAAAGGAGTTTCGCGCACTGAAACCTTTATTTCACTGGATGTGTTAATTGACAGGCAAATGCCTTTTATTGAAGAGGAATAGATTTTTTTCCATTTATGTTTAATTTTGAACATTGACTTTTATATAATGAGAGTAGCGGTTATTGGAGCAGGAGGTGTAGGTGGATATTTTGGGGGCAAAATGGCCTACGCCGGTAATGATGTTGTGTTTATCGCACGCGGTGAACACCTTAGGGCTTTGCAGCAAAGCGGTATTACCATCAGAAGCATTGCCGGTGATTTCACCGTGAACCCTGTTGTGGCTACCGACAGTTTAGTTGCCGTAAAGGATGCCCGCCTCATCATTCTTGGCGTGAAAGCCTGGCAGGTCAAAGATATTGCGGCTAAAATACAGCCTTTCATTAGCCCTGATACCATGGTGCTTCCGCTTCAGAACGGTGTACTGGCCTCCGGAGAACTCTCCGCTATTCTGGGCACCCGGCATGTATTATCGGGACTGTGCCGGATATTCAGCAAAATTGAATCGCCGGGAGTTATCAGTCATATGGGTATTGAACCGGAAATTGTATTTGGCGAGCAGAACGATGAAATAACACCCAGGGTGCAAGAGGTTTGCCAAATGATGACAAAATCAGGCATTACTGCCAGGATTGCAGACAATATCCAGGCTGAACTCTGGAAAAAGTTCATTAACATTTGCTCAAGCGCCTTGTTGGCCGTTGCAAGGTGTACTTATGGAGCTCTCAGGGAAACACCGGAGAGCCGTCAGCTTTTGCTTGAACTCTTCGAGGAAATATACGCTGTTTCCGTTAGGGCGGGCATAGACATTAAGCACGAGTTCATTGATAAAACAATGGCCTTTGTGGATACTTATCCTTATGACGCTACTTCGTCACTTACACGCGACATTTGGCAAGGCCGGCCATCAGAGATTGAATATCAGAATGGAACAGTGGTGCGCCTGGGTGAAAAATACGGTGTGCCCACACCCATTAACCGGTTTCTTTACCATTGTATTCTTCCTATGGAAAACAAGGCAAGAATGAATAAACAAAACACAATATGAATGCAGAAAAAGCAATACAGAATTTCAGATCGGGATTGAACTGTGCCCAATCTGTTTTAGCTACCTATTCTTCGCGATTTGGAATGGATGAAAATGCCGCGCTGACCGTTTCTTGCGGTTTCGGAGCAGGCATGGGCAGGTTGCAGGAGACCTGCGGAGCTGTTACCGGAGCGTTTATGGTGATCGGTGTTCATGTGGGTAAGCAATATCCCGAGAACAGCATGCGAAAAAGCGTTTCGTATAAATTAATACAGGATTTTGAGGCTGAGTTCACGAAGATGAATAAGTCAATTAAATGTATGGACCTTATCAACGTTGATTTGCGTACCGATGAAGGGCAGAAACAATTCAGCGAACGGATGCTGGGCACAAAAGTATGTGAAAAGTGCATTGCCAATGCCACTGAAATTATTGACCGGTTGATTAAATGAGCTTACCTTTGCAGGATTATCAACATTAAGATATTTGCCATGCCTCATGTCGCCATAATTGCCGCAAGTGTCCGAACCGGCAGGAAAAGTAACCGGGTTGCTCTTTATTTAAAGAATTACATCGAACAGGCAAAACTGGCCAGCGTTGATGTGCTGGATTTACAGGAGTTTAATTTCCCTGTATTTAATGAGCGTTTAACTTATCTTCAAGATCCGTCACCTGCTGTTGTGGAATTTTCTGAGCGCTTCAAGGCTGCGCAGGGCATTATAGTTGTGACTCCGGAATACAATGGAGGATATCCGGCAAGCCTCAAAAATGTAATTGACTTGCTTACCGGTGAATGGAAAAGAAAACCGGTGGCCATTTCCACAGTATCGGACGGCGATTTTGGCGGAACACAGGTAATTACTTCCCTGCAGTTTAGCCTGTGGAAAATAAAGGCATGGACTGTGCCGGCAATGTTTCCGGTACCCAGGGTTCACCAGTCGTTTAATGAACAGGGGATTCCTGCTGATAAAGAAGCTACAGACAAGCGGGCAGCATCCTTTTTAAATGAACTGTTATGGTGCATCGAGGCTAAAGACCGGATGCAGAAATAAGCCTGTATTTTTAAACTTCTTTCAGTTTTTTTCAGTAATATCGTTTTTTAATCGCACGGTAAACACTGATTTTCCAATGCAAGGCGATATTCAGCTTGAACTCAGGAAATTTCTTGCGCCCGAATATGTTTTCGGGATTAATGCCCGCATGAAGGTTGGCAACTATTGCAGCAGGCTTGGCGGAAGGAAAGTTCTTGTGGTTACAGATGCAACACTTAAAGCGCTGACATGGCTGAATGATGTACTGCAATCCCTGGCAAATGCGGGCATGGATGCCGAGGTATATGCCGGGGTTTCTCCCAATCCCCGTGATTTTGAAGTTATGCAAGGTGCTGAGTTATACAGGCAGCATAAATGCAACATGATTGTTGCACTGGGGGGCGGAAGTGTTATTGACTGTGCCAAAGGAATTGGTATTGTAAGTACAAACCATAAGAATATCGGCGAATTTGAAGGAGTCGATTGCATCGATAAGCCTATGCCTCCTTTGATTTGTATTCCATCCACATGCGGTTCAGCAGCAGATGTTTCTCAATTCGCCATCATTACCAACTCAAAGGAAAAATATAAAATGGCCATCATCAGCAAGGCCGTTGTTCCCGATGTTTCCCTTATCGACCCGGTTATCCTTACCAGCATGGATTCATTCCTTACTGCCTGTACGGGAATGGATGCACTTTCCCATGCTTTTGAATCTTTTGTTTCAAACGCAAGTTCTGCATTTACCGATTTGTATGCACTGGAAGCCATCCGGCTAATTCATGACAACCTGCTAAACGCTGTTGAACATCCCGATGATCTTCAGTGTAAAGGAAAAGCAATGCTTGGCAGTTTGTATGCCGGCCTGGCATTTTCGAATGCGAGTCTGGGTTGTGTACATTCCATGGCCCATAGTTTAGGTGGTTACCTTGATGTACCCCACGGAGAGTGCAATTCCATTCTGTTACCCCATGTTGTTGAATTCAATTTCAGCATGGCATCGTACCGGTATAAAAAAATTGCCGAAGTGCTCAATGTGGAAATTAGCGGAGTTGGCGAAACCAAGGTTAAGAACGCACTGAATTCCTATCTTATTGATTTTACAGCAAAGCTTGGATTAAACAAAACGTTAAGCCATTTAGGCGTTCATTATGATATGATACCCATGCTTGCATCGAAATCCATCAAGGATCCGTGCAATGCTACCAATCCACGCCCTCCCCAAATAAGAGACCTGGAAACAATATTCGAAGAGGCAATGTAGCTATGAACAAGGAGTGGGAAAAATTCAGGCAGAAAATTATTGGCCTGGGTGAGCAATCATCGCGCAAAAGTTTTTATCCTGAACTGCAGGAAAAAATTGACGACCTTGAGTCTGCGCAGAGAAATCTCGAATCTATTCTCAACAATATCAGCGATGCAATTCTCATCAGCGATGTTGAAGGCAATATATTGTCCTGCAACAGCCAGGCGAAGAAAATTTTTAACTGCTCGGGCGAAGAAAAAGACCATGTAAAAATGTTTACCCTGTTGTGCGATGATCCTAAAACATGCGACTTTACATCGGTGTGGGAGGAGGTTCAGCAGGGAAAGTCAGTGGTATTCGAGGGAAAATTCCGTCCGTTGCATTCAAATGAAAAGATTGTGCTGCAGGTTTCTGTTAATAAAACCATATGGAATGGAAACCAGGCTATGGTTAGCGTTATGCGCGATTTCACTGAGCAAAAGAAACACGAAGCCGACCTTATTTCTGCAAGAAAGAAGGCGGAAGAAAGCGACAGGTTGAAATCTGCCTTTCTGGCTAATCTGTCCCATGAGATCAGAACGCCCATGAATGCCATAATGGGCTTCACCGACTTTTTACGCAGACCCAACCTGGCGCTTGATAAAAGAGAAACCTATATTTCTATTGTAAGGGAAAGCGGTAACCACCTGCTGTCGATTTTGGATGATATCATCGAAATTTCAAAAATTGAAACCGGCCAGATAACACCGAATTATACTTCAGTAAACCTGAAACGATGCGTGCAGGATTTGTACAAGGCCCTGAAAGTAACTATTCCTAAAAACAAGGACATCGAATTTATCCTGGAGGACTCCGATGTGCCCGATGAGGTACTGTTAAGTACCGATAAGGTTAAGTTAAGCCAGGTTCTTATCAACCTTGTTAACAATGCGTTTAAGTACACGGAATCAGGCCAGGTTTGGCTGCGCTTCGGCATAAACTACAACACGGGCAATGTCGAATTTGCTGTTGAGGATACAGGAGAAGGAATCGATCCTAAATACCATCACTTGATCTTTGACCGGTTTTTCCGCCTCGAAAGTGATTTATCTGTCCAGACCGGAGGCTCTGGCCTCGGGTTGGCTATTTCTAAAGCTTATATCGATATGCTGGGGGGATTTATCAGCCTTAAGTCAGAACCCGGCAAAGGTTCGGTGTTTTCATTCAGCATTCCTTTGATACAGGCAGCAGATAACAAAGCTGTATTACCTGAAACCCCTGCCATCAACCTGAAAGGAAAAAACGAGCTTATTCTGGTTGCCGAAGATGACGATACAAATTACCTGTTTTTCTCCAAATTGTTTACCGGCAGGAATTACAGGGTTACCAGGGCAAAAAATGGCAAGGAAGCGGTAATCCAGGTAAGCGAAAATCCTGCCATTAGTCTTGTACTTATGGATATCAAAATGCCCGTAATGAACGGGATTGAGGCATTAAAGCAAATAAGGGAAATCCGTCCTGAAGTTCCTGTTATTGCACAAACTGCCCATGCTTTGCTCATCGAAGAAGAACAGATACAGTCCGAAGGTTTCGACGGTTATTTGACAAAGCCCATCGACCAGGCAAAATTATTCTCCATCATCAACCGCCTGCTGGATTAAATGTACGATTTCGTACACTCATCATTCACAGACGTTCAATTTTCGTAAACCATCATTTCTTATTTATTCTTTATAATTCACTGTAATATAAATGTTTATAGAGTTTGGCCTGATTAATGCATTGCTCGACGCAACAGGACCTGTTTTAACAATTTTTACCATTTAAACATTTATTTTATGGAAAAGCTAATACCAAAACATAAATCCGGAATAGTTCTTCTTTTCATAATGATATTTTT
Source organism: uncultured Bacteroidales bacterium (assembly GCA_964646255.1). Taxonomy (GTDB): domain Bacteria; phylum Bacteroidota; class Bacteroidia; order Bacteroidales; family UBA10428; genus UBA5072. The sequence goes on from CAZYDI010000007.1 coordinate 38,916, forward strand.
CCGGCTACCTTCATACGGCCAGGCTGATTTCGGCAATATTACAGGAACCATTGTCAGCGACAGTTCAGCAACTCCGGTTTCATTTGCCAGCGTGGCCTTGTTATCCACAGACTCCGCTGTTATTTCCGGCGTCATTTCAAACGAACAGGGGAAATTCCTTTTTAATGATGTTCCTTACGGCAAATACCATATTAAGGCAACATTTGTCGGGTATAAATCAATCCTTGTACCGGATATCGAGTTGTCAAGGCAAAACAAGACCGTTGATCTTAAGGAACTCAGAATGCAGGAAGATGTGAAAACGATTGATGCTGCAATAATTGTAGGCCAGCGCTTAAAAGGTGAGGAAAAGGTCGATCGTACTGTCTTTACCCTTAATGATGACGTGCGCAAAGCATCAAACAGCGCATTGGATGCATTGAAGCATATCCCTTCCGTATCGGTTGATTTTCAGAAAAATGTTACACTCGAGGGTCAGTCGAATATACAGTTTTATGTTGATGGGGTATTGCGTAATAAAGAGTATGTGGCACAGATAAAACCTGATGCCATCGATAAAATTGAATTGATAACAAACCCCGGTGTCCGCTATGATGCCGATGTTTCGGGAGTGATCAATATTGTACTCAAAAAAGAGGCACGTTACGGAGTAAGCGGATCTATTAAAATACCGATACCTCATCCTCAGAAAATTGTAGCCGACGGTAAAGGCAATATTGAGTATGGAAATCAGAAATTCAGGGTTTACCTGGGTGATGAGCTGCATTTTGAGCGGTTCAGCGGATCCGAACTAATTACAACCTCCATTGACAATGTGAATGGCAACCCTTATTATTTTGAAAAGGATGGCAAGGGCAAAAACAGCTGGCAATACAATTACATGAATTACGGTATCGATTGGTTTTTAAATGAAAAGTCATCACTCAACTTCATTGGAGAGTGGAGAAACTGGAAAGGCGTTTCAAATAATTATAAAATCGACAGCAAAGTTTTCACTAACGATGAATTGACGGAGTTTTTGAAGACAAAAAAGAACTCGCTGGACAGAAGCGACAACTATTATTTCTCTTTATTCTATCAGCGTAAGTTTCGCAAAGAAGGCGATGACATGAGGGCCGAGGTATATTATAATCATCAGAACGGCCGTGTTAGAGGTGAATACGCAGAAACCTATATTAGCCCTTCAGATATGGTCACTCCTCTTGGACATCTTGACCGGCTTGATGTCACCCAAAACATGAGAAGAAACGGTGAACTTAAACTCGATTTTGTCTATACCATTAAAGGCATCAAAAATGAGGCCGGAATTAGAACCCTGGCATCCCTTATGGAGAATGACTTTACTAAACGCTATACGGTTGAGGAGGTAGAAAATACAAATGTAGAAGAGTTTGAATACTTTGAATCAAGGCAAACTGCTTACTATAACCTCTCAGGTAAAATAAAGAAGCTAAACTGGCAGGCCGGTTTAAGAGCTGAATACTCCTGGCTTGATATCAATTCAGTTTCAAATTCCGATTATGCTGTCCTGCTTCCCCAGGTATCGCTTAATCATCCTTTTTCCAAAGAACAAAGTGTGAAATTTTCGTATCGGAAGCAGATTTTCAGGCCTTCGGTAAACAGCCTTAATCCGTTTGAAACATGGACTGATTCACTGCATGTGAGAATTGGTAATCCAAACCTTGATGCAGCCATTGAAAACCGTTTTGAATTGACCTATTCCAGGAATTTCAAGGCTAATTTTATTTCACCAAAACTTTACTTCAGGTATACTGACAATGGAATCCAGGATAATACCATTGTTACTGATAAAGGCGTTACCATGATCACCCAGGATAATGTTGGAAAAAACATGGAATACGGAGTTGGTATAAATGGTGCTTTTCAAATCTTAAAACGCTGGAGGTTTAACGCGAATTTCTCCGTATTTAACCAGTATTTTAAAACCGATAAAGCTGTTGCCGGCCATTCAAGCGAAGAAATGCTCAGCTATCGTTTCAACGCAAGCAATATAGTTACCCTTCCTAAAGATTATACCTTATTCATGTTTGCCAATTATGGAAGTCCCCGCATCAGCTATCAGCGTGAATTCAAGAGAGATTTACTGATGCTCGTAGGTGCTGAAAAGAAATTCTCTGAAAAGCTCAGTGTGGATGTGATGTACAACCCATTCATCAGAAATTTTATGTATTCAAAAATTGAAACAACCACTCCGGGGTATTACGAAACCTGGGAAGGCCATGTTGATGTCTCTCAGTTGTTCTGCTTTTCGGTTACCTATAATTTCAACAAGGGTAATAAAATAAGCAAAATAAACAGGGCAGTAGAATACGAACGTAACGAGGGCAGTGGCGGTTTGTAAGACATTGGTTAGTTGGTTTTGGTATTTAGTGCATGTTTTGAGGCTGTCTGTGAACTGAGTTCCGGGCAGCCTTTTTTATGCCCTTTGTCGCATTACTTCAAACAAGATCACTGCAGCGGCAGCACTTACATTAAGCGATTGAATGTTACCCTGCATGGGAATCCTAACCAATATATCGGCCGATTTCAGCAATTTAGCGTCTATTCCTGTTTCTTCCGATCCCATGATTACACCAAGCGGCTGGCGGAAATCCGCCTGGTAAATGGTTTGCTCTGCTTTTTCGGTTGCGGCTGCTATCATAATACCCGAATCCTTCAGGAATTTAATGGTATCGGAAAGATTGCCGACACGGCAAACCGGAAGGATATTCAAAGCCCCGGCAGAGCTTTTTATAGCTTCTGCATTCAACTGGGCTGAACCTTTAAGCGGAATAATTATTCCATGAAAACCTGAACATTCTGCACTCCTCGCTATGGCTCCTATATTACGCACATCGGTAATACTGTCCAGTATTAAGAATGCCGGTGTTGCACCCTGCTCAAAAAGCATGGGGACGAGCTTATCAAGTTCGGTATATTCCAGTTCCGACAGGAGGGCAATGATGCCCTGATGATTCTTGCCGGTGAGCCTGTTCAGCTTTTCAACCGGCACGTACTGAAAGGGTATGTTTTGTTCACGCAATGCCGGAAACAGGCCGGGTATCATTTCATTTCTGAAGCCTTGTTTCAGCAGTATCTTGTCAATCTGCCTGCCTGCTTTTATGGCCTCATTTACCGGGTGTATGCCAAAAATGATCGAGGTTTTTGATTTCATAATTTCAGTCAATCAGGTAAATGTTACCCTTTCTCCATGTATCCACCGCTGTTCTCCAATAGGTATCATAACTATCGGATCGTTCAAGCGTGTAATTGTTCAACGATAACCATGTGGGATTATGATTGAAGGTGAAAGTCACCGAGGTGGTATAATTGTTTTTATAGTAAATCCATTTTTCCTGTGTAGATGTCACTTTTACCGATTGCGGCGGGCCATAAATAATAAAAATCATTCCCCTGTCTGTCTTCCATCCTGGTTTGTAAGATGTAAAATAATAGTTCGCAAAGTAAACCCTCCCATAATAGGCCTTTATCAGTTCCCTTGCTTTGTCTGTATTGCCCGCCTTACTCAGCCAGAAGTTATCCACTGCAAGTTTTTTATTGGTGGCTTTTTTCAACTGATCATATTCAACCGATGTTGCCAGGTACGCCAGTGGTTCAATCATTTGTTGCACCTTCTGCACCCTTGGATAATGCTGATCGAAATTAAGCAAAGTAAGTCCTGCATGTATATTGGTGTCTGGCTGGAAAAAGTAAATGCCTTCATAGTTAAACTGGTAATAGACATTTTTGCTAAGAGGCAACACCCACACGCTGTCGGGATTATTGAAGAATTCGGTTTCGCGGATCATCGAAAACGATGGTTTGGGCAAGGGGGTTTCCTTTCCGTAGTATTTAATATACACCGAATCATAATGAGAAATATTGTAATCCAGTTTTATGGTTTTCCCTGAAATTACATAAGGCCGGTACACAGGTGAGTTTTCCTCCGGCAAACTCACCAGGAAATTTTGCTCATTTACCGGAAGCGATTTATCGATGCTCAGGTATGCGAGGTTTTCAGATTTCCTTACCATATCCTTTGCTGTCACCGCCATCTGATATCTTTTACCAACCTTGGTGTTGAACTGTATCTGTGTTTGGAATTTCTTGTCAGCGTTTTCACGGGCAAAACTGTAAACGATTCTTCCTGAATCGGCAATCTCGGGCTTGCCTGGATCGGTTATGTCGTTTAAATACCAGGAAATACTAACCTGTGCCAGCAGCTTGCTGGGTTCAATGGTCCCTGAATACAATAATTCTGAAGGAAAAATCTTAATCAGCAGCACCGACGTTTCAGCAGTGTTGTGATAAACAGTATAAGCCGGATGAATACGGGTATTCGAGGGATTATACATGTTGGACAGGTTAATAACACTAGCCTGTTGCCTGACTCCTGATTTGGTTGATGTGCATGCAACCGGCAAAGCCAAAATGAACAGATAAGTCAGAAGCCTTTTCATATATTTACCGGTAGATCTGTTTTGTGTAAAAATACTTAATTTCTTTTAGTTTTAAGTTGCTCCAGTTCAATCTGAAGCTGTTCCCAAACAGCCAGGCATTCTTTCAGCTTGTTTTGCAGCGATTCATAATTGCTGTAAAAATCAGCCGACTTCAGAAGATCAGGATCCTGGAGAGGATTGGCTATAGCCAGTTCAAAGGTCTGAATTTGTTTTTCCAGGCCGGTTATATCGGATTCGGTTTTACTGATTCTGTTTTCCAGCTTCCTTAATTCGCGATCAGCCTCTTTTTTATCATAGAACGCCTGTTTATTTCCTGATTCACTCCGTGCAGCATTGAATGAGGCTTCCTTTTTTTCGAGTTCAGCCATGGAGCTGATTTTTCTTTTTTGAAGGAAATCATAAATGCCTCCAATATGCTCCTTTATTTTCTTTTCGCTGAATTCAAATATTTTCCCCACCATACCGTCAAGGAACTCCCGATCATGCGAAACCGCAATAAGTGTGCCATCATAGGCCACCAATGCTTTCTTTAGAATGTCTTTTGATCGCATATCAAGATGATTGGTCGGCTCATCAAGGATCAACAGGTTACATGGTTCAAGCAATAACCGCGCCATTGCCAGGCGCGACCTTTCACCTCCTGATAAGACTTTAACCTTTTTATCCACATCTTCACCCCTGAAAAGAAAGGCACCCAGAATGTCCCTTATCCTGGTCCGGATATCTCCTACAGCAACTTCATCAAGCGTTTCCAAAACAGTCTTATCTCCATCGAGGAGTTCATCCTGATTTTGTGCGAAATAACCTATGCTCACATTATGCCCGGTTTTTAAATGCCCGTCAAAGGGCAACATGCCCATGATTACTTTGGTTAATGTGGTTTTTCCTTCTCCATTGCGTCCTACAAAGGCGACTTTTTCGCCCCTGTGCACCACCAGATCAACTTCTTTCAGTACGGGTTGCATACCATAACCCACGCTCAGTTCACTGGCTTCCAAAACCACTGTGCCCGACCGGGGCGATGATGGAAACCGTATGTTGATGGATGAGGTATCTTCTTCATCAATTTCAATGATATCGAGTTTCTCGAGCATCTTAATGCGCGATTGCACCTGTACAGCTTTGGTGGCCTTATAACGGAACCGTTCTATAAAATCCTTCGTTTCATCAATGAGTTTCTGCTGATTTCTGTAGGCGGCATTTTGTTGCTCCCTTCTTTCCTTTCTAAGCTCAACATACCTTGAATAGGGCACACGGTAGTCATATGCTTTGCCCAGTGAAATTTCAACGGTCCGGTTGGTTACCCTGTCAAGAAATACGCGGTCATGTGATATCAGCAATACAGCACCATGGTAGTTTTTAAGGAATTCTTCGAGCCACTGAATGGAGTCAATGTCGAGATGATTTGTAGGCTCATCAAGCAACACAGCATCAGGTGATTTAAGGAGTATTTTTGCAAGTTCAATGCGCATTCTCCAGCCCCCGCTGAATTCACGGGTATGCCTCCCAAAGTCATTCCTGTTAAAGCCCAATCCAATCAGTACCTGCTCAATTTTCTGATTTCGGTTGCTTCCTTCCAGTAAATGATAACGTTCGGTTTTTTCAGTCATTTGCCCGATAAGATCGGTATATGCTTCGGATTCGTAGTCGGTTCGCACAGCAATTTGGTGGCTCAGGTGCTCAATTTCCTTTTCAAGGATGATTATTTCATCAAATGCACTTCCGGCTTCTTCAATCAATGTTTTGTCATCAACAATTACCATCTGTTGCGGAAGGTATCCAAGCCTGATTCCTGCAGGAACCATTACTTTTCCCTCATCGGGCTGCTGTAAGCCGGTAAAAACCTTGAGCAGCGTGGTTTTTCCTGCTCCGTTCCGGCCTACCAAACCCACTTTGTCCTTACTGTTAACCAGCAGTGAGATCTGGTTAAACAGCACTGAACCTCCGAACGATATACTAACCTGGTCTACTGATATCATAGTGAAAAATACACTTCTTTGGTTTACGGTACTACATTGTTGAAAGCTTCAGGCCCCTGAAGTAAAACATGAGTATGTCCACATAGGTATACCCTACTTTCGCCATTTCCATTGCCCCGTGCTGGCAAAGGCCTAAACCATGGCCATAGCCATGCCCTGTTATCCATACCTGGTCATCAATTTTAGTGATGTTAAAATACGATGATTTTAATCCAAATTCTTTTCTTATCTCCGTTAAAAGCAATTTTCCCTGCGGATCCAGGAATTTTCTCCTTCCGGCTTCACTGGAAATAAGTTTAATTGAACCGTCGGTATAACCTTTCTGCACCAGGAAGGCATTCCATTTTGAAAGCGGAAATTTTACCGTCCATGTGCGGTGTTTTGAATGGTCGCAAAAGGGATCATTAACCGGCACCAGGTACGGAAGGTCGTAGTTCCATTCTACCGATGCACTGCCGGTTATCCCACCACAATTTGAATGGTAAACCGACACTGTTGTACGGTTATATTTGTCTTTAAGCACAATTCCGCTGGTTTGCTGTGAAGCTGAATATATTTCCCTGTTCATACGGCTTTTACCATTAAAAGCCTGGCAATGCACGCCGTCACATATATTGAAACCATCATGGGCGTGACGGGCAAAATTATGCACGGCAAAGGTACGGGAGATAATCGCCTGCGCTTTATAGTATTCAGGCAATGCCACTGAGCCTCCTTCAGCTTCCACTGTTCCTGGAATGTATTTTTCCAGGTCGAGGGTATTTACGATGCTCAGATAACCATATTTTATGTCAACGGAAAGATCATCTTCTGATTCTTTTGGATGCAATGCCGGATAAACCGGCTTAACCTGGAAAAGGTTGGCTTCTGCCATTCCCTTTAGCAAAATGGAAGTAAAGGTGCCATATGACTTTGTCAGGTCATGAATTTCAATCACAGAACCAATCAATGTGATATGCAACATATTTCCCTTACGTATGACGGCTGTTTGATTTCCATCCCCATATAACTTGTATTCGCCGTCGAGGGTGGAAAACACCATTGTTTCCACCTTCATGTTATAAAACAAGCCTAACTTAATGGTTGCCGCACTGGTTCTGAACCATATTCCTGCGGTTATACAAAAAGCAATCAGGATTAACCTCATGTTCATGGTTTAACCAGTTCAACCACACGTTTGCCAACCTGTTCTGCAACGCCCGGCTCACCCAGTATTGCACGGAGTTCCTCATAATCCTGCAGCATTTTATTGCGGTATGGTACATCAGATAAAATTCTCCTCAGTTCTTTTTCTATATCGGCAGCAAGGTTTTTCTGCAGGAGTTCCTTAACGGCTTCCCTATCAAGAATTAGGTTTACAAGGGAAAAGAATTTCACATGAACCAGGAAACTACCCACAAAAAAGGTAACCGGGTTGGTTTTATACACAACAACTTCGGGCACATTGAGCAGGGCAGTTTCGAGCGTTGCTGTGCCGGAAGTTACTACTGCTGCTGCGGCATGCTTTAGGAGCGTATACGTTTGGTTGTAGACAACTTTTACATTAGCCCCGGGGATAATCTGTTCGTAAAAAGACGGCTGAATGGAGGGTGCTCCGGCAATGATAAATTGGTGTTCCGGAAATTGCGCTGCGGCTGTGAGCATCTCGGGAAGCAAGTCGCTGATTTCCTGTTTTCGGCTCCCGGCTAACAATGCAACAATAGGTTTTTCATCAAGGTTATTCTCTGACCTGAAGTTACCCGGGTTGTAGGTTTTTTCAAATGCATGAATGCTGTCGACTACAGGATTTCCATAGTACTCAGCGTCTACGGCATACCCACCATAAAAATCCTTTTCAAAGGGCAGAATAACAAACATTTTGTGCACGCAGCGCTGAACAACTTTAACACGCCACTTTGCCCATGCCCAAAGTTTTGGTGATATATAGTAAATAACTTTTATGTTGTTCCTTGCGGCAAATTTCGCCATAGGCAGGTTGAATCCCGAATAATCTACCAATATCAGCACATCAGGATTAAACGCAAGAATGTCCTGCCGGCATTCAACCTTGTGTTTTCTGATAACCGGATACTTTTTGAGTACTTCAACCATACCCATCATAGCCATTTCACGGTAATGAAGGTGCAGGTCGGCACCCGCTTCCCGCATCAGGTCGCCGCCAAAACAGCGCAGCCGGGCTTCAGTATCAAACTTTCGGATCGATTTAATAAGGTTGGATGCATGCAAATCTCCGGATGCTTCTCCGGCTATGAGGTAGTACTTCATACCATTGAAAAAATAAACTTGAAAGCAAACAGAACTACAGTAAGAACAATGGTTACGATAACCACGCCTTTCGATGCCTTATTCCAGTCGAGTCCGTTAAAGGCAAAGAATAGGATGACATTGGGCAAAATGCAATGACTTAGCAGCACAGGTATAATATTGCTTATTACCAGCCGGCTTGAAAACAAGGTAGCTTTTACATCCTGTATTTTAGCATAGTAAAAAATAAGAAATGCAATAACAGGCAATACCAGTCCTGCAATCACTCCCGTGAGCAGGGTATCAAAACGCCGGAGCTTTGCTTTTGTGATCATGTTATAAATTCCAGTTATATAGCGTGGCAAGGGTTTCGTGCGAAGTAAGGTCGGCCTTCAGTGGTACAATGGAAACAAAATTGTTGTTAAGCGCCCATTCATCAGTGTCGGTGGCCTCCGGCTCAGTATTATGAAACTCACCGGTAAGCCAGAAATAGTGCTTTCCGGCAGGGTCAGTCCTTTTATCAAATTCCTCGCGCCAGTATCCCCTGTTTTGCCGGCATATCTTAATCCCTGCAATTTTTTCTCTTTCCACATCGGGGATATTCACATTAAGGCAAATGGTATTGGGCAGGCCGTTTTGTAATACCTGTTTTGTTATGATATCAACATAATGCCGGGCAGTGGTAAAATCGGCGTCATGGCTTAAGTTCAGCAACGAGAAGCCTATTGAAGGTATTTCATTAATGCAGCCTTCAAGTGCGGCACCCAGGGTTCCTGAATAAAAAACGCTTGCCGCTGAATTTGAACCATGGTTTATCCCTGAGAGTAACAAATCCGGCTTGCCTTGTATCAGATGGTTCAATGCCATTTTAACACAATCCACCGGAGTGCCATGACACTTGTACACAGTGAGGTCTTCCTCCTCGCGCAATTTGGTTAATCGTAAAGGGAATTTAACGGTAATGGCATGCGACATTCCCGACTGGGCATCTGCAGGTGCAACCACAATAACTTTTCCCAATGTACGAACCGTTTCAATTAATGCACTTATTCCCCTGGCTTCAACACCATCGTCATTGGTAATGAGAATTAATGGTTTGTTAGGTTTCGTTGACATGAAAATTGAAATATCGGCAAAGATACGATTTTTAGGTGAAGAAGTGAGGGAGGTGACGAAGTGAGGATAGGAGGAGGTGATGTGTTAATTTATGCCCCTCAGAATGTCCATCCGGCCTGCTGATGAACTGTAGTTGCCGGTACAATGTTGAGAGGCATGGTGATTAGTGAATGATGTCTCCTCAAAATGATTATTTTTGTCTTTTTAAACAACATTCATGAACATCTCTTATAGTTGGCTCAGGCAATACATTGACACGAACCTGAGTGCTGCCGAAGTAGCCGTAATTCTTACCGGTATTGGTCTTGAAGTGGAAGCCATTGAAACAGTCGAAAAAATCAAAGGCAGCTTAAAAGGCTTTGTTACCGGCGAAGTAAAAACCTGCGTTAAACATCCCGATGCGGATAAGCTGTCGGTAACCACCGTTGACATTGGAACCGGCAATCTGCTGAACATTGTATGCGGTGCACCAAATGTTGCAGCCGGACAGAAAGTGGTTGTGGCAACCATGGGAACAACTGTTTATAAGGGCGACCAGGGTTTTGAAATTAAAAAAGCCAAAATAAGGGGCGTTGTTTCTGAAGGAATGATATGCGCCGAGGATGAAATCGGACTTGGTGACAGCCATGATGGCATTATGGTGCTGCCTGCTGACACAAAAATCGGAGTTCCGGCCAGTGAATATTTCAGCATTGATGCTGATACCATGTTTGTAATTGGCCTGACTCCCAACAGGATTGACAGTGCCTCGCACATTGGCGTTGCCAGAGACCTGGCAGCCTTTCTTAAAAAAGATAAGGAGGTTCGTGTTATTAAGCCTGATGTAAGTGCATTCAAAACAGAAAATGAGGATTATCCCGTATCGGTTGAGATAAAGAATGCCAAATCATGCCCGCGTTACGCCGGTGTTAGCGTGTCCGGTGTGAAAGTGGGACCATCACCCCGGTGGCTTCAGGACAGGCTTATATCCATTGGAATGAACCCCATCAACAATATTGTAGATTGTACCAATTTTGTCCTGCACGAATTGGGACAACCCTTGCATGCCTTTGATGCCGATGAGTTAAAGGGCCGCAAAATAGTCGTTGACAATTTACCTGAGGGAACAGCTTTTGTTACATTGGACAATGCTACAAGGAAACTTTCCGCTGAAGACCTTATGATTTGTGATGCTGAAAAACCGGTTGCCATAGGTGGCGTGTTTGGCGGATTGCATTCCGGTGTAACGGATAAAACCACGAACATTTTCATAGAAAGTGCCTATTTCAACCCGGTCTCTGTAAGAAAAACGTCAAAACGACATTTGCTGAATACGGATGCGTCTTTCCGGTTTGAACGCGGGGTGGATCCTGAAAACACATTGTATGCACTTCAGCGCTGCGCATTGCTGGTAAAGGAAGTTGCAGGGGGCACAATATCATCACAAATTGTTGATGTATACCCTGAACCGATGAAACCTGCCAGGGTAAAGGTTACCTACAGCAACATCGACCGGTTGATCGGTAAAAAGATTGACCATCAGCTTATCAGGTCGATCCTGGTTTCATTGGATTTTGAAATCCTGAATGAGGATGAATCTGCACTTGAACTGAAAGTACCTTTATACCGTGTTGACGTAAACCGCGAGGCTGATGTTATTGAAGAAATTCTCAGGATTTACGGATACAACAATGTTGAGATCTCAGGGACTTTACACACCAGTTTATCCTTCAGCAATAAACCCGACAATGAAAAGCTGGTCAACATGATATCTGAATTTCTCTGTGGCTGCGGATTTACAGAAATCATGAACAATTCTCTCAGCAGTTCGGCCTACTATGGTGACCTTACCACGTTTGATCCGGAACGCCTGGTGAAAATCATGAATCCGCTCAGTAATGAACTCAATGTTATGCGCCAGACGCTCCTGTTCGGAGGGCTTGAAACAATTATACACAACATCAACCGTCAAAGGCCAAACCTCCGGCTTTTTGAGGCAGGAAATTGTTATTTCTTCAATGCCGCAACAGGAAACAGGAACGCGCTGGAGAAATATGAAGAGCACTTTCAGTTTGCGCTTTTCCTTACAGGACGCAAGCATGAAGCCAACTGGATTTCGGCAGGCGAGAGTTCAGGATATTTTGAATTGAAGGGCTATCTTGAGAATATGCTTGAACGACTTGGCCTGGAAAGCCGGCACCTGGCTGTTTCAAGCATCACCGATAAAAATGATTTGTATTCCGGTGGCCTGTACTATTCCCTGAATGAGATTCCGGTGGCAGAATTGGCTATTATTAAGAAAGGGGTTTTGAAACGGTTTGATATACGCAGTGAGGTTTTTTATGCTGTGATTAATTGGGAAAATATTCTCAAACTTAAGGGCGATCATCGCATCAGGCATTCGGAATTGCCTCGTTTCCCTGAGGTAAGAAGAGACCTGGCCCTCGTGGTAAATAAAAATGTTACCTATGATCGCATCAAGGAAATTGCCTTTAACATTGAAAGCAAGATTCTTGTTCGCATGGACCTTTTCGATGTATATGAGGGAGAGCAAATCGCACAGGGTAAAAAATCTTACGCCGTAAGCTTCATCCTGCTGGAGAAGGAATCCACCCTTACCGATGAAAGGATTGACAAAACCATGAACCGGTTGATTAATGCCTATTCAAAGGAACTGGGTGCCGAAATAAGAAAATGAACCATGAGCAAAATTGAACTTTTGCAGGCCGATATTACAGGCATGAGCGTGGATGCCATAGTGAATGCCGCCAATACATCATTGCTGGGTGGAGGGGGAGTGGACGGTGCCATTCACAGAGCAGCAGGCCCGGGATTGCTTGATGAATGCAAAACTTTGGACGGATGCGCTACAGGAGACGCAAAGATTACGAAAGGTTATAACCTGCCGGCAAAACATGTCATTCATACTGTTGGTCCCATTTGGCGCGGAGGATCGTCAGGCGAAGCCGGATACCTGCATTCATGTTACATACGAAGTCTCGACCTGGCCATGCAGCATGGTTTGAAATCAATTGCTTTTCCAAACATCAGTACAGGTGTATACGGTTACCCGAAAGACAAGGCCGCCCATGTAGCGATTGGGGCAGTGAAAGAATGGCTCAGGAATAACGATCTCGATAACATATATTTTGTGGTATATGATGAAGAAAATTTCCGCATTTACAGTGAAATCCTCCGCACGGAGTAGGTTTACTACCCCCGTATTTCTTCTGTTAATAGCGCTATTTTGCCGCACTGTCAAAGCACAGGATAGTGATCAGGCCATTGTCTTAAAAAAGCACGATCAGCCTGTTAAAGCCCTGGCTTTTAGTCCCGATGGCAAAACATTGGCCACCGGAGGCGATGATAAGTACATTCACTTATGGGATATCGCAACAGGCGGGCTTACAGGAAGTATTGAAAACTCCTTTGGAATCAAAATGCTTGCGTTCGCCGTGGACGGAAGTATTATTGCAGCCTGTGGCAATGATGTAAAGATGATCGATAACCTGGGCAAAACCCTGAGACTTTGGGATGGTTATACCACCAATGTCTGGAGTTTCAGCTTTAGCCCGGACTCAGGAAAAATGGTTGCCGGCTCCTACAGCAAATCGGTTAAAGTGTGGGATTTCCTAACCGCGAAACTATTGTTTACGCTCGAAGGACATCAGCGTTCATGTTTGCCGGTTTGCTTTGATCCGTCAGGTAAATACATCGCCACCGGATCGCTTGACAAATCGGTAAGGTTATGGGATGCTGCCACGGGTAAATTGATTTCAAAAGCCGACATTCATTCCGAAAACATTTTTGCGGTGAGCTTTCACCCGTCAGGTAAATACTTTGCCTCAGCATCGGCTGATAAAACGATACGTTTATGGAGTGTCGACAGCATGCGGGTTATACGGACTTATACCGGACATACCGGCGCTGTTTCCGACGTTCAGTTCAGCAAAAACGGGCTTCATATGATCAGTTGCGATGCGGCCAATAAAATCATTTTATGGGAGATGGCAACAGGTAAAAAAGTGCATGTTTTTGACGTACACAAGGCCCCCGTAAATGCTGTGCGTTTTAGTCCCGATGGTCAGCATTTTGCTTCAGCCGCTGATGATAAATTGGTTCTGTTGTGGAATATTGATAAGAAATTGTTCCTGGCCGGAACCTTCTATGAAAGGGAAATTGAGGAGGAATTGTCCGGATCGGCTTTGTTTGCACCGAGGGCAACCGGCGAGGACAAACCGGATTATGAAGCGCGCCGTGAAAAAGCAAGTCAGTATCTTCAGCAATTGTATGATCAGTACTACGATAAGTATATTGAAATGCTAAAAGAATTAAATCCGGAACAGCAAAATGCCCGTCAGTAAAAAATCCAAAAGAATTGCCCTTGTTGCACACGACAACAGGAAAAAAGACTTGCTCGAGTGGGTTGAATGGAACTGGAAGCAGTTAATCGATCATCAGCTCATTTGCACCGGAACAACCGGGTTGCTTATCGAACAACTCCTTAAAAGCAAGTTGCCGAAAACTGAAACCAAAAAGCTTCGGTTAAAGAAACTTAAATCGGGCCCTTTAGGAGGCGACCAGCAACTGGGAGCCATGATTGCCGAGGGCAAGGTTGATATGCTGATTTTTTTATGGGATCCAATGATGCCGCAGCCGCACGAGGTAGATGTAAAAGCTTTGCTGAGAATAACGGTGCTCTATAACCTTCCCACAGCCAGCAACAGGTCTTCGGCAGATTACATGATATCATCCAGGTTGATGTCAGCGGATTATAAGCCTGCTGTAAATGATTTCAGCGAGTACACCCAAAGAAAACTGAATATTTAACGGCTCAGTTTAACAGAAACTGATCAAGGGTGTTCGCGCATTCCGGTGTAAGATCGCCCTTCCTTGATTTCAATTCAATCATCACCGCATTGTTGCCTAAATATTTGCGCATGCTTTTAAACATGCTTCCCGTAGCAATTTTATACGTTGTGAACAGGGCAATTTTCTTTCCGTTTAATTGAGGAAGCTGTTTTGCAAATTGCTTCCACAGCTGATCGGGATGTTGAAACAACAACATAAATCCCGCCGTCCAGCAACCCAGTAAAACATAATCGGCCTCGTCGGCCATACCGGTTTTATATTCACTAACCGGTATGGCATTGGAGACGATTCCTTTATTGTTGATGTAATTGCTGATTTCTTTACCGAATTTTTCTGTAATTCCGGTTTTGCTTTGAAATATTACAACAGCTTTTTTCATTTAAGCGCTATTAATGCATCTTTCATTCTCTTCATGGCTTCCTTAAGCTTTTCATCGGAGTTTGCAAAGGATATTCTGATGCAATCGGGATCACCGAAAGCCTCTCCGGGAACTGTTGCTATATGGGCATGTTCGAGAAGGTAAAGACAAATATCGTTGGAGTCTTTAATTACCGAACCATTAAAACTTTTTCCATAGAAAGCATTCACTTTTGGGAATACATAAAATGCGCCATCGGGATCATAAACCTGAATACCGGGAATTTCCCTGATAAGGTTTACCACCAGTTCTTTCCTGCGTTTAAAAGCAACATTCATTTCGGTCACGCACCTTTGATCGCCCGTAAGTGCGGCTGTAGCTGCCTTTTGGGCAATGGTAGTAGCGCCGGTGGTTGTTTGTCCCTGCAGTTTATCACAGGCCCTGGCAAGCCATAATGGCCCGGCCATGTATCCAATTCTCCAACCGGTCATTGCATATGCCTTGGATACTCCGTTGATAACCACGGTACGTTCCTTCATATCGGCAAATTGTGCAATGGTTTCATGGCCCCCGATAAAATTAATATGCTCATATATTTCATCGGATATGATCATAATCTGAGGATGTTTCAGCAATACATCAGCCAATGCACGAAGTTCTGATTTTGAATAAACGGCACCTGAAGGATTCGATGGTGAACATAACAACAGTGCCTTTGTTTTCGGTGTAATGGTAGCTTCAAGCTGTTGAGCGGTAATCTTGAAATTATGCTCGAATTTAGCTTCAATGACCACCGGGATACCTTCACACAGTTTCACCTGTTCAAGGTAACTAACCCAATAGGGAGCCGGTATAATAACTTCATCGCCTTTATTTACAATCGACATCATGGCGTTTGCCAGGGAATGCTTTGCGCCGCTGGATACAATGATTTGCTGGGGCGTATATTCAAGGTTGTTTTCTTTTTTGAACTTTTCGGCCACAGCCTTGAGTAAATCAGGATAACCAGGTACAGGAGGATAAAAGGAAAAGTTATCGTCAATGGCTTTTTTTGCAGCATCTTTTATATGATCAGGTGTAAAAAAGTCGGGTTCACCTACGCTTAAATTGATAACATTAATTCCCTTTGCCTGAAGATCACGGCTCTTCTGGTTCATGGCAATCGTTGCCGATGGTGAAAGGCTGTTTACACGATTTGAGATGCTCTCCATATATATTCAGTTTTAAAATTGATTAAGCTTACTTTGCATCAAAGTCCTTACAAATCATTGCCAAAAATATACTATTCAGTTAAAATTCATTAATATTACCCAACGATATTTATTAATATTTTATGAATATAGAATTGCTGGCCGATATCCTCAGGTATATTCTTCCCTCGCTGATCGTTTTTTTAACCACCTTTTATCTGGTCAAAAAATACTTTGCTGATGAGCAAAAAAGGCGCATTCAGCAGGCAGTGCTTAATAACCAGCAAATGATCACGCCGCTTAGGCTACAAGCCTATGAGCGGGCAATTTTATTTCTTGAGCGCATTTCACCCGAAAGCATGATTATGCGCATGAACCGGCCCGGGATGACCAGTGCCCAGTTACAGGCAGAGCTATTGCAGTCAATCCGCTCAGAATACGAGCACAATCTTACCCAGCAATTGTACATTTCACATGGTGCCTGGGAAATGCTTAAAATAGCAAGGGGGCGCACTATTCAGCTTATCAATACAATGAGCGAGAAGGTAAAGAAGGATTCCCCCGCTATCAACCTTAGCAAGGCCATTCTCGAATCAATGGTGGATGAAGAAAAGATGCCTGCCTCTGATGCCATCCTTTTCATAAAAAAAGAAATCAGCCAGTTGTTTGCATAGTCGTCCCCATCATTCAGCATCCTTTACCACTGTGCTTTTGGTGATGCCGTTTTCATTAAAGCTGCTGATGGTGAAATAGTATTTTTGCCCGCTGTTTAAACTTCTTATGGTTACCGAATCAGCGCCCATAACCTGGTATGCATGGTAAAGCTTGTCTTTGTTTGTTCCGAATTCAATAACATAGCCTGTTGCTCCCGGCGTTTTTTTCCATTTCAGTAACGCAACGCAACCATCGGATTCACTGCGCTGTACAGTGAAACTGTCAACAGAGGCCGGCGCCTCACCACCCGCATTGCCAAAAATCCGCAGGTCCGCTATGGCAAATGTTCCATCAGGCACTTTGTAATTTACCAGTTTAATATATCGCGCTTTTACCGGCTCGTTCAATCCGGTGTAATCATGCGGAACGTCTGCTTTGTTACCGGTTTTGTCAATAAGCATTTTCCAGGTTTTATGATCAGCGGAATATTCAATCAGATATTGAGCGTACTTTTCAGGATCGCGGCCATGCACATTGGTTTCGTTTTCGGCGAAATTGACTTGAACAGCATGTATGGTGCTTTCTTTCTGCAGGTCCATTTCCATCCATTCTCCCTTGTCCCCGGTTTTTGCACTCCAGTATGTCCGAACGTCTTCATCAGCAGCATAGCCAATTGGGTGACCGGATAATTCCGACGACGCTTCCACAGGCTTCTGATATGAAAGCAGCATCCAGCCTGTTTGCAATTGCTGCGGGCCTTCCACTTTCTTTTCCGGCATTACTGATGGAAAATCACCAAAACCGGTGTAAGCATACATTTCACCATCCCTGTCAAAAAACACGGGAAACAAACCCAGCCGCCGTTCAAACATGTGCTTTTGTGAAATGGACATGGTGGCTATATGCCAGTAATTTCCGTATTTATCCTGGAATGTGCTGCCATGTCCGGCTCCTGCTATAAATCCTTCGGGCTTATAGGAAAAAGGATTGTGTATGGCCAGCCGGAAAGGGCCCAGGGGTTTTTCAGCAATATATACACCATCGCAATAACTCTTAAATTCTGTTCCCGGGGCTGCGTATTGGAGATAATACACCCCGTCTTTCTTAGTCATCCATGCACCTTCTATCCATGGACTGTTTTGCTCCTGGTTGTAATCACCTGTGCGCTCCCAGCCATAGGTACCCTTGTTGCTGTTAAACAGAACCACAGGATCGCCTATCGGGTTAAGCGTTTTTGTATCCAATTCCACGCCATAAATGGGGTTCACATTGGAACATCCGTAGTAGAAATAAAGCCGGCCGTCATCATCCACAAACAAATCAGGATCGGTCATTCCAATCGGGAATGCCGTGTTGGCTACCTGCCATTTTCCCGATTGGGGATCGGCAGTTTTGTATACGGTTAAGGGAGGATCATTTTTCGACGCCATAAAATATAACGTGTCGTTCATTACAACAGCTGCCGGTGCGTAGTCTTCCATGGGCAAATCGGCGGTGGTTATAAGATCCCAGGTGGTCAGGTCGGTTGAATGCCAATACCCCCCTGATTTTGATGCAAAAAGGTAATAAGCATCCTTATATGCTACCACAACCGGATCGGCTGCTTCACGGCGTGAGGGCTCATCGGGGCAAAAACGGTAATCGAGATCCATAGGATTGCAAACCGTAGTTGGCTTAATTGCTTCTGAAGGTGCCTGGCATTGCATGTTCAGCAAAACGCCTGTGGCAATGGCAATGGGTATGAGAATTTTCTTGCTTTGCATTTTTGTTGTTAATTGTGATGTAACCACCCCAGTCTTATATTCATCAGGTCCTTAAGGTCATTGACAGGCCGTTCAATTTCATAAGGAATGGGCATGCGGCTGTGTTGTTGGAAATACAATAAACAGGCATCTTTCCAAATTTGGGCATCACGGTAATGGCGGCGAAGTTTGCTTTGTACCTCGGTATAACGCTGCGCGTCAACGTATGGCTGAGTCTTATCCCATATCTTCTGAAAATCGCGGACTTCATGCAAGCCATCTTCATAATTCCAGCAAAGCTCATCCCATAATGTCCGCCCGCTTTTCATGGTATATGTCCACGGTAAACGGTGAAACCACAACAGGAACATCTCCGGACAGGTTGAAGGATCATCAAACTGCGAAGCAAGAGGCTCGTGATACTGATCAACAGCATTGGTTCCTTTCCGGGTTCGGTCAAATCCGACTTCCAGGGTATCAGCCCTGTGATAATAATATGGAGTCCAGTCGGGCCTTACCCCTCTCGGAGCTTCCCATGGCCCCGGTCCATAATGGTGACCTCCGGCGAAAATGTGGTGCAAACCCAGAGGCATCATGTACTTTACTGCAGCTTCCCTGCTGCGAAGCATCATATCCTTAACCGGTACAAGGAAGTTTTGCTGCCAGTCATTCATTTCAACGTGCATGTTTTTGGAATCGGAGCGACTGAATGTCAGACGAATCCATTCATCGGCTATTTCATCACTTTTCAGTGCATTGTTCCACGCCAGCCTGCCAAATGCATACCAATTCGACTGTGCAAAATGATGCCCGCACCAGTTTGCATCCAGACCAATATTGGCAACACCGGCAATGGCTGTATACTTCTGCCTGAAAACACTGCCATCGGTGCATTTGGCCACAGTACTTCCGGGGCCTTCCTGGTAAGTATCACTGTTGAATAATTCTTCCCACATGGGGGCCAGGTATACAAGGTGGATTGAATGCCCAAGATATTCCTGGGTTATCTGCAATTCAGCCATTACAGAAGTATGCTTCATGGCGCCGAAAAGTGGGCTAAAAGGTTCGCGGGGCTGGAAATCAACAGGCCCGTTTTTTACCTGTATGATTACGTTGTCGCGGAATTGTCCGTCGAAAGGCATGAACTCAAGGTATGCCTGCTTGGCCCGGTCTTTTTCTTCGGGACTGTATACGAACGCCCTCCACATTACTATACCGTTGTATGGTTTCAGAATGTCAGCCAGCATATTGGCACCATCGGCATGTGTGCGCCCGAAATCCTGGGGGCCCGGCTGTCCTTCACTGTTGGCTTTTACAAGAAATCCACCGAAATCGGGTATGGTAGCGTAAATCTCTTTAACTTTTTTCTCCCACCATTGAACCACTTCGGCATTCAACGGATCCGAAGTACTTAAGCCTCCCAGCAGGGCAGGCGATGAAAATTTAATGGACAGGTATACTTTTATTCCGTAAGGGCGCATGATATCAGCAATTGCTTTAACCCTTAGCAAATAGTCAGCGGTAATGATATCCGGCGATGCATTGACATTGTTTAATACAGTGCCGTTGATGCCAATGGAAGCATTCGCACGGGCATATTCCTTCCATAGTATTTTGTCTTTTTCAGTAACCACGAGGGAATCCTTACCCTTGCGCCAGAAAATGGAATATCCGGCATAACCGCGCTCAATGGTTCCATTGGGATTGTCCCAATGGTTGAGGATTCTTAATTGATAGGATGGATTTGATGATATCCCTGTAACAGGCTGACCGGTTTGCTGGCGGCGTAACAATTCATAAACACCATATAGCAGGCCGGTTTCTGTATTTGCCGAAACCAGGTTGTTGTTTATCTTAAAACCATCGCCTTTAAGGGTTTTGTCTTTCACTATTTTTAGGGTAACCGTCGCTCCGGCCTCACCCTGCCAGTTGTTGATTAACTCATCCCTTGCAATAACCAGCGTTTGAGACTTTCCTTTACTTACCACATTTACCGCCTTCGGATTTTTATTCCGAAGCCACAACTCATGTCCGTCAGATGATTTCACCATGGTTGAAACAGACATTAAAAGAAACAAGCTGATGAAAAATTTCATAATAGTATTTTTTTCATATGAGGTTAATTGTTCCGTAAAGCCAGGCATACCGAACGTTTACGCGAATGTAGGTATAAAATTCTACCGCAAAACATATACAAATATAACAACTTCAAAAGCATTACCGGCATATAACCTAATACACCATATGCGCCGCTTCTGAAAAATTATTTCATTCGCTTCAGCATGGGTTCATTTCTGTTGGGACATATTACTGCCCGCCGGCAGGCCCGGTAATAGAGGGCATGCCGGAAGGCACTGTATAAAAAATCTTGTGATGGTGTAATGATGACTATGGCTGAAAGTATGGCTATTCGAGCCATTGAATTAAAGCCTGATCACCAGTTTCTTGCCGTTGTATGTAATGGTTTTATCAAATGTATTTGTTCTTTCCGTTCCATTCCCTTTGTTTGGCGTTACCAACACTATATTGAATTTACGTTCGGCAGCCATTCCCGGAAATGAACCCTGGCGATCAGCTATTGTAAGGGTTTTGCTTTTTTCATTCCACATGAAACGAATGGTTGAATACAACCCCTTTTCGTAATTGTAGTTGTCGTTTTCATCTTCATACAGCGTAAATGAACCATCAGCACCTGCATAGACCCTTATTTCAAGGTCATCCCATTTTTTCTCAGTGGCATATTGAACCTTAGGCCCCATCGGAATTATTGCCCCGGCGCTTATATAGAGGGGGATAATATCAACAGGCACTTCTTTCTTTACTTCCTGTCCTCCGCTGAACTTTTCACCGGTCCAGAAATCAGTCCAGTCGGTTCCTTTGGGCAGGTATACCGTTTTGCTTCTGACGCTGCTGAAATCTTCAACGCTCAATGTATCGTTTCCCCTGATGTGCGGTTTTGAATACATGGGATCAGTAACCGGACATACAAGGATTGATTTGCCAAACATATATTCATCATTAATGTCAAGGGCGTTCTTATCGCCGCTGAAATCCATCATCAGGGCCCGCATCATGGTCGACTGGTTTGCCGTTACATCCCATGAGGCAGAATATATATATGGCAACAGCATATACCGGAGGTGTATATATTTCTCAATGGCATCAAATATTTTGTCACCTCTTTCTCCAAACTGGTAAATTTCCCTTGGTGCATCGGTGCCGTGCGAACGCATCATGGGACAGAACGTTCCAAACTGCATCCAGCGTGCATATAATTCACGGTAATCAGCATTTTTTAAAGGATTTTTGTAATCCCATAGAAAAAAGCCACCAATATCGCTGTTCCAATGGGGTATTCCGCAAAGTGAGAAATTTAAACCTGCCGAGATCTGGTTTCTTAGCGCCTTCCAGGATGACACCACATCGCCCGACCATGTATTGGCTCCATATCGCTGCTGACCAGCAAATGCTGATCGTGTAAGGATAAACACACGTTTATCGGATGTTGCTTCGCGCTGGTGCTGATAAACGCCTCCAACGGTCATGAGTGGAAAAGCATTACGTACTTTGCGAAATGAACCCAGCCATGTTTTATTGTTAAAATCTGAATCCTTGAATTGCATATGGTCGGGTTCCGACGAATCCATCCACCAGCCATCCATGCCCAATGAGAAAATTCCATTGTTTAAGTATTTCCAGTAAATGTTACGGGCTTCCGGATTGAACGGATCATATACCCTTACACCCGACGGATAATCCGGGTTGGGGGGCCACTTTTCGGATCCTGATTCGGGCCAGGTTTTAAAATCCATGAGTGCACCAATTTTCTCCAGCTCACGGTATTGTTTCGTCATCGGTCCAAAAGAATTCCAGATGGATATGGTGATATGCGCATTCATGCTGTGCACATCATTCACCATTTTTTGGGGATTATAAAAATCAACATTCAGGAATTCCATGGCATTCCACAGGTAATTGTTGCCCCAGTATTGCCAGTCCTGTATAATGCCATCCAACGGTACGCCCAGTTCACGATATTTTTTTACCACTGCCGTAAGCTCATCCTGGCTTTTATAGCGTTCCCTGCTTTGCCAATAACCATAAGTCCACAAAGGAAACATCGGCGCCTGTCCGGTGAGTTCGCGCATACAAGCGGTAACACCATCGGCACTGCCGCCTGCCATGAAATAATAGTCAATGCCATCCGCAACCTCCGAAGTAAATGTTGTGCCTTCCGGACTGTCCTCAAAGATGGTAGGTGAATAGTTATCCCAGAACAAACCGTAACCCTTTACCGACTGAAAAAAGGGAATGTAATCATCGGTGTTTCCCTGCACCATCCTCAGCTGCAGATTCCGCTGTACCATTTTTCCCTGTTGCTGTTGTCCAAGGCCGTATATTGCTTCATCTTTATCCAGCATAAAAGCCTGTGAAACGGAATATGTTTTATTACCGTTATCATCAAATTCCCTGAATCCGCTTCCGCCTTCTTTTTCCATTAATAATTCGCGTGAATCAGGACTTTGGAATGAAATCGCGCCGGTTTTCAGATTCAGCAAAACCAGTAATTCCTTACTTTTCAGCAGGGCATAATCGCCCTGTTGTTTTACACTGTAAACCACTTGCTGAGGGCTTGTTATCACCGACAAGCTTTCTTTGGCAAAAGAGCGTCCCATGGGCCATTTCATGACCCTTACCGTAGATGGAGTGCAAAACTGAATTTCTACATTTACAGCGTTGATCACTGATTTCAGGCCGTGCCCGGTTTTTTCAAAGGATTGCGACCGGGATTCCACAATGGTCATAGCCATAATAATTAAACCGAAAAGTACTTTTTTCATCAGCATAAGTCTATAAGGATTATCATTAATGTCCGGCAATTACAAAGCCGGGCGCACTAAATAAACAATCATCTGGCCTCTTCAAAGGAAAACTTATCCAGGTTCAAACCCGGGTTATCCATGACAATCTTTAATTCATGCTTACCCGAAGATAATGATATTTCCCTGTTTATTGTTTTCCAGTTCTGGTAGCCAAAAGTATTGGGAACCTCAATAATTCCGGTTATATCGGTGCCGTCAAGTTCTACGTGAAACTTTACATCTTCCACATTGGTGGCGGTGTAAAAAGTGGCATTATATACAGCCGACTTTTTTATATTCACGGTATAGGCCAGCCATTCTCCTTTTTTGGTCCACCCGATATTAAACAATCCCAGTGGTGATTTTTCAATATCAACCGGTTCATTGGGCCGGTATGCGCCTCCCTCGTTGAATTCATCGGAATCGGAATAGGCATCTTCCTGGCAACCTTTATCAAAATCTTCCGCTTCAATTGTTCCCGGTAAACTGTGGATTTTGAAGGGTTCTTGATTTAATTCACACACTTCCATAAGATTCCAGCCAAACGGTGCGCTAATGATAAGTTCTGCCTTGCTTTTTTCGGCCGGTGGCGTTGTTAATGCCAAAAACAATGACGGGAATTGAAGGCTGGAAATTTTGTAAAGGCCTAGATACGAATGTTCAATTTTCCAGCGCTGGCTTTCTTTTCCTGAAAAATCCTCAATAACGGGTATTGGGTTTTCATCGCCTGCGCCCGAACAAGTAAGAACCTTTGAATAATTTTCACGGTTGCGGATGATATACACGCCTTTGCCCGATGGCTCGAATTTCCATTGATTGGCCATATCCTTACGTTTGCCTGACATGGTCAATCCGGAGCCCAGCATTAAATTTCCGGTATTTTCGCCGGGGACAAGGTAATAGTGGGCAGAGGACTGTACTTCGGCATATTGATCAAGATCGGGGATTTTGTCTTTAAAACTAAGCTTTATTACATAAGCAGGCTCTTCAAATGTGCGCTCCGGCAAGTCAATGATCAGTCCGGTTTTTTCATGTTTAAAGGTCAGCGGCAGGTATTTTCCTGCTTCACCGGCAATAAGTTCAACCGATTGAAGGTTTTCGAGGTTGATATGGTCCGGTGAAAGTGATGTAAGCGTGACAGTTTTCTGATCCTTTTCCCATCCCATAAGGATTGCAAAGAGGGTTGAAGCGTCTTTTGAACGGGTAAACCGGATATCTTTTGCCGTACCTTCTTTGGGCGCTCCCATTACACCATGAGCAGCCCCCATGGGCGTAGGGCCTTCACCGTATTTTTCCCAGGCACGGGTTGAATAGATAGCTTCACCATATTTTTTGAGCCATGTTCCAATGGTCTGCAACAGGTCTTTTTGTTCTTCAGGAATGGTTCCGTCAGGCATAGGGGAAATATTCAGCAACAGGTTGCCATTTTTGCTGATACGGTCAATAAATCCATGCATCACCTGTTTTTTGGAGTAATAGCCTATTCCTTCGGTATAGCTCCAGCTCGATGAACTTATGGCATCATCCGTAAGCCAGTAGTAATCGGTAATTCCGGAAGGCCCCCCGCGCTCGTAATCGAGAACGGCACATTTGGTATTTAACCCATCCTTATAGGTAGCAACCACTTCCTTATCCCATTCGGCAGCCTTATTGTAATAGTATGCCAAAAACTGCAGCAGAACGGGCTGGGATATGCGGTGAAGATTGAAATCCTGCCAGATGATGTCAGGCTTGTAAAAATCGATGATTTCCTTGTGTTTACTGAGCCAGTATGCTTCGTTTTTTTCGGTTCCCTGCTGGCCGTATAGTTTCTGCAGTTCAGGATCATCAGTTGGAGGAACGGCATCATAAAATCCGGTTATGTTATAGGCATGATGCATGGAAAGAATGACTTTCATATCTTTTTTCCGGATAGCCTCAGCGAACATTTTCACCAGATCGAGTTTTGGTCCCATGTCTTTGGCATTCCAGGGATTCACCTTACTGGCCCACATCGAAAATCCGTCGTGATGTTCAGCCACCGCTCCTGCAAACCTTGCTCCCGCATCGGCAAAAAGTTGTGCCCATTCTTCAGGGTCAAAATTTCCGCCCTGCGATTTTAGTTTGGGTGCAAACTGAACAAAATTGCCCTGCTTGTCCCTGGCACCGGTAATGAAATTATGGTATGGCCAGACTTCCGGATCGCCATAAACCTCCCGGTGATGGCGGTTTTCAGCTGAGCCCTTGATGTACATCGATCGGGGATACCATTCGTTTGCGTACATCGGAACACTGTAAACACCCCAATGGAAATATATTCCAAATTTTGCATCCATGAACCATTCAGGTGCCGGATCAGCCTTTTCAAGGGACTCAAGCGTTGGTTCAAATTTTTGATGCCGTGAATGCTGTGATGTACATGCCATCAGCAATGCAATCACCATAATCAGAGCAAAAAACGGTGCTTTCTTCATGTTTTATGGATGTTTTATGGATTTGACAGTTGTCTGAATAATTCCGGATCAACCTCTTCCAATCCGGTAATGCTGTATAAATGATTGGCAGTAACCCAGGGCAGCCAGAATCTGTGGCCACCAACCCCGCGGCCCGGACCGCCGGGACCCATACGCCAATGTTCCTGTTGCCAGCCAATACCTTTTAAATCATACAGGCGTCCCGGAAGGGAAACCATGGCTTTTGTGTTGTGCAGCAGTATGCGGGCTACATCCAGGTAGTGCGGGTCGTTGGTATATTTATATAACCTTGCATAAGAAGAGGCCGACCAGTCAAGGTATTCGTCAACACCTCCGGGATGTAGTGCGGTAATGCCCTGAAGTCCGATTGTAGGCACACCTTTTTTCCAATGTAGCGTTGAGTCGTGAGCATCTGCAGGCATGGGAACATTCCATATCCACATCCAGCTCTCCGTAAAATCAGCGGCAGCTTGTGCACGATCCAGCCATTTTTTATCGCCTGTAAATTCATAGAGACTTAAAAATGCTTCCAGGCTTAACATGCCGGCTTCTTTGTCGGTAATATTAGGGTTGTCGCTAGCACCTCCTATGAAAAGCCCTCTTTTTCCCCAGTTTTCCCAAACAAATTCAGCAGCACGTATGGCAGCCTGCTGGTATTTCCGGTCACCGGTTTCTTCGGTCATCAGTACCAGTAAGGGTACCGGAGCATAGCTTGTTGTCCCGGTGGGTTCGGCCACCTCATCACTGCCGGCTACCCAACGGCGTGGGAAGGAGCCGTCATCTCTTTGCTGTAACAATAACCAATCGACATAATTCTTAACCCAGCCGAACCATTCGGGATGTTCATAACCCCTGCTGCGTTCACGCCGGTAGGCCCTCATCAACACCCGCATATCCTCGGTTGCATTCCGCAACCATGGCGCTACCCATACATGATCCCAGGGTTTGCCTGTTGCAAAGTCATAACCGGTTCCCTGCAGCGGTACTTCGGGAAGTGCTTTGATCAGCGATGAAATCACGGCCAATGCTGTTTGACGCATATAACTGCCCCGTTCTGAAGTGTCGCGCTCACTTTCGCGCAATAACTGATCGGCACATTCGATGGCTTTGCCCACAAATCCCATAGCTGTCATAGTCCAGTTCCACTGACGATGCATTGCCGTATCCATGGGGGAAATGACAAATGGAATGCCGGTCCTTCCCTCAATGGTCACAGCCTGTGAAACCAGGTGATCTGTCAGGACACGCCGCATTTGTTCTACATCAATCGGGTAAACCTCCGGACTGAGCGTGTTCCATGCCCAGCGCCATGATTTCTTAGTCACATCGCCAAACGACTCATTCCGGTCAAAACGGAAACACACCTGATAGGTATGGTTAATTCCTTCCTTAACCGGATGATAGCGCCTGATCCACCTTGGTGAGGCATTCACTTTATTGGTTCGCGGATATACATTGGCAGTACCCGGAAAAGTGTATCCGAATGAAACAGGTTCATGATCGTTTTGCCATGCCCCCAAAGCACCGAATTCGTATACTGCATCGGTCATTGTGTCTTTTACCAGCCGGGTTTCATCAACGGTTGTTGTGCCTTTTGGCGAAGGATTCAACATGGCAATATGGGTTCCGTTGTTGAAGGCAAGGGCAAAAAGTGGTGCAGGAAGGATGTCTTCGCGGAACAAAAATTTGCGCGCTGTATAGTTTGCCGTACCGCCGGGTGATAGCTCTCCGTCAAATGTCGGATCACCGTAAATAGCACCGGGAGCCAGACAATTAATATCAGGCCAGGTCACCGATGGATCAGCCGTCAAAATAACAGAAGAGTTAAATCCACCGTCTGTGGTACCCTTAATTTCAATTTTTCTGCTTACTGTGAGGACAGGGCCTTTCAGACTCCAGGAATCCTTCACATATAAAACCACCGGTCCGCTTTTTATGGTCGACAATGCGGTAACACCACCGGCAGTTTTGGTAATTTTGTCATACCCGGTTAAGATAGATTGAATTTCCTCCTGTGGGCTGAGCAATTCTATATTTACCGGTTTGGATTGAAATATCAGCGGCGTTGGTGCCCCGGTAATTTCAATTCCCCACAGTTCTTTGGCTTTAACAAAAGATACATTCTCTCCGTGTTCAAGCTTTCCTAAATTTATCCTGTTCTGTTGGCCCATGGCAACAGAGGAACACAGGTATAATAAAATGATTACAAACCTGAAATTCATCGCATAATCCTCCTTCACTGGTTAAGTTAATAACTGATGTCAAACAGAATGTTTCTATGACACAACAACGCCTTTTTTAAGAATCATATTTGCATACAATGCTGATTCACCGGTTGCAATAACCGCATAGGCTTTTTTTGCCCTTTCGTAAAACGCAAATTTCTCAATGTATTCAAAGTCGCTAAAAGGCTCTTTACTGCCGATGATAATGTTCCGGTACGATTCCCATATTACCGGTTTATATGGATCTCCGGGCATAACGGCCATTAATCCCACAGGATTTTTAACATAGGTATCCAGCGGGAAAAGTTTTAGGACGGCATCCAGGATATCGGGAATCATATGCCCGTCGAGGCGCACAAGTCTATGTGCAATAGACGCAGCCGGAAAGTTGCCGTCGGCAATCACTATTTCATCACCATGCCCCATCTCCATCAATATTTTCAGAAGTTCCGGGCTTAAAATACTTGGGATATTTTTTAACATATGAATAAGTTTTTACGTGTGTTGGTTAATAATTATTCTTTGTGTGTCATACTTTGCCAACCAATAGACCAGTAAACTTCCTGTTTGGAGTTTGTCAAAAAAGTCAGAAAAATGTTTAATTAGCCATGTGTCTGTTCAGAGAGTTCCATTTGCAAGGCTT
>CAZYDI010000008.1:0-66422 GCA_964646255.1 uncultured Bacteroidales bacterium
AATCTTTTCATGAGATGGATATGAGGTTTAGGATTCGAAACTATGTAAAAATCCTGAATTATTTCTTATAAAACCTGTATAACCTGAGCAGGTTATTAAAGTTTAATAAATTTTTATACATTGCTGAACAAAAAAATGCGAATATGAACGTTAGAAAAGGATTTGCGAGCGACAACAATTCCGGTATTCATCCGATGTTGTTGCAGGCAATAACAAATGCCAATTCCGGACATGTTGTAGCATATGGTGATGATGAATACACAGCAGAAGCAATACAATCAATAAAGCAGCATTTCGGTAATCATGCGCTGCCTTTTTTAGTCCTTACCGGTACCGGTGCCAATGTATTGAGCATATCTGCCATAACCCGGCCGTATAATGCTGTTATATGTGCCGATACCGCTCATATTCAAACCGATGAATGCGGAGCCCCGGAAAAGTTTACCGGCTGTAAACTGATTGACATACCTACAACCGATGGAAAACTAACGCCCGGCGCCATAAGTAAATTCCTTCATGGATTCGGATTTGAACACCACGTGCAGGCAAAGGTTATTTCCATCAGTCAGCCCACAGAAATGGGTACGGTATACTCACAACAGGAAGTTAAGGAATTGTCGAAACTGGCAAAAGAGTTTGACCTTTACCTTCATATGGACGGTGCACGCCTGGCCAATGCAGTGGTAAGCCTTGGGTGCAATTTTAAAGACATCACATCTGATGCAGGCGTTGATGTACTTTCCTTCGGTGGCACCAAAAACGGCATGCTCTTTGGCGAATCGGTAATATTCTTTAACGACGTACTGGCGGAAAACTTTAAATACCTGCGTAAGCAAAGCATGCAGCTTGTCTCAAAAATGCGCTATATTGCCGTTCAATTCAGGCATTATCTCGACAATAACATCTGGTATGAGAATGCCAAACATGCAAACACAATGGCACAGCTATTAAAAGAGCAGGTGCAAGCCATTCCCCAAATTCAAATCACACAAAAAGTTGAAGCCAATGCCGTTTTTGCTGTTGTTCCCAAAAGGATTATTAATCCGCTCATGGAGAAGTATTTCTTTTATGTATGGGACGAGGACAGAAACGAAGTCAGGTGGATGACATCGTTTGACACTACTCTGGAGGATATTCTTGGCTTTGTGGCACAACTCAAAGCCCTTGTTAAAGGATAGGTTACCTATTTGTAAACAGTAACGAGCTATCGCCATAACTAAGAAAGCGGTAGCCCTGTTTTAATGCATGATCATATACTGCTTTCCATGCATCTCCGATAAAAGCAGCAACCAGCAACAACAATGTACTGCCTGGCTGGTGAAAATTGGTAATCAGCGTTCCGGTTATCCGGAATGTATAGCCGGGAACGATCAATAGTTGAGTAGGAATCATGGCCTTTTTCAGGTTATTATGCTTTAGCCATTCATAAACTGATGACAAAGCATTTTTTGCCGGAATATTTTGCGATAGAGTATAGCATTCCCATTGTTCGAGTTTAAGATCCCCGGGCAAAATTCCGGCGTGCTCCAGCAATTTGACACCAACCCAGTAGATGCTCTCGAGGGTGCGAACAGTGGTGGTTCCAACACAAATTACCCTGGTTTCAGCTGCCATTAGTTCCTCCATCAGTGTGTCGGTAATGATAAAGAACTCTGCATGCATTTGATGCCGGGCTATGTTGTCATGCTTTACCGGCTGAAACGTTCCTGCCCCTACATGCAATGTTACTTCATGGCAAGTAATACGGTTGGATTCAATCCGGTGTAAAACATCCCGGGTAAAGTGCAATCCCGCTGTTGGAGCTGCTACCGATCCCTCATTTGTGGAGTAAACCGTTTGGTATCTTTCCCTGTCCACTGGATCAGCATTACGTTTTATGTAAGGCGGCAGTGGTGTTTTTCCGGCAAGTTGCAATATTTCAGCAAATGTCAATCCCTTGTTATTCCATGAAAAACGAATTGTTGCAATATTCCCCTGCTGGTTTACTTTTTCTGCCCTGAATGAAATTTCTGTGTCATTGTGTACAAGGATAGTTTCTAATTGTGGCTCCCTGAATTTCCTGGTATTGCCAATGATGCATTCCCACTGGCAGGTAAGCAGACTTGATAATGAAAGTGCATAATCAAACGGATCGACTGGCTTAAGGCAAAAAATCTCGATCCTTGCACCATTGGGTGTAAAAAACAACAAGCGAGCCGGAATTACTTTGGAATTATTGAAGAAAAGTTTGTTTCCTCCATTCAGGTATACCGGCAGGTTATGAAAATGATCGTCAAGGATTTCTCCGTTTGCAAACCTTACAAGCAATCTCGAATGATCTCGCTTTTCAGCCGGGTACAAGGCTATCCTGTCATCCGGAAGAATATAGTTAAAATCCTGAATATTAATATTATCAATGGAACTAAACATATTTAATATTGGGCGGTAAAAATAACTATTTTTGCGCTTTAATCCGGATAACCAATCTATATGAAATATAAAACAGGCGACAGGGTAAGGTTTTTGAATGATGTTGGCGGAGGTACCATAAACAGGATAGATGATTTGGGAACGATATATGTACTTACCGAAGACGGGTTTGAAGTACCGGTAACCGAAAAAGATCTGGTTTTCAACAGGGGAATTTCCTATACCGGTAATGAAGATACTGAACCTCAACAGCGCAAGGTTTCACAACCGGGCAACACAGGAACCAAAAGCAAGGCAAAAGATGAAGTTAAACCAAGTTTGCCTGCCAATATCGGGCCTGATGAGTCGTTCAATCTTTACCTGGGTTTTGTACCTGAAAAAAAAGGGCCTGTTTTTAACAGCGGCATATCCTGTTTTTTAATCAATGATTCTCCGTTTTTTGCGTATTTCATGGCTGGCACCAAAGAAGGTGGGGCCATGTTTTACCTTAACTCCGGGTATATTGAGCCCAATACCAAAATATTGCTGAAATCGTTTGACCAGACATCACTGAGTAAAATCAGCGATGTAAATGTTCAACTGATTTTGGTTAGCAAGGGAAGGTATTTCAGGAGAGAGCCCATTGATGCCATGTTTAACCTTAACCTGGTTAATTTCAGTAAAGAAAGCTATTATCGGGAGAATGACTACTTTAACGAGAAGGCAGTGTTGTTTAGTGTCAATGGTACCCGGGAAAACCCGATGGATTCACATCCTATCGAGATACCCGGAGAGGTTTTAAGGCAAAAGGATTTTGCCGACAAACGGCCTGTCAAGCCTAAAAAGCCGGAACCATCCCCGGATACCCTGGAAGTTGATTTGCACTATGATGAAGACGAGCTCGCAAAAAGCAAACTCGAGCCTGGCGCGATTCTTGCTTTACAAATGAGCAGGTTTCATGCATCCATAGAGGAGGCAATTGGAAAGAAAATACGCCGGCTTGTTGTTATTCATGGCCTTGGACAGGGAACATTAAAGATGCAAATAAGAAATGAATTAAAGGAAAAATATCCTGATTTCGTTTTTCAGGATGCTTCATTTAAGGAATATGGTTTTGGAGCTACATTGATTCACATAGTGTTTAATAAATAGCAGTAAACCGCTCTGCCGCTGTTTTTCGTGCAAACGAAAAATGGAGGAAAGTCCGGACAACACAGAGCGCCGTGCTTCCGAAAGGGAAGATACCTGTGAGGGTATAGTAACGGAGAAGAGAATGACTTCCCCGGTTTACCGGGGTAAAGGTGAGAAGGCAGGGTAAGAGCCTGCCAGTTATGGTGGCGACATCATAAGCTGTCCGTCTTGCGGGTTGAAAGATCATGTATACCGGTTTTTAAGGATTGCTCGTCCGATGCCGGGGGGTAGATCGAGTAGATAAATGGCAGGGATCCTTCATTCTGAAAAGAATGAAGGAAACAGAATCCGGCTTACAGGTTTACTGCTTTTTTATTTCAGGTTTTCAATACTTTAAGGGGAAAAAACAAACACTTTAAAGCTTAAATGCGTAATCTACCATAAAGGACTTGTTTGCACCATATAATAGTGACATCACGCATTAAAAAATTGCTGGCCTGTGTGCTGATTTCATACATTTCGTGTGGCATTGCTCACGCCAACGATGATAAATCAGGCAACCAGGTATTATTGGCTGCTGAAAAATCGAGAATTGAGATTTTACTCGAAAAGGCTTCCATATACACTTCGGCCAAAAGCGACAGTTGTATTATGTATGCCCGCGAAGCCCTGAGGCTGGCCGACGAAAAGAATGCGGTTGCCTACCAGATCCGTGCATTGGATATTATAACCGACCGGTTGTATGATATCGAAAACTATACCGGGCTCATCCCTGAAGTAAAAAGGCTTTTATATCTCCATAAACTCGCAGGCGATTCCTTAAATCGCGCATATGCCTATAATTTATACGGACTGGCATGCTATAATACTGGCATATACGATGAAGCCATAAAGGCTTACCATCAATGCCGGAGGTTGGCAGAGGAACAAGAGGATAATTATTTGCTTGCCTTGTGTTATCAAAATACCGGAGTTGTTTACGACGGACTCAAACGTCCTGATGAAGCAATGGAATATTATAAGAAGGCACTGGATATTTTTCGTGTTATCAAGGACAAGGATGGTGAAGCATCCATTTTACAGAACATAGGAATCATCCTGAGCGATAAAAAACAGTACCGCGAAGCGCTCGGTTACTATCTAACAGCGCTGAAGTTTTATGAAGAGCTAAAGGATAATGTTTCCATTGCCATGATGTACCTTAACCTTGGTTCATCATATGAAGAGCAGGGTTTCTATTCGCGTGCGCTGGGATATTACACCAAGGCGCTTGATTTGTCGACAAGGGAAAATTACAAGTATGGCATTGCCTATAGCCATATCAGCCTCGGAATGGTTTATAAATCAACCGGAGAATATGCCAAAGCGCTTGATCATCTGAAAAAGAGCCTGAGTTATTCCAGAATGATCGCCCTGGTAGAAAATGAGATTGATTGTCACTATGAATTGTCGGAGGCATACTTTGGATTAGGTGAATACAAGGAGGCTTACCAGGAATTGATGATATATAAAGAGCTTTATGATTCTTTGTACAATGAAAATGTGCAGCAAAATGTTGCCGAGGTCGAAATGCGCTTTAAGACCGAAATAAAGGACAGGGAAATTGAAAACCTGATAAAAGAACGCCAGGAAACGATCAGGGACATGATTCGAAGAACAATAGGCTTGTTTGCCATTGTTTTGTTAACCGTGATCATCATTGCAGTGAGTATTTATTACTCGCGTACACTCCGGAAAGCAAACTACAGCCTCACCGAAGAAATTAAGGAAAGAAAAAAGGCCGAGGAAGAGTTGATCAGTATAAAAGAAAACCTCGAGGAGAGGGTAGTGGAAAGAACGAAGGAATTGGAGAAAGCAAAGATCAGGGCAGAAGAATCCGACAGGCTGAAATCGGCCTTTATTGCCAACATGAGTCATGAAATACGTACACCCCTCAATGCCATAACAGGATTTTCCGGTCTTCTTTTAAGAGACGATATTTCTGCTGAAAAAAGAAAGGAATATAACCAGCACGTAGTGAAGAACAACAAAATTCTGGTTAATATGATTGAAGACCTTATTGATACATCGAAAATTGAATCTGGCAATTTACAGTTACACCCGTCATTATTTAATATAAAACAATTCCTTTACCGCATAAATGAACCCATAATAGAGAATATGGCCCGGAAAAACAAGACATACATTGATGTGGTTATAGATCCGGTTACCATAAGTACCGACGCCATAGTAGCCGATCCTGTCAGGCTGCAGCAAGTCATGTGGCATATACTTGACAACGCCGTGAAATTTACCCGAGAAGGCAAAATTCATTATGGGTGCAGGGAAACCGAAAATGACATTGTTTTTTATGTGGATGATACCGGTATTGGCATTCCCGATAACCAAAAAGAAGTGGTCTTCGAAAAATTCAGGCAAATTGATGAATCGGCAAAGCGAAAATTTGGAGGAACCGGTCTCGGATTGTATTATGCGCGAAAAATTGCCGAAATGATGGGTGGTAAACTTTGGTTTGAAAGCAAAAATAGTGGTGGAACGGTTTTTTACTTTTCTGTACCCAAAAATCACCATCAACCGCAGGCGCTTTAAGGGCTGAATGAAGAAAGCCCTCACATGTAGTGTGAAGGCTTTCTGTAAGTATGGGTTAATCGTTAGGGTTAAAGCATAGTAAAAGTATAAAAAATGTTAATATAAGCAACACCTCGCCCAATAATTGTTGAAAAAATGATCTTATAAATTGCAACTAACTGTAAATAAGCATAATATCAGTTAAGGTTATGAACCATCAGGGCATTTTGTCCATCTGGTTCACCACTGCTTTTAATTTTACCAGTTTATCAAGTATTCCTTCGAGCAAATCAAGCCGCAGCATATTGGCACCGTCGGACTTGGCAATCATTGGTTCGGGATGGGTTTCGATAAATAATCCATCAGCGCCAACAGCAATTGCAGCCCGGGCAATAGTTTCAATCATATCCGGCCTTCCACCGGCAACGCCCGTCTGTTGGTTGGGTTGTTGCAGGGAATGTGTAATATCCATAATGACCGGATAGCCGAACTTTCGCATTTCAGGTATGCCCCTGAAATCAACCATTAAATCATGGTAACCAAACATTGTACCCCTGTCGGTTATCATTACACGGGGGTTTCCGGATTGAACGATTTTTTCAGCAACAAATTTCATTGAATCAGGAGCAAGAAACTGCCCTTTTTTTACATTAACTACTTTTCCGGTCTTTGCTGCGGCAACAAGCAGGTCGGTTTGCCTGCATAAAAAGGCAGGAATTTGCAGAATATCAACATACTGAGAAGCAAAATAAGCTTCTTCGGGTGAGTGAATATCGGTAAGGACCGGAATGTTCAACTCTTTTCTCAAATCGCGCAGCACCTCAAGACCCGCTTTATCTCCAATTCCTGTAAAGGAATCATGCTTCGACCGATTGGCCTTTTTATAGGAACTTTTATAGATATAGGGAATTTTAAGCTTGTCGGTTATGGCAATCACTTTTTCTGCTATGCCGAAACACATTTCCCGGCTTTCAATAACACAGGAACCTGCAATCAGGAAGAAATTTCCGTTTCCGGAATGTCTTATCAGGGGAATTGATGAAATGATATCCATGTCGTTTGTTTTAGTACTTGTATTTATTGTTCCAAATGGCAGCAAGCCGGCTTTTTATTTCTTTCTCCCTTTGGTTTTCCTGGGGTTCATATAGTATATTGTTACTGATGGCCTCAGGCAGGAATTCTTCCTGTGTAAAATTTCCTTTATAATCGTGGGCATATTTATAGTCGGTTCCATACCCCAGGTTTTTCATCAATGAAGTTGGGGCATTCCTTAAATTAAGTGGTACCGGAAGGTCGCCTGTTTCCCTCACCAATTCAATGGCATTGTTTATTGCTTTATAAGCTGAATTGCTTTTGGGTGAGGTTGCAAGGTATATGGCTGTTTCCGAAAGAATAATCCTTGATTCCGGCCAGCCGATCTGTGTAATGGCCTGAAAACACGAGGAGGCCAGCAATAACGCATTCGGGTTTGCCAGTCCGATATCCTCGGCAGCCAAAATAACCATCCTCCTTGCTATGAACTTCGCATCTTCTCCTCCCTCTACCATACGGGCTAACCAGTATACGGCAGCATTAGGGTCGCTGCCGCGAACCGATTTTATAAAAGCCGATATAATATCGTAATGCTGTTCACCGCTCTTATCATATATGGCAATTTTTTCCTGTACAATATCCATCACCAGGCTGTCGGTAATGGTTATTGCACCATTATTTCCGGATGCAAGGGTATTAATGACCAGTTCAAGAATATTCATCAATTTGCGTGCATCACCTCCCGACAATTTAAACAATGCTGTTGATTCCTTTACATCAATAGATAATTGCTTAAGGTAGGGATCGTGGTGAAGGGCCCTGTTTAATATTTTTTCGAGTTCAGGTTTATCAAGAGATTTAAGTACATATACCTGACATCTTGATAATAAAGGTGATATGACTTCGAATGATGGATTTTCCGTAGTTGCTCCTATCAGGGTAACCACACCCTGTTCAACCGAAGCAAGCAGGGAATCCTGCTGTGATTTATTGAACCGGTGAATTTCATCAATAAAAAGAATGGGTGAGGGCTTATTAAAAAATTGTTGCTGTCGGGCTTTTTCGATGGTTTCCCTGACGTCCTTAACACCCGCGTGCACAGCACTGAGCTGGTAAAAAGGCCGTTCAAGCTGATTAGCAATGATTCTTGCCAATGTTGTTTTACCAACACCTGGTGGCCCCCAAAGGATAAAAGAGGGTAAGTTGCCGCTTTCGATGCTTTTCCTGAGAATGGACTTTTCACCAACAAGATGTTCCTGTCCAATATAATCGTCCAGTTTAGAAGGTCTGAGTCTTTCGGCCAGTGGCTGGTTACTGCCTATCATAGCTGTTTTTATTCCTTGGTAAAATTACCATTAAGTTTTAAATACGCCTATAAAAATAACGCAGAACCACAATTAGTCCCGCTTAATTATTATTTTTATGCGCTCATACCTGATTCTGATGAAAGATAAAGTAGTAATTATAACCGGTGCATCATCGGGGATAGGTTTGGCTACTGCTCAATTATTTGCCCGCAAAGGAAATAAAGTTGTTCTGGCAGCCCGAAGCCATGCCCTCCTGGCAAAAACTGCACAAGACCTGCAATCATCCGGCTATGATGTTCTTACGGTTGTTACTGATGTTACCATCGAAGAAGATTGTAAAAATCTGATAGCCAAAACCCTGGATAAGTACGGACAAATAGATATCCTGATCAATAATGCCGGGATCTCCATGCGGGCGATATTTAACGACGTAGATATAAGTGTTTTAAAAAGGTTATTTGATGTTAATTTTTGGGGAGCAGTGGCGTGTACCAAGTATGCCTTGCCACACCTGATCCGGCAACACGGTTCGGTGGTCGGTGTGTCATCGGTAGCCGGATTTATTGGATTGCCCGGGCGAACAGGTTACTCTGCCTCAAAATATGCTTTGCATGGTTTTTTGGAGACCCTGCGTATCGAAAACCTGAAAAACGGATTACATGTGCTGATCATGTGTGCCGGATTTACCAAATCCGATATCCGAAAAAAGGCTCTTACTGCAAATGGAACCCCGCAGGGATTTACACCCCGTGAAGAAGAAAAAATGATGCTACCCGAAGAAGTTGCACTCTCCATTTATAAAGCTGTAAAAAGAAGAAGAAATTACGTTATTCTTACCCTGGAGGGCAAGATGACGGCCCTGGTAAAACGCATTGCTCCACGCTTTCTGGAATATGCGGCCTATACCAAAATGGCCAATGAACCTGATTCTCCCTTACGCTAACAAACCGGAAACGATGTACTGTACCGAAACAAAAATACGTGTCCGTTATGGTGAAACCGACAGGATGGGATACATGTATTATGGTCATTACCCTGAGTATTTTGAAGTGGGAAGAACCGAAATGATTCGTTCGCTTGGGTTGAGTTACCGTGAAATTGAGGATCTGGGCATAATCATGCCTGTTCGAAGCTTGCATGTTAATTATAAAACTGCCGCCTTGTATGATGAAATGCTCACCATAAAATCATGCCTGATGGAGCTTCCTTTAACCAAACTGAACATTGATTATCAAATTCTCAATGAACGCAATCAGATCGTATGCACTGGCAATACCATCCTGGCTTTTGTCGACAGCAAAACACGCAAGATAAGGAGAGCTCCGGAGTTTTTTGTTGACGCTGTCAAACAATATTTCTGAAAAAAAGGCTGTCTTTCAGGTAAGACAGCCTCCGTAATTTAGTCAGAAAAAAAATTATTCACCTTTGTATTTGAAAACATCATCAGAAATTTCTCCGTTGAGTTCAATGGTTGAAAATGTAATTGCCTGTACACTTTGTCCTCCGATGCGTGTGTCAATCTTAAAAGGCATTATTAGGCCATCACCTGCATCCTGATAATCACTGTAATATACGCTCATTTCCTGACCAGCCATTTGCCCGCCTTTTGGTGTTTGCTTAACCAGCACAGGCAGGTAGGTCTCGCTATCAAAATAATACGTGTATTCTAATTCTTCCTCAGCATTGCCCTTGTTTTTAATAAGCTTTACGATATAACAATTGATGCCGTCCACATCTTCAGTTCCCTCATAGGAAATGGTACTGCCTTTCTTTGCATAGTCAATAAATACATCTTCAAAATCTGCTTCTGACTTGATTGTAGTGTATTGATCTTCCGGAAGCTTTTGTGGTGTTGAACTTCCCATAAATGGATTGATTGTCCATGCTATTTCGCCATCATATGCCTGGGGAATGAGTTTCTGCCCCATAACATCAATACTGAGAAGCAACTTGTTTGGCGCTTTGCGAAACATTTCGAATGCGAAATCACCCTGCGGGGTTGGCACCGTACCTGCCAGTCGTGCAGTTTTTAGGGATTTCCATTTTTCAACACCGCCAATGTTTTTTAGATAGGTATTTACAATTTCATCAGCGTTTTGCGACCAGGCAGAAAAGGCAAATACTGAACATAAGATTGCCAAAAGGAGTTTTTTCATTGTATACGTTTTGATTGGTTAATAAACCTTCAAAGTTAATATAATGGAAGAGTTAGCTATTGTTTATTTAAAAATTAATTATTGCTGTAATGAATTTGACCCCTGGTCGTCTACCTATACAAGAACACTTGTCATTCAATTCTAAAAAATAATAATATGAGAAAAGTATTTGTAGCATTTGCAGCTCTGCTGATTTGCGGAAGCACATTCGGCCAGAAAGATTTCTTATCCGGTGTATTTGCAAAATATGCGGGACAAGAAGGGATAACCATGATAAATATTACCGGTGATATGCTTAAGCTTTGGGCCAATGCAGAACAGGAGAGGAGAGATACTGTTTTTACCTCCAAACTGACGGATATTAAAGTGATGGCATTGCAAAAGAACTGTGATAAGCCGGTTAACATCGATTTAATAACCGAGGTATACGACAAGCTGGATAAATCGGTTTACAAGGAGATGATCAACATCAAACAGAATGATGAAGATGTTCACATTCTTGTTCGTGAAGCCGGAAATCGCATTTCAGAAATTATTGTCATTGTTGGCGGTTTGAAGGAAAATGCACTGATTCATGTACAGGGTGACATGTTACTTAGTGAAATGGCTGATATGGCAGGCAAATTCCAAATGAAAGGGTTTGACTTCTCAAAGAATTTTGAAAAACAGTAATTTTGGACTGCATCCCGATTAGCGGCCATTATGGATATATCCGGTTATAAAGAAAAGATTCTGCCCCTGAATGGAAGGTTATACAGGTATGCATTGATGATGCTGAAGGATCATGGAGAAGCACAGGATGCTGTTCAGGAAGTATGTCTTAAATTATGGAAAATAAAGGATACGCTTGAAAATTATCAGAATATTGAATCTTTTGCCATTAAAGTGACCAAAAACTGGTGCCTTGATCGAATTAAACTGAAAAAACCGGTATATGTCAACAGCTATACATTATTATCCCCCGGCGACCATGCCAATGATCCATATAAGCGCCTGGAAAATGAAGATCAATTAAAGTTTTTATTCCGCATTATGGATAAATTGCCTGACCAACAGCGCGATATAATTCAGCTGCGGGAAATAGAAAACCTGGAATTTGAAGAGATTGCTGAAATCCTTGAAATGAACATTAATGCGGTTCGTGTTAATTTATCGAGGGCAAGGCACAGGATTAAAGAAGAAATGCTAAAGTTTGAATCACATGAACATGCAAATAAAACACCTGGCGGAAAGGTATTTTGAGGGCAATACAAGCCTTAGTGAAGAAATCCTTTTTAGGAAATACCTTTCCGAAACCGATGATGGTGATCCGGAAATGGCAGCTTTGAAAAGACAATTCAACTTGTATGAAAGCCTAAGGACCATGAAGCCGGATGAGCAACTTCTTAACGACCGCATATTGGTATCCATAGAAAATTCCGCTTCTGCCACGCCGGTTAAAAAAACCGTCTTCCGGCGCTGGATGGTTGCCGCCTCTTTTTTGCTGCTGATGGGTGCCGGAATATTGTACCTGTCCGTTAAAAATAACGATCTTAAGGATACCTATTCCGATCCAAACCTGGCGTATGTTGAAACCCGGAAGGCTCTTTTGCTTGTTTCAGCTTCAATGAATAAAGGCATCGAACCTTTATCGAATATCAATAAAATTAATTCTTCAACCCAGGAACTGCAAAACATCAATAAACTGGATAAGAGTCTTGAAATGCTGCAACTGGTGTCATTTATAAACCATTCGTCAAACATGAAAAAATAATTATATGAAAAGATGTGCATTTATTTCCGTTCTTATTCTGTTAGCCTGTAATACAGGTGCCCAGAGTATAATTGACAAGCTTTTTGATAAATACTCCGGAACTGAAGGTTATACTTCGGTTTATATTTCGAAATACATGTTCGACATGTTCCGTAGCAATAACACAGCTGAATCGGCCAGCGACGAAAATATGAATGCGGTTATCAGCAAGTTAACCGGGATAAAGATACTTGTTACCGACGATGACCCTGCTACTCCTGCTCCCGTTAATCTTTACAATGAGATGATGAAGTTATTGCCATCCTCTCCTTACAAGGAAATTATGGTAGTTAAAGAAAAAGACAAAAATATTAAGTTTTATGTAAAGGAAAACGGCAACCGGGTTGCTGAGTTGCTCATGGTAATTGGTGGCAGTGATGAAAATGTGCTGATCAGCATCCAGGGGGATATCGATATGAAAAATATTTCAAAGCTTGCCAAAGGAATGAATATAGAGGGTATGGAGAACCTTGAAAAAATGGAGAATTAGACTTCTTCATCAAATGGATCAGACTTACGAAAATCGGGCCGGTAGGTGGCCGCACTTTTGAAGTCCTGTATCCATCCCTTGTAAAACCCCAAATCCTCCATGGCCTTAACCACCATGGAGTATTCTTTTTCCGCCAGCGTCCGGCTTAACTCAGGATGATGGTTTACTTCACTCGTTGGATAATACTGCGACATTAAGGAAATATGCAAGGAAGTTGACAGATATTCAGCTATCCACTCGAGCATTTTTACCGACTCGGCAGCTCTGCCAGGCAATACAAGATGCCTTACAATTAAACCCGTTACTGCATAGTTATTATCATTGATAACAAGGGTGCTGCCTTTCTGATGATACATTTCCCTGACGGCAGCGGCAGAAATTTCAGGATAACGGTATGCATCTGACCATTGTAAGGATGTAATGGCGTTTATGTATTTCAGGTCGGGAAGGTATACATCAATCAATCCTTCTAACGATTTGATAGCGTCGACGTTATCAAAACAGTTTGAATTATATATGGTAATGGGACTGTAGCCGTCTTTGCGGAGTTGTTGTATAATTTCTTTTACATGAGGTGTAAAATGAGAGGGACTTACAAAGCCCAGCGACTCGATTCCGCAATCCAGGAAGTGCTTAATCCGTGATACTGCCTCTTCCAATGTAAGGATACTTGAAATGCTGTTTTTTCTGCTTATTTGATGGTTCTGGCAATATAGGCACCTGAGGTTGCATCCCGAAAAAAAAACATTACAGATGCCGTATTTACCGCTTATTGCAGGTTCCTCTCCCATATGCCGGCAAATTGAGGCGATTTCGTATTTATCGCTTCTTCCGCAATACCCCTTTTGACCGGCATTGCGATTAACACCACACTCGCGCGGGCATATGGTGCAAAATTCCAGCTCCTCAAACCTATTTTCCATGCAGGTAAAAATATGGTTTTGGTTTCAATTTTTGTATATCAATAAATTTATCTTGCAGTTTTCGAAATATTGTTAAATTTGCACCCTCTTTACGGTCCGTAGCTCAGTTGGTAGAGCAATTGACTCTTAATCAATGGGTCCAGGGTTCGAATCCCTGCGGACCGACAAATTAAAGCCGCTTCAACAGCGGCTTTTTTTATGCCATGATGCTCCTGTGCCTGAAGAACAAAAGGCGAGAAGGGTTGTTATCCATTGGTTGTTTAACCCCCCTGATAAACCATGGAACAACCTGCCCAAAATTGGTATTTCCCGCCGGAAAACCTGAAGGAAGGCGCAAACGTGCCTGAATACGAACAAACATACTATGATTCAATAAGAAATAAACAGCAGTTCTGGGCTAAACAGGCTGAACAACTGCATTGGTTTAAAAAATGGGACAAGGTGATTGATGCTTCCAATCCCCCCTTTTATAAATGGTTTGCCGGGGGAAAAACCAACATAGTATACAATGCCATCGACCGCCATCAGCAGACAGCCAACAGAAATAAACTGGCCTTCATTTGGGAAGGAGAGCCCGGCGATCTCCGGACCTTCTCGTATCATGCGCTGAACCGCGAGGTTAGCCAGTTTGCCAACATCCTCAAAAGTATGGGTGTTAAAAAAGGTGATGTGGTAACCGTTTACATGCCCCAGATTCCCGAACAAATTTTCGCCATGCTGGCGTGTGCCAAAATAGGTGCAGTTCACAGTGTGGTATATGGAGGATTTAGCCATGAAGCACTGGCTGACCGAATTAATGATGCAGCCAGCAGGGTTGTTATCACTGCCGATGGAGGCTACCGCAGGGGCAAGATTGTTGAATTAAAAAGCGTGGTGAATAAAGCCATGGAATTGTCACCTACCATGGAGATATGCATTACGGTTAAAAGAACAGGGCAGGAGGTTTACATGGAAAATGACCGTGATTACTGGTATCACGATTTGAAAGCTTTGCCCATTGCCGGCCATCGATGCGAAACTGAAGTGATGGATTCCGATGATATGCTGTTTTTACTGTATACATCAGGTTCAACCGGCAAACCGAAGGCAATTATGCATACCCATGGCGGCTATAGCGTATACACTGCAGCCACGCTGCGTATGGTTTTTGATCTGAAGCCGGAAGACCGGTATTGGTGTGCTGCCGATCCGGGTTGGATTACCGGCCACAGCTACATAGTATATGGACCATTGATCAACGGTGCTACAATTATGCTTTATGAAGGCGCACCCAATCATCCTTACCCCGACAGGTGGTGGAAAATCATAGAAAAATATGGCATTAACATTTTATATACATCACCTACGGCCATCAGGGGACTTATGCGCTTTGGTGATTCATGGCCCCGTCGGAACGACCTTAGTTCGCTACGCATACTGGGTTCGGTAGGAGAGCCCATAAACCCGGAGGCCTGGAAATGGTATTACAAGCATGTAGGACAAGAACGATGTCCGATTATGGATACATGGTGGCAAACAGAAACCGGGGGATTCATGATATGTCCCTTGCCTGTTACACCCCTTCGCCCGGGCTCAGCAACACGTCCATTTTTTGGTATTGAGGCAGGAATTGTAAACGACAATGGAGATGAAGTTAAACCAGGTGAGGAGGGCAACCTGGTTATAAAGAATCCCTGGCCTGGCCTGGCAGCAGGCGTTTACAAGGATCCTGCGCGCTTTGTTG
The DNA here is from genome assembly GCA_964646255.1 of uncultured Bacteroidales bacterium. Lineage (GTDB taxonomy): Bacteria > Bacteroidota > Bacteroidia > Bacteroidales > UBA10428 > UBA5072. The sequence continues at coordinate 15,511 of CAZYDI010000008.1, forward strand.
AAACATACTGGGAGAAATACAAAAGTAAGGGTTGGTATTTTACAGGAGATTCGGCTAAAAAAGATGAAGAAGGTTATTTCTGGATCATCGGCAGGGTGGATGATGTTATTAAGGTGAGCGGATACAGGCTGGGAACTGCCGAAATAGAAAGTATCATGGCAGGGCATCCGGCTGTGGCTGAAGCTGCTGCAGTTGCCATTCCGCACGACTTAAAAGGGAGTGCCATTCACATATTTGTGCTGTTGCGTAAGGGATATGAAGGGTCAAAAGAACTGGAAACCGAACTCATTAAACACATCGTTGACCATCTTGGCCCGATTGCCCGGCCTGAAGCTGTAATGATCGCGGATACACTGCCCAAAACCCGCAGTGGAAAAATTATGAGAAGAATACTAAAGGCACGTTTACTTGGCCTTCCGGTAGGTGATATGAGTACCCTTGAAGAATAAGGGTTTAACGCTTATGATTTTACCAGGGCTTGTTCAATATCGGATATAAGGTCATCCACATTTTCGAGTCCAACCGATAACCTGAGCATTCCATCCGTAATGCCCGACAGTTTCCTTTCCTCGGGAGATAGTTTGGAATGCGTTGTGGTTGCCGGATGGGTTATAATAGTGCGGGTATCCCCCAAATTCGACGAAATAGACACCAACCTGAGTGCATTGATAAAGCGGTGAGCCCTTTTTGTTCCACCTTTCAGCTCAAATGAAATCATGTTACCACCCAAACGCATTTGTTTTCTGGCTATCTTGTACTGCGGATGTGAAGGCAATAGCGGATACTTTACCCAGTTCACCTGAGACTTGCTTTCAAGCATTTTTGCAACCTTAACTGCATTACTGCAGTGCCTGTCTAATCGCGCCGACAAAGTTTCGAGGCTCTTGGACAACAACCAGGCCGTATGGGGTGACATCACCGGACCGGTTATTTTTGTAAACATCCTTACCTCCTGCATGATTTCTTTGTTTCCAAGGATAGCGCCCCCAATGGTTCGGCCCTGGCCATCAATGAGCTTGGTTGTGGAATGTATAACCAGGTCGGCGCCAAAATCTATAGGATTTTGAATAAGTGGTGTGGCAAAACAATTATCAATTATCAGGTAAAGATCGTGCTTTTGTGCAAGTTTGGCCAGCCAGGTAAGATCAACAATGTCCATACCCGGATTGGTTGGGGTTTCAGCATATATTAACCGTGTGTTTGGCATAACACCGTTTTCCCACTCTTTCTTATTGTTAACATCGGCATAGGTATGGGAAATTCCCCATTTAGGTAATACCTGGGTAAGTAAAACATGGGTTGCCCCGAAAATTTGTCTCGCAGCAAGTATATGGTCACCCGGGCGTAACAGGGAAGCCAAACTTACAAAAACTGCTGCCATCCCTGAAGATGTAACAACTCCGTCTTCAGCATTTTCAAGTGCACATAGCTTTTCAACGAGTTCATCGGTATTAGGGTTGGCGAACCTTGTATAGCTGTATCCTTTGCTCTCGTCCTTAAAAATCTCTTCAGCCTCCTCGGCGCTTGAAAAAACAAAACTTGATGTTTCATAAATGGATACGCTGTGCTCGCTGTGCGCAGATCTTTTAGCCTGAGTTCTGACTGCAGCAGTTTCTTTGTGGTTTTTGGAAGGCATTAAGCAGATTCTGATTTTTTAGGTTTCGATTCTTTTTTTGTTGCTGCAGCTTTGGGAGCTTTTGTGTTGCTTTTGGCTTCTTTCAAAGGCTTTGCTTGTTTGGGTTCTTTAATCTCCTTCACTTCTTTTATTTCTTTGGGCTCTTTTATTTCTTTAACGGGCTTGGCTTCCTTCACCGGTTTGGGTTGCTTAACTTCCTTTAGGGTATCTGCAGATTCCCTGGGTTTTATTGCTGAAAGACCTTTTTTGCTATTGGATTTTCTGCGTCTTCTAATACCATATGAACCCTGGAAGAGCTTTCCTCTTTTTGATTTTTTATCACCTTTTCCCATGTTAAAAAATTATTAGTGGTTGAAATTTGGTTGCAGATTCAGATGAACATTTATCTTTGCCCGCTGAATTGAAACCGGTAAATTATTCATAATTGATAAAAATAGCAAATTTGCGACAATTCACAAATGAAAACAACTTATCAGCATATCATTTTCGATCTTGATGGGACACTATCTGATTCACGCGAAGGCATATTCAATGCCTATGAGCATACCATTAAAACGCTTGGATTAATTGATCCCGGAAAAGAAAAGCTCAAATCGCTCATCGGTCCTCCTCTTCAGAAAGGGTTTACTGAGGTGTTCAACCTGAGGGATGAGCAACTCAGCGAAGCAGTGAAAGTTTTCAGGGAATATTATGCTACTAAAGGGTTGTTTGAGAATGAATTATATAATGATATAAAAACGCTGCTGGAAAATTTATTCCTTTCCGGCGCTTCTTTGTATGTTGCGACATCAAAATACAACCTCTATGCCAATCAGGTTCTTGATTACTTTGGCATCAGAAAGTACTTCAAGGAGATAGCCGGTACTGATTACAAAGGAAGCGTTTCGAAGGTTGACCTCATAACCGGCATTTTAATGCGCAATGCAATTGCCGATCCAATGGATGTAGTTGTTATTGGTGATACAAAATATGATATCGATGCTGCTACAGAACTCGATATCGACTCAATTGGTGTAGCCTATGGCTTTAGCAACGAGGAAGAAATCTACGCTTGTAATCCCGATTATGTGGCAAAAAAGGTGAGTGACCTTCACCGGTTCCTTTTATTCTGATGATAACCGCAAATGATTCCTGATCTGAACCATTATTTTTAGCCCTCTCGACCGGAAACCTGCCGAGGCCCCGGGAAGCTGACTTTCCACCGTCTCATACAATTCTTTAAGCAGTTCAGGTATATCAATACAATACGTGTAAAGAACGACCATGCTGTACATTTTGGTTCCAACCGTATTGTTTCCGTTTAACAAGTCGAAACAGTGATTGATCAGTTTCGCTTTAGCGTTTTGCCTGAGTATGAATTCATTGTCAACAAATATTTTGAGAAAATTGCGCTTTACCGATTCTGAACGGGTATTGATGATTTGGTTAATTAGCGTGTCAAGAAAGGGTTTTATCCTGCCGGGTTGCTCGCATCCATAAAGTGATACGATTCGTGCTGCACGCATATTCCATGGATATTCCCCGGATGCTGATAAATCTAATAAATCATTGATCAATAGTGGTTTATCGTGTATCATTTTGACTGTCAGATCAGCCAGGGCTCTGCTGGAATCGGCCAGTTGTTGTTTCAGCAAAGGATGCTTCATTTTTGCATATTAAGTGAACGTCTAAAATAACTATTTTTGCAAGATCAATTTATCTTCCCAAATCAAAATGCGATCAATATACCCGGCTTACATACAGAAAATCAGAAACAGGTTTGATGTTCTTATCAGGCTTATCCGTAAAAGCAAGGAAGCGTTGGATTACTCAAAAATAAGAACAGCCTTTGACCTTATGTTGGGAACCATAACCGGGGCCGATGACCAGGAAACACAACAGCAGGTAATTGCCGCCATTGACATTGCCAGGATCTCGGTGGAAGAAATCGGTTTGGGCAGAACTTCGGTGCTGAGCATATTTCTTCTTCATGTTGTTAAGAAAACAAGGATTGACCTGACTACCATTGAAGCAAAGTTTGGTAAGCCGGTGGCCATGATAACTTCAGGTCTTAATTCCATACATGCCCTTGACAATGCACCCCTTGCCCCGCAGGCTGAGAACCTGCGCAACTTTCTGCTTAACCTGGCAGGTGATGTAAGGGTAATCCTGATAAAAATTGCCGAACAGTTATATAAAATGCGTTCGATGAAAGGATTGCCCCAGGAGGAGAAAATTCGGGTTTCCTCTGAAGCTTCGTATTTATATGCTCCTTTGGCACACAGGCTTGGATTTTATATAATAAAATCGGAGATGGAAGATCTTTCCTTAAAATTTTGCGACCGGAAAACCTACGATTCGATAGCACGGAAGCTGGCGCAGAAAATGAAAGACCGGAAACAGTTCATCGAAGATTTTATCCGACCGGTTGATGATGCTTTGAAAAAGCTGGGTTTTGCCTTCGAAATAAAAGGAAGGCCCAAGTCGATTCATTCCATTTGGAATAAGATGGTCAACAAGGGTGTGGCGTTTGAAGACATCTACGACCTTTTTGCCATCCGCATTATTCTCGACAGCGAACTGAAAAATGAAAAGGCCGATTGCTGGCAGGTATATAGTACGGTAACCGATATATACCAACCCAATCCCTTGAGGTTGCGCGACTGGATCTCAGTGCCAAAAACAAACGGATATGAATCTCTTCATACTACCGTTGTTGGACCGGAAGGCCGTTGGGTTGAAGTGCAAATCCGAAGCCGGCGCATGAATGAGATAGCAGAGAAGGGATTTGCTGCACATTGGAAATACAAAGGTCTCGAATCGGAACAAGGGCTTGAAGAGTGGCTTAAACATATCCGTGAGGTACTGGAAACGCCGGAGCCCGATGCCCGTGAGTTTTTAGATGATTTTAAACTGAGTTTATACTCAAAGGAAATATTTGTTTTTACCCCCAAGGGTGACCTTAAAAAATTTCCTTACGGGGCAACGGTGCTGGATTTTGCCTATGATATACACTCCGAAGTAGGGTCTATGTGTACAGGAGCTAAGGTAAACTCACGGTTGGTTCCTATAAGGCATGTGATGCAAAACGGAGACAGGGTAGAGGTACTGACTTCAAAAAACCAGAGTCCGAAACTCGATTGGCTGAATTTTGTAGTTACCTCAAAAGCAAAAACCAAGATCAGGTTTAAGTTGAATGAGGAGCGTGTAAAAAGAGCTGAACAAGGAAAAGAATTGCTGTTAAGGCGATTGAAAAACTGGAAAATTACATTCTCTGATGAAAACATTCGCAAACTGCTAAAGTTTTACAAGCTTAAAACCGCACAGGATTTATATTACCAGATTGCAGCTGAAGAGATCGACCTTGCACAGATCAAGGTATTGTTGCAGGAACAGCCTGCTGCAATAGCCGAAAAGACAGTTCAGGATACTGAATTGGTAAGCTCACCGGCTGAACATGGCATAAGGAAAGAAGATTACCTGATCATTGATGATAAGATTGCCAATGTGGATTTTAAACTGGCCAAGTGCTGCAATCCCATTTATGGTGATAGTGTTTTCGGCTTTGTTACAGTAGGCGAAGGAATAAAGATACACCGTATCAATTGCCCGAATGCTGCCCAGATGATCTCAAAATACGGTTATCGAATTGTAAAAGCACGCTGGAGTCCAGGAGGTAAGGAGCCTTTATTTACAGTAGAAATTAATCTCAGTGGAGCAAATGATCCCAATATTTTAGAGCATATTTCGTCGGTTATTTCAAAAGACCTTAAGGTGTCATTGCGTACTATTAACATAGACACCGATGGAGGCATGTTTAAAGGAAGGATGAGGGTTACCGTTAAGGATACAGCCCATCTGGATTCACTCATCGCAAGGTTATCGGCAATAAAAGGGGTATACCAGGTAAACCGGGTGGAAAAAACTTTTTAGTGACATTGTGAAAAATCTATACATTTGTTCTCAATAAAAATTCTTAAAAATAAAAACATGAAGTTACTCGAAGGAAAAACTGCTATTGTAACCGGTGCAGCCAGGGGAATTGGAAAAGCAATAGCCCTGGCATTTGCAAAAGAAGGTGCTAATGTTGCTATCACTGACCTGCGTATTGATGATAATGCACTTGCCACCGAAAAGGAAGTTGTTGGGCTGGGCGTTAAGTGTAAAGTGTATGCATCTGATGCAAGCAATTTTGCAGATACGGACAATGTAGTAAAACAAATAGTATCGGATTTTGGCACCGTGGATATTCTCGTTAATAATGCAGGAATAACCATGGATGCATTCTTAATGCGGATGACCGAGCAGCAGTGGGATACCGTGCTGAATGTTAACCTGAAATCGGTGTTCAACTTTACCAAGGCGGTTCAGATGATTATGATAAAGAAGCTGGGCGGATCCATTATTAACATGAGTTCTGTTGTAGGTGTCGGAGGAAACATAAGCCAGGCAAACTATTCAGCTTCAAAAGCCGGCATGATCGGCTTTACCAAATCAATTGCACTTGAACTCGGGTCACGCAATATCCGCTGCAATGCCATTGCCCCGGGTTTCATCATTACTGAAATGACGCATAAACTTACCGAAGAGGTAAGAAAAGCATGGGAGGAAAAAATTCCTCTAAGACGTGGAGGAACTCCGGAAGAAGTGGCAAAAGTAGCCCTCTTCCTGGCATCTGATTTATCATCTTATGTAAATGGTCAGGTAATTGGTGTTTGTGGTGGCATGCGCACCTAAATGCACAAAAATCCAATCATCCCCTTTTTTGGCAGGATTATTGTCGTATCAGAAAATCATCGACTTATGTGAAAAAACATACTCTATCCATGAAGCATCATATTAAAACTGTTGTTCTTCTGATGTTCATGTTTTTAATATTGTATTGCTGCTCCAGGGAAATAATCGAAATCAGCGTTTTAAAGCCTGCAGATACAATAATCCCCCATGAAATTGAGACCATTACAATTTTTCCGATAGCCGGCCGGCAGGAGGCCCCCGGGAATTTTTCCGGGGTGAAACATATTCCGCTTGACAAGGAAACCAATTATAATGCGGCTAAACTGAATTACGTGTATGGTATTTACGATGTTTTAATTGAATCGCCAAGGTTTCGCCGCGTGGTGATGGCCGATTCCAGCTATGTTGATTCTTTGCTTGCCGGTAAAATGGATATCAGGGATGTTCGTGAAATGTGCAAAGCTGATTCAACCGATGCCGCATTGCTCGTCACACGAATAGACAACCTCGACATGCTTGAAAGCATGGAGGAAAACCAGCAAACAGGGTTTATCTTCCATTTCTTTTCGAAGATTAAAATTGACCTTTATCAGCCTTTTCTGGTAAAGGGAAAGCTTTCCTATTCCTTTAATGATGTTAAATACTATGATTCATACAAGGTGTGGTATTCTGACAGGGCATACAAGGTACTTTCTGATATGTGCTACTGGGCAGGGATTGGTGTTGGCAAACAGTTGGTACCCTACTGGGAAGAGGAAAAGCGATGCCTGCTCAACGGGTTGAATACCGACCTGAAAACATCAGTAAGGATAGCATCCAAAGGAAATTGGGATGAGGCGGCCGGTATGTGGAATTCACTGCTGGATAGTAACCTAAAGCGACTGGCCGCAAAATCATCGTACAACATAGCCTTAACATGGGAAAGGGCCGATAACTTGCAGCAGGCTTTGCAATGGATAAACTATGCCGACAGCCTCAGATCAATGAAGGCAATAGACCGGTATAAAGCAATATTAACCAGGAGGTTGCATGAACTGGATACCATACAAATGCAAATGCCGGTTTATTAGTGGCATCAATGCTTTCTCTTAATGTAAAAATTAAAAATAATGTATAACACTGTATTCTTTATAATTATAATCATCCTGGTACTGGATTTTCTTCTGGAGCGCTTTCTTGAGTATCTGAATTCAAAATCCAGAAGCCAATCGCTGCCAAAAGAAATCAGTGATGTTTACGATAAAGAAAAATATCTTCAGCAACAGGCCTATAAAAGGGCAAATGAAAAACTAGGGATGCTATCGGGAACGGTGAGCTTTATCATTATCATGCTTATGCTAATCTTTGGCGGCTTTAGTATGGTTAATGGCTGGGCCATGAATATAACTTCTCATCCCATACTCCTTATATTGGTATTTTTCGGCATTTTAGCCCTGGCTTCAGACTTTATCAGTACTCCTTTTACTATTTATGATATTTTCGTTATAGAGGAGCGGTTTGGGTTTAACCGCATGACACCAAAACTCTATGTTGCCGATAAAATAAAGGGATTGTTGTTGGGTGCTATAATTGGAGGCGGATTGCTGGCCCTGGTTGTATGGTTTTATTTTCAAACCGGGTCTGTGTTCTGGATATATGCGTGGGCCCTGGCGGTTGGTTTTTCGGTTTTTATGGCCATGTTTTATTCTTCGCTAATTGTACCGCTTTTTAATAAGCAAACCCCCTTACCCGAAGGTGAACTGCGTAATGCAATTCGTTCTTTTGCAGATAAAGTTGGATTCAGGCTTGTAAACATTTTTGTTATTGATGGTTCCAAGCGCTCTACAAAATCCAATGCTTATTTTACCGGCCTCGGACCAAAGAAAAGGATTGTACTGTATGATACGCTGATTAAAGATCTTACCACAGATGAAATTGTTGCCGTTCTGGCACATGAAATTGGTCACTATAAAAAAAAGCATATATATGTTGGGTTACTTGCCGGAATAGTGCAAACCGGTATTACACTGTTCATCCTTTCGTTGATGCTATCGCAGCCGGCTTTATCCAGAGCACTTGGTGGAGAGGAACCCAGTTTTCAGCTTGGACTTATTGCTTTTGGTATATTGTATAGTCCTATTTCATTGATTACGGGTATTATTATGAATCATATTTCACGCCGAAACGAATATGCAGCAGACCGCTACGTGAAAGAAAACAGCAATCCTGAACATCTCATCAGTGCATTAAAAAAACTATCATCAAAAAACTTGAGCAACCTCACACCACATCCTTTGTATGTCTTTTTTCACTATTCGCATCCAACACTGTTACAGAGAATAATGGCCTTAAAGTAGGTTGAAGTTTATTTTGGCTTTGTTCACATCGCATTTATTTATATTTTTGTGCCCCATTCGGTGGAATTAACGCCTCTTTAGCTCAGCTGGTTAGAGCGGCGGTTTCGTAAACCGCAGGTCGGGGGTTCAAATCCCCTGAGAGGCTCGATGCGGGAATAGCTCAGTTGGCAGAGCGAAAGCTTCCCAAGCTTTAGGTCGCGGGTTCGAATCCCGTTTCCCGCTCCACTTCGCGGCTTCGCCATGGGCGGGGTCTCAGGCGCAAGGTGGTGTACCTGCCTGCAAGAACGTTGTGCAGGCTGTATGCTTATCCAAACAGTTCAAAGCAGATTATATGCAAGCTGAAATCATAACCATTGGTGATGAAATATTAATTGGACAGGTTGTTGACACGAATTCGGCATGGTTGGCAACCCAATTGAACAGTATAGGCATTGAGGTTTTACGGATAACTTCCATTCACGACAAGCATGAAGATATTGTTAATGCTTTAAGCAATGCTTTTACCAGGGCCGACCTTATTGTTTGCACAGGAGGCCTCGGGCCTACAAGTGACGATGTTACAAAGTTAGCGTTGGCAAAATACTTCAACACTGAATTGGTTTCATACCCGGATGTAATCGAAAGAATTACCGCATTGTTGACATCCAGGGATGTTCAACTCAATGAAAGGAATATTAAACAGGCCGAACTTCCCCGCAATTGTGAAATCCTTCGAAACAGTTGCGGCACGGCACAGGGTATGTGGTTTAAGAAAGATGGAAAAGATTGCATTTCACTTCCCGGGGTTCCCTATGAAATGAAAGCTATTTTCAGCGAGGAAATTGAACACCGGCTCAAACAGCGTTTTATATTGCCGGCTATTCACCATATTACGCTCCTGACCCAAGGTGTTCCCGAATCGGTTATGGCAGATACCATTGGTGAATGGGAGAGGATGTTACCTCCTAACCTCAGGTTGGCTTACCTTCCATCGCCCGGAATTTTACGGTTAAGGCTGTCGGGAAAAACCAATGGTGATATCGGGGAACTGAAGACGAGCATGGAAAATGAAATTGCAAAAATAAGTGCAATAATTGGCAAGCCGGTATTTGGCAGGGATGATGATAAACTTGAGGTAATAATAGGCAACATGTTGAATGACAAAAAGAAAACACTAGCCGTTGCGGAGAGTTGTACAGGAGGATGGCTTAGCGCGATGATCACCTCAGTTCCCGGTTCCTCTGCTTATTTTAAAGGAGGGGTGGTATCGTATTCCAATGACATCAAAATAAGCGAACTCAATGTAAGTCCGCAAACCCTTATGATAAACGGGGCTGTTAGCCAGCCGGTAGTTGAACAAATGGCCGATGGGGTACGACAACGTTACGCAACGGATTTTGCCATTGCAATTAGTGGTATTGCCGGACCGGGCGGAGGCTCGGATGAAAAACCGGTAGGTACCACATGGATTGCAGTGGCAACCAAAAAAAGAATTATTGCAAATGTGTATAACTTGGGCGAAGATCGTGGACGAAATATTCAAAAGGCAGCTATAACAGCACTTTTCATGCTCAGGGATGTTATGACAAACAGTTAATAATTATTTTAGACAAGAATTTGAATTTCTGAAAAAAATTATCGTTCTTTGCAACCTGTTTTTAGAAAGCGAATAAATTGATTTAGAAATGTCGAGAATTTGTCAGATTACAGGAAAGACTGCGATGGTAGGGAATAATGTTTCACATTCCAAACGCAGGACAAAAAGGACTTTTGATGTTAACCTGTTTGATAAGAAAATTTTCCTGCCGGAAGAAAACCGCTGGGTTAGCCTCAGGGTATCTGCCGCCGGAATCAGGCTTATCAATAAAGTTGGTTTGAAAAAAGCCCTTGAAGAAGCCAGGAGTAAAGGTTATATTAAAAGTTTCTAACATAAAGCACATCAGGATATGGCAAAAAAAGGAAACAGAATTCAGGTAATTCTTGAGTGCACTGAACACAAGAACAGTGGTATGCCCGGAATGTCCAGGTATATTACCACCAAAAACAGAAAAAATACACCGGAGCGTCTTGAGAAGAAAAAGTATAACCCGGTTCTTAAAAAAGTAACAGTACATCGCGAAATAAAGTAAAGTACCATGGCAAAGAAAGTAATTGCAACACTAAAGACCGGCGCTGGAAAATCCTTTGCAAAGTGTATAAAAATGGTCAAATCACCCAAGACAGGTGCTTACCTGTTCAAAGAGGAAATTGTGCATGTTGATCATGTAAAAGACTTTTTCGGCCAAAAATAATGGCCTCTGTATGTAGAAAAAACTCGGCTTTCTTTTCATGAAGAAAGCCTTTTTTTTTCATTATCATTAACTTAAAACTTACCTATCATGGCAATCTTTGGCTTATTCGGAAAAAAAGAAAAAGAAGACCTGAACAAGGGTCTCGAAAAAACTAAGGAGAGCGTTATTTCCCGTATTTCACGTGCTGTAATTGGTAAATCATCAGTTGATGATGAGGTGCTTGATAACCTCGAAGAAGCATTGATTTCATCGGATGTTGGGGTAGCTACTACGTTGCGAATTATTGAAAGGCTGCAAACCCGTGTGAACCGCGACAAGTATATGAGCACGAATGAACTCAACCACATTTTGCGCGAGGAAATCAGTTCATTGCTCGAGGAAAACAAATCGGCTCAGCCGGCCGATTTTACCCTGCCTCTTGACCATAAGCCATATGTGATTATGGTGGTTGGGGTGAATGGTGTGGGTAAAACCACCACCATTGGCAAACTTGCCTGGCATTATAAGCATGCCGGGAAAAAAGTTATTCTTGCTGCAGCCGATACTTTCAGGGCTGCTGCTGTAGAGCAGCTTACCATATGGTCGGAAAGAACCGGTGTACCCATTGTAAAACAAATGATGGGCAGCGATCCTGCTTCTGTGGCCTTCGATGCCATTGCATCGGCCAAGGCTAACCAGGCAGATATTGTAATTGTTGACACAGCCGGAAGGCTACACAACAAGATTAACCTGATGAATGAACTCTCAAAAATAAAACGTGTTATGCAGAAGGTGGTTCCCGATGCACCGCATGAGGTTTTATTGGTGCTTGACGGATCAACCGGGCAGAATGCTTTTGAACAGGCTAAACAATTTACGGAAGCAACCCAGGTAAATGCCCTGGCCATTACCAAACTCGACGGTACAGCCAAAGGAGGCGTGGTAATCGGTATTTCAGACCAGTTCAAAATTCCTGTCCGGTATATCGGAATCGGAGAAAGAATGGAGGATTTAAGAATATTCGATAAAAACGAGTTTGTGGAAACCTTGTTTCAGTAAAATATGCGGTATATTTGATTAAACACTCAAAACTATTCCGATGAATTTGTTCAGGACCAAACCCATTGACCAGCTTCAGAGAGAAAGCAGTGACAAGGAACATGGCCTGAAAAGGGTGCTAAGCGGTCCCAGCCTCGTTTTCCTCGGCATCGGGGCGATCATCGGTACCGGAATTTTTGTGTTAACCGGTACGGTTGCCGCTAATTATGCAGGCCCTGCACTTGTTATTTCTTTTATCATATCTGCTATAGGATGTGTTTTTGCCGGTCTTTGCTATGCCGAATTCGCGTCAATGATTCCCATTTCGGGAAGTGCATATACTTATTCGTATGCAACCCTGGGTGAGTTTATTGCATGGATCATTGGATGGGATCTTATCCTGGAATACCTTTTTGCTTCATCCACTGTAGCTGTTGGGTGGTCGGGTTATGTGGTGAGCTTTCTGCATGATTATAACATTAACATACCCGCGCAAATATGCAATGCCCCCATTGATTATATCAAAGGTGAAGGCTGGGTGCTGACCGGCAGCATAATCAACTTTCCGGCGGTTTTTATCATCGCACTGCTATCTACCTTTTTGGTTATCGGAATCAGAGAAACTGCCGGGATCAACAATGTTATTGTTGCGGTTAAGGTTATTGTTATCCTGCTTTTCATCGGCTTTGGATTGTCTTTTATCGACACGTCGAACTGGAAACCTTTTATACCGCCTAACCCAACAGGAGAATTCGGTAATTTCGGATTTTCGGGAGTGCTGAGGGGTGCAGCAGTCATTTTTTTCGCGTATATCGGTTTCGATGCAGTGTCAACGGCTGCACAAGAGGCCAAAAATCCGCAGCGTGATATGCCGATTGGAATATTGGGTTCATTACTGGTGTGTACTATCCTGTACGTATTGGTATCATTGGTTTTGACTGGTATCGTGCATTATACCAACCTGAGTGTTCCTGCTCCCCTGGCTCTTGCTATCGATTGGGCAGGTGATGGACTCAAGTGGTTGAGTCCATGGATTAAAATTGGTGCAATCGCCGGGCTCAGTTCTGTTATATTGGTGATGCTGATGGGCCAGCCCAGGATATTCTTTACCATGGCCAATGATGGACTCTTGCCTTCAAGTTTTTCGAAAATTCATCCGCGGTTCAGGACACCTTATATAACCACCATTATTACCGGAATTGTTGCCTGTTTTTTTGCAGGGGTTTTACCCATTCACATTTTAAGCGAATTGGTATCTATCGGTACCTTGCTTGCATTCACCATCGTTTGCATCAGCATTATTATCCTCCGCAAGGTCAAACCTGACGTTCACCGGCCTTTTAAGACACCATTAGTACCATGGTTACCGTTGCTTGGAGCCGCCATTTGCCTGATGCAAATGATGAGTCTGCCCTGGGAAACCTGGGAAAGACTGCTGATATGGATGGCTATCGGTTTGGTGATCTATTTCTCTTATAGTGTTAAGCGAAGCAAGTTGGCCAAGTAACCTTGTATGACTGATGCGCACCAAAAGTTTACAGCATAATGGAATCAGGGTAATCACCCTGGGGTGTTCCAAAAACATTGTGGACTCTGAAGTACTGATGGGCCATATTGCGAAGAACAACATAAGTGTTTTTCACGACGATGAATCGGAGTCTCCAAAGGTGGTTATTATCAATACCTGTGGGTTTATTAAGGATGCCAAACAGGAATCCGTCAATACCATTTTAAATTTTATAAGGTCAAAAGAAGAGGGACATATTGATCATTTACTTGTGATGGGATGCCTTTCGGAACGCTATAAAAAAGAGCTTGAAAAGGAAATTCCCGATGTTGATAAATATTTTGGTGTTAATGATTTAGAATCGATTATTAAACATCTTGGTTTAAATTATAAAAAAGAATTGACCGGTGAACGAAGGCTAACCACTCCCTCACATTATGCTTACCTGAAAATTTCGGAAGGATGTGACCGCCATTGTGCCTTTTGTGCTATCCCCCTAATAAGAGGTAACCATGTTTCACGGTCAATGGAAAACATCGTGCAGGAAGCACATGGTTTGGCTTCAAAAGGAACCAGGGAGCTTATCCTGATTGCGCAGGACCTTACCAGGTACGGTGTTGATATATACCGGAAACAAGCTTTGCCTGAATTGCTGACTGACTTATCCGATATTCAGGGAATTGAATGGATAAGGTTGCATTATGCCTATCCTGCCGGTTTCTCCAGAAAGGTAATCCAGGTAATGAAGGAAAGGGATAATATTTGTAATTACCTTGATATACCATTCCAGCATCAGAGTGACAAGGTTCTGAAAAAAATGCGCAGGGGCCATTCATCGGAACAAAATTTGCGGCTGATTGACTTTATCCGAAAAGAAATTCCAGAGATCACCCTTCGAACAACTTTAATTACAGGGCATCCGGGTGAAACAGCCAAGGAATTCAACCTGTTGCGAAATTTTGTAGAATCGGTAGCGTTTGACCGATTGGGTGTTTTTACGTATTCACCGGAAGAAGATACCGTGGCAGCAAAATTATACCGCGATTCCATTCCCGAGAAAGTAAAAAAAGCACGGGCAGACGAATTGATGTCAATTCAGCAAACTATTTCTAAAAGAAAGAATGATAATAAAATAGGACGATTTTTTAAAGTTTTAATTGACAGGGTAGAGGGGGAGTATTATATCGGCAGAACGGAGGGGGATTCACCCGAAATTGACAACGAAATACTCATCAGGAAAAATAAAACAGCGCCTGTTATTGGCCAGTTTTACCAGGTAAAAATAACAGGCGCTGAGGAATTTGATCTATACGGTGACCTTGGAGGTTAATCAGCTACTTCTTCAATGTCATCAACAGCTGCACTGGCTTCTTCCTCTGCATGCAACACTTTCATTACCACCTCTTCCTTCTTTTTGTTGAGTGATATAACAATAGTATCGCCCTCGTGCATATTTGACTTGATGATTACTTCAGCCATGGGATCTTCCAGGTATTTCTGGATTGCCCTTTTCAGAGGTCTTGCACCAAACTGAATATCGAAACCTTTCTCGGCAATAAAGTCTTTCGCAGCTTCCGACATTTTGATTTTATACCCCATGGCAATTATCCTGGCGTATAATCCTTTAAGTTCGATATCTATAATTTGATGTATATCTTCACGGGTAAGGGTATTGAAGATAATCACATCATCAATACGATTCAGGAATTCGGGAGAGAAAGCCTTTTTTAGCGCATTCTGAATAACGCTCTTTGTATATTCATTGGACGTCTCCTGCTTTGATTTTGTAGTGAATCCCACACCCTGGCCGAAATCCTTCAGCTGACGGGTACCGATATTGGAAGTCATAATAACAATGGTATTCCTGAAATCAACCCTTCGGCCTAAACTATCCGTAAGCTGGCCTTCGTCGAGTACCTGAAGAAGAATATTGTAAACATCGGGGTGGGCCTTCTCTATTTCATCGAGCAGCACAACACTATAAGGACGGCGCCTTACTTTCTCGGTCAATTGTCCGCCTTCTTCATATCCGATATAGCCCGGAGGTGCACCAACAAGCCTCGATACGGAGAATTTTTCCATATACTCGCTCATGTCGATGCGTATGAGATTGTTAAAAGAATCGAATAAATAGGAAGCCAGTACCTTGGCTAGTTGCGTTTTTCCAACCCCGGTGGGACCGAGGAAAATAAATGTTCCTATCGGTTTATTGGGATCTTTTAACCCTGCGCGGTTACGCTGAATCGACTTTACCACCTTATCGATGGCTTCATCCTGTCCAATTACGCTTCCTTTGAGCTCTTCGCCCATTTTTAGCAGGCGTTGTCCTTCTTCGAGGGCTATACGCTGAACCGGAACTCCCGTCATCATAGCAACTACTTCAGCTACCTTTTCGGCATCAACGATTTGCCTGTTGCGGGTAAGTTCTTTTTCCCATTTCAGTTTTTCATCGTCAAGCAGTTCAAGCAATTCTTTCTCTTTATCCCTGAAACTTGCTGCTTTTTCGAAATTCTGGTTTTTAACCGCCTTGATCTTTTCTTTCTTGGTTTCCTCGATTCTCTTTTCGAGTTCGATTATTTTCTCGGGAACATGAATATTGCTGATATGAACCCTTGAACCCGACTCATCAAGCGCATCAATAGCCTTGTCAGGCAAATGCCTGTCTGAAATATAGCGGTTGGTTAATTTAACACATGCATCAATCGCTTCGGGAGTATAAATTACATTATGATGGTCTTCGTATCTTTCCTTTATGTTATTCAGTATTTCGGAGGTTTCTTCGGGTGAAGTGGGTTCAACCATAACCTTCTGAAAACGGCGTTCAAGTGCACCGTCTTTTTCGATATGCTGACGGTATTCGTCCAGCGTGGTTGCACCAATGCACTGGATATCGCCACGTGCCAGGGCCGGTTTAAGCATATTGGCTGCATCGAGTGAGCCCGTTGCACCTCCGGCACCTACAATGGTGTGAATTTCGTCGATGAATAAAACAATATTGGAAGTTTTGGAGAGCTCATTGAGAATAGCTTTCATCCTTTCCTCAAACTGGCCGCGGTATTTTGTGCCTGCAACAATGGCAGCCAGATCAAGCGTTACTACGCGTTTACCAAACAACACCCGGGAAACCTTTTTCTGGATAATTCTCAGGGCAAGCCCCTCTACAATGGCTGATTTGCCAACACCTGGTTCTCCAATAAGGATAGGATTGTTCTTTTTTCTCCTGCTGAGAATCTGTGCCAGCCTTTCAATTTCTTTTTCCCGGCCAACTATCGGATCGAGCCTGTCTTCCTCTGCGGCTTTGGTAAGGTCGGTTCCAAAATTATCGAGAACCGGCGTTTCAGAGTTCGATTTGGCTCCTGATTCCGGATTTTGACCTTTTCCACCCTGTGAACCGAAAGAACCCATCGTTTCATCATCTTCGTGCGGATAATCAGCCCTTGGCTCATTGTCTTCGGAATCACTCATATGTTCATTGAGCAATTCTTTCCTGACCTTATCATAATCGATATTATGGTCAAACAACATCCGTGAAACCGCCGCATTTTCATCTTTTATCAATGCCAGTAAAAGATGACCCGTATCGATGGTACTTTTTTTCAGTGATTTGGCTTCGAGATAAACCAATTTGAGAATTCTTTCCGATGTTTTAAGCAAGGGAACATTATCAGAGTCGGTAACTTTTATCGGGCCGCTGGGCGATATTATCGATTCAATATCTTTTTTTAACTGGTATAAATTGGCACCCAGTGAAACCAGTATATCTATAGCAACTCCTTCACCTTCACGCAATATGCCAAGCAGCATATGCTCAGGAGCAATTTCATTGTTTCCCAGCCGAATTGCCTCTTCTTTACTGAAAGAAAGTACATCTTTTATTCTTTGCGAAAACTTGGCATCCATTTTTTTTCTTCAATCGTTTGTACTTAATTTATAACGCAAATATACGATTTATTGTTTTACGTTTTTAACAGCGGATGTTAATATAAACAATCAAAAAAAAGCGTTTAAACCGCATTAAATGCCTACTTTAGCAACTTGAATCATGCAAGCTTTTCAGTATGATTAATACTTTAATTACAAGATATTTATAATGGCCGACGGAGAAAAGATTATTCAGATAAACATAGAAGAGGAAATGAAATCAGCCTACATCGATTATTCGATGTCGGTTATTGTTTCAAGAGCATTACCGGATGTAAGAGATGGATTAAAACCTGTTCACAGAAGGGTTTTGTTTGGGATGCAGGATCTGGGTGTATTTTCAAATCGTCCCTATAAGAAGTCAGCACGTATTGTGGGTGAAGTCCTGGGTAAGTATCATCCACATGGAGATACCTCTGTATATGATGCAATGGTACGAATGGCACAGGACTGGTCATTGCGCTACCCGTTGGTTGAAGGCCAGGGAAATTTCGGATCAATGGACGGTGATAGTCCGGCAGCCATGCGTTACACCGAAGCAAGGTTGAGAAAGATAGCAGAAGAAATGCTCAGCGACATCGAAAAGAATACGGTTGATATGCAGCTGAATTTCGATGATACGCTAAATGAACCAACGGTACTTCCATCAAAAATTCCAAATCTTCTTGTTAATGGCGCCTCTGGTATAGCCGTAGGTATGGCTACCAATATGCCGCCGCATAACCTTACCGAAGTTTGCAAGGGAATCATTGCATATATCGACAACAGTGAGATTACTACTGAGCAGCTGATGACCTATGTTAAAGGCCCGGATTTTCCTACCGGCGGAATAATATATGGTTACCAGGGCATTAAAGAAGCATTTGAAACAGGGCGCGGCAGGATTGTCATGCGGGCCCGCACTGAAATTGAAATTACACCCTCGGGAAGAGAAGTTATCGTGGTAAAGGAAGTCCCTTACCAGGTGAATAAAGCCGACATGATTAAAAAAATCGCCGAACTCATCAACGATAAAAAACTCGAAGGAATTTCATATATAAACGATGAAACCGACCGCAATGGTGTTCGGGTTGTAATTATTTGCAAAAAAGACGCTCAGTCGAGTGTGGTACTCAATAATCTTTTTAAACAAACACAACTTCAGACTACCTTTAATGTAAATAATATTGCCCTTGTCCATGGCAGGCCCAAACTGCTTTCACTCAGGCAAAGCATAAAGTATTTTGTGGAACACAGGCACGATGTTGTAATACGGCGTACAAAATTCGAACTGGATGAATCGGAGAAAAAGGCCCATATCCTTGAAGGATTACTTATCGCTTTGGATAATCTGGATGCGGTAATTACCCTCATTCGGTCGTCAAAAACACCGGACGAAGCCAAGGAAGGGCTAATTGCAACCTTTAACCTTAGCGAGTTACAGGCAAAAGCTATTCTTGAAATGCGACTTCAGCGGTTAACCGGGCTCGAAAGGGAAAAAATCAAAGCCGAATATGAAGAATTGCTAAAGACTATTGCCTGGCTAAAAAGTTTGCTTGCCGATGAGTCGTTAAGAATGCAAGTCATTAAGGATGAAATGCAGGAAATAATTGATCAGTATGGTGATGAACGCCGCACTACCATTATTCCTGATGAAGGTGAATTCAATCCTGAGGATTTTTATGCCGACGATGAAATGATTATAACCATTTCACACCTCGGTTATATTAAAAGGACACCTTTAAGTGAATTCAAAACACAGGCAAGGGGAGGGAAAGGATCCAAAGGATCGGAAACCAGGGACGAAGATTACCTTGAATATATGTATAGTGCCACCATGCACAACACCATGCTTTTCTTTACCGAGAATGGCCGTTGTTTCTGGCAAAAAGTATATGAAATCCCTGAAGGCACAAAAACATCAAAAGGAAGGGCTATCCAGAATCTGCTCAATGTTGACCAAAATGATAAGGTAAAGGCTTTCATTAATTTGAAAAGCATTGTGGATACTGATTATATCCAAAACAACTATATAGTTTTATGTACCCGGAAAGGTGTTATTAAGAAAACATCGCTCGAAGCCTATTCAAGGCCGAGGCAAAACGGGATTAATGCCATAAGTATCCGTGAGGGCGACAGCCTGCTCGAAGCACAGCTGACCAACGGTAACAATGAGATAATCTTGGCAGTTCGTTCAGGAAAGGCCATTCGCTTTAATGAAAAAACAGTGCGGCCAATGGGTCGTAACGCATCGGGTGTTACCGGGGTAAGGTTCACCGAGCCTGACGATGAAGTAATCGGAATGATTTGCATCAACGACCCTTCAAAATCGGTGCTGGTGGTATCAGAAAAGGGTTACGGCAAACGTACTGAACTCGATGACTACCGCATTACCAACAGGGGGGGCAAAGGTGTCAAAACCATTAACGTTACCGAGAAAACCGGAAATCTTATAGCCATAAAATCGGTTACCGACAAGGATGATATAATGATTATCAATAAAAGCGGTCTTACCATCAGGCTGGCAGTTGCAAATTTAAGGCTGATGGGCCGTGCTACACAAGGAGTAAGGCTGATCAACATCAAAGCAGGTGACTCGATTGCCGCAGTTACGGATGTAGTAGGGGCAGGGGAGGAAACGGATGAGAAAGAAGGGCAGGGGAACGGTGAAGAAATTACAACTACTTAATATTCTGCTTTTTTTGGTCAATATGCAAATTGAAATTATATTTGGCAGAATTTTTGTTTTCACTATAACGAAACATTTTTAACTACTTTAAAAAATAATGAAAATGAAGCGAATTACTTTGTTTCTCCTTGCGATGATTTTTTTAGCAGGTGCCGGCATAAAAGCACAGACTGCAACCACCACCACTTCGGTAATGAATTATGGAGGATTGGAGGCAAAACTGAAAAAAAGCAATGCTGACATAGAGAATCCTAAAAAAAATACCAAAGCAAAAACCTGGACAACCAGAGCCCAGACTTTAATTGATATATATTCTGTTCATGATATTCTGCAGAAGGGCATGGATCCTGCCCGCGCAGAAGTATTCTTAGGTAAAGCCAAAGAAATACAGACCTCACAGGAAGGGCCCAACCAGGTTGAAACGTACATCTACGACCGGGTAAAGCTGAAATTTGTCAATGGAGCGCTGGATAGTTGGACAGATATCAACAAAATTCATGAGAATCCGCTTCCTGAAGTACAAAAGGCACTTGATGAAGCCATCAAATTGAATACGGATAGTAAAGCAGATAATGATATCCTTAATGTTATCAGGGGTTTAAAACGGGCATACCAGGCAGAAGCCATCAGGAACTATGAACTGGAAGAATATAAAGCTTCCTATGAAAACTTCTCCAGTATTCTTGATCTCAATAAGCTCCCCCAGATGAACAACAGGGTTGATACCATATTGATTTATTTTGCCGGTAGAGCTGCATTCGAAAACAAGGATTATGCCGAGGCCAGCCGGCTTTTTGAAGAAACAGCTTCCTATAATTTCAAGGATCCCCTGTTATACGTTTTCCGCAAACAAGCATTGTTTGCAATAGGCGACACTGCAAAGGGTGTGGACGTTATTACCCAGGGTTTCACTGCATACCCCGAAGATCAGTCAATCATGATTGAATTGATCAACTATTACCTTGATACCGATAAGCCCGAAGACGCTCTAAAGCTTATTGCCAA
The DNA here is from genome assembly GCA_964646255.1 of uncultured Bacteroidales bacterium. Taxonomy (GTDB): domain Bacteria; phylum Bacteroidota; class Bacteroidia; order Bacteroidales; family UBA10428; genus UBA5072. The sequence continues at coordinate 36,587 of CAZYDI010000008.1, forward strand.
AGCCAAGGAAGGTGATCCTTCGAATGTTTCCTACCTGTTTACCGAAGGAACCCTTTATGACAAGATGGGCCGGTTTGAAGATGCTGAAAACGCGTATAAAGCTTGCATCGAAGCAAAACCAGACTATTATGATGCCCATTATAACCTTGGTGTACTATATTACAATAGGGCCGTGAATGTTTACGAAGAAGCTTCGAGAATATCAGATAACGCTGCTTTTGAGAAAAAGCAGGCCGAAGGTGATGAAATACTGAGGCAGGCTGTTCCGTATATGGAAAAAGTTGCCAATATGGAAGCTGCAACACAAACATCGTACGATACCAAGCGGTCGGCGCTGGAAACCCTTAAAACCATTTATTATCGACTGAAAATGGAAGATAACAGACAGGAAGTAATCAATAAACTAAATACCCTGTAATAAACTTGAAAGGGGAGTCATTTTTTGATTCCCCTTTATATTTATATTTTCTATTTAACATAATATTAATTATCGGACAATTATTTTTTTATTGTTCGTAAACGGTTAATTTACAACCAAACAGAAAACGGTTTGTTATGCATCAAAACAAATTCGTATGGCTGAGGTATTGTCAGATCAAAAACGTGATGCATTACTCCTGACTATAAGCAAGCGGTTTAAAAAGCACATGCACCGGCATGAAGCAATCGACTGGCCTTCCATTCAGGAAATCCTTGTCAATAATCCCCGGTATCTTTCTTCGGTATATGAAATGGAAAAGACCGGAGGTGAACCCGACATTGTATTCACCGGCAATGGATTTAAAGAAATTGCTTTTATTGACTGTTCTGTTGAAACTCCAACCGGCCGTAGAAATACCTGCTATGATCGCCAGGCATGGGCGTCACGCAAGGAAAACAAGCCCGAAAACAATGCCATCGACATGGCCGTTGATATGGGTATAGAACTGCTCACTGAAGATCAATACAGGCATTTGCAGCAATTGGGTGAATTTGATTTAAAAACTTCCAGTTGGCTGAAAACACCCGGGGACATACGCCAGGCAGGAGGCGCAATCTTTGGCGATCGCCGGTATGGCCATGTTTTTGTCTATCATAACGGAGCCCAGTCATATTATTCTGTTCGTGGTTTTCGTGGTATCCTTACAATTAAATAACAGTGGTGAAAAAAAATTCAAAAAGTTTCGTTTATCGCAGTAGTCTCTCCCTGGCTGTTCTTTTCATTATGGCCTGTAAAAAAAAGGTGGTGTTTGGTTAAAACTATACAACCATTCCCTATCCACTGCTTTTTTAGTGCTTTTCGCCCTGAGTTTTTTATTGCATTTGTATGGAAGTTTGAAAGATCATAATTTTGAAAGAACGCTTAAATAATTGCCACCTGAAACCTGTAATGCATATTATGTGCGACAATCCAGATTTTAGAGTGAATTTCTTTCCAATGCAGCCATTGTTTTATTGTCGGTATGGCTGCGGGAAAAAGGATCGCCGGAATCAAAACCTGTCGACATGCCGCACCTGGAGAATTAAAGGGTTGCTTTTTGCATTGGCATATTATTTGAACAAACTATCCAAATCTTATATCATCATGAAAAACGCAATCGTATCTCATGCAATTTTGTTTGTTGCTCTCCTTCTGCCTTCCTGTAGCAGCGGACAATTTCTTGAAAAGGTGAATGAAGCCCTTAATACCACCGGAAGTGGTGGTTTTACCGAAGTTGAAGCCGCTAACGCTATTAAAGAAGCGCTCATCCAGGGAACCGGCAAAAGTGTTGACATTGTTTCTGCGCTTGACGGATATTTTAAAAATCCCGAAATAAAAATCCCTTTTCCACCAGAGGCCGCCAATGTTGAATCAAAACTAAGGGCAATTGGTTTGGGCAGCGAAGTGGACAAGGCAATACTTTCTATCAACAGAGCTGCTGAAGATGCAGCCAAGGAAGCGGCCCCTATATTTATTGCTGCCATTAAAAACATGACCATTGCCGATGCCATAGGCATTGTAAAGGGTAATCAAAATGCGGCGACGCTGTATCTAAGCAAAACCACAGGTGTTGAATTAAAGCGTAAGTTCAGCCCGGTGATAAAAAACTCCCTGGATAAAGTAAATGCAACACGCTATTGGACTGATATTATGAACGCCTACAATAAAATACCGTTTGTACAAAAAATGAATCCCGATCTTTCAGCATATGTGACTGACAAAGCCATAGAAGGACTATTTGTCATGGTAGCAAAGGAAGAGCTGAAAATCAGGAAAGATCCTGTTGCCCGCACAACGGAATTATTGCGAAAGGTATTTGGTAACCAATAAAAAAAAACAGGCCGCATTTAGCGGCCTGTTAATTAAAATATATACGTGATATACTTTAGCTCAATTTTACATTCACAGCATTGAGTCCTTTCCTACCCTGCTGTAAATCATAAGTTACTTCGTCATCCTGACCAACCTGGTCAACCAGTCCACTAACGTGAACAAAATGCTCTTCACCGGATTCATTATCCTTAATAAATCCGAATCCTTTTGATGCATTAAAAAACTTAACTTTTCCTTCTTTCATAAAAAAAATAATAAATAATTAAAGCACGAAGATATATCAAATATTTTAAAACATTAACCCGAACCAAAATATAGTAAGGTTTCAGCAAAAATAAAGCTTTGTAAAAGTCATATCTTTATAGCGTAAACAAGGGTTAATGAGAAGATCTTACTTGCTGCGCACCAAATCACTGGAGCAAATCCTGCATGATTCAAAACAACAAGGGAGCGGAAATACACTCAGACGCACATTGGGAGTAAGGGACCTTACCGCATTTGGTATTGCAGCCATTATTGGTGCCGGAATTTTTTCCACTATCGGAAATGCTGCGGCTAACGGCGGTCCGGCCATCAGTGTTCTTTTCATATTTACTGCCATCGCATGTGGTTTTTCTGCTTTATGTTACGCTGAATTTGCTTCGAGGGTACCAATTTCAGGAAGTGCATACACCTATGCCTACTTTTCACTGGGTGAAATTGTTGCATGGATTATTGGTTGGGATTTACTGCTGGAATATGCCATCGGTAATATTGCCTGTGCTATTTCATGGTCAGATTACTTTACGGAATTTATTAAAGGCTTTGGGTGGTACTTTCCGGAATATTTATCGATGGACTATTTCAGTGCATCACGGGCACACCAAATGGTAATGACATCGCATAATCCTTCGTTGTTACCTGAAACAATCATCAATGCCAGCCATGCATGGAAGGATGCTCCTGCTTTTTTAGGAATAAAAGTCATTGCTGACCTGCCCGCGCTGTTCATTGTGTTTATCATTACCTATATCGTGTTTATCGGAATCAGGGAATCCCGCACATTCAATAACATCATGGTAGCGATAAAACTGCTGGTAATATTTGGTGTAATCGTAGTTGGTTCCTTTTATGTGCATCCCGAAAACTGGAATCCGTTTGCACCTGAAGGCATTTCGGGGGTGTTAAAGGGGGTGAGCGCAGTCTTTTTTGCTTTTATCGGGTTTGATGCCATTTCCACCACTGCCGAAGAATGCCGCAATCCATCGAGAGATCTTCCCCGATCAATTTTCTATGCGCTGGCAATTTGTACCGTACTTTATGTTGTTGTTGCCCTTGTTTTGACTGGCATGGTGAATTATAAAAGCCTGGCTGTTGGCGATCCCCTGTCATATGTATTTAAAATTGCAGGCATCGAATGGTTTAGCGGAATTATTGCATTTTCGGCATTAATTGCCATGGGTGGTGTTATACTGATTTTTCAGCTGGGCCAGCCCAGGATATGGATGAGTATGAGCAGAGACGGACTTCTTCCCGGAATTTTTTCCCGAATCAGTCCCAAATATAGGACCCCCTCGTTCTCAACCATTATTACGGGATTGGTTGTTGCCGTCCCGGCCTTGTTCATGAACTTAACGGAAGTAACTGATCTTACCAGCATAGGCACGCTGTTTGCCTTTGTTGTTGTTTGTACGGGAGTGCTGGTAATACAAACCAGGGAGACTGCGCATCCCAGGGCCAAATACCAGGTGCCCTATATCAATGGTAAATACCTTGTGCCTTTGATCCTGGTACTTATTGTTGCAATAAGCTTTGCATACGACAGATCTTTCTTTTATGGCTTTTTGATGGAAAGTGATATGATGTTTAAGGAGAAAATTCCCGTACTGTTGTTTATAATGGTATGTGCCGTAACAGTATGGTTAAGTTACCGGAAAAACTTATCACTTATTCCGGTATTAGGATTGTTAAGTTGTATGTTTCTGATGACCAAATTGGGATATACCAATTGGTTAAGGTTTTTGATATGGTTAGGCGTTGGTCTGGTGTTATATTTCACCTATGGCAGGAAGAACAGTAAACTTAATAAGGCAATTAAAATTCCCGGTATTCAGGGGCGGTAATTACCAAATACCCAAGAACAAAAAGGGAAATTGCCGGAACCAGAACGAGAAGTAAAGTTGCCATATTCAATTTGTTTAGCTGATTACTTATATACCAAATATACGTGTTTTCGTCAAAGAAAGTTATAGGTTCGTCAAATTTTTTTCAATAATTGCTATAAATATTTCGCGAAATCACCTTAACAATCACATTATCAAAAATGTAATAAATGTGTATACAACCCTTAATCTTTTACCAATAATTGCTGAATAATCCCGAACACTTTATCAAAGTTTGCCCTTGTTTCGTCGTCAAAGTCTTTGTACTGAAGATTATCCGCTTGCATTTTCTGATGAAAATCGCTTACCAGGATCATCCGTGATAAACTGTTTACATCGATGAACTCTGAATTCTTTACCGTAATTCCTACCCGTTGTTTGAGGATGAAACGTTTGAAATCGATGGTTGAAAAGAGGTCCTCGACCGAAGCATATCCTTCAAGTACCTTAAAGCGTTTGCCATTTCCGTCTCTTTGCGAATAAAGGGCAGTACTGTTGATAAATGTTATCAATTGTGCATTAGCCGGATTATCCATCAGGAGAACCGTAAAATCTATTTTCCATCCCAGCATTATATTAGCGAGCAAAGGTACCTGTTCGGAACCCGAAGCAGGTATAAAATGCACAGGGTCTTTAAACCCGTATAAATGAGCCATTGCATCGAGGTAATGGAAAGTAATGGAATCTTCAACAATGAGGTTATTCTTTGGAAAAATAAACTGCCGGTCATTTAACCGTGTTCCCATAAGGGAATATATGGGTGAAAGGGTGTCAGCTGAAGCCTCATTCAGGCTCCGGGCATCCATTATTAACGTTTCGCTCTTCTCATCGGTTTCCTTTGCCCGTTGCACTGCGATAATCCTGTACAATTTTTTAAGATCGATCAGGTTAGGAGAATGGGTGCAATAAATAATCTGCATGCTCTCCCTTAAATCCTCAAAAACCTTAAGTACATCTTCCTGGGCCCTGGCGTGCAAACTTAATCCGGGTTCATCAATGAGCATAACCCTGTTGGCCCTTTTCTCTTTTGCTGTGGCTTTTAATTCAAGGTAAAATGAAAGAAACCATCGAACACCACGGCTCCTTTGTTTAGGATAAAGGCGCTCCTGTTTATCCTTCACCCAAAACTCGAGGTAAGGTTTTCCGCTCTTTTCGGGGTGCGAATAATCATAATGCTCAAGTTCAAAATTTATACGGATCTTGTCATTTTTACCAACGGTTTGTCTCCAGTAATCCTGGAAATCGATGGTAATTTCAGTATTCAGGTTCTCAATTTTTTGTTTAAGAATCCTGTGATTATCTTCCCTGAAGAAATCACCACTAAGTCCGGCCACCCGAAGGAAATTGCGGGCGGCTTTATACCCTTCGGCATGATTGTTTTCATTAAACAAATCGTCAAGGTCGATTTTATTGGGTAAGAGGCTGCTAAAATCCTCGAAAAACTCAAATATCGGGATATGCTGGAATACGGCATTACCAATATCTTCGGGTGATGCATAACCTCTTTCAATTGTATATTCCTGCACAGCCTCTTTCTCAGCATCCGTCATTTTTAAACCATCCAGCACTTTGCAGGCTGTTTTTCTGCTTATCAGCACCCGCTCGGAAATATGAACCAGTTCGGTGCTGATCTGTGCATTGATGCTGTTCAGCTTTTCAAGGTTTTTGGTTATTTTGCGGGCTAAGCGGTTATTCTTGCATACTTTTAACTGGTATTGGGCTTCCTTGATCTGTGAAATATTCACACCCAGTTCTTCCTTCAGTGTATTTTCCTGTGTCAGGAATGTCCGGAACTGTCTGCAAGCTTCCAGCTTTTCAGCAACCGACTGCAATTCTGCCTTTTTTTCGGCCAACAGGTTATCCGTTGAAACTGACATTTCCGGATCATTGATTTCCCTGGTTAACTTTTCGGCCTGCAATTCAAGTTGCGGAAAAATACTTTGAATTTTGTCGGTGTTTTCCGCTACGATATTGTTGAGCCGGATGAAAAAGTCAACCACCTGTTCTTCAGCCAGGGCAACAGAGCTATTCAAAGTGCTCTCCCACTTGCGTGAGACCGACAACTCACTCATCGACCGAAATACCGGCTTCAATTCTTCAGGGATGGCGGTCAAATCCACATAATCAGCGAGGACTTTTCCATCATCCAGTTTGAAAGTGCAAATAATTTCAGGAAAAGTAAGGTCGCTTCTCAGCACGTCATCGGTGATATTTCCTTCGTAGAAACTTCGTAATGCCTCAAGTACCGAGGTTTTACCCGATTCATTCTGTCCGATTAATGCAGTAATATAGTCGGGAGATAGAAAGCATTTCCGCGAATCAATGATAGAACGGTAGTTTTTAATCTGAAAAGCGATGATTTTCATTCAATATCCTGGTTTATTTGGTTAGCTGGATTTAGGATAGCGAAAACCAAATATTAATACGTCATCTAATTGTTCCAGGTTGCCTTTCCAATTGTTAAAAGTTTGTTCGATAGTCTTTTTCTGTTCTTTCATGGGTAAAGAACTTATCTGAGTCAGCATTTCCCGGAAGGGTTTATACTTAAATTTTCGGTTGGAAGCACCACCAAATTGGTCAACAAACCCATCAGTAAACAAATAAATGGTATCCTCAGGATTTAACTCATATAAATGGGTTGTGAAACATAATTCCTCTTCAGCACCAACACCCACGGGCATCATATCACCCGCAATTTCCATCAGGTTACCATCACGTACAATGTAAACCGGATTAAAAGCGCCGGCAAAACTTAAAAGATTGGCTTTCTGGTCGACAATGCACAGCGCCAGGTCGATTCCGTCCTTACGTTCAGAATCATCGCCAGTCTGGCACAATGCATCCATAACATGTTCCCGCATCTGGTTCAGAATGGAACCTGCACTTGAAAAAGATCCGTGCGCGATAATCTCGTTTAGGAAAGTAATACCAAGAATACTCATTAAAGCGCCGGGAACTCCGTGGCCGGTACAATCACCCACACATACGATAACCTGGTTATTTTTGCGCGAAACGAAATAAAAGTCTCCACTCACCACCTCACGGGGCTGATAAAACACAAAATTTTCGGGAAGTATTCTGTTAATCTGATTTTCAGAAGGAAATATCGCCTGCTGAATATAACTGGCTACCCTTAAGCTTTCGGAATTATAATGCTCGGCTTTCCGGTCAACCACTTGATTTTCTTTTTCTTGTCTCCTATAACTTTTCATCTGAAACGATTTGGATATACAATATCTTATACTGAAATATCCAATAAATGTTTAGCTTTTCTTACAAAACGAAACAAGAAACGCAATATTATATAATCTCCCCCGGATAAACAGCCGCCTTAAAATTGAACTCCGCGGTTCTTAACCAGAATAACTTCTTTATCACCCGAAACCAGCAGTAAGTTATTCTTCCGGTCGATGGCCATATCAGTGAAAGCACATCCATCGGGCAGCTGTGAAGCAGAAACCAGTTCACATGTTTGCGTGTTTACCCAATACAATAATTGTCGATTTTCATACGCAATTAACGCTACAAGTTGATTCCGGCCGGCAACAATAACATCAACAACCGTTGCCTGCATTACTGGAAGAGGTATGGTTTTTTCGGTAAGGGTTTTATTTTCACCTGATGTGCGGGTAACAACCACACTGTTTTTGTTGCGGTATCCCAGATAAACGATTTCACCGTTGGGCATGATATGGGCCGATACAATGCTATCAGCAGGATTAAAGGCCGATTCCCATAAAAGATAACCACGCGGGTCAATTTTTGCCCGCCAGTGATTACCTGCCAGCAGCATATTATGGTCAGCAAACTCAGCAATGTCAATAATTTCCCCTTTTCCGGTGTATGTTCTGCCCCATTGCCTTCTACCCTGCTTGTTAAGCACTACTATAGAATATAAACGCTGAAGAGAATCATTGACAACATAGCCACCAAGGAAAATATTCCCGGACCGGGCAGGAGCCAAATCATTAACGAAAAAACGACCCATTTTTTTGCTCCATATTTTGGTTCCATCAACACCAAGTTTAAAGATCCATGTTTCACGTGAGGATGAATCCATTCCGCTCCACGTATAGCCAGCGCCAATGATTTCATTCTGAAAATTGATATCCATCAGCGAAATTTCGTCATTATAACCCTCACCAATGGTTTTATTCCAAACCATCTTCCCTTCGGCATCAGTTTTAATAATCCACACATCAGTAAAACCGGTATCCGGCTTGAATACAGTACTTGCAAGGTAATAAGCATTCAGGGAATCGATTCCGGCGCATGCATTCAGTTCAACCAGTGCTTCATCCTCAAAACACCTTGCCCATTCTATGTTGGCAGAAGGCAATGTATGGGTAGCAATGAATCGCATACCTTTTTCCCGGGCTTTAAGGTTGAATATATCAATATATTGCTGACCGTCGGGGTATTTTCGTATAAACTCGTTGTAGGCCTCGAGGGATTGAATTCTTTTGGCATACTCATAAAGCAACTGCTTTTGAATAATTTTGGCCTCGGCAATTTCAAGGGCATCCGGATAAGATGCAATAAACCGATCGAATGCCTGCACTGTGTTTTCAGTTTTTGCCTGGCCAAAAGCAACTTTATGGAGGCTTTTAATGGCCTGGTTTATATCATCAGCATCAGGGTACTGATCCATATAATCCTCATAAGCCTTAACAGTGTTAATTTTCCTTGCATTGTCAAAAGCCAGGCGGTTCCGGTACCGGATTGCCTTTTCAACCTGGGCGGCTTCCGGAAATTTTTCAATAAAGGTTACATAAGCTTCAAGCGTATTTTGCTTTTCATATTTTCGGAATTCGAGCTGGTTACGAATGTGAATAACATTGTCATAATACCTGAAATCGGGGAATTCTTTCAAAACAGCATATACCACATCGAGATTGTTTTCTTCCCTCACATACTTGATCAGCTTGGCCTCCACTGTTTCCAGCGCATATTCAATTTTCTTTTTAACCGGCCTACTGATATGCCTCGTCTCAGTGTTATAAAAATATTCGCCAATGTACTCCAGTTCCTCTGCAGAGAACTTTTCGACAAGCGGTTTAAGCTGACAGGCATATTTCCAGGCACCAATAAGATCGAAAAAAGATGAAGAATCATCGGCCATAATAAGGGTAAGGCCAAGGAGTGCAGCTGCATTATCATTGTTCTCAGCCAGTGCCGATTTAAACTGTTCCATTGATTTTTGATAATCGCTTTTCTCGAGCGTTTTAAATCCCCTCTTGGTATTCTGTGCAAAAGCAACGGAAGCGTTAATGGCTAAAAAACCTATTAAGAGACTAAAGATTCGTATACATCGGTAACGCATAACATTATTTTTTTATCAGTAAAAATTCCACCCTGCGGTTTCGCGCCCGGCCTTCTTCAGAAGCATTGGTTTCTACCGGCCTGGATTCTCCATAACCAACCGAACGGAGCCTGTCACGATTAATGCCTTGCGATGCCAGGTAATTAATAACTTCAGCCGCCCTGCCTTCTGATAATTTTTGATTATACGCATCACTTCCTTCATTATCGGTATGCCCCGAAATTTCGATAAGGTCAATATCTTCTTCGAGCATAAACTGAACAACCTTGTTGAGCTCAGCATATGAGGCAGGTAAAAGCACTGTTTTATTAAACTCAAAGAAAATGTTCTCGAGAACCACCGCTGCTCCTTCATCAATGGCTTTTAGCCCTTCGAGAAAATCATCCTTTTCAATAACCGGTTCAACAAACACAACCGTATCCGATGACCTGCAATTAAATTTATCAGACGCCCTGTAAATATATGTACCGGCAGGAAGGTTTTTAAGCTCATTGCCTGTCATCCGGTTATTCCAGGCAACTGAATAAGGAGGAGAGCCACCCAGCAGGCCAACACGGATCATTCCATCGTTTACAATCCTTTTAACCTTCCCTGTAACCGGATCAAGACCACCGGAATACCGTGCCTCTATGATACGGCTTTCAAAATCGTGTTTAACACAGGGGCAATCGAGACAATTCTCAAGCGGAGAAACCGAGAAATCATCAAAAAAATAATAGGCATACGCTTTATTTCTCAGGTTAACCACATTTTTATCCGTCACCACATAATTGGTCTGGTCATAATTCCGGAAATTGCCAACCACCATAAAACGTTCATAACCCGAAGCAGTGTAAACAGTGCAGAACTCCTCCCATTCATCGATATTATCGAGAAAAAGACCAACCTTATTGGTAATCTGTGGCGTATAGGCCAGGTTCACATTGATATCGTTTTTAATCTCCACATCACTGAAATACACACTCATCTGGTCAACCGCGAACCGCGAATAAGATGCAAGCTTATAATAGAACCTGACACAATACTGTTGGCCCTTAATTAATGGAACAGCAAGAGTTCCCTGTATATACTCACGATAACTCTCCTCCGTACCGCTTAAAATAGCCCCGACATATCCGTCACCACCGTGCGGCTCACTAACGCCGGCGAAATTTTTAGGAACACCAACATTCCGCGGACTGCAGCGATTAAAATAATCAGGCGTTGCCCTGGTTGGATAAGTCCATCCAGGAACCAGTTTATGGGTTAAATTTTCAGGCGTATAATCCTGCGGGCATTTCTCAAATTTTTCAAATCCCGGGTTTTGAACCAGGTTCTTTTCCTGGGCCTTAACCTGAATCATGCAAAACAGCAGAATAAAAGCGATGGTTGAAAAGTAAAAATGCGACATAACCTTGAGATTCATTTTTGTAATAAATAGCGGGCTACTGCTTTATTTATCCTTCTTACAAGGAATGGTCCATCATATATAAATCCGGTATATACCTGAACGAGCGAAGCACCAGCTTTAAGCATATCAATCGCATCACTGGCTTCCATAATTCCACCTACCCCGATGACCGGCAATGTATTATTGGTTTGTTTACATATGTAACGTACTATTTCAAGGCTTCTGTTTTTGAGGGGTTGACCGCTTAATCCCCCTGCGCCGGTATTGAATATTGTATATTCATCTGTATTAAGGCATGTCCTGTCGGTGGTGGTATTGGTAGCAATTATCCCATCCAGGCCAGATGCTTTACATAAATTGATTGTTTCGTCAATTTGTTTGAACGTCAGGTCGGGTGAAATTTTCAGGAAGACAGGTTTATACGGTGTTTTTAGCTTGCGGGCGTCAGTAAGCCTGAGTAAAATATCCCCAAGTGCTTCCTGGCTTTGCAGCAAATGCATATCCTTAATATTAGGACAACTCACGTTCACAGTAAAATAGTCGACATTATTGTATAAGGCATCAAAGCACCGGAGATAATCATCCACTGCTTTATCGTTACCGGTAAGGGTATTTTTCCCGATATTCCCACCTATAACCAGGTTTTTAGGTTTTCCTTTACCAAGTTGTGCTGCTGCATGTTGAACCCCCTTGTTATTAAATCCCATCCGGTTAATCAGCGCCTTGTCAGCCGGCAGGCGAAATAACCTTGGAGATGGATTTCCCGGCTGGGCAACAGGGGTAACTGTTCCGACTTCAATAAAAGAAAACCCAAACATGGAAAATTCCCTGTAGAAATCCGCATTTTTATCAAAACCAGCCGCCAGTCCCACCCTGTTACTGAAAGTAAGTCCGGCCACCGTGGTACCAAGAACAGGATGATGATAACTGATAAGCTTTCGCATAATAGTCAATGCACCTGGGAAATACGACAAAAACTTAACCATTACAACAACCAGGCCATGCACCTTTTCAGGATCAATCAGGAATAATACAGGTCTAATCAGTCTTTTATACATTACTTTCCAATCCGTTCATTAATGTTCCTTGGTTGGTCGAAAATTTCATAACCACCATCCGAATATAGTAAAATAATGCGGGTAACGTATGATACATTTGTAACTTGATTGGTTGTTTCCATTTGTAACGCTGATTTGGGTGCATGGTTGGAAAAATTATCTGTTTTTTCTGAGAACAGGTTGCCCTGTAAGGCAGATTTACCATACACTGGGGGGGGGTCACTTTTAACAGTACTTTCATCAATGGTTGGTGATGAAAAAGCATTGCCTCTGCCCAGTAAAAGCCAATCTGCATTGATTTCAGGATATCGCACAAGCAATTTACTCAGAAAATCATACGATGGTTGATTGCGGCCACTTAGGATATGTGAAATTCCCGAACGTTGCACGTTAATCTCATCAGCCAACCGGGTTGCTGAAAGATTGAGTGCATTCAACAGATACTGGATACGGTCCTTCATGTTACATATGTAATTTGGATTGGTGTTTACAGTTATAACGCTTACGGTTTACAATAGTAATATTAGTTATTTTTTACCCAATCACATAGGCAAGGGACTATTTTTTCGTTAGGCTCTGGTACAAGAAATGCATAAATTAACTTAAACTAAAACTTATTTAAATGCAATAAAATAACTGATTATTAATTAAATATACAGTTATTGTTAACATTTAATTGATTGTTTATGGTTTAAATTGGATTTTGCTTAAATAAAAACTTTACCGGTGATATTTATAATATTGGTTATCAGAGGTATAACTACATAAAAATAGACGGTTTATAAATATGAAAAATGGCAGTATATGCTCATTTCAGGTTATGAACCTATAAATGCAGAGGGTAAAAATTTCAGGAAGGAAATTGCTCGTTATAAACCACGTTTATGCTTAGTGGTAGAATGCTGAATTCGATCGGTGAATGCCCCAGGGATTCACCATCGGCTTCAAGATGAATAAGTGGATCGGAATCGATGATAATATCTTTACCCCGAAAACCAACAATGCGTGGATGATTTAACAGGGTTCCATTATAAAGCATTTTAAGACTTTTGATTACATCCCCCTTGCTTATTTTTTTGATGATGGTGATATCAAACAGTCCATCGTCGGGTATGGCATTTGGGGTTTGCATCATTCCCCCACCGGAATACTTTCCAATTCCGATGCTTATGGTAAATACATCGTCATGTACAACGGATCCGTCGATTTCAACAGATACTTTTGTATGCGTGTATGCCAGCAGGCTTCGTAAAAGATTAACCATATAAACAAACTTTCCGTTTCTTCCTTTGTCTTTCTGGTTGTTGGTCCGCTTTACTACTACTGCATCAAATCCAAGCCCGGCTATATTGATAAAGTAACGTGATGTTCTTGTTGTTCCATGGTAGTAAAGTACCTTCCCTGCATCCTGAAGGCGATACAATCCCCTGCTGACTATTTTAACTGCACTCTCATAATGCTGAGGAATTCCAAACAGCTTGCCCCAGTCGTTCCCGGTACCAACAGGTATCATGGCAAGGGTAATGCTTTGGGTACTGCAATAATCCTGGGTGAATGCTCCATTTACCACTTCATTCATTGTACCATCACCGCCAACAACGATTATGTTGCGGTATCCTTTTGAGATATAAAGCCTGGTTAAGGCTATGGCATGACACCGGACCTCGGTAAATACTTCGGTAAAACTTATCTGATGTTGCCTGAGCAGCATCGAAATTACCTTCCAGTCTTTTCTTCCCTTGCCGTTGCCGGCGTTTGGATTTATAATGACAAGCCAGTCCACGATATGGTTAATTTTGAATGAAAGTAAGCATTTTGTTGATAATCACAAAAAAACCCTTTCGTAACGTACGAAAGGGTTTAAGGATTAAAACTTTTTCCTTGTATTCGAATCTTATATTCGTTTCACATTCACTGCATTCAATCCTTTTTTGCCTTGCTGGAGTTCAAATGACACATTGTCATCCTCTTTAATTTTGTCAATCAGGCCTGAAACATGAACGAAATACTCATTGCCTGATTCTGCATCTTTAATAAATCCAAATCCTTTGTTCTCATTAAAGAATTTTACTTTACCTTCTTTCATAGTATTAATTTAAAATATTTTACCAAAGGTATAACTAAATAATAAAATTATAAATACGATGGTTAAAAAAAACGAGGAAAGTTTAATTTTGCGGGAAAAGCAATTTGGTGAACAGTAAGTTTTTATATTGGCTCTACCAACCATATAAATGGTTGTTCTTCTTTCCTTTTGCATTAATCAATACATTGATTTTTGGCGTTATAGCAGTTGTTGTGTCAGCCCTGGTCAACCAGCGCGTTGGCAGTTATTACGGAGGTGTGGTTTGGTCGAAGGTGAACGGTTTCTTAACACCAATGTTTGTTGAGGTAACAGGCCGGGAGCATATCGATGCTTCCAAATCGTATGTTATTATTTCCAATCACCAGAGCATTTATGACATTTTTTTGATATACGGATGGTTAGGCATCGACATTAAATGGGTAATGAAAAAAGAACTTGCTAAAATTCCCGGTGTTGGATTTGGAAGCAAGAAGGTAGGACATATTTTTTTAGATCGTTCCAACAGTCGCACAGCCCTGGAATCTTTAAACGATGCCAAAAAAAAGCTGGTAAACGGGACTTCGGTGGTTATTTTTCCTGAGGGTACCCGCAGCACCAATGGTCAGCTGGGCACCTTTAAAAAAGGAGCTTTTAAACTTGCCTTTGATCTGCATTTGCCTATTTTGCCCGTAACCATTATAGGAACGAAAAATATCCTGAGAAACGGCACCACAGACTTGCGCCCCGGAAAGGCCCGAATGATCATCCATAAGCCTCTTGATATCGGCAAGTACTCCGAAGACAATATTCGCTTACTCATGGAGGAATCAAGGAATATAATAGCCGGCCCGGTTGAAGGGGTAATTACACCACCATTGCATTCAGGCGTTTCTGCCGGATAAATGCCATGATGGCCGTTACTGCAACGGTACCAATTGAATAATATATAAAAGCAGGAACGGGTATAGCATCACCGCTCGCATAAGAGTGTAAGCCCGACAGATAGTAATTAACCCCGAAATAGGTCATTATTACCGAGCTGATACCCAGAAGGGAAACAAGGTTAAACGCGAAAAGACCCTTTAATCCGGGAATTAACCTCATATGAAGAATGAAGGCATAAACAATAACGGTAATGAGTGCCCAGGTTTCCTTTGGATCCCATCCCCAATAACGTCCCCATGATTCATTTGCCCATACCGCACCCAGGAAAACACCGATGGTAAGTAAATACAGGCCAATGGTTAAGGCCATCTCAATGGTATTCGTAAAAAGTCTTATGTGCAGGTTAAGGTAATCCTTGTTGGTATTTGTTTCTAATATCATCAGCATCAGGTTGATAAAAGCCAGCAAAGCCCCCATGGCCAAAAAACCATAGCTTGCCGTAATGATGGCAACATGAAAAATAAGCCAGTAAGAACGCAAAACCGGAGCAAGATTGGTAATCTGGGGATCCATCCACCCAAGATGGGCAACAAACAGGATCAGGAAAGCCAGTATGGCGGTAATGCTCAGGGTAATGGATGCACGCCTGCTAAAAATAAGCCCTGCCAGAATACTTGCCCAGGCTACATAGGTAAGTGCTTCATAACCATTACTTAATGGGGCATGCCCGGATACATACCATCGCAATCCCAAGCCTAAGGTATGCAGTATGAACAAGCTAAATAACAAGACTTTCGTAATCTTTACCGGAACATTTACTTTAAGTTTTCGATAAAAGATGCCTGTGAATTGAACTATGAGAAGAATAAACCCCAGAATACCGTAGTAACGTGACACAAATGAAAAGATGTCGTATTTATTCAGCAAGGTTTCTGTCTTTTGTTTTTGAACCGCAGGAATAATGTCGGCAGCGTACTTCTCCTGGTATAAACTGATGGCATCAATAATCTGATTAGGAGATGACCAGTCGCCCGACTGGCTGCTTGATGCAACCTGCTGTATATAATAGATCAGTATGTTTTCGACAAAAGCAGAGTCGGCCGTTTTTACCAATCCACTGATGGTATTATGGTTATACCACTTGTTGAGTGAATCGCCGGGTACGGGAAACAACCGTAAAAAATCACCTGCAAATATCATATAGCAGATATTGATCCGCTCGTTTAGCCGGATGATCTCGTTATCAAATTTGCTACGTTTAGCGGGCTTTTTCCGGAATGCCATTTCAACCCTATCGTTGAGCACGTAATCATTGTTTTTGAAAAAGTCGGCGTAAGCATAATACCTGGCATCAGAACCCATGAGGGCTCTGATTTCGGGATTTGAAGCACGAATGATTGGTTCATACTGCCAATGAGAAGCATGGGCAAGCATACCCAAAAAAACCTGATCGGGATTTAGCCCCTTGTAATTTGTTTTACGGCTAACCTTTCTTAATATATCTGAACTGAGGGAACTAACCGGTGATATCCTGTCCTTGTTATTTTGTATAAGCAACCGGCCAAACCTTTCAGCATGCTCCTTGTCTATTGCGGGTATCTGCGACGGTGCCTGAGCATTCACTGTCCATGTAAATCCAGATAGCATAATCGTCAGTGCAACAGAATAAGAGACAAGTTTCCTGTTTATGGCTTTGTTGTCCGCTGCTATTGTTTGGAACCGGCTACGCCGGCTAAATAAACTTATAATCATGCCGAGGGTAAGCAAAAGATAACCCGAATAGCTTATAAACGTTCCCGTAAAATCCTTGTTTACAGTAAGCACGGTTCCCATTTCATCATTGTCGTAAGAACTCTGGTATATGCGATATCCCCTGTAACGCAGGATATTATTCATATAAATGGTATACTGTTTTTCCAACTTCCGTGTGCTGTCCCTGAGAACAACGTGGCTTTCGAAGGCAGACGGACTGCCGGAACCTGCATAACGCTCTATGTTAAAATCTTCGAGTATAATTTCAAATGGCATGGTCTTGTATACAGAACCATAATTAATTAACAATGGCTGGTCATTAATCCGGAATGAAACATACTGCCCTGGCTTTCCCTGCATTCCACAGACGGTAATCAGCTTATGTTCTTTCCCTGAAGTTACTTCCAGCACAACTGCATCGGGGAAGATGCCTTCGGATGCAGGAACAGAACGGTGAACAACCTTGCCCGAATGCTGGTAGTTCGCCAGTACGATCATTTGGCTGTTAAAGGTATATAACTGCCGGGGAATAAACCTGTGCGGTATATTCTCTTTAAGAATTGCAAAAGACTCACCGTTCATGCCGGCCGCACTAACAGGATATGGAGCAATAAAACTCAAAGAATCCGGCGAAGCCATTAACAATACAACATTGGTGCCGGTGTCATGGATTTCAAATGAAAATGCAACCCGGGGGGTGCGCTGGAGTTCACCGGTGGTAACAACAAGTCTGTTTCTTCCGGAGGAATCTGCATAGAACAATTCGGCCACAGGCACGCCACCATTTTCCGGTTCGATGGTTTTAACGGCATTGGGTATAAAAGCTTTTACATTAAGCTGCACACGTGTACCACCGTGGATATCGAATTGCTTTTTAAACCTTGTTGAACCTGCAACACTGAAGGTAACCGGGTAGTGATGAATGGCAGTTTTCCGGTTCTTCTCACCACTTACACTGATATAGGCCTGGCCTGTAATAAAACGATCGCTGCTCTTACCCTCCCTTATCGACAGAATCCCTTCGATACCGGTATAGCGGGTAACAGCAGCGCCTCCTATTATTAATATAAAAGCAAGGTGGAAAATGAGAACGGGCAACTTTTCCCTGGTAAACATATTTTGCGTGAACATTCGACCCACCAGGTTCAATGCGCCCAGCAAAAGAAGAATTTCAAACCAGCGGGCATTATACACAAAAGCCCGGGAAGTCTCGCTGCCGAAATCATTCTCAATAAATGTTGCAAAGGCCATGGAAACTGCAAACACAATAAAAATCACAGCCATTAGCCTGGATGAAAAAAGAAATTCTGCAATTTTCTTCATTCGGTTACTGATAATGTAATACGATCCGAAATTTCCGGTAATGTACTACTTTTCTCTGAGCTTGTCTGAAAACACCTTTTTGAATTTTTCGAGCTTGGGAGTAATAACCATCGTGCAGTAAGGCTGGGAAGTATTGTTAAAATAATACTCCTGATGATAATCTTCGGCCGGATAGAACTTTTCAAATGGAACTATTTCTGTAACAACGGGATTTGGCCATATTTTCTCCTTTTCGAGTGCGCTTTTTATATCTGCCGCCATTTGTTGCTGTTCAGCGTTGTGGTAAAATATAACGGAGCGGTATTGGGTTCCTACATCGGCACCCTGTCGGTTAAGGGTTGTAGGATCGTGTGTCTTCCAAAACACCTCGAGAATTTCGCTGAGGGAGACTTCCGCCGGATTCCAGGTAACCTGACACACCTCTGCATGACCGGTATTACCGGTACAAACTTCCTTATATGATGGGTTTTTAACATGCCCGCCCGAATAACCCGACACAACCGAAGTAACGCCCCGAAGTTGCTGAAAAACAGCTTCAACACACCAAAAGCATCCTGCACCGAGTGTGATTGTATCTGTTTGTTCAAGTGAATTAGCCATAGTATTTTTATTTAAGGCATTTCCTGTTTTTTCAGTACATGATGATGCCTGCAAAAATAAGGTAAAAATAAACGACAGTCCTGCCCCTGTTAAAAAAGTCTTCATGCTTTGGAATAATTACCGACACACAGGTTAACAAAACGCCTGAACAATTGTTTAGGGAATCACCGATGCGGTATTGTTCATTTCATCCTCAAAAAACAACGGTGGCATAAATTTACTTACCTGGGAGGTATAATCCTGACTGACAATAATGGTATAGCAAGCTATGTATTGCCATTTCCTGCTTTCCTGGTTGAAATAAAAAGATGAATTTTTCAGTTTTGATTTATAGGGTATTATGAAGGAATAGCCAAATTTGAGGTCTTGTACCGATTGGCACAGCTTGTTTTTTTGCAGGTAGGTTGCCAGCATTTTATCGGCATGAATGATGGCCTCTCCCTTTTTTACATTTTCCATAGTAGAAGTAGGCATAAACTCATCAATAACGACAACCTGGTCGTGCCATTTGAATACACCACAGGGATTTAACGTATCATACTTGGCTATTACCGACTGATCGGTGTATTTTGACAGTTCTTTTTCCCTGCCCTGCCTTTCGAGCATATCCGAATAGGCGGTGGTGAGAATCATTTCCTGTTTTTTAAAGAACTCGCCATTTAGGTTAGAACCCGTAAGCGATCCGAAATTTCTGCAATGTTCAAGCAGCTTTTCAGCCTCTTTTAAACCTTCAATGCTGTCACTTTCTACCAAAGGCATGAAAACGCTTCCAAAGCTTTTGGCATTTCCGGTTAATTCCTCCAGGTCATACTCCGATTCGAAATCAAATATATGTGCTCTCGTATATGATTCATATGTTTCAAGATACTTCACGGTTTCAGAGAGGTTGTTTTCCTTTGCATATTTTATAGCCAACAAAACCATCCGCAATACCCGTTCATACGCAGCAGGTGTTTCCGAAGCCGTATATTGCTCATACTCCTTCCTGAAATTCTTTTCCTTTATAAAAAGACGCTGATAGTGCATTTTCTGAAGCTTAATCAGGCTGTAAATATTGTCCTGATAAGAGCGGTAAAATTTTGATGATGCCTGGTCACGCCTGAAGTCGGCATACTCTATGCGTGATTCAACCAGCGATTTTGCCTTCTCAAGATCTTCATCAACGATAAAGCTTTCATATTCCCTGACAAACAGGGTATGGTTCAGCTCGCGTTGCATATTGAGATATGAAACATCGCGTTTTTGTTTCAGCCTGTCAATTTGTGTCAGGAGATAAGAAATACGATGGTCTATGCTATCGAAAAAGGTTTTCGGTTTCGGTTCCGGTTGCTGGCCATTTGCTAAAGCTGCCAGTGCAAATATGCCCAATATTATAATATATACTTTTCGGCTATAAACCATTGATTAAGTGCATGCTGAATCTTACTTAAATATACGGCAAGTAAATGAATAAGGTTTGAAAGTTTGAACAAATCATCCAAACGATTCATGCAGAAATTCAATGATTTATAAAGCCCGGATTAGAACGGTAACAAGAAAATCCAAACCTGGTCAACCATCACGAAGGTTCATTTTCAGGGTCACGGAACAATCCATTTTGATCAACACAAGGTTTCCTTCCATGAGTGAAAAAGCGGACTTATGGCGTTATTTCTGTGACGTTCCCATCCGGCGTTTAAGTAAATTCAGGTCCTTTTTAAGACCTGCAACAGTTCTGATTAATTCTTCGGGAGGTATCATTGGATCAGGTATTTCAGAACTGATGTAGTTTACGAATTTCCATATTTCCTTAATCTCACTGGCATGAACATCAAAGGGCTCATACATCGGATTCAGCGAGAAAAGGCGGAGCCTGTGTTCGGTTTCGAGGAGGTTCTCGGCGATCTTAAAAACAATACCCTCGTCGAGTGTCAGGACAATATAGCCGTGGCCGCTGATAATGGTATTCCAATCCTGCACGAATTCACCGGTAACATATGAACCATCGGGAATCGGGAGCATGGAATCGCCATTGAGTTGGAAAGTACGGTATTTCTTTTGTTTCGATAAAAACGGAAGGTGAAACACCGGCAGGTCCTTAATGAACTCCGGGTCGGCAAAGCCGGTGGCATAGCCGGCTTTGGCTTTCTCCGAAACCAGTTCGATGTTTTCCTCGTTGTTGCTGTTTATGGTAGTGGCCAGTACACGCAGGTTACTGCCCTTTAAATACACATCGCCGCCTCTCTCAAGCTGAGAAAACTGGCTTTCGGTAAGTGTTTGCAAATCAATTTTAACCAGCGTATCCATAGCCACCCCGTAATATTTTGAAAAAGCAACGAGAGCCGGAATGGTAGGCTGGCTAACTTCATTTTCGTACCCGCTGAGGGTTGACCGCTTCATATTGAGTGCGAATGCCACATCATCCTGGGTGCGGCCCTTGCGCTTCCGAAGAAGCTTGATGTTGGAGGAGAAGTACATAATTTGAAGATGGTGTTAATATTCGTCTAAACTTTGCTATTCATTATTCCTTGTTCCTTGTTCGGCGTTCCGGTTGAATATCGAACTCACCCGCCGAAGCCATCGCGAAGGAGGGCATCCGCCATCCAACTTTAACACTTTTTTCTTGCAAATATACTGTAATCTGATTATATTATCATCATAAAATATGATTATTTAATAATCATTTTATGATTTTATCAACAATGGATGAAGGGAATGGTTCGGGTCGGAATATCATACATTTTGACCTCGATAGCTTTTTTGTGTCGGTGGAGCGGCTTATAAACACCAGGCTCAACGGAAAGCCTGTGGTGATTGGCAGTTTATCGGGTCGCGGGGTTGTTTCAAGTTGCAGTTACGAAGCCCGAAAATATGGCGTTCATTCGGCAATGCCTATGAAAATGGCCAGGCAGCTTTGTTCAGATGCCATCGTGGTGCGTGGCGACATGGATTTATACAGTAAATACTCCAACATTGTCACCGATATTATTGCCGAACGCGCACCGGTGTACGAAAAGGCTTCGATCGATGAGCATTATATCGATCTTACAGGGATGGACAGGTTTTTTGGCTGCCTCAAATGGGCTCAGGAATTGCGTCGGGAAATCATCAAACAAACCGGCCTGCCTATTTCCTCGGGCCTATCGGTAAATAAGACCGTTTCAAAAATTGCTACCGGAGAGGCCAAGCCAAATGGCGAAAAGGAAGTTCCGGTCAAACTGGTGAAATCTTTTCTCGACCCCTTGCCCATCAGCAAAATACCGATGATTGGTGAAAAAACTTTTCACCTGCTCCGCTCGATGGGTGTTGGTACCATTGGCACCCTGGGGCAGATACCTCCCGAAATGATGGAAAAGGTGCTGGGGAAAAACGGCATTGAGATCTGGAAAAAGGCTAACGGCATCGACACCACTCCGGTAATTCCATACTGGGAGCAAAAATCAATCAGCGCAGAACGCACGTTTGACACCGACACCACCGACCTGGAACTGTTGAACAACACCCTGGTGAGCATGGTGGAAAAAATCACCTATGAGCTGCGTAAAGAAGAACGGCTGGCATCGTGCATAACAGTAAAGATCCGCTATTCGAATTTCGATACACATACCCTGCAGGAAAGAATTCCTTATACCTCATTTGACCATAAGCTGATTACGCTGGCCAAATCGCTTTTTACCCGGCTGTACCAGCGACGTATGCTTATCCGCCTTATCGGCGTTAAACTCAGTCACCTTATACGGGGAACACCCCAGTTGAACCTGTTTGAAGACACCCCCGAAATGGTACGCCTTTACCAGGAAATCGACCGGATGAGAAAGCGATACGGAAAAACTGCCGTGGTAAGGGCTGTGGGTAAACAACTGAAACATAACGATGAAAAATATTAACATCAAAAACACGAAACAATGACAAGGCAACTGTTTTTTTTAAGCAATGGTGAATGGTTTGAAGAACCGCTTGATGGCAAAATGCTTCATGCTTCACATGAAGAACTTGTACTATGGGCTTACGCCATGATGGAACGTAAAAACTACCGTAATTACATGGTTACCGAAAACCCGAAACAATCTTTAAGGGCCATGCTTCCTTACAGGCGACTGGATGAAGCGGTGTAGAAATTTAGTGGTGAACTTGCGCCTGCATTACATGCTGTTGTTTGAAAGTATGTCTGCATAGTAATTGTATAGTACAAATGTATCTCAACTGCCACTCATATTATAGTCTTCGCTACGGAACAATGTCCATTGACAAACTGGTGGCTGAAGCCGGGAAAAATAATGTAAGGGCCATGGCCTTAACCGACATCAACAACTGTATGGGAATGATGGACTTTATTGCCGCATGCAGGATGGCACATATTAAGCCCATCGCCGGCATCGAGTTCAGGGATGAAAAAAACCGTTTGCTGTTCATTGCACTTGCCAAAAACAACGAAGGCTTTCACGAAATTAATGAATTCCTCACCCGGCATAACCTCGAGGGCATCCCTCTCCCACTTCGTGCCCCGGCATTTAATCATGCTTATACCATATACCCCTTCGCCGCCAACATTCCCTTAAAGCCGGAGGAAAATGAATTTATCGGTATCAGGCCTGATGAGATTAACAAACTGGTAACATCCCGTTATCGCTACCATCAGCAACAACTGGTAGCTCTGTTGCCGGTAACCCTTGCCGGTTCTCAGGATTTTGAGCTACACCGGCATCTTCGCGCAATCGATAAGAATACACTGCTCAGCAAACTAACACCCCCTGATATGGCATCTCCAAAAGAGTATTTTATATCGCCTGATTTGTTATCGATTGCGTATTCCGATTATCCTCAGATTATCAGAAACACTGAAAGACTGACAGATGAGTGCTCAATCCTCATCGACTTTAACTCAGTAAAAAACCGACGCATCTTTACATCGAGCCGTTACGACGACCGGCTGCTTTTGGAAAAACTGGCCCTGGATGGCATGGCATATCGCTACGGAAAATCGAACAAAGAAGCACATAAACGCATTGATCACGAGCTTGAAGTCATTGACCGCCTTGGTTTTTCGGCGTATTTCCTTATCACCTGGGATATTGTCCGGTATTCGATGAGCCGCGGCTTTTACCATGTTGGCCGGGGAAGCGGCGCCAACAGCATCGTCGCTTATTGCCTCAAAATTACCGATGTGGACCCTATTGAACTGAACCTGTATTTTGAGCGGTTCATCAATCCCAAACGCACCTCCCCGCCCGATTTTGATATCGACTTTTCGTGGCGCGACCGTGATGAGGTACAGGACTATATTTTTAAAAGATACGGCAATAAACACACTGCCCTTTTGGGAACAGTGACTACATTCCGCGATCGCTCTATTTTCAGGGAACTGGGAAAGGTTTACGGGTTGCCCAAGGAAGAAATCGATAAAATAGTGGATTATCCCGATGCCTCCCTGAACAAGGATGAAATTACCCAAAACTTGTATGCCACCGGTAACGAGTTAATGGATTTTCCCAACATCCGAAGCATTCACGCCGGCGGAATTCTTATTTCCGAAGAACCCATAACATGTTATACCGCCCTGGATTTGCCACCCAAAGGTTTTCCCACAACACAATTCGATATGTACGTTGCCGAGGCAATTGGTTTTGAAAAACTCGATATTCTTAGCCAGCGGGGAATCGGCCATATCAACGAAAGTGTGGAAATCATCGGTAATAACCGCGGCGTAAAAGTAGACGTTCACCGCATATCTGATTTTAAGAGGGATGAAAAAGTAAATAAAAGATTATACAGCGGTGAAGCCATTGGTTGCTTTTATATTGAAAGTCCCGCCATGCGCGGATTGCTTAAGAAACTTAAATGCGACAATTACCTTACCCTGGTAGCGGCCAGCTCAATTATCCGCCCGGGCGTTGCCAAGTCGGGTATGATGAAAGAGTACATCAGGCGGTTTCACGACCCTGAGAACATCAGATACCTTCATCCGGTTATGGAAGACCAGCTGAAAGAAACTTTTGGTGTAATGGTCTACCAGGAAGATGTGATCAAGGTTTGCCATCATTTTGCCGGACTCGACCTGGCCGATGCTGATATTCTCCGCAGGGCCATGGCAGGGAAGTTTCGCTCCAAGGGCGAATTTGAACGTATTCGTCAGCGGTTTTTTGACAATTGCACCGGAAGAGGATACCCCGAATCGCTCACTGCTGAAGTATGGCGGCAAGTAGCCTCGTTTGCGGGGTATGCTTTTTCAAAAGCCCATTCGGCATCGTATGCCGTTGAGAGTTACCAAAGCCTTTACCTTAAAACCTATTACCCGCAGGAATTCATGGTGGCGGTCATCAATAACTTCGGAGGCTTTTACCATACATGGGTGTATTTTAACGAGGCCAAACGGTCAGGTGCATCCATTCACCTTCCTTGTGTAAATAACAGTACGGTTAAAACCTGCATATACGGAAGCGACGTGTTTATTGGTTTTGTACATATTGCCAACCTCGAAGGCAGAATTGCCGATACCATAGTTGCCGAACGCAAAAATAACGGAGCGTATAAAAGCCTGGATGATTTCGTTTGCCGGGTACCTGCCGGAATTGAACAACTGGTGATTCTCATACGCCTTGATGCGTTTCGCTTTACCGGTAAAACAAAAAAAGAACTGCTTTGGGAAGCACACCTTTTGCTTGGAAATTCAAGAGAACCGGATATGCCCATGCTTTTTGCCGAAAAGCCAAAAGAATTCCGTCTTCCCCAGCTTGAGCAAACCCGGCTCGAAGATGCCTATGACGAAATGGAACTACTGGGTTTCCCGGTAACGCTTAGTAGTTTTGACATGCTTGAAACGAGCTACCGCAGCGATATAACGGCACACCAACTCCTGAAGTATACGGGTAAAAAAATCAGGTTGCTGGGCAACCTGGTAACCATAAAATATGTGCATACGGTTAAAGGAGAATGGATGCACTTTGGTTGTTTCCTTGATATGCAGGGTGAATTTTTCGATACGGTTAATTTTCCAAATTCCTTGAAGCAATACCCATTCAGGGGATACGGTGTATACCTGATTTTGGGAACTGTTACCGAAGAATTTGGTTTCCCGAGTATTACTGTTGAAAAAATGGCCAGGCTTCCCTATAGGAAAGATCCCCGGTACTAAGCCAATCAGGTGTGTTGATAAGCATCAGAACCCTAATGTTTATTTTACGTAAGAGGGGATATAAACATTTACGCAATGAAAAGGATATTTTTTGTAATCGCATGTTTAATTGGCCTGAACTTGTGTGCACAACAGTATGAAATTCCGGCAGCCGGAGCCCGTGAGCAACTGGTAAAACATACCTTATTTTCACTGTCGTGGAACGAAGGATACGAATTACCCTCCTGGGTTGCATACCAGTTAACCCCTGAGCAGGCAAAAGCCACAGGTACATTTAAGGAAAAGTATGCGGAAGACCCGTCAGTATCCACCGGAAGCGCATCGCCAAAAGATTATAAAGACGCCGGTTTTATTATCGGGCAATTGGTTCCTCCTGAAGATATGTTCACATCACCAAAAGCAGTTGAAGAAACTTTTCTTATGTCCAATACAGTGCCGCAAAAACCCTCTTTCAATAAGTATGTATGGAAGAATCTCGAAAAACTTATCAGGGAATGGGCTAAAGAGGGAAATACATTATACATTGTAACCGGTCCGGTATTAACAGATGCCCCGTTTGGAACCTTTGGAGGCAACAAAATCAGTATTGCCACCCGTTATTACAAAGCAGTGCTTGATGTGACAGGTGAGAGGGCTATAGCCTTTATTATCCGCAGTAACATAGCTACCGGAGCACCCAAATCGTTTGCCATTTCGGTGGATGAACTGGAAAAAATTACCGGAATAGATTTCTTTCCCTCCCTTGAGGATAATCTCGAAGAAAAAACAGAAGCCAGCACCGATTTTAGCAGGTGGAATTTCAAAGCATTGGCACAATAAAACAGGAATAAGGGACAAGCATAAAATAATGATTTGCCCTGTCCCTTGTCACATTTTCACTGCCAATGAAAGTGTATCTCGGTTGAAGGATCCCCTTTAGAGAGGAACGTCTTAATTTCATAGCGCGGAGAGGGGCAATTGGCAAGTTCGAGTGCCTTCCTTGTCCAACCTGCTATTCTGTACTCAACCGATTCATCTATCTGATCAAATTTCGTTATTCTTAAAATTGCATCATTAGATCCGATAATGGAAGCCTCAACTTCACTGGGTTCATAAAAAGTTGTAAAAATCTTCGATGCCCTCTGCAGCAAAAACTGGGGAGAGGCAATAAGCAGAAAAACCTTATAGAATCCTTTTAAACCGGTTTCCGCACTCCAGCTTCCCAATTCATCGCCACCGGTTTTAAGGTCACCGCGATAGCATATTTTCATGATACTATCAACGGGAACAGAATAACCTTCTTTGTAAGGATACCAGGCAGTGGCATCAATGGTTGAAGTGAAAAGTTTTTTTGAATCGGGAGTAAGTGATGCCAGCCATTGATCATAATGATCGGGGAATTTTGTTTTTACAAAATCCCGGGTGGTTCTTAACGCTGTACCTTTAACCTGCATATGATTTGTTTTTAAGTGCCAGAACCATAGTAGCAGCAATGTTTGCAGGCGATTCAACAACATGAATGCCACATTCCTGCATAATTTTCATCTTTGCTGCAGCCGTATCTTCTGCACCTCCAATAATTGCACCTGCGTGACCCATCCTCCTTCCCTTTGGAGCCGTTTGCCCTGCAATAAAACCAACCACCGGTTTGGTTCCATGTTCTTTAACCCACCTGGCAGCATCAGATTCCATGCTTCCTCCAATTTCACCTATCATAATAATTCCTTCGGTGTCCTTATCAGCCATAAATAATTTCATTGCATCGAGCGTAGTGGTTCCAATGATTGGATCACCCCCTATCCCAATGCAGGTTGATTGACCCATACCCGCTTTTGTTACCTGGTCAACTGCTTCATAGGTCAATGTACCTGATCGCGAAATAATCCCTATGGTGCCCTTCTTGTGAATAAAGCCGGGCATAATGCCAACCTTTGCCTCCCCGGGAGTAATAATTCCCGGACAGTTTGGTCCGATTAACCTGGTAATTTTGCCTTCAAGAAACTGTTTAACCTTAACCATATCAAGCGTGGGGATTCCTTCCGTAATACACACCACTACTTTAATACCTGCGTCTGCGGCTTCCATAATGGCATCTGCGGCAAAAGCTGCAGGCACAAATATTACCGAGGTATCGGCACCTGTATTTATAACTGCATCGGCGACCGTGTTAAACACTGGTCTGTCAAGGTGTTTCTGCCCACCCTTGCCAGGGGTTATTCCACCAACAACCTGTGTGCCATATTCTATCATTTGCTGTGCATGAAACGTACCTTCACCACCCGTAAAACCCTGCACAATTACCTTTGAATGCTTATTTACAAGAATGCTCATCGATATTTTTTATAATCACAAAGCCAAAAATAATATAAAAATGTTGCAAAAGTCGACCGTGTTAAAAAATATACCCTGTTTACATTTTTACCCGGACACTTCAACAAAATTTTTACCCATGTGCATATTGCGCCAATGATCTTCCATTTTACCGGGCAATCAATCCCGCCCGTTCTAACCGAAATATAACTATTTTTGGTGCAAATAAATTTGTCGTAAAAATGTATTTCGCCGATACCATCTGTGCCATTTCCACACCTGCCGGCAAAGGAGCCATTGCGGTTGTCCGGTGCAGTGGCAACGACGCTCTGTCAATTTGCCAAAAGATTATTAAACTCCACTCATCAGGTCAGTCGCTTCAAGACCTTCCTGCCAATACCATGCATTATTCCAGGGTTGTTGAAGGCAGTGAAATCATCGATGAGGTTGTGACCGGTATATTCCGGAAGCCACACTCCTACTCCGGTGAAGATACTGTTGAAATAAACTGTCATGGATCGGTTTATATTCAAAAGAGAATCCTGGAACTCCTTGTAAAAGCCGGGGCCCGTATTGCCAAACCGGGAGAATTTACCATGCGCGCTTTTTTAAACGGCAAGCTCGACCTTACCCAGGTGGAAGCGGTTGCCGATTTGATAGCATCAGGATCCGAAGCTGCACACAGAATTGCCATTAGCCAGATGCGCGGCGGATTTACCAAAGAAATAAAGAAACTGCGCGATAAACTGCTCACTTTTATTTCGCTCATTGAACTCGAGCTTGATTTCAGTGAGGAAGATGTAGAATTTGCCGACCGTAATGCCTTAAAGAAACTCATTGACGAAATTGCCGGAACGCTTGAAACCCTTAGTGGTTCGTTTGCTCTGGGAAATGTTATTAAACAGGGAATTCCTGTTGCCATTGTAGGCAAAACCAATGCAGGTAAATCAACCCTGCTGAATTTATTGCTTCGGGAAGAACGGGCCATTGTATCTGAAATTGAAGGCACAACACGTGATTCCATCGAAGATGTCATCAGCATTCGTGGCGTGCATTTCAGGCTGACAGATACAGCCGGACTAAGGCACACCGAGGATGAAATCGAAAAGCTGGGCATTGAGCGAACCTGGCAAAAAATGGACCAGGCATCGGTTGTCATTCACGTACTCGACCCTGCCAGCAAAGCAGAGGAATTAACCGGGGTGATGAACAGGTTAAGGAGTGCGGGAAACGGACTACCTAAAAAGCAAATCATTGTTTTAAATAAAATCGATAAATTATCCGAAACGGACCAAACTGCCATATTGGACGAGCTTAACCAGCATTTAAAAGGTGAAGCACCTGTGATTGGGCTGTCGGCCCTTAATGGCACCCATCTTGCCCAGCTCGAACAGGCCTTAATTGATGTTTCGGGTGTACATGGGGCTGGCGAAAACGATGTAATCATATCCAACGTAAGGCATTTTGAAGCACTCGACAGGGCTCTGTCGGCCATGATAAGGGCAAGAGACGGACTTTCCGGGGGATTGCCGGGCGACCTGCTGGCCCAGGACATTCGTGAAGCACTTCATTACCTGGGTGAAATCACTGGTGAAATAACCACCGA
>CAZYDI010000009.1:0-32340 GCA_964646255.1 uncultured Bacteroidales bacterium
GATCTTCGATCTTGGATCTTGGATCTTTGATCTTCGACCTTCCGCTCCCTCTCTCACTCTCTCCCTCGCTCCCTCTCTCCCTCAGTCTTCTAGTCTTTGATCTTTGATCTTTGATCTTCGATCTTAGATCTTTGCTCTTCGATCTTGGATCTTGGATTTTTGATCTTCGACCTTCCGCTCCCTCTCTCCCTCGCTCCCTCGCTCCCTCTCTCCCTCTCTCCCTCAGTCTTCTAGTCTTGGATCTTTGATCTTTGATCTTTGATCTTCGATCTTAGATCTTTGATCTTCGATCTTGGATCTTGGATCTTTGATCTTCGACCTTCCGCTCTCCCACTCCCCCGGCCTTCTGGTCTTTGATCTTTGATCTTTGATCTTCGATCTTAGATCTTTGATCTTCGATCTTGGATCTTGGATCTTTGATCTTCGACCTTCCGCTCCCTCTCTCCCTCAGTCTTCTAGTCTTTGATCTTTGATCTTTGATCTTTGATCTTTGATCTTTGATCTTCGATCTTCGATCTTTGATCTTCGATCTTCGATCTTGACACTACATCCTCACCGAGAACTTATACACCGTTTTCGATTCAAATTTCTCACCCGGTAACAACACGGTGGACGGGAAATTCGGTTTATTCGGCGAATCGGGGAAATGTTGTGTTTCGAGGCAGAAACCATAATACCGTTCACATTTAACACCACCATGGCTAATGAATTGCCCGTTAAGGAAATTTCCTGAATAGAACTGGATACCCGGTTCGGTGGTGTAAGTTTGCATAACCCTGCCCGACTTGGGCTCATAAACTTCAGATGCCAATACATACTGGCCGGCAGAATTGCGCAATTTGTAATTAATATCATAACCACCGGGTATTTCGGCGATTCTTTCTCCTATGGTATGTGCACCGGTAAAATCAAAGGGTGTACCAGCTACTGCCTTCAGTTCACCTGTGGGAATAAGTGTTGCATCGGTAGGTGTAATGGAATCGGCATACAGTATGAGTTCATGGCCAAGTACGGTTTCCTTGCAACCGGAAAGGTTAAAGTAACTGTGGTTGGTTAGGTTCAATACGGTGGGCTTATCGGTTTCAGCTTCATAACTGATCTTAATCTCATTGGATGGGGTAAGTATATAGGAAACCTTAACGTTAAGGTTTCCCGGATATCCTTCTTCCATATCAGGGCTCAGGCGTGAAAGAACAACCACAGATGAATCTCCTGCTGTGTAAACGGTGTCGATGGCAAAAATCCTGCGATGAAATCCCTCCGGCCCCCCGTGCAGGGTATTAGGTCCATCATTAGCTGACAGCGTGTAAGTAGTGCCGTCAAGTACAAATTTTGCACCTCCGATGCGGTTACCATAACGGCCAATGGTGCTGCCAAAGAACGGATGGCGGGTGCGGTATTGCGACAGGCTGTCGAAACCCAGTACAACATTCTCCATCACTCCCTCTTTATCGGGGACAGCTACATAGGTAAGAATGGCGCCGTAATTGGTAATTTTAATCTGCATGCCATTTTTGTTCGTCAGGGTAATCAGTTTAATTGCCTGGTCGCCCGAACCTTCCCAAACCTCTTCACTAACAGGAACAGGTGCTTCGGCAGTCCTGGGTTTGCAAGCTCCAAAGGCCAGCAGCATGGCTAAAACAAGTAAAACATTTCTTTTCATATTGGCTAATGTTTATGTTATGTTAATCGGTTAAGAAAATACATTTTCCTTCATGCGTCAGGCATAAAAGTATTTTTGACTTTTAAAATTTAAATATAATGCATTTATTCCAATCTTCGGTTTCCTGATTCAAATTATCCACATGAGCTGTATGTATGTTTATTTATTTTTTTTGAAATTTTAACTATATTTATAGTATTTAATAAATAAATGTAGTATATTTGTCTGTTGTTTCATTTTAACTATACCATTGCCATTATGAAGGAAATTACCAAAGCGCAGGAAGAACTGCTAAAAGCTCTGTGGAAAATTGATGAAGGGGCCGTGAGTGACATACTCGACAGTCTGCCGGAACCTAAGCCGGCTTACAATACTGTTGCCACGGTAATCAAAGTGCTTGAAAAAAAAGGGTATGTTGCACATAAAACGTATGGCAAGACCCATGTGTATTACCCGGTGGTTGCTAAAAAAGATTATGCGCAGCATATCATGAAAGATACGTTTAAGAATTTCTTTAATAATTCGATACCTCAATTGGTATCGTCCTTCGTGAAAAACAAGGAAGTAAGCCTCGCCGAACTTGAGGAATTAAAGGAAATGCTCGAAAAGGAAATCAGGAATAAAAAAAAGTGACATGGAAGCTATACGCTACATTGCAGTTGCCTCAGTGTGCATAAGTGCATTCTACGCCTTTTACCGCCTTTTTCTGAAAAAGGGGACAAGATTCACTCACCTCAGGTATTATTTATTGGGCTCAATATTTCTCTCACTCATTATACCATTGAACAGTTTCCGGATTGATACCGGATTGACATTGAACACGCGCCAGGCAGACAATGCACTCATCGTTTATGGAACTGGCCCGCAAATTGCCACTACGGAACATTTGGCATTCGACAGCAATAAAAACATACCCATGCAGGTTGACCGTCCGGGATGGTACGTTTTAGGGGGCCTTCTCACACTGTTTTATTTTATTGTTGCAGGCATTATTTTGCTCCGTACTGCTTTGCACGCAACAAGTATTTTTGTACTGATCATCGCGGAAAAGAAAATAAAGCATGCCGATGGTATTTTGGTTTACAATCAGAAATTCACCCATACCTTTTCTTTTTTCCGGTGGATTTTCATCCCCAGTACTAACGCAGCGGATGCTGATTTACCGCAAATTCTGGCGCATGAGAAAACCCATATAAACCAGTATCATTCATTTGATCTTTTGCTGATGGAATTGCTTACAGCCTTCATGTGGTTTAATCCTTTGGTTTGGATGATGAAAAAAAGCATGATGCTGGTTCATGAATATCTTGCCGATGAAGGAGTAATAAAAAGCGGAATAGATCCGCTCAGTTATAAGGCGCTTCTGATAAACCAGGTAGCTGAAGAAAAAATCATCTGCCTTTCTTCAGGCTTTAATTCTGTTAAATTTCCGGGCAGGCAATCACAAATTAAAAAACGCATGATTATGATTACTACAAACAAAATGAATTCCCGTACAAAACATGGATTGCTAACATTGCTTCCGACAGCAGTTTTGCTTGTTGTTGCCTTAAGCATATTCAATGGAATTGCGGCTGAAAACAAGCAAGCTGAACCATCCGATCAGGTTGAGTTTATCTCTGCCTTAGGTGAACTATTATCGGGTGAATTTCCGGCCAATGAACCCGGAGACACCATCAAAATCAAGCATGCTGATTTATCAGTGGAGGCTGTAAGCAGCGAGCGGCCGGATGATACCATTAAAATGATCATTGAGATAAACCATACAAAATATGACACTGCACATACCAGGGATATAAACGCGGAAAAAATTATAACGGATGAACTTGATCGGACAATTATGCATAACGTTATGGTGGTGGAACACGACAAGGCGATGGTAAAACACAGCGAGATGACAGACGATCAGAAAAAGGTAATCAATAAGCAAAAAGAAATGGTTATTATTCAACATAGCCATGACAGTGCGATTTCCAAACAGCATAAAATGGTTTTGGACACCGGTACATATACCGTCTATACCCATTGGAACGGGAATATGAACGAAGATAACCATGATGGTTATAAAAAGATAAAAGTAAAAGGCAATGCAAAAAAACGCCTGATAATTATTGACGGTAAAGAGCATACCGATGATGATGCCATTGAAAGTCTTGATCCTTATAAAATCAAACACATTGAAGTGTTTACCGGAGAAAGCATTAAAACCTATTCTGATAAGGATTATCAGGTGGTAATAGTGATTACAACAAAGGAAGGAAGTAAGGAATCGAAATAGCAGCCAAAGGATTCAAAAGATCAAACCGCTTCAGCAATTGAAGCGGTTTTTTCATTCCGTCAAAGGCTGATTAAGAATCGCTGGTTTCTGTGCGATTTTTGAACTATATTTGATACAGTTACGTTGCAAAAAGAAAAAATGGAAAAACGAAAAATTGGAAATTCTGCTGTTAAAGCATCGGTAATTACTTTTGGCGCATGGGCAATTGGCGGGTGGATGTGGGGAGGAGCTGACCGCAAGCAAGCCATTGAAGCCATCCGTGAATCATTGAGGCTGGGTGTAACCACCATTGATACCGCCCCTGCATATGGCCAGGGATTAAGTGAAGAAATTGTCGGTGAAGCCATTCGGGGAACCGACAGAAGCAGGATAGAAATCCTGACAAAATTTGGTTTGCGATGGGATACCAAACAGGGAGAATTTTTCTTCCAAAGTGAAGATAACAATGGAAATCCGATTGCCATGCACAAGTATGCTTCAAAAAAAGCAGTGATACAGGAATGCGAGGAATGCCTTAAAAGGCTTGGAACCGATTATATCGACCTGTTTCAGATTCACTGGCCCGATCGTACCACACCAATTTCCGAAACCATGGAAGCCCTTGATGAGTTAATGAAACAAGGAAAAATCAGGGCGGCCGGTGTGTGCAATTATTCCGTAAATGACCTTAGGGAGGCAGAAAAAACCATACAACTTGCCTCAATACAGGTACCTTACAGCATGGTTTACCGGAGCATTGAGAAAGATATTATTCCATATGCAATGGAAAACAATAAAGGCGTTATTGTATACAGTCCGTTGCAAAGAGGATTATTAGCCGGTAAAATAATGCCCGGGCATAAATTTAATAAAGGAGATACGCGAAAGGGTAATCCGTTCTATGCTGATGAAAATATAAAAAGGGTCAATGCATTTTTGAACCGGCTAAAGCCATTGGCCCAAACAAAAAATGCAACAGTAGGACAGTTGGTAATTCGCTGGACCCTTCAGCAGCCGGGAATTACCATTGCCCTTGTCGGGGCAAGAAACACCGACCAGGCAATTGAAAATGCCGCTGCTGCCGATATTGCATTGTCCACTGCTGAATTGGAATTCATCAATGATGAACTTGGAAAACTGGAGTTGGTGAATTAAGCATAAAGGATGCCGGATGACCTTTGATCCTTATAAAGTGTATGATTAAAACCATAACAAATGAAAACCGAAAAAACCAAAAACTTTTTTCTGATGGCAGTCGTTGCTATTGGATTTTTACTTGTGGCATCATCATGTGCCAACAAGGAAGTTGTTGATAACTGTCTTACCGGCCAGACCTATGGCTTTTGGTATGGATTGTGGCACGGCATTATTGCCCCGGTAGATTTTGTTTTAATGTTGTTTCGCGATGATATTACCCTGTATGCGCAAAATAACAATGGTGCCTGGTATGCACTTGGTTTTTTAATCGGCAGCGGAGGATGGGGATTCTTTGGTGGTAAGGGTGCAAGAGGCAGGAAAAAGGATTGATATATCCTCTTTGATTTACAGCATTTTTTATTTATCTTTAATATAATATCTAAAAAACAGGCACAACTTAAAATCAAACAAAATGAAGAAAATACTAAGTGCAGTTATTTTTATGATCCTGTTGATTGCATCATGCAATAGCGCAAAAAAAGAAGCCGCGCAAGTACAGGAAGAAGCCCGGATTCAGAAACTCGATTCTGCTGCTATGCAAATTGAGAGCCTGAAGAGTGAAATTGACAGTTCAGTTAAGGAGGTAGAAAATTTAATCAATGAACTTTAAAAAATCATGAAAACAATAGCTTATAAATCTGTAATAATCCTGCTGTGTTGTTTTCTTATAACAACAACAAATGCTTATTGCCAACAAGGAAATGCGGGTAAGGGAAAAGGTACTGAAAAGAAAGAAATCAAAGACGATAAAAAAGCAGGTAAAGAAAATAAAGGCCATGAGGCTGAAAAAAAGGTAAACGAAAATGATGCTGACGCTGCAGAAGATAATACAACTATAGAAGAAGCCGATGTGCCTGAATTGAAAAAACCTGCAAAGGAAAAAGCTGATGATAACCAAAATGAAGATGCCGGAAAAGGAAATGCCTATGGCAAAAACAAGGGCGACGTTAAAGGTAAAGAATTCGGTCAGGCAAGAGCCGAACAAGCCAAATTGAATCATCAGCAAAAATCACAGGAATTGGAAACCAGGGTGAGCGAAGGTGATACAAAAGTAAAAGAAGCGCGGGCAAAAATTGATGAGGCTAAGAAGAAACTTGAAAGTGATAAAAAAGCAAGAAGGATATCTGATGCTGATTATAAAATAAAGAAAGAAAAAATTGATAAAGCTGAGCAGGCTGTCAATGAATTGGAAAAGAAAGTTCAGAAAGGAAAAGAAATTGAAAAGCCCACTGAAGTTTCAGGGGAACCCTTAGTTGAATAAAATACGATTTGAAATGGCTGTAATGAAAGTAATTGAATTGCTTGCATCTTCTGAGAAAAGTTGGG
Source organism: uncultured Bacteroidales bacterium (assembly GCA_964646255.1). Lineage (GTDB taxonomy): Bacteria > Bacteroidota > Bacteroidia > Bacteroidales > UBA10428 > UBA5072. The sequence goes on from CAZYDI010000009.1 coordinate 6,444, forward strand.
AGGATGCTGCCCAGAATGCGGTTAAAATGGCATCAAAATCCATTACCGGTATTCGCTCTGTTTATATTCAGGACACCAGCGCTGTTGTAAAAGGTGATAAAATTGTTGAGTACCGCGTTAACGCAAAAATTACCTTCGAAGTCCTAAGTTGATCATTACAATGAACAAAAAAAGGCAGGTGAAAACCTGCCTCTTTTTTTAATACTAACCCTTTGGAGCGGGAGCTGCTTTAGCTGCGGGTTTGGCCGCTGCTTTCTTGGGAGCTGCTTTCTTTGCAACTGCCTTTTTAGGAGCGGCTTTTTTTGCCTTAGGAGCAGCTTTCTTTGCTGTTGCTTTCTTGGCTTTTGGTGCAGCTTTCTTAGTTTTTGGAGCTGCCTTTTTTGCTTTTGCTGCAGGTTTTTTAGCCTTTGATGCAGTAGCTTTTTTGGCTTTTTTCACAGCCGGTTTTTTCCCTTTGGCTGCAGTTTTCTTTGCCGTGGTTTTCTTTGCACCTTTTGCAACAGTTTTCTTTCCTTTACTTACTGCTTTTTTAGCTGCAGGTTTTTTTGCCGTTGCTTTTTTAGCAGTTGCTTTTTTAGCAGTTGCTTTTTTAGCAGTTGCCTTTTTAGCGGTTGCTTTTTTAGCGGCTGATTTTTTTGCAGTTGCTTTTTTTGCAGTAGATTTCTTAGCGGTTGATTTCTTTGCAGCCGCTTTCTTTGGAGCTGCTTTCTTAGTTTTTGCAGCAGCTTTTTTCACCTTAGCTACAGCTTTTTTTGTAGCAGGTGTAGCTTTTTTTACTTTAGCTTTCATCTTATCAGTAAGTCCTTCAATTTTATCTTCAGCCTTATCTGCAAGATCTTTCACCTTTTTTACTGAATCATCAAAAAGGTCATCAGCTTTGTTTAACAGTGCTTTAATTTTACTAGCCATGGATTAAAATTTATAAGTAAGTACAATGTATACTGAAATCCTTTGAAATATGTTGCAATTTATTAACTGAATATAAAGATATAGATAACGATACAACAATAAAAAAATAATTATTAACTTAGTTTACAAAAAAAACAACAATGCGAGAAACTGTTGTAAACGACAAAATACGGGTGATACAAGAGGATGATCAAATTTTTAAATACATCGCTATTAACAATTGCACTCTTGATATTGATACATTAAAAGAGATGACACGAATAGGAGACACATGGTGTCAGGAGCAATTATGTGCAAATCTCATCGACATTCGCGATTTACTTTTTGTTGATTCAAAAACGCGAGCCTATGCTGCAGAGCAGTTCCGGCCGCATGTAGCCGGAATGGCAATTTTAATGAATTCCAAAATCTCCAGTTACTTCGCCAACATTTTTTTAAAATTCAGCAAACCAAAAATTCCAACCCGACTTTTCACAGTTGAAGATGAGGCCTTGAAATGGCTTCGGGAACAGATGCAAAACCGGAAAAAGTGAGTTCACTTTTCCACCTTCCCACCTTTCTCTTCCTTAACGCTACCATTCTTTAACGCTTTACTTCTTCAATCCGGCAGAATTTTTTCCCTGATTGTTTTCATTTTATTCAACCGGTCTTCAGAAAAAGTTCTGTACGATTCATCGATATATTCAAAGAGCAGTAGCGATTTCTGATAATATGGCAAACTTTCAGCCTCCTTGTTTTTGGCAACAAGAAGTTCTGCCTCCGCATACAGCAATTCAGCCAATACTTCGAGATGCCCGTTGGTAAAATTGTGTTCCGCGATAAGTGTTTTTGTCAGGTCTTCTGAAGGAATCTGCTGAAAAAAGGCAGCATCTTTCCGCAGAAAGGTCAGGTAAATTTCATTTAATGTTTCCTCCGCTTCATGAAATTTTCCGGTTTGAATTTTTGAAAAAATTGCCCGCAGGATTTCGCCAAGCATTTCTATCATGCGGAGTATGTAATCTTTCTGGTACATGCTTTTCTTCTCTATTTAATTGAACATTAATAAATATACAATCACAGAATTTTTGTCTTGTACTAATATTTTTTGAATGCTACTGAATGATTAAATTTACAAAGATCAAAAACCCGTTCCAAATGAAAACAAAGATTCTTTTTCCATTGCTCGTTTTCTTCCTGTCAACAATGCAAACTTTTGCACAAACCATTCATGGTGAAAAACTGGACAGTTTGCTTGCTTTATTGTCGGCTAAAGACAAAGCCATGGGCAGCCTTGCTGTACTCGAAGACGGACAGCTTACCTATAACAACACCATCGGATTTGTTGAAAATGATCCTTACACGATGGCTTCAAACAACAAAACCAAATATCGCATTGGTTCCATTTCAAAAATGTTTACCGCTGTGCTGGTTTTTCAACTTATTGATGAAGGTAGACTTCAACTCACCACAACACTCGATACATATTATCCGCAAATACCCAATGCAAAAAAAATTACCATTGCTCATATGTTAAGTCACCGAAGCGGCATTCACAATTTTACTTCGGATAGTTCCTATTCCGGATGGATGACCTCACCAAAAACCAAGGAAGAACTGGTTGCCATCATTGCAAGCTATAAACCGGATTTCAATCCCGATAAACAAACCGAATACAGTAATTCCAATTATGTATTACTCGGATATATTTTAGAAGACATCTTATTCAAACCTTATAATGCCATTCTGCAATCACGCATATGTTCGCGCATAGGACTCAATGATACCTATTTCGGAAACAAAACCGACATAACAAAAAATGAATGCTATTCCTTTTTTCATGATGGAGGTTGGAAAAAAGCACCCGAAACCGATATGAGTATACCCCATGGAGCAGGAGCAATTGTTTCCACGTCGTCAGACCTTGTTCGTTTTATTCATGCTTTATACAATGGCAAGTTGATAAGTGAAGCAAGCCTTGATTGCATGCAGAAGACCATTGAAAATAATTTGGGCATGGGAATGATGACTTTTCCCTACAATGATCTTAAATTATACGGACATGGAGGTGCGATAGACGGTTTTACTTCACTGTTGGTTTATTCTCCTGAACACAAACTGGCGGTAGCCTATACATCAAACGGGACAGTGTTTTCCGGAAATGATATTGTGATAAGAACCCTGAATAATTTTTTTGATAAGGCGGATAAGCTTCCGGAATTTACCGTTTATGATCTGAAGTCTGAAGACATGGATCAATATACAGGAGTATATTCATCTTCTGCAATACCGATTAAAATTACCATTAAGAAAGAAAACGACAAACTGTTTGGACAGGGTACCGGCCAGCCTGCCTTTCCATTGGAACCGGTGGCCAGAGATGTTTTTACGTTTGACAGGGCCGGGATAAAAATGACCTTCAACCCATCCGACCATAGTTTTATTCTTGAACAGGGGGGTGGAAAATTTAATTTCACGCGGGATCAGAACTGAATAATATAAACATCAAAATTTTAAGGTCATGGAAGAAATCGCTTTTAAAGATAAAAACCAAAAACCCACGGATGAACTAATCAAAAATGCCCTGGCTGAAAATTTCACTATATGGAATGAGTTGTTCAGCCGGTTAAAAAAAGACTTTCCCGATGCGGTTCCAGGCTGGAATTATTATAACGATGGAAAAAGCTGGCTGCTAAAAACTGTAAAAAAGAACAAAACATTATTCTGGACTGCCATTTTTCCGGGTTCTTTCAGCGTTACATTCTATTTTGGCGACAAAGCCGCATCGCTGATCGATGCCAGTGATATTGCCGATGACTTAAAGGATCAATACCATAATGGCAAGCACTTTGGAAAAATCAGGGCTGTATCACTCAGGGTACATTCCGGGGCAGATGTTGAAAATATTATGAAACTGGCAGATCTCAGATCAAGAATAAAATAACCTAAGCTGAAAAATTGTAATTTCGGGGGCCCAAAATTATTAAGGATGGAAAAATGGTGGTTTGCAGAGGCCAGCGAGGTGGCCAAAGACCTTAATACTGATCTGGAGAAAGGCCTTACTCCTGGTGAAATAAAGACACGACAGGAAAAATACGGACCCAACCAGCTCGAGGAAAAAAAAGGGCGATCAGCCATTTCATTGCTGCTCGACCAGTTTAAGGACTTTATGATATGGGTGCTGATAGGTGCAGCACTTGTTTCCGGTTTTCTAAGAGAATGGGTTGATGCCATTGCCATTATATGCATTGTTATACTCAATGCCATACTGGGATTTATACAGGAGTACCGCGCCGAAAAATCACTTGCTGCGTTAAAAAAGCTTTCTTCACCAAATTCAAAAGTGATCCGCGACGGCAAACATGTGGTAATACCATCCAGTGAAATTGTTCCCGGCGACCTCATAGAGATTGAAGCCGGTGATTATATTCCGGCCGACAGCAGGGTTGTTTATGCCACCGGAAATACTTCCGCGCATGAAGCGAGTTTAACGGGTGAATCAACCCCCGTTAATAAAAGTGCCGGCAAACTTGAGAATGAAAATATTTCCCTTGCCGACAGAACGAATATGGTGTATATGGGCACGTCGATGGTTGCCGGAAAGGCACGTGCAATTACTACAGGAACCGGCATGAACACGGAACTAGGTAAGATTGCCGGCCTCATTCAACAGGTTGAAGACACTACAACTCCCCTGCAAAAAAAATTGAAGGAATTCGGTAAAATTATTATTGTTATTGTGTTTGCCCTGATAGGACTCATCTTCCTCATTGGTTATCTGCGGGGTGAAGAAATCATGGATTTGTTTTTAACGTCGGTGAGCCTTGCTGTAGCAGCTATACCGGAGGGATTGCCTGCCGTTGTTACCATTGCCCTGGCACTGGGTGTTCAGCGAATGGTTAAACGCAATTGTATTATCCGGAAACTACCTTCCGTTGAAACGCTGGGAAGTACCTCCATCATATGTTCTGACAAAACCGGTACACTTACAAAAAATGAAATGACCGTTCAGGCCTTGTTTCATGGAGGAGAATTGTATAGCGTTTCGGGCATTGGTTATGCCCCTGATGGTGAGTTTACCCATAAAAACCAAAAGATAGATCCGCTGCAACATACAGGGCTTGAAAAGCTGATTAACGCTACTGTTTTATGTAACGGAGCACAACTGGTAAAGGAGGAATCCGCGTATAAAATAATCGGTGATCCTACGGAAGGTTCATTGCTTACTATGGCTGCAAAGGCAGGTATTGACAAAAAGTCATTGGAATCAAAATATGCCTTTGAAGAAGAAATACCCTTTGATTCGGATCGTAAACAGATGACCATCATACGGCGAAATGGTAATAAACATGTGGCTTTTGTAAAAGGCGCTCCCGATATATTATTGTCCAATTGCATCAAAATCCAGGAAGAAGAAAAGGTTAGTGATCTTGATGCCCGGAGGCGCGAGCGCATAAGTGCTGCTAATGCTGATTTGGCCAACAAGGCAATGCGTGTTCTGGCCGTTGGGTATAGAGAGTTTGATCAGATTCCTGATAATACCGAAGCCAAAAACATAGAAAAGGAACTTGTATTCCTTGGCCTGGTAGCCATGATTGATCCTCCCCGGCATGAGGTGAAACTGGCCATGAAAGACTGCCGGAGTGCCGGAATAAAATCGGTAATGATTACCGGTGATCACAAAAATACTGCTGTAGCTATTGCCCGTGAATTAGGCTTTTATCAGGATGACTCTCTTGCTTTTACCGGCGATGAGGTAGACAATATGCCCGAAGATGAATTCAAGCGCAATGTTGAAAGGACGGCAGTATATGCAAGGGTTTCGCCCGAACATAAGCTAAAGATCGTTAAGGCATGGAGGGAAAAGGGTCATGTGGTTGCCATGACCGGCGATGGAGTAAATGATGCGCCGGCAGTGAAGGAAGCCGATATCGGAGTGGCCATGGGCATTACAGGAACCGATGTTACCAAGGAAGTTTCAGAAATGGTAATCACCGATGACAATTTTGCCTCCATCGTTGCCGCCGTTGAAGAAGGCAGGGGGATATACGATAATATAAGAAAATTTATCCACTACCTTCTTTCCTGTAATGTAGGTGAAATCCTGGTTATGTTTATTGCTTCGCTGGTTCGGCTGCCTGTACCCCTATTGCCCATTCATATCCTCTGGGTAAATCTTGTTACGGATGGCTTACCGGCCTTGGCACTGGGCGTGGATCCTATCAATAAAGATATCATGAAGCAACCTCCCCGGCAAAAGGATGAGTCGGTGCTAACCAGAAAAATGGGAATACTGATATTTGTGCAGGGATTGTTTATTGCGATGTGCAGTTTGCTCGCTTTTATTCTTGTTTACTTTGTTGAAGATGAAGGAATAGAAAGGGCACGCACGGCAAGCTTTATTGTTTTAGCCTGCAGTCAGTTATTTCACTCATTCAATTGCCGGAGCAATACAGAATCGATATTTAAACTGGGCTTCCTCAGTAATAAGAAATTGGTTTATGCCACACTGGCTTCTTTTGCTCTTCAAATGGCGGTAGTGTATGTACCATTTTTGCAAACAGTATTTAAAACTCAGCCATTGGGATTGTTCGACTGGGCCATGGTGTTGATCATCTCGTCGTTTCCTTTGTTTGCCATGGAACTTGTGAAGCTCATAAGCCGTATAACCAGGAATAAAAAGCAAAGTATTTAATATACTTTTATTCCTGTTTGTTTCGTTCTTAATTTGATTGTTCACATCTGAAAAAATTGCTTATGAAGCATTTTACATTGTCAAATTTTTGCAGGTTTTGCTTCATACTTTTGTTTATTTGCATTATTCCGTTCGAGGGAATACTATGCCAGGCTCCGCCCAAATACCAGCCTCCTGAAACCCGTATTCTCTTTATCTTTGATGCATCACAGAGCATGGGTGGTATTTGGCAGAAAGAATCTAAAATCTCCATCGCACGAAATGTGCTTATACACATTATTGACAGTCTTGAACAATTGCCCAATGTAAAAATGGCATTGCGGTTATACGGACATCAGAGCCCGGTACCACCACAGAACTGCAACGACACAAAACTCGAAGTACCCTTTGCCAAAGGCAACGCCCCCCTAATAAGACAAAAATTAAGGTTTGTTATACCTAAGGGCACTACGCCCATTGCTCATTCACTTGAACTGGGTGCCAGTGATTTCCCTCCTGATGTTGAAAATTGCCGGAATATCATTATTCTTATAACCGACGGAGTGGAGGCATGTGACGGCGATGCATGTGCAGTTTCTATTGAACTGCAAAAAAAAGGAATTGTTCTTAAGCCCTTCGTTATAGGCATTGGCATTGATGAAAATTTCGAACAGACGTTCAATTGTATCGGTAATTATTATAATGCTGCTTATGAAGAAAAACTTGGCGAAGTAATGGAGGTTGTAATAAGCCAGGCACTCAATGCTACAACAGCCCAGATTAACCTGCTTGATGATACCGGGCATCCTACTGAATCAAACGTCAATTGCACTTTTTACGACCAGGTTTCTGGCAAAATCTACTATAACTATATACACACCCTTAATCACAGGGGATTGCCTGACACCCTTACCATTGATCATTTGCCTGTGTACCGTATGCGTGTTCACACCCTGCCTCCGGTTGACGTAAACAACATCAAACTCCTGCCCGGCAAACACACCATAATCGCCGCTGATGTCCCTCAGGGAGCCCTGGTGGTTAAATCGTCCGATCCGCTGCAATACCGGGGACTCGAATTTATTGTTAGAAAAGCGGGAAATATGAATACCCTGAACATGCAAAAGATGTATACGGATGAAAAATACCTGGTCGGTAAATATGACATCGAAATTCCGGCACTACCAAGGATATATCTTTATGATGTTGACATCAAGCAAAGCACTACCACCACTGTGGAGGTTGCCCGTCCGGGACTGGTTACCTTCCTTCGTTCGTCCATCGGTTATGGCAGCATTTATTCGCGAAAGAGCAATCTTCAGGAAGACTGGGTATGTAACCTTGACAATACGGTGAAAAATGAATCGCTTCAGCTTCAACCCGGCAAATACAGGGTTGTTTTCCGGGCAATCAACGCCAAACAAACACTGTATACGGTGAATAAGACGTTTGAAGTAAGATCGGGAAGTACCGAGGTGGTTCAGTTATATTGAAATAACCGGCCTTTATCCTCTGACTATTAATGCCTTTATTATGTGTGTGACCATACGGGGATTTTCGCGCAGTCTTCGGGTTGAATAATTAAACCAGTCCTTTCCATAAGGAACATAGATACGCATGGTATAACCCTTTTCCACTATAGATTTTCGCAGTTCGGGAGTTACACCGTATAACATCTGGAATTCAAACCTGTTGCCCTGCACATGATGATTTCCGATTATATCATATGCTCCGTTGATCAGCGCCCTATCATGGGTTGCAATGGCAGCAAAAATATTGTTCTGCACCATATATTCAAGATCGTCAAGATAGTGCCTGTTTATTTCCTGCTTGTTTTTAAATGCCAGTTCTTCCGGCTCATTGTATATTCCTTTGCATAACCTTACATTGATAAGGCCACGGCCATTGTCAAATTTGGCAAGGTTTTTAAGGTCATCCAGGGTACGCCTGAGGTATGCCTGCAAAACAATGCTAACATTCCGGGGAAATTCTTCAAGCAGCTTCTTATACAGCTCCAGTTCCTTATCGGTACACTGGCTGTCCTCCATATCAATTCTTACACACCGTTCATAAGAAGCAGCCTTGGCAACGATTTCACGGATGTTTGAATAGCACATCTGTTCATCCAGCAAAAGACCAAACATGGTTGGCTTCACGGAAAATGAATTGTCAAGTCCATGCTCTACCGAAGCTTCTATAAGCCGGAGGTATTCTTCCTTGTAATACTGAATATTTTCACGGCGGGTCTGAAATTCCCCCAATAAATCCATGGATGCCTTAATGTTGAGACTATTAAGTTTTTTAGTTACCCTAACCGCATCCTTTAATTCCTTACCTGCAATATACCTTTTGCTGAATATCCACACCACATCTTTAGGCAGGTATGCCAGCAAACCAACGAGCCATTTATTAAACATCATCACAAATTGTAAAATGAATTGCTCACCTGATCAGTGAACACCCATCAAAATTATGCGGAATTCAAGGCTGAAAACAGGACAATTGTCATACGTATCCCGCTTTGGATATGAGATATGTCAGGTTTATTTACCAGGAAAAGTTGTGCAGTCGAAAACAAGACGTGCAGTCTGAGGAAGAGCCGTCTTCGCCCGCCGAAGCCAGCATGGCCGTAAGACCCTGGATGGGGTCAGATGTTTATAGAATCATCTGATTTACGAAAATTCGACCCCAGCCGGGGTCGAATGTGTAAATACTATACGTTCTCTATAAACATAAAATCCCTCCGGGATTATTTTTCTCTCTCAATATGTAGCGCTTTACTGTATTACCAATCTGCCAGTAAATACCTGGCTCTTTGTATGTATCTGCAACAAGTATACACCCCTTGAGAGTTGCTGAACGTCTATCGTTTCATTTTCAATCTCGCGTGAAGTCAATTCCCTGTTGTATACAGGCTGACCATTCAGGTTTAAAATCTTTACAATGATATCCTCATCCACATCATTCCCCATCTTTATCCTGAACATACCGTTGTTGGGATTGGGATACAATACAATATTCCCCGCTTCGAAATTATGTGTTCCATCGGTTATATTAACGCGTACGGATTTAGTTGCCGAACACTCATTCTGCCCCACAACAATTACCGTATACGTACCTGCAGTATTCACCGTGTACGTTTGGTTTGTTGTATTATCCTGCCATTGGTACGACTGGTGGCCTGCGCCTGCATCAAGAACATAAGGCAGATCAACATTCAGGTAACCGTTAATATCGCCAAAGTCAATGTCTGGTCCGGGTAACGCATCGAACTCAAAGTTCAGTGTGTCGTTAAAATGACGCTTGTCGTCTTCGAACAGGGTATACAGGGATACCTTGCTTATTCCTCCATGTGCTATTGAAACCCTTCCGGAAAGCGGCAGCTCTTTAACAGCTCCCGGATTAAAGTTTCCTGTCCATGAAAGTGTATCCAGGGTTATTCTTTCACCATCAATATCGCAGGCTATATACAGTTCGCTGCTGCCGATGGCTGAAGGACCGAGATTGCTTACCCTCACCCTGATATTATCGAGATCGCCGGTACAACCGCTCTCTGGCATGTCGGACCAGGTTACACCAACGTCACTGTAAATCAGGAATACAAATACAGTGTCCCGGTCGAAGCAAGATGTGCGGGTGTCGGTTGCGGTTACGTGATATTGGCCTGAGGACGTTACATTGTAATTGTGTGATGTAACGGTATCCTGCCAATCATAAGTATAGAAAGGAGAATAACCGGCATCAATCACAAAGGATATATCCTCTATGTATTCTTCCTCTTCAAGTCCGAAGTCCACCACCGGTTTATTATACCGGTAGATGGTATGTTCAATGGTGTCGTTCTGCGGCCTTAAATCTCCCGATACCACCGCGGTGGCTTCCAGGCTGTAATCCCCTGCCGTGGAAAGATCTATCGTGCCTGCAAAAGGATATACCATAAATGAGCCTGGTATCAGCTGCTGGCCCAAATTCATGCTTCCGCTCACCCGGCTGCCTCCGTTGAAGCGATAGCTCACATTTATCGTGCTTCCCGATGGTACCGTATCGGTACCCGTATTATATATTCTGAGGGATACCGGAACGCTGTTGCTGAAATTGCATTCCGACAGGGGACTTTCAAACTGTCCCGGGCTGATATCCCTGATTTTTAACCATACAAATGCGGTGTCATAATTATCGCACATGTTGTCATCAAATACCTGTACCCAGTATGATCCGCTTGTTGTAATTTCCCTGGTACGCGATGTTTCATCGTTATCCCATAAATAGCTTTGATATCCCGCACCCGCATCCAGTGTATGGGATAAGCCGGAAATTATTACATCCGGTCCAAGATTTACAGCCGGACGGCCAAGTATCTCTATGCTTTTATTGATGCTATTGTTACTCAAAACGGTATCTCCACCGTACGATGTAAATACATTAAACGCATATGTTCCCTGTGCCGATAAATCCACTGCTCCTTTCGTGAAGGTAAAATCAACATTCTTTCCTGCGTACAAGGTTGATGCCAGCACCAACGTATCCTCTACTGCAGTTCCGCCATTCATAACAAATGTAACAGCAATTTTTTGACCGGCTGCAATACTGTCAGTTCCGTAATTCCGGACACGCACCACCGGGAATTCATGTTTACCGAATCCGCAGTTGTCGGTCGGATGAACAAGTTCTTCGGTTCCCACGTCATAAAAGAGCAACTCTACATTGGTTGAATCGTATGCACTGCAGCCATTGCCCCTGGTAGCTGTAACAGTAAGATATTGCCATCCGTCGTCCACAACATTATAGGTATATGTGCCGCTCGTACCATTCCACCAGTAATCATAAGCAGGATTTGAAATTGTTGTTAATACAACCGTATCGGGCAAGTGCGTTTGAATGGTATCGGGCAGGCTGGTAATCGGCCCGGGGTAGACACTAAAATTAACCAATGCTGAATCATTATTCCCGCCATAAAACAGAAGGTCTTTTTCACCCTGTGTATAGGCGCGCAAACTGTAGTCTCCCGGCGATGCAACATCAACCGTAGTAGTAAAGGTATGTTTAATTGTTTGCCCGGGTAAAAAATCTGAAGCAAGCATGAATGTGTCCGTTTCCATATGCGCCTGGTTAAAATCGAAGGCAACAATGATGGTATCGTCTTGCTTCATCTTGTTAATACCATAGTTCATCAAAGTAACTGTGACCTCGCCCGGGTTAAGACCCTGACAGCGGTTCGCAAATGAATCAATCTTAAATACGCCAATATCAATCGGAGCACTGAAGATCCTGACATCGTCAAATGCCATACCGCGGAAACTGTTTTCTTCGTCTGCAGCCCATTTCACCCTGAATTTCACCTTAGGCTCATAATTCAGAAATGCTGGAATAACCTGCCTGACAGTCTTCCATCCGGAGTTTGGATACGACCAACCTAACGTTCCCAGGGATGCTACAGTTGTGTTATACCAATTCCAGTTCCAGTCATGCACATTATGGCCCAGTAACCTCCAGGTAGCTCCCTCATCGGTAGAGTATTCCACAGCAGCCCCATCCTTGCCTTCTTCAGAATCAAGCCAAATTTTCATTTCAAAAAGCAAACTATCTTCCGATACAAGGTCATAACATGAACTGATCATATATGATGTATCATTGGAGATATAATTACCATAGGGCGAAAGCGTCCATGCCTTAGGACTTCCGGGAACGGAAGGAAATCCGCCTCCTTCGGGAATAATACATTCCCAGGTAGGTGTTGACCCTACAGGAATCCAGTATCCTCCACCCACTTCAAATTTTTCAAGCGAGGGCACAGACAAGCTGTTTTGTATATACAAATCACGCTCAATATTATCATTGGTAGGATCTTCATCACCAGGGATCTCAAGGGTGACTATAAATTTGTCATACAATCCCGGTGCAGCAATATTAGCCGGTTGAGCAAATTTAAATTGGACATCTCCGTCAACCGGTATTGGCCCCGGAATATTATCATATACCTTTACATTGCCATCAATGGAAAAAAAAACCGGCAAGGAAGATGCAGTAGGATATGGGGCGAAATTTCGAACCGTTACAACAACAGAGTCGAATCCCGGATTAACACAATCATTTACTGGTCGCTGCAGTGATGTAATACCCACATCATTCGAAAGGAAATTACCGGTAATGGCAAAATTATCCAGATTCCATCCGGCATACGAAAAACTATTGTCTGAATATATAAGTCCAAACCTTACCTGAACCCATGGTTTGCGGGCTGCAAGGTCGTTGAATTCTTCAGACAATGTGAATTCTATCCATTTTGAATCAGGAATAAGTGCATCTACTTTGCTGTCCCAGATTTTAATCCAGGTTTTGGCTGAATCCGTACTTACTTCAATAACAGCATGATCATTGGCTTCAAAAGAAAGCCATTTCATAAAATAGAGCTTAACGTTGGAATAAAATTTCAGGTCTGCAACTGGCGAAACGGCATAATAGGCTTTAGTTGCATCAATATTGTCAAGATATCGCCCATCAAGTGTAAGGTCAGTCCCTAATACTTTGGTTCCACCATATGCACAATCGGGATCCCGACTGGTATGTGCAGTTTTTCCCTGGGGAACAGCAATCTCAAAATCATTTTGTGGCCCGGTAAATGTCCATCCGATATTGACACCTTCAAAATCATCAAAAATAATCGCCTCCTCAATGTTATTAGCACCTGCAGGTGAAATTGCACTTGCCGGATAGGTTTTTGGTCCCGAACTGGTATTAATAACAATTGAATTTGCATCCATCCGGAAGTCTATCGAACTGTTATGCGGTGCAGTTGGGTTAATATCCGCAACAAGCCAAATCGAGCTTTGGCCAGTTGGCAGATTGAAATTGATGTTCGAAAAAGTAACTGTACCTTCAGCAATGCTCACTGCAGAAGCAATCTTGTAAGAACTTCCGGTAGGAGATGAAGGTTTAAAGACACTGTCTTTTGTTGCAATCAACTCAAATCCATTTGGCGTAAACAGATCGTCCTGGGTTTCAATCGACTTGAATACAAGCGATTTTAATGTAGCCGGATCGGTATTGCCTACCACAGTGATGTCAATACGCATTAAGGGGATATCGGAAACGCCCCGGGGAATCAGCGTGTGATTCACCTGATTAACTTCAACTGACTTTGGGTACCGGATAATAATATCCTTTTCTTCAATTACCACTTTATCTACGCAAACCCCATCACCACTGTTTGAAATTCCACCGAATGCAACATAAAATTCATTGGTTAAATATTTGGAACCGTAGTCCTTAATATTATAGGTTCTTAATGTCCAAACCGGAACCTCCGTTACATATTTGTCAATAGTATCCCATGTTCCAGTTGAGCCGGCTCTAAAGAGGAGAATCAGGTTATCCTGTCCGAATACGGATTGTGACATGGCATGAGCAAAAGACAACTCTGGCTTTTTTGCTTCACTGAGGTCAATAGCCTTTGAAACCAGGGTTCTGCTCGCAGGATCGTTATCACTCCAGTAAAATAATGCATTCTTTGTTCCCGAGAATGCACTGGGTGGTTCAAAACCATTTCCACCGGTGGCATAAATCCATTTTATACTATTATCGGTGGGCAGACTTTGCCAGGTCTGCTGATCTTCAGGGGTTTCAAAATCTGAGTTTAAATAACGAATTATTGTATCAGTCTGTGCCTGCAGGCCAATAAACAAAACCATTAAACTCAAAATGCTGGTAATTAGGCGTTTCATTATATATGAAGTATTATTTGTGATAACTTACTGCCTTTTTTTACGTATACTTAGAGAATAAGGTTTTATTTTCACCATGTACAGGAGACATACTAAACCACTCAATCCCATGTTTCTAAGGAGATTCGTCATATTTCTGATTTCCAGCACATTAACACTTACCGTTTTCGGACAAACCGATAACCTGTTTTGGTTTGCCGCTCCGGACATTTCAAGCGACCATGGTGACCCTCCCGATAATGGTGCCCCGCTAAGGTTACACATAACTGCTGTTCATGCCACAACAGTAAAAATTGAAAGACCCGCAGATCCTTCGTTTACAACATTAACTTACAATTTGGATGAATTGGAGCACGTGAGTATACGAATGGATAATATTTTGCCCATCAATGAAATCGAATGTTATCCCAATCCCAGTACAAAGGAGGGAAAGGGATTCAAGATCACCAGTAACCCTGGCGAAATAACGGTGTACTATGAACTCGACCAATTCTGGAACAGGGATATTTTTCCATTGAAAGGTAAAAACGCCTTAGGAACTGATTTTTATGTTTCAACCCAGAATTTTTTCAGAAACGGCACCTATGCAAATACAGCATGGAGTGGCTTTGTTGTTTGCGCTACCGAAAACAATACCGAGATAACCATTTACCGGAATGCTGTCTGGTCAGAATATCCCGGAGCTCCCGTACCTATTACCATAACGCTAAATGCCGGTGAAACATGGGCATTCAGATCAAATGACAGGGCTGCAAACCGGCATATAAACGGCGTAAGGGTAACTTCTGACAAGCCGATAACAATTACTCAATATGATGACTCGGTGGAAAAACTGAACAAGCCCGGCGTATATAGTTACGATGTGGTTGGCGATCAGACCATTCCTATATCACTTATCGGCCACGAGTACATTGTTATGAAGGGCGATGTTTATGTCGGTACCGACGGAGGAGAAAGGATTTTCATAACCACTACCCAGCCAAACACAGCAATCTATGCTGATGGTACACTAATTACCACCATTCCCAATGCCGGAACGGTGTATAGTTATCCAATTACCAATAACTCCACACACATTGAAGGATCCAAACCAATGTATGTATTTCATACTACAGGAAGTGGCGGGGAACTTGGAGGAGCAGTGCTTCCAACGATTGATGGCTGTACCGGTTCGCGTTCGGTTACCTTTACACGTACACCCAATGCCGGAGATTTATTCTTCCTGAATGTGATGGCCCGTAATGAGACTTCCGGACCAAATAAAAATATGGCCGCCAAAAGTTTTACCATTTTTTCGGGCGGTGTTCTGACTCCTATACCTGAAACATATTTTGACTACATTCTCGATTCAAACTGGATTGTACTTAAAAGAATACCTGCCGTTACAAATTTCTACAACTCAAAAATTGCATCAGGGGCTGAAGCACGTGTTGAAAACAGTGTATCCCGTTTTCATCTTGGTGTGATTAACGGAGGAACAGCAGACGGTTGTAAATATGGCTATTTTTCCGATTATAAATCGGAAAGTGTGGGGGCCGGCATTGGCGGTGCCTATGCCATCAGGGTATATGCCCGTTGCAGTCTTGACCCGCTTCAGTTGGTTGCCACCGGCGGCCAGGCTTACAGGTGGTACAGCATCCGGGCAGGTCATCCGGAAGATACCATCTATTTAAGCTCTACAAGAGTGCCTGACCCCTATTTCAGCCCTCCTTTTGAAGGAGACTTTAAATTCAGGGTTATCATTGATCTTGAGTGTTCACCTGATGATACCATTGACCTTCGAATACTGGCCATGGTTGGACCGACTGCGCAATTTAACATCGAAGACAACGAAAGCTGTTCGCCATTTGCCCCTACATTTCACAACCTCACAGATATGACCCACGCCAAATCATTGGAGTGGAATTTTGATACACGGTACAATACCTGGGTAAACAATACAACGCTTACCAATCCGTTTAAATGGCCATATGCTGAAAACCTGAGTGATACAGTGCAGGAATATACCATTCAGCTACTGGCCAAAGGTCTTTCAGGAAATTGTCCAAGTATAACGCAAAAAAAAGTGCGCATACTGCCCAATGTAAAAGCAGGATTTGAAAGCGACAAATTTATTGGATGTTCACCGCTTACCGTGCAATTTAACGATACTACCATCGGGTACGTGGATACGCTTAATAGCTACTGGGACTTTGGCCCTTACCAGAGTACTTATGAACCGAGCCTGGAATACACATTCCAAAACAATCACCTGGACGATACCACATACAATGTCCGGCTGATTGCATATTCTCCATACGGATGCAGTGATACAGCAACATATCCCATTACTGTTCATCCCAATATTAACGCAAATTTTATCATTAAAGACCTGGTTGGTTGTTCACCATTTACAACTGTGCTCAATCCTATCGGATCAATTGGCGTGGACACCTTTAAATGGACTATCCATGACATCAACAACAGTATAATCAACAATACCTTTTCACACACCACCTATGATGCATTTCCATTCAACCACAACGACAATACGCAGCCCAATCCGGATACGATTTTTGTTGACATGATTGGAATTAACCAATACGGATGTACAGATACTGCCATCAGCAAAAGGATGATCATTTTGCCCGAGGTGCATGCGCTTTTCACTGCATCGGACCATGAGATATGCGACTCCATCAATATCAATTTCACCAATAACTCCATTGGATATAACCTGATGAATGAATGGAACCTGGGTGATGGGGCATTTATAATCGATACCACTGAAAATTCATTTACTCACCGGTATTTTAACCGGACAACAGCCCCAAAAGATTATGTTGTTGAACTGATCACCACTTCCGATTATTTCTGTGCGGATACACTGACCGATACCATAACCGTGTATCCTTTTGTCAATGCAAACTTTGCCATTGATTACAGCAATAACTGCTCTCCGCTGAATGTTCAATTTATGAATACTTCCAAAGGAGGTGCCTTATTTGATTGGAACTATGGCGACGGTGAATATTTTTCAACAAACCAGCCCGACGACCTGTACCATATTTATGAAAATTATTCGGACAACGATACCACGTTTTTCATCTGGCTTAAAGCCATCAATAGTTATGGATGTTCCGACTCCATTCAACGCTCGGTGTATCTTTTCCCGCAGGTTGCCGCTAATTTCGACTTTACCAGTCCCAATGAAGGATGTAACCCCTTAAACGTTACTTTCCAGAACACATCCAAAGGCACTGACCTGAATTACCAATGGGACTTTGGAAACAATACGTATTCCACCAGTCTGAATCCTCCGCCAAGGATATACCAGAATGCTACGGCCAAGGATACCACCTATTATGTTAACCTCACGGTGATGAACCTGGCCGGATGCGACAGCAGCATTACCAAAACTGTTGAAGTATATTCAAAAGTAACCGCCGACTTTTCCATTGAACGGGTTGACAGCTGCTCACCCTTTAGAATAAGGGTTGACAACTTCTCCTCAGGGGGAATCACTGACTTTATCTGGAAATATACCGAAACTGACTCTATCATTTTATATGATTTTTCGGATCCGGTTATTCCGGTATACCAAAACGATACTCTCGTACCCATAAAATACCCTGTTGTTTTGCGTACACAAAACAGTCACGGTTGCCCGGCCTTTAAAAGTGATACCATAACCGTATTCCCGGAAATGCGGGCAAGTTTCAATCCCGCAGTGCTGGAAGGATGCCAGCCTCTGTTGGTCGGACTGGAAAACACTTCCAACATTATACCGAACACCACATTCTTGTGGAACTTCGGGAATGGCAAATATTCGAATCTCTCTACCCCATCCCCGCACCTGTATAGCAACCTCACCAACAACAGCAAGAGCCATAAGATTTTATTGCAAGCCACCACACAATATGGATGTTTTGACTCCACCTCGGTCAACATTGAGGTATATCCCTATATATATGCCAAGTTTAGTATCGACAAGCCTGCCATCTGTTCTGATGAACCTTTCACCATCGACAGAAGCGGCTCAGCTGGCGCAATCAACCACTATTATTGGGATTATAACGACGATGGATCAGTAGAGGAAGATAAAATCAATTCCGAATTCACCCATTCCTATTCCAATACAGGAACAGCTGATCAGAATCCGCGCATCCGCCTCACCGTAACCAACGCAGAGGGATGTGATACATCATGGACAGAAACAATTGCCGTACACCCTGAGGTAAGAGCCGGGTTTGATGTTGACAACCTGCAGGTATGTTACCCAATGCCAACAAAATTCACCAATATGTCGGAGCCTGCCATTCCCCTCACCTATTACTGGAATTTTGGTGACGGTTCAAGTTCCGTAAGCAAGGATCCTACACACGAATACAAGAATTACAGCCGCACCGATGATAAAACCTTTAGCATTTTCCTCACTGCAACATCGGAACATGGATGTGACAGTACCATAAGCGGTAGTGTAGTTGTTCATCCCAAACCACTTGCCGATTTTAACTATCCCATGGCGGTGGATTGCCCTCCATTCCCTGTAAGCTTTACCGACAATTCTATGGGCACAAACCTTACTTATCACTGGGATTTTAACAATGGCAATACAAGCACCGAACAGAATCCGACGGAAGTATTCTACAATAACGGATCCGCCATAGCCGAAAACCCGATTACCCTGATCGTAAGTTCCGTATATAATTGTGCAGATACTGTTGTAAAACCGGTTCAGGTATATCCTGATGTGGAAGTTGACTTTGAAGCCTCTCAATGGAGCGGATGCAATCCTATGCAGGTTAATTTAAACGGCACTGCCACAAATGAAAATGAATATTACTGGTATGTTGATGGTAAAACGATCAGCAATTATGAAGATCCGTCTTACAGGTTTGTTAATGAATCGGCAGACGACAAGGTCTTTGAAGTACGCTTCAAGGCCATATCCATCAACGGATGCCATGACGATACCATCAAACAGATTACCATTTTCCCAAAACCCCTTGCGGAATTTCTTCCCAGTCCGCAGGCCCAGGAGTTCAATACCGAAACCGACATTACACCGGTAACCATGAACAACCAAACCAATAACCAAACGATATGGGGATATCGATGGGACTATGGTGATGGCACCACATCTACGCAAAGTGCTGCCTCTTATGTAAAAAATTATACCATTTGGGGCGATATCAGCAACGAAAGCAGGATTCCTGTTAATATGATTGCCACCAACACAAAGCATCCCGAATGTGCAGATACGGTTATGCACTATGTGGTTATCAAGCCTCCGCTTCCAAGGGTGGATCTTGGCCCCGATGTATCAGGATGTTTGCCCTTAACCGTTGAATTCCCGTCTACGGCCAAATATAACTATCCCGATGATTACCAGTGGGATTTGGGCTTCAATGCGCAGTCATCATCTGAAACAGAACCTGAGCCATTGGTTTATGATGCGCCTGGGGTATATATCGTACGACTGACTGTTCAGGGAGACGGAGGGTCGAATTGGGACTACAAGACAATTACTGTTCATCCCAAACCGGCAGCTAAATTCGACTTTGAACCCGATTCAGCATGGGTTAGAAGCCAAACCGAACCTGGAACACCCATTAAATTCTTTAATTTATCCGGTGCCGGGTACAGCTATAACTGGGATTTCGATGATGAAGACCGCGATATATCCACCAGCAATGAATATGAACCATTACATGAATATCTTGAAGAAGGGGCATATTTCGTAACGCTTATGGTGGAGAATACATTCGGCTGTCTTGATACATTCCGGAATGAAATTCCCATAATTATTTATGCCGGCGGAATTATGGAATTCCCCAATGCAATAACGATAGTGCCCGGCGACCCGGCTGATGAAAATTACGACCCCTACGAAGCCAATGCGGCCGTTTTCAGGCCAAACAGCTATGGAGTTGAAAAATACAGGCTTGAAATATACAACCGTTGGGGAGAGCTGATCTTTGAAAGCGACGACGTAAATAAAGGTTGGAATGGCCATATTAAAGGGTCACCGGTGAAACAGGATGTATATGTCTGGCGTGTCACCGGTCGGTATACCAACGGCCGTCCCTTTGTCAAAGCTGGTGATGTTACGGTACTGGTAAAGCAGCCATAGCCAGTATTTTTCCTTACTCAGCTCTGCCTTTCAGGCAGGCTTAGTTCAGCTTTTCAGGCCACCCCGGTTTGTAAATTTGATGACCTTGGATGTCATACAGGGCGAAGCTCTCCGCAGAAGTCTTATTATCGTTGACAAATATTGAAATTATTGTATAACTAAACCGCTTTAATCACGTAAAACTGGTTACCAAAACAACCAATTCATGAAGATTTCATGCGCAGGCTCTATATCATAATTTTCACAGCCTGGATAGGTTTAACCAGATTGACGGCCCAGGATCCGCAGTTTTCGCAGTTCTATTCAAACCCGCTTTACCTTGCTCCATCCTTTGCAGGAGCATCAGGCGGAAACAGAATATGTGCCAATGTGCGCGACCAATGGGTGGCTTTGCCATCAACGTTCATGACCTACAGCTTCTCCTATGATTATTTCTATCCCAAGTTCAACAGCGGTTTTGGCCTGCTTGCTTATAAAGACGTTGCCGGAACAGGCGATCTTGGCACGTTAAGCGTTGGCGTTCAGTATTCATACAATTTTAAAATTGCGCAGGAAGTCTTTGCACGGCCTGGATTACACTTCTCGTACAGGGAGCACGGCCTGGCCTGGGATAAGCTTACCTTTATTGATGAGGTGATTCATAGCCAGGGTACGGTAATAGAACCACCACCTATTGAAAAAGTCAGGGATGTTGACCTTGCCCTTTCCGCTTTGGTGTATTCAAAAAGGGTGTGGGGAGGCATTACCGTTGATCATATTCTTACACCCAATGTGTCATTGTACTCCGACAAGCATGAGGTACCAATGAAAATAGCCGCTTTCGGAGGCGTCGAAATTGTCAGGAAAAGTCACCTGCTCAAACCCGATGAAGAAACCATGACCGTTGCCTACCTTTTTAAACACCAGGGTCCCTACAATCAACTCGACCTTGGGGTTTACTGGTTTAAAAATCCGCTTGTACTGGGTGTGTGGTACCGCGGTATACCCCCATTTAACTCACAGCGCGGCGATGCCTTAATACTGCTTCTTGGTTATAAAACAAAAAATTTTAACATCGGGTATAGTTACGATATGACCATATCCAACCTCATTGGCCAGGCCGTGGGATCACACGAACTATCCATGAGCATTAAATTTGCTATCCCCCGAAAAACCAAAAAGGGTGAAGTTCCCTGCCCTGAGTTTTAATCATTTTAAAACAAATTCTGACTTTTTCAAACAACTTCTTATATTTGCTACCACAATTGTAAATATTAAAGAATTCAACAATGAAAAAATCAGCGCTTGTTTTGAATATTATTCTGGCACTTGCCGTAGTTGCATTGTATATATTGTATTTTACCGGTACCGGTGCTCCAAAAAAGTCTGCTGCTAAAGCTGATTTTTCGGGAAGCGTAAAAGCAGGCAGTGATATATATTATGTTCAGATAGACTCGGTTATCGCCAACTATGATATGGCAAAAGACCTTGCTGATCAATTGGAAACCAAATTCAACTCTTCTGATGCTGCCTTAAAAACGAGGCAGGATGCCTACCAGAAAGATGTTAACGATTACCAGTATAAAATCCAGCGCGGTCTTGTTACGCGTGCAGATGCACAAGGTATTGAACAGCAGCTTATGGCCAAGCAACAGGATCTGATGAAACTGCAGCAGGACCTTACCAATGAAATCAACGAGCAGCAGGTTGTTATGAACCGCCAGGTTATTAATGCCATTATGGAATACATGAAAGAGAACAGTACGGAATTCAACTACAAATATGTTTTGGGTACTTCTTTCGGGGGAAATATACTGTACGCCAACGACAGCCTGGATATTACCAGAACCATTACTGAAGGTTTAAACCTGCAGTATAAATCAGAAAAGGAAAAGAAATAAAGCAGAATCCTCATGGGTTTTGCTGATCATTATCTCACCCTTCAAAAGGGTTTTATCTCCTGCATTGCTGAACCGCCTTCCGAACAGTTGCGATATGCTGTTGTAATTCCGTCATTTTGCGAGCCCGAACTCACGGTGACACTGGAATCGCTATGGAATTGCACACGACCCGAAGGTGATACCGAAGTACTTATTGTCATCAACGCACCGGAAAACGCCGGTGAGGAAGTGATGCTTTCCAACAAAAGCTCCCTGCAAAAAACCATGGAATGGATAAATCATCACCATGATTCATCCATGCGTTTTCATGTCCTTGAAAAACTGTCATTGCCTTATCGTGATGCAGGGGTGGGACTTGCCCGTAAAATAGGTATGGACGAAGCCATTCACCGCTTTAACATGATTGACAAACCGGATGCCTGTATTCTTTCTTTTGATGCCGACAGTTGTTGCGACAGTGACTATTTCACGGCAATTGATGAGGCATTGCGCCAACATCCCGGTGCTAAAGGATTCACCCTGTATTTTGAACATCCGGTTGAGGGTAATGAATTTGACGAAAGGGTATATGCTGCTATTACCGAATACGAACTCCATCTTCGCTATGTAAACCGGTTTCTTCGTCATGCAGGCTTCCCTTATGCCCATCACACCGTGGGTTCGTGCTTCGGTGTGCGGGCTGATATTTATACCGCCCAGGGAGGCATGAATAAAAGAAAGGGAGGCGAGGACTTTTACTTTTTACACAAGGTTATTCCACTCGGTAACTTTATTGATATCACTACCACGCGGGTAGTGCCCTCACCCAGGATTTCAGACCGCGTGCCCTTTGGAACCGGTCCCGTAATAGGCAGATACCTGAATTCAGAAGATCCCGCATTGAAAACTTACGCACCTGAGTGTTTTCTAGCGTTACAAGATTTATTTGCGCGCATTCCGAAGCTGTTCAAAGCTGGCCGGGATGATATTGCCGGACTGGTGAACGAATTGTCTGAATCGTTGAAGGCATTTCTTATGGAGAATCAGGTAGTGGAATCTTTGATGGAAATCAATGCTAACTGTAGTTCACCGGAAACTTTCAGCAAGAGGTTCTACCGTTGGTTCGATGCCTTCAGGGTGGTCAAGTATCTGAATTACGCCTCGCGTGATTTTTATCCGCAAGTTGCTATAGGAGAAGCAGCCAGGTTGTTTCTATCAATCACAGGAAATGAAAAACAAGCTGAAAAACACACCAATCTGGAATTGCTGCAGACGTTCAGGAAGATTGAACGGGAAGATAATTGGATGCTGGACCTGCCTGCGCTGCCGCTCCCTGCCTACCGGCAAGCAGGCCGAAGTGCGACTTACTGACCCTGTCTTGGCTTTAAAATCTTGGCTCTTGGTTCTTGGTTCTTGGTTCTTGGATCTATTCCTACTCCTCCACAATCACAAAAATATCCTCATTGTCTTTTTTCATGAGGTATTGCTCGCGGGCAAATTTTTCGAGGTTTTCGGTATTGGTTTTTAGTTCGTTGATTCGCCTCCTGTCCTCTTCAATCTTTTGCAAATAATACTCCTTCTCCTGGATCAACTCGTTATACTCACTTGTACTTTTACGGCGCTCAGCCAGGTTATTCTGATCAAACAGCAAAAGCCACACAAAAAAAGCAAGTGCGGTGAGTACATATTTATTTCGCAAAGCCTTGCCAATACGTGTGTTTTGGGACTGCTCCCACTTTTCCTGCACGGCTTTCTTAATTCTTACGATATATCGTAAAATCCTGATCATGTTAATATTCTGCGATTCAAAATTACAAAACTCCGCTATGATTTTCGTCTGGGCCCTCTGGTTTTTATCAACACCATGGTTGTATTCGATTCACTTCAATGGTTGAACTTAATTCATGAGAAATATCACTATCTCACTGGTACAATGAGTAATAATTGTCATGGTTTTACCATTTGTGCTTTCTTAACTTTGTAAAAAAAGGAGATTCAGCCATGTTAGCAAGCGGATTTTTTAATGTGCCGGAGCCCCATAATGAGCCTGTTCTGAGCTATGCTCCAGGAACCAGAGAACGGGAAGAGTTAAAGAAACAACTCAGGGATTTTCGTGAAAACCCCATAGAAATACCCATGTTTATTGGCGGTAAAAATACCGAAACTGGTGATCTCATCAGCATACACCCACCCCATGATCATCAGCACCTGTTGGGAACATACCACCAGGGAAGCGAAAAGGAGGTAAGGATGGCCATTGATGCAGCACTCAAAGCACGTGAAGAATGGGCATCGCTGCCATGGGAACAAAGGGCTGCTGTATTTTTGAAAGCAGCCGACCTTTTATCAGGCCCTTACAGGCTTAAAATTAATGCAGCTACCATGCTGGGGCAAAGCAAAAATATTTTCCAGGCCGAAATTGATGCTGCCTGTGAACTTACCGATTTCCTGCGGTTCAATGTAAAATTCATGACCGATATATATAAGTTCCAGCCTCAGTCGCCTCCGGGTGTTTGGAACCGAATGGAATGGCGACCCCTCGAAGGTTTTGTTTTTGCCCTTACACCTTTTAATTTTACCTCTATTGCCGGTAATCTTCCAACAGCACCGGCAATTCTGGGGAATGTGGTTGTATGGAAACCTTCAAAAGCACAGGTATATTCCGCTAAAGTCATTATGGATGTTCTGAGGGAAGCCGGATTACCGGATGGTGTCATTAATATGGTGTTTGCTTCAGGTCCTGTGGTAAGTAAGGTAATACTTTCTCACCCTTCATTTGCGGGACTTCATTACACAGGTTCAACAGAAGTATTTCAGTCGATATGGAAGACAATCGGCAACAACATTCACGCCTACCATTCCTATCCGCGCATAGTTGGTGAAACAGGCGGAAAAGATTTTGTCATGGTGCATGAATCTGCCGATCCGCGACAGGTTGTTACGGCGATATCCAGGGGTGCCTTTGAGTACCAGGGTCAAAAATGTTCAGCTGTATCAAGGGTTTACATACCCAATACACTTTGGCCGCAGATAAAACCGATGTTGTTGTCCGACCTTGGCTCCTTCACCATGGGCGGTCCCGAAGACTTTACCAATTTCATCAATGCGGTAATAGACGAAGGTTCTTTTACCAAGCTTAAGAAAGTCATCGACCGCGTTAAAAGGGAAAAGCAGGCAAAGATTATTTCGGGCGGCAAAACATATAAAGGCACCGGCTTTTTTATAGAACCTACAGTGGTGCAAACCGATGACCCGATGTATTTTGCCATGCAGGAGGAATTTTTCGGTCCTATCCTTACCATTTATGTATACCAGGCAAAACGCTTTACTGAAACCCTCGAGATTTGCAACCGGACTTCCATTTATGCCTTAACCGGTTCCATATTTGCAAGGGATCGCGAAATCATTGAGCAGGCGTCAAAAGCGCTGATCAATGCGGCCGGTAATTTCTATGTTAATGACAAGCCTACCGGAGCCGTTGTAGGCCAACAGCCTTTTGGGGGAAGCAGGGGATCAGGTACCAATGATAAAGCAGGCTCGGCAATTAACCTCATGCGGTGGTTGTCACCACGCTCTATAAAGGAAACTTTCCTGCCGGCAGATGATTACCGGTATCCGTTTATGATTGAGAGATAAGGAGAGC
>CAZYDI010000009.1:32440-66076 GCA_964646255.1 uncultured Bacteroidales bacterium
TTGAAACAATTGAAACAATTGAAACAATTGAAACAATTGAAACAATTGAAACAATTGAAACAATTGAAACAATATGAAACTACTGAAACAACATGAAACAACATGAAACTACTATAACAATATAAAACTACTGAAACAATAACCGCTGATTCATCCACTACAAATCCTCCAGGACCTTCTCCAGCTGGTTGCTTCGGGAGCCTTTTACAAGTATGGTATATCCGGTTAAAGGTTGCACACACAAGGTTCTTTTCAGATCTTCCACGGTAAGTGAATGATTATAACCAGCCTTTACCGCAGTTCTTTCAAACGCTTTGCCAACACACATAACATTGCTGATGCTGTTCTCCTTCAGCAGAGCAATAATTTCTTCATGCTCTGCGTCCGACGATTCACCAACTTCACGCATTTCGCCAAGAATTAGCATTTTTTTCCCTGACTGAATTTTCAGAAATTCATGAATGGCAGCTGCCATGCTCGACGGATTAGCATTGTACGCATCCATATAAACCGTATTTCTTGAAGTTTTTATTAACTGCGACCGGTTGTTACTTGGATGGTATGACCTGATGGCCCGCTGAATACCCTGGGGATGAATGCCAAATTGCAAACCAACCGTGCAGGCGGCAAGCACATTCTCAATATTGTAGCTCCCCATAAGGTTGGTCTCAATTTCCATTTCAAGCTTGCCATTACCTGCAATAATGTGAAGGAAGGGATTGTTGCTTTCCTCGATTGCATGAAAGCTTTTGGGTCCGTTATAAGGCACCACCTGCAGATATCCGGGCGGAACAAGCGGGGGCAGATAAGGATTACCCTCGTTAAGCAGAATGGTTTTATGTTTAATGACCAAATGGTTGAATAGTTCACCTTTGCCCCTGGCAACCCCTTCGATACCCCCAAAGCCTTCCAGATGCGCTTTGCCTACATTGGTGATCAATCCGATATCGGGATTGGCAATTTCACACAATGCCCGTATCTCGCCATGATGGTTGGCGCCCATTTCGATAATCCCCACTTCATGCTCGCTTCCCAGGGAGAGCAGCGTAAGCGGAACGCCTATATGGTTGTTGAGATTGCCTGCGGTTGCAAGCACGTTAAATTTTTCTGAAAGTACCGCCTTGCAAAGTTCCTTCGTGGTTGTTTTGCCATTTGAACCGGTTATGGCAAGAATGGTAATTCCGAGATGTTTCCGGTGATGATGCGCCAGCTGCTGCAAAGTGGACAGTACATTGCCCACGCGGAAATACTTTTCGTTATCCCGGGGCTGATCTTCGTCAATTACTGCTGCAATGGCCCCTTTATTTATGGCTTCTGCAGCAAAAAGGTTACCATTGAAGTTCTCCCCTTTCAGGGCAAAAAATATGCAACCTGGTGTTATGTTTCTTGAATCGGTTGATATCAACCGGCTTTTGAGGTATAAACTATACAGCCTTCTTATATCCATATTTTACAAATATATCCCAAAAAGAGACCCCACTCGTTTAAAAGCGGGGTCTCCATATATTTCAGATTATTATCTTATTACTTTCTTTTGCCTACGGCTGAACTACCCACGCGAATCATTGCGCAGCGGAAGCCCAGGTCATCACGCGATCCTTCTTCATCAAGGTAGCGACGGGTACCAGGACTTAACCAATATGCCCGGTCACGCCATGAACCTCCTTTATATACCCTTGATTTATCGGTAATGAGTGAAGATTCATAACCCGGTGTCTGTGAATACATGCGGTTGGAATTGGATGACTGGTTTCTGGAATCCGCTGTCCATGAAGTACCATCAATAACGCTTGATTCATAGTCTCCATCCTTATAATTCTTGTAATATGCTTTCTTGTAGTTCCAGCGGTTAATGGCTTCCTCTTCGGTTACGTCCCTGTAGCGAAGTCTTCCGAGACTGTCTTTTTCAGCTACATTGCCTTCTTCATCAGTTTCGAGTGTCTGGAATACATTACCACGGAAGGGGTTGAATTCATCCACATCGGTGGATGTCATCGGACGATATACGTCGAGCACCCATTCATTAACATTTCCTGCCATGCAATACAGGCCAAAGTCATTGGGCCAGAATGATTCCACAGGTCCCGGTATGCTTGCATTGTCATTGAGGTTCCCGGCAGTTCCCATCATGTCACCACGACCACGAACAAAGTTGGCACGCATATCACCGCGGTCGGACTTCGCATCATTTCTTACATTGTGGCCATCCCAGGGATATATTCTGCGTTCATAAACCCTTTCTTCATAAGTGTTGCCAATAAGCGCGAGCGCTGCATATTCCCATTCAGCCTCGGTTGGCAGCCTGTATTTTGGAAGCAATATTCCGTCTTCTACCTTCACCCTTCTGAATTCCTGGTTGGGATCAAGGCTTCTTAAATTCTGGTTAACCAGTCCTTCATACTGACCGGCAAGGTATGCTTCGGTATTGAAATTTTCCTTTTCCAATTGGTTGGGATCCGGTTTAAGGATGCCTTCACGGATTAAGATACCTTCGTTAACCCTATCGGTACGCCAGGAGCAGTAATCACTTGCCTGCAACCAGCTTACACCAACAACTGGATAGTCGTTATAGGAAGGATGCCTGAAATAATATTGCACATAAGGTTCGTTGTATGCCATCGGCCTTCTCCAAACAAGTGTATCCGGTAATGCCCTTTTATAAACGAGGGGATAATCAACAAATACCCTGCTTATCCAATGAAGATATTCACGGTAGTCAACATTCCGCACTTCAGTTTGGTCCATGTAGAATGAACTGACGGTTACCCTCCTTGGAGCATTGTTCCAGTCATAGGTAACATCCTGTTCCACACGGCCCATTGAAAAAGTACCTCCTTCAATTAGCACCAAGCCCGGACCGGTTTCCTGTTCGCTTCCGCTTATGACTTCAAATCCACCATTCTCAGGCTCATTATATTCCCATCCGGTAGTAGAGGACATTCCTCCTCCACCCCTCTTGGAACAGGCAGAGAATAATACCGCTAAAGCGGTAACAGCCAGAAATGCAGAAAACTTAACTTTCATTGCTTTTGTTTTTATAATCAAAAATATAAAATTATTTATTATCTCTTTTACTTATTATCAACTGTTAATAGGCCGGACATTCACTTTTTCGGAATCTTTTAACTTTATGCACATCATTATACTCAAAGCGGTATAAAAAGGTTACTTCATGTGCAGCCATTTTTGTTGACAAAAAGCTAATTTTTTTGAGATTAACGTCATAATGATACGTGATATTGTATTTCTGCCACGAAAATCCTGCAGAAACGATCAGCGCATCAAAACTAAATGCCAGGTTCTGCCGAAGCCAGGCGCCCAGACGGAATCCGGAAAGCATGCTTACCATCGATCCATACATGAGTTCATTATTGTCCTGCTGATGCGAAAAAAATGCAGCCGGTTCAACGGTAAAATCT
The DNA here is from genome assembly GCA_964646255.1 of uncultured Bacteroidales bacterium. Lineage (GTDB taxonomy): Bacteria > Bacteroidota > Bacteroidia > Bacteroidales > UBA10428 > UBA5072. Next base: position 35,860 of record CAZYDI010000009.1, read on the forward strand.
TTATTGCGGTCATTGCCGCCTATCCGGCCACTCACAAAAGCAGTATATTTCAATGGAAGCCTCGAATCCGTCACTGTATTACGGGTATCAGCCGGCCTGGTTAAATGAGCCGCAGATACACCAAACAATAAAGCATTGTTATACCGTGCTATCATTCCAATGGAAAAATCAGGATAACTCCGGCTGTAATTATCATACACCACCGTGCCATATCCATACCCAAGGTCATTAAGCAAATCGGAGCGAAATACCAGTTCATCCGCGTTGAATTGTTTCATCACCCATGACGCACTTAGCCCCGTTCCCACCTGCCAGTTGCGATTAAGCTTAATCAGGTAGCCATACAGCAGGTTGGCACTGGTTAGGTTTATCACTCCGCTGCCCTGCATGTCATTGGTTATGCTTATTCCAATACCGCTGCTGAGTGACCGGACCGGCATAACAAATTCAGCTCCATAGGTTACAAATGTGGCAGGTATGCCGGGCCACTGATTGCGATATGTTATCCCAATTTCAGGTGATTCAGGCATAGCAGCATATGCAGGGTTTATATACACCATGTTCTGCATAAAACCCGAAAAATGATAGTCCTGTGCAATTAAAACACTGCATACAACTAAAAAAAAACTTATACCTGTGGTTCTTTTACTGGTCACCTGCGTTAATTAAGCGGTTGTAAAACTATAATAAACTTTTTTTGTTTAAAGCTTTATTTAATAATAATTGTATTTTTGAAACGTTCAATAAGCCTGAATATTTCTTAATTGCTGATTATTTTTGGTAAGGTTGGATTGTTAATGTTCATCAGTATGATTTTCCGCTGCCATATTCTATTGGGCCTCCTGTTCCTATCTGATTTTGTGGCAGCACAAACCACCATCCTTCAAAAGTATGCCAGCTACTACCCGGCAAACAATTCCGTGCTCAACGCCGGCTACTGGTATAAGATAAAATTAAAAACTGCGGGAATTTACCGGCTCACCTATGAAGACCTTGTTTCTATCGGAATTTCCGATCCCTCAAAAGTGAAAGTATATGGAAATGGCTCCGCTATGGTTCCCATGATGAACAATATGCCGCGCTATGATGACCTCATCGAGAATGCTGTATATATGCATAAAGGAACCGACGGTTTGTTTAACCAGGGTGACTACATTCTGTTTTATGGCCAGGGGAATACTTCGTGGAGTTACAATCCGGCCACAGCAATGTTTGAGCATCAGCTGAATTTATACAGCGAAGCATCCTATTATTTTATAACCTCGGGCGACGGCGGACTGAAAATTTCCGCGCGGGATGCCATAGCAGGAACTCCTACGGTCGATGTAACCACATTTGATGACTATGCCTTCAGGGAAAAAGAAATATTCAATTTCATTAAATCAGGAAGGCAATGGTTTGGAGACAGAATTGACAACACCCCATTTGATTCCGTTTTTACTTTCCCAAACCTGGTGACCTCCGAACCGGTTAAAATAAAGGTAAATGCAGCAAGCCGGTCCGATGTAAGAAAAGCATTTACGCTTTACCATAATAATACATACGTGGACACTTTTATTACGGAAAAAGTGATCCTGAATGACAACGAAGGGTATTATGCAAGGCAAAAATCCAAGAGAGTCAATATTAATGCGGCAGGTGACCAGGTTCCACTAAGGCTTTCCTATAACAAATCCAAAAGCACCGATCAGGCATATCTCGATTATATTATCCTCAATGCAAAGAGAAAACTTACCAGGGATAAGGACTATATGTTTTTCAGGGACCAATCCAGGGCAGGCACAAATGAACTCGTGCAATACACGGTTGAGAATTGTGATGAACAAACAGAAATATGGGAAATTACCGATCCGTTCAACATAAAAAAAATCACTGCAACCCTGTCGGGCAATAAGCTAATATTCAACGACAGCACAAATTTGCTGCGTGAATACGTGGTGCTCAAACCCGGGTCAACATTCCCAAAGCCCGAAATTGAAAATAATGGCGACGATGTAGGACCGGTAAACAACCAAAATCTTCATGCTATAGGGCCACATCAGATGCTGGTAATCACCCATCCGTTATTCCGGGATGCAGCCGACAGTATTGCTGAATTTCACCGGCAAAAGGATAACCTGAGCGTGGCTGTGGTTGATGTCAACCACATATATAACGAGTTCTCGTCAGGTACGCGCGATGTTAGTTCAATCCGTGATTTTGTAAGGATGGTTTATGACAGGGCAACAGGAGATTACGACAGACTTAAATATGTATTACTGGCAGGTGATGGATCATACAACAACATCTCGAAAATTAAAGGCAATGCCAATTTTATTCCAACCTATCAGTCGTGGAATTCATTGTATGCCATACGCTCCTATGTTACGGATGATTTTTTCGGAATGCTGGGAGTTGACGAAGGCGGTTCCGAATCAATGGATAAATACAACCTCGAAATTGGATTGGGCAGGCTCCCGGTTAAAACCCCTGAAGAAGCACTCATCCTTTACAATAAAATAAAGAACTATAATAAACCTCAAAATAAAGGTGACTGGCAGAACAATATACTTTTTGCAGGGGATGATGAGAACGGGAATATTCATATGCGCCAGGCCAACGAACTGGCTACGTGGATGGATAATAATTTTCCGCAGTTTATGGTAAAAAAGGTTTTCCTGGATGCATACCCCCAGGCATCCACCTCAATTGGTGCCCGTTATCCCGATGTTAACCGGATATTAAAGGAAAACTTTAAGAAAGGTTTGCTGATTTTTAACTATACAGGACATGGAGGCGAAAAAGGTTTGGCCGATGAAGCAATACTGATGAGCAATGACATTGCTTCACTGGACAATAAAATACTGCCGCTGTTTATCACCGCAACCTGTGAGTTTAGCAGGTTTGATGATTTAACAAGGTCAGATGATGGTACTATAATAGAAAGCACCTCAGCCGGCGAACTTTCCATACTTAATCCAAACGGAGGCAGTATAGGACTAATTACCACAACGCGCGTAGTGTTTTCAACCGAAAACCACGACCTTAATATGCGTTTTTACCAAACAGCGTTCAATCGCGATGCGCAGGGTAATTTACGGTCGCTTGGCGAAGCATTGATGCTGGCAAAGAATTCCCAATCAGGCCGGAACAAGCTCAACTTTATCCTGCTTGGCGACCCGGCACTCAAGCTGGCCATTCCCAACTACAAAGTAGTTACCGATTCGATAAATAATGTTGTGTCATACGGCCCGATTGATACCCTCAAAGCTTTTACCCGGGTAACCATATCAGGACATATTGAAGACAATAACGGCCAATTGATAAATGATTTCAGCGGCATCCTTTACCCCTCTGTTTACGATAAAAGCAAAACAGTAACAACCCTTGCCAATGATTCCTATACCGTACCAATGCAATTCAGTACAAGGGAGGATATTTTGTATAAGGGAAAGGTTAGCGTGGCCAACGGCCGTTTCAGGTTCGAGTTTATCGTACCAAAAGACATCACCTATAGTTATGGTAACGGAAGAATCTCCTATTTCTCCAACAATAACCTGATAGATGCCAACGGCCATTTCAGCAGTTTTATCATAGGAGGAACCAATTATATATCAGAACAGGACAACAATGGACCTGATATTTCCTTATGGCTTAATGATGAATATTTTAATAATCAAGGAATTACAAACTCAAGCCCGGTGATTTTTGCCAGGATAAACGATGAAAGCGGTATAAACACTGTAGGAAACGGGATAGGACATGACATTACCGGGGTAATAGACGGCGATGTTGCCAATCCTGTAATTATGAATGAATTTTTTACCGCCGATTTAAACAACGCATCGGCCGGAGAATTAAAATACCCCATGCAAAACCTGAGCGAGGGTGTTCATACGCTCACAATAAAAGTATGGGATATCTATAATAATTCTTCAGAGGCAACCATTGAGTTCCGGGTTATTCCCGAAAACAGGATGATTATCTCAAAGGCCGGCAATTATCCCAATCCTGCCAGGGAATATACCCATTTCCACTTTGAACATAACCAGGCTGAAGATGAACTCGACGTATCGGTTGTGGTTTATGATATGGAAGGCAGGATTGTTCTTATGTTCACCGAAACAGTGTCAGCCTCGGGTTACAACACAACACTCCCAGCCTGGGATTTGAGAGACATGAATGGCAACATGCTGAACCAGGGGATTTATCCATACTGTATCAGGCTGACCAATAGCCAGGGCTTATATGCGGATAGTTACCATAAACTTGTCATTGTAAGATAATAAAAAGGCTTATTCTATGTTTATTAGTAATGTGGGCAAACTTACCTTGTGGAACTTGATTTTGAGGGCAATGTGCCCGGAGGCATATCAATTTTAATATTTATTATAACTTTGTGAACTTTAATTTTCAATAGAATGATTTTTAGACGGTTAATTTTTTGCATTCCCGCTATTCTGGCACTATCTGGTATTTCTTCAGCCCAAACTGAGTTCAGGCCTGTGTATTCTACTGTTCCGTATTTAACCATTACCCCTGATTCAAGAAGCGGCGCCATGGGCGATATTGGTGTGGCTACATCACCGGATGTTAATTCGCAAAACTGGAATGCAGCCAAATATGCCATGATTAGGGAAAAATCAGGCGTAACCATTTCTTTTACACCATGGTTAAGAAGCCTGGTGAGCGATATTAACCTGGCATACCTGGCCGGCTTTTACAGGATCGATGATAAACAGGCTGTGAGTGCCTCGCTTAAGTATTTCTCAATGGGCGAAATCATAGCAACCGGAGAAAATCCAAATGAAAACTGGGGAACCATTAATCCCAATGAATTCTCGGTCGACCTGGGGTATTCAAGACGATTGTCGCAACAATTAGCTGCATCACTGCTTTTTAAGTTTATCCGATCAGACATCAATGGCGGCAGAAGTTTCCCCGGAAGTCCCGATTACAACCCCGGCTACTCTTATGCTGCAGACATTGGTCTTTATTACCAGCGTCCCGCAAACATTGGCAATAATGATGGCGAATTTGCCTGGGGATTGAATATTTCAAACCTTGGATCGAAAATATCCTATAAAAGCGGCTCCGACAAACAATTCATTCCTGCCAACCTGAAATTAGGCGCACGGTATACATTTCAGATGGATGAATACAATTCAATATCTGCCGCTGTTGAAGTAAGCAAACTACTTGTGCCTACACCACCGGTATGGGCGGATACCACCAATGATAACATTGACAACAGGGTTATTGTCGATGGCAAACCTACACCCAGTTCGTTGCCAAAAAGCTGGATTCAGTCATTTTACGATGCTCCGGACGGATTCAGGGAAGAAATGCAGGAAATCATCTATTCAGTTGGCCTGGAATACTGGTACAGGGAACAATTTGCCATCAGGGGCGGATATTTCCATGAAAGCGCCGAAAAAGGAAACCGTAAATTCTTTGCAGTGGGAATTGGCCTGAAACTCAATGTGTTCTCTCTGGATTATTCTTACCTTATATCAACCACCGGAAGAAGCAATCCTCTTGCCAATACCATGCGGTTTACCATTGGATTTCTGTTTAATGACTAACGAATATGGCTATGCCGTTCAGGATTGGGTTCGGGTATGATGTTCACCAGCTAGCCGAAGGCCGGTCACTCATTTTGGGCGGTGTTTCCATTCCACATCATAAAGGTTCTCTTGCCCATTCCGATGGCGATGTACTGATCCATGCCATATGTGATGCATTGCTTGGCGCTGCAGCGCTTGGTGATATCGGCGTGCATTTTCCCGATACCTCCGATGAATTCAAAGGAATCAGCAGCGTTGTGTTGCTGAAAAAAACAGTGGGCATCCTTGAGGCTCATGGTTACCAAACAGGCAACATCGACAGTACCCTTTGCCTCCAGCGCCCTAAAATCAAGGATTACATTCCTGCCATGGTTGTCTGCCTGGCGGAAGTCATCAAAACAGATCCGGGAAATATCTCCATTAAAGCGACAACTACCGAAAAACTGGGTTTTGTTGGCGAAGAAAAAGGAATTAGCGCATATGCGGTTGCACTTATTCAAAAAGTTGTATGAGCCTGATGGTAGTTTTGGGAGCAAGCAGCAATCCTGACAGATATTCTTATAGGGCTGTAAGCAAATTGGTAAGTTATCATTATGATGTTGTGGCAATTGGCAAAAAAGAGGGATTTATCGGAGATATTCCTATAAGGACCGATCAACCGGAATTACAGGATGTTCATTCTGTCCTTATGTATGTTTCACCCATGCATCAGGGTGAGATATTCGATTATGTTCTTTCATTACGACCGAAGCGCGTAATATTCAATCCCGGCACCGAAAGCGAGGAATTCGAAGACATGCTTGAAAGTTATAATGTAAAAGTTGTGCATGACTGTTCACTGGTGATGCTGGCCCTGGGTAGATTCTGAACCAATGTTTTATTTGGATTTAAGGCAAGAGTAATTACTTTTGTCTTCCGATAATTAAAAACCTTAAAAATGAAAGCATACGTATTTCCCGGACAGGGTGCACAGTTTATAGGAATGGGCAAGGATCTTTACGAAGGTTTTCCCCAGGCCAGGGAATTATTTGAACAAGCCAATGGTATTCTGGGATTTCGTATCACAGACCTTATGTTTGCCGGAACTGATGAAGACCTGAGACAGACAAAAGTTACCCAGCCTTCCATATTTCTTCACTCTGTTGTTCTGGCGCGTATGCTGGCCGAAAATTTTCAACCCGATATGGTTGCGGGACATTCGCTGGGTGAGTTCTCCGCACTGGTTGCTTCCGGTGCGCTTTCATTTGAAAACGGCTTACGGCTTGTTTCACAGCGTGCCATGGCCATGCAAAAAGCATGCGAACTTCAACAGTCGACCATGGCTGCCATTCTCGGCCTCGAAGATGAGGTTGTAGAGAAAGTATGCAGTGAAATTGATGCTGTAGTGGTTCCCGCAAACTATAACAGCCCGGGACAGATTGTTATATCAGGATCAATTGAAGGTATTGATGCTGCCATTTCCAGGCTAACCGCAGCAGGAGCCAAAAGAGCATTAAAATTATCGGTTGGTGGCGCATTCCATTCACCCCTGATGGAGCCGGCCAGAATTGATCTTGAAAAAGCCATTGATGCAGCAGAAATTGTTAAACCCAGGTGCCCTGTTTACCAGAATGTAACGGCAAGGCCATCCGTTGATCCTGCAGTAATTCGTGAAAACATCAAGGCTCAGCTTACTGCTCCCGTAAAGTGGACACAAACAGTTAAGAATATGCTTGCCGACGGTGCGGTTAGTTTCTATGAAGTTGGCCCCGGTACTGTTTTACAGGGATTGATAAAAAAAGTCGACAGGAATATTTCAGCCGAAAGTGTAAAAGTATAGGAAATAACCTCTATACTTCCTCTGCTTTTAATTCTTCGGCCGTGTGCTTCCATTCACCGTAATAGAAATAGGTGATGTCTTCAACAATTTTGTGGAGTGAATTAATCCAATAATTCCTTAAACCAAATCCCTTGGGTTCTCCCCTAAGCCGGCGATGAAAAACTACTTTCGACGTCGCCATGTCGATGGCCACAAAATGGTAGATGGCTTCAACCGCACTCTTATTCAGGCATTCGGCAATAAAAACAACCCCGGTTCCTGATTTTTCGCTAAAGTCATAAGCCGACACAAATTCCTGAATATCCTCCAGTGTGAATTTCTCACAATTGAGTCCTTCCAATTCCTCAAGGTTGGTTTTGGAATTGATCATTTTGATCATTTCAATATCATAGAACACGTCGCTTTTCCGCAACATCTTTCCGATATTGTACTTCTCGCGTTCATTAACCACTACCATGTTCCACGAATTAAAATACCGGTCCCTGATATCCAGTACATTCCTGTTTCCGGCTTCCATAAACTCGGAGAAATTGCCGATGAGTTTCACATGGGAATAATCAATCCCCAGGTAAGTGATATCGGGCTTTTGCGGATCAAATAAATCATGAGCAGACTGACTTCTTGTGGTAACTGAATATAACAGCAATAAGGCTGAAATGTAAATTTTGAGCATAGGTTAAGTTTTAGGGTCTTTCTATAATGACAGAAAAAAACGGGAAAGGTTGCAAATATATCGAAAAAAAACTGGTCGCCGGGGAATATGTGATGAGGCCATTTATCTTATGGAACTTGCAGAATGGCTAACGCTCTTTCCTGCTGAAATACACCGGACCGCTTTCTGCATTGGTCCGGCTTAAGGATGTCACCACATAATAGTACCTGCGTAACCTGGTGCGGCAATGATCAGGTATTGTTATGGCAGTATCAGCTGTTATACAATGAATATGTTCCGGATTGTACCGATCTGCCGGCTTTCCGGTGCGAAACTTGTATACAACAAATTGCTTGGCATGGACTGGTTTAGCCCAGCTCAACATAATGGAGTCCTTACTTTCGTATACCAGGGCGTTATAGGGAGCATCGGGTAATTCAGCAGTTATGCGCGGATTTACGGGAGCCAGGACCTTGTGAGGGTATATCTTTTTCAGGTTCTGATGCAACCGCGACGGGTTTGTCCGAAGATACCTGGCGCTATAAAACATACTGCCCCTGATGCCGGAATACTGCCTGTTTAACGCTACCTGCCTTGTAATTTCCTTTGCACTGCGCCATGCTTTTACTTCAGCTCTTTTATCAATGCGGTAAAAAGCCTGTCCGATATATAACGGGCAATCATAGGCATTACGGCTCCACCATTCGGTAAGCACGCTGTAGTCGGCTATGCTGAAGCCAATGTGCCAGTATAATTGGGGAACAACATAATCGATCCACCCGTTTTTCTGCCATTTTAATATATCAGCAAACAAATCATCATGGTTGGTTTGGCCGGCTTTTGTTTGTGATCCGCTGGTGTCGCGGCTTGAATTTCGCCATACCCCAAAAGGAGAAATGCCAAATTCCACCCATGGCTTTATCTTCCTTATACTGTCGGCCAATTGCTGAATGATCAGGTCGACATTGTTCCGCCGCCAATCATCTCGTTCACTTTCGGCGAAGTTTCCCCGGTATCTGGCAAACGAGCTATCGTCGGGAAACTGCTTTCCGGCTATACGGTAAGGATAAAAATAGTCATCCATATGAATGGCGTCAACGTCATAACGCTTCACAACATCACTCACTATCCGTGAAACATAATCCCGGACTTCCGGCAGGGCAGGATCAAAATAGACCGTCGGACCATAGGTAACAAACCACTCAGGATGGCGGTGGGTTATATGCCCATGGATTGCTTTATGCTTCCCGGTATCTTTAACAGCCCTGTAGGGATTAATCCATGCATGGACATCGAGCCCTCTTTTTCTGCATTCATTTATTATGAATTTCAAGGGATCATAAAAGGGTTCCGGTGCTCTTCCCTGCTGTCCCGTTAACCATTTCGACCATGGCTCATATGCTGAATCATAAAAAGCATCAGCAGCGGGCCTTATCTGAAATACAACAGTGTTCAGATTACAGGCTTTAACCAGGTTGAGCAATTCCATTAACTCTCGCTTTTGCTGAGTGGTTGAAATGCCCGATGACGAAGGCCAATCGATGTTTTCTACAGTGGCAATCCAAACAGCACGCATTTCACGGCGCGAACTTTCCTGCGCAGTAATGAGTATCGTTCCTGACCACAATACCAACAACAGCATAATGATATGTTTTTCCATACGGAACAAATGCTTATTTTGCCTTTTTACCGAATTCAGGTGAAATCTTCAGAAAAGGGATCAGGGCCATTCCCGGCAACGTACAGAATAAAACATAAATAAAAAACTGCCTGTATCCGAGCCATTCTTCAATGAATCCTGATGCCAATCCCGGAAGCAACATACCAAAGGCCATGATGGAGGTGCATATGGCATATTCGGCTGTTTTGTATTTGCTGTCGCCTACAAAATGGAGCATAAAAAGCATATAGGCTGTAAACCCAAATCCATAACCAAACTGTTCCAGTATAATGGCTGCATACACCATTATGTCAGTTGGCATGGGCTGTGTAACGGCAATATAAAACAATCCGATATTGGGCAGGTTCATGCTTAAGGCCATTACCCAGATAAGCCTCTTTAATCCGAATTTTGACGCAAGAATGCCGCCGAGAATGCCGCCGATGGTTAGTGCAATCATGCCAATGGTTCCATAAGCAATGCCATACTGGGCCGATGTAAGTCCGATTCCACCTGCCGACCGTGAATCTACCAGAAAAGGAGTGGTAATTTTGATGCTCTGTGCTTCACCGAATCGGTACAACAAAAGAAACAACAAGGCCGCCACAATACCGGGCTTTTTAAAGAATGAAACAAAAACATCGGCATACACCCTGAGATTAACGGTTGTGGCCGCCTTTGCCTCGGCAGGATATGGAAGTAAGAACCTGTGATATATACCCAGAATCAGCAGAAATATGCCCAATAAGGCAAGGGCTACCGACCAGCTGAATGCAATATTTCCGGCAGAAAGCTTATATTGGGCCGATACAGGGCTGGCAAGGTTTGCATCCACTGTAAACGAGAGCCTGACCGGCTTATTCCAGTTTTCACGGGTGAATTCAAATGCCAGGGACTGGTTTTTTGCAGGCTTAATATCCTTGCTACCCGATTTATAGGTAATGCTCAGGGTTAATTTTTCATCCGGTTCAGGCGGGGCAGTAAGCGAAATATATACACTGCCGGTATCGGCCCGTGCGGTTGTTTTATCATACAATGAAACATAAAGGTTGTGCTGTGATACTTTTATTCCGGGTTTTCCGGTTTGTGCAGGCGCAAGTGATTCTGCATTCCTGACGGAATCCTGCACACTGCTTATGGCATTCACAGTGAGTATCTCCGGCTGCAATCCGCTTTTTTCCTGCACAATACCCGCAATTAGGGGTATAAGGCCTGCAGCGGTAAGCATTGCAATCCTGTAAAATGTACTGCGGATGCCCACAAAAAAAGATTGCCTGTGCTGATCAAGGGCGTCCATATAAAATCCGTCGGCTGCAATGTCATGGCTGGCCGAGGCTACCGCCGCTACGGCAAATATCCCAAGCGACAATGCAAAAAAGAAATTCAGGGGCATCACCATTCCCGCAAGGATAAAGGTAATTCCAAGCAGAATTTGTGTAACAACAATCCAGTTGCGTTTTGTTGAAACTATTTCCACATAAGGACTCCAGAGTGGTTTAATCGTCCATGGCAAATACAGTATACTTGTCCAGAACGCCAGGGCACCCACGGATATCCCCATGGTTTTATACATCAGCAGGGAAGTGGTCTGAATTATGCTGTAGGGAATACCCTGAAACAGATAAAGCGTAGGTATCCAGAGCCATGGATTTCGGTTAAGCTTATCAAGCATATCCGGTTATTTAATATTGTTTTTCAATGTGTGCACCCCTGAAATAGTGTTCAAGAATTTCTTTATAGGTATAGCCGCTGTTGCCCATCACCGCAGCACCAATCTGGCACAACCCCACACCATGCCCCCACCCTGCTCCATGCAGCGTAAAAAATACATCATCTCCGGCCTTTCTTTTGTCCACCACAAATGCTGAACTGTATAAATGCGTTTTGGAAAGGGCCTTCCTTATTTCCAATTCCTTGCCAATAATCATCTCCTTTTTTAAACCGGAAATTTTAAGTTTTATTATGCGCCCCGATTGGCCTCGCTTTAATGGTACAAGATCAATAATGCTGCCAAAGTCGATACCGGTTTTTTCAAGGATTAGCTTTCCCAGATCCTCTGCATTGTACTCAACAGTCCACCGGTAAAAATCCTGTGTAGTCTGGTCATAGTCATTCAACACCTGTGATAAAATTGCCGGGCTATTGGTATTACAGAATGCCTCGGGTGCTGACGTGATCCATTTTCTTGATTCACTCTCTTCCTTCAGATCAGGCAAATCATGCCCTCCCTTACCATCGGCTATACTGGTGAGGTATCCATGAGCAACAGGCTCCCATACATTCTCAAAACGCTCTGTAATGCCACCGCAACACTTTGAAAATCGTGTATCACACAATTCACCATTGTATTGCAGCACTTCACCCCGTGTTTCATGTATGGCCTTCTGCACTTCATTGGTATAGGCGCGTGTTATGCCCTGATAGCGCTGGCAATGGTCATCGGCACAGACATCAAAATCCCTGTGATCTTCCCTGTCATACCAGGCAATGATTTCATTTTCGCTTTGCGTATAGGCTGTTTGGGATTTATGCTTTTGTGCTATTAGCTTTCCCTTGTGGATTTGTGCCAATAACCAGCTGCGCGAAATTACCGCATGTGCTTTTAAAAGGCCTATGGGTGAAGTTGCACGCATTTCAGATGAAATAACACTCAACAGGTACTCTTCTACCGAAATTACATTAACCAGCGTAACATTACCATCACGGGTGATGGTGTAAAAGCCTCCCCTGAAAACCTGATCCTCCTTTTTCTGCCAGTGAAATCCAATCCCTATCGTTACATTGTATATCCTGAAGCTGCTTAACTCATGGTGAACCGGTTCAAGGCAAACTTCCTCACCTGCCTTAACTTTAAATTCTCCGGTAATGACACGTTTGCTGGTGGTGTCGATATAATCTCCCACAAGCAATATTCCTATTTCGGGTGCGGTTACAATTCCAACACGCACTGTTGGAACCTGGCTATTGATGGTCATAGGTGACTTTCAATTTTGTAATGACATCTGTAATAAATACATCATCCATGCAAACCTGGTTAAATATGTCTTCCGCCAGCTCCCCGGTAACGCGGTTATAATCCTCTTCTCTTGGCATCACCAGCACTCCTCCCATGTCGATACTTGCAGGACTAAGCAGAAGCTGACTGCCCCCTGTTTCATAGTACTGGTCAGGCCTGTGTTTTCGCCTTGGTATCACATGGATTATACATTTGTGCTGGCGGTAGCTAGCCAGAATATTCATCATGGGCTCATCGGATGTTCCGGAAGCTTCTGAAAGTATCTGATAAAGCATTTCAAAAACATGCAGCATGTTTTTGACATCGCTTCCCACAAGGGTGACAATACTGCCCGGGTAACCCGACGAGGTGAATACCTGTGTGCCTTTTAGCGAAAATTGACAGGTAAATTGCTTCATCCAGAAACCTTCAAGCGGCAAAACATCTTTTGGAACAGCCTGAAAGTGAAAATGGTCAGGCGCAGAGGCCCCGCATGCAGGACCATTATAAATCACCGTATAACCGGGCAACATTTGTACAATGTTTAAAAGACTGCCGACATGTCCCATGATGCGCTGCGGCATATGGCTAACGGAGACAAGGGTAAAATGGTGAGGAAAAATCGGGTAAGGATTTACCAGAAGAAAGATACCATCCGTGCATTCCAGTGTTTTTTGCTCAACCGGCCTGTTGTGCGAACACAGGAAACATGGCCTGCTATTAATGGTTTTAGCGTCGACCTTTGCCGAAGAGGAAATTATTCGCCCCGGATTGTATTGCACGAGTAATGTGAAGTCCCCGGTAACAACGGGCCTGGTTAAAACCTGTGAAAGCGCGGAATAATTGTCACGGGCCAGCTCCCACTCTTTCAGCTGGCTGTCATAAAAATTCCCGATGTCCATAACCCTGCTCATTTCTGACCTTCCCTGATATACCGCTGCCTTGCGAGCAATTCAACGGTTCTGATCTTATCTTTGTAAAAATTATAGGTATTTACCTTATGAATATCAAGGGCTGCATCGGAGTTTTCTTCCCATCGCCTGCATAAGTAAAGCGGTTCATAAATTCTGCCAATCTTGTAATACCTGCTTATTTGAAGCGCAAGGGCATAATCTTCACCATAACTCACATCAGGCACTGTAATACTGCGTATGATGGGGGTATAAAATGCCCGTGGAGCTCCCAGACCATTAATGCGCAATGCATTGTTCCTTCCGTTATCGGGCGTCCACTCCCTGTGGTCAATAATTCCGGGAGGAATTTCTTCCAGCCTGAAATTTACCATCTTGTACGATCCGATAAGCATGGCACACTGTTGTGCATAAAAACCATCCACTATTTTCCTCAGCACATCGTCATCAATGTATAAGTCATCACTGTCGAGCTGCACAGCAAATTTTCCGCACCGGGGATGAAAAACGGCTTCATTCCAGCATCCGCCAATGCCAAGATTGTTCACGCGGGGGATAACATGAACCACACGGCTGTCGTTTTTTCCTGCATTACTTATAATTTCCGATGTGCGATCGGTTGAATGATTGTCCACAACAATTATATTGAATGTAAATGGCGTTTTTTGCATAAGCACCGAATGAACGGCATCGGCTATGGTTTTTTCGCGATTTCTTACAGGAATGATAACAGAAGCTTCATGCCCGAACCCTGTATCGTTAAAATCTATAGCCCGAAAACGCGGCTCAAGCCATCCACCAATAGCTTTCAGGTGGAGTGTGCAAGCTTTTTCCATTTCAACCTGAACCTCCCTGTTTCTGGGATTGACATAATCGAACTGCTTTTCGCCGCTTTTTCTTGTATCCGCTTCCGTTTCGGTATATAAATACTCTGCAATGCGAAAAACGCGGTATTTCTGGCTTAGCTTCAGTCTCAGATCATACAGGCCCGCAAAGTAAAAGGACGCGGTTATCCTGTTCACCGATTCTATAAATGCTGCTGTTTCAAACAAAATCAATGAGCCAAAATTGAAGTCGTCCCGGAGACTGCCTTCCTGGTATTCAATTACAGGGTTGGCCATAATGACATTATCCTTTATGGCATAATAATCCGAATATACCATTGATGATGATGTGTCGCCGGCAATACGAATCATCCGCTGAATGGCATGGGCGCCCAGCTTAACAGGAAGGGACTTGGTGTATAAAAAAAAGTATTCAGTGCTGACGTGCAAGGCAATTTTCTTCAACGTGTCTGTCGAAAATAAAGAAGAAACACGAATGATGGAAGCAGGGTCGATAGCGTTGTCTGTCACCTGGTCTTCACCGGCAAGCACAAAAACACGGGCCGCCGGTGCAGAAAATTCATTCAAATTGAACATTAAATCAGTCGCACTGCCTGCCGGCAAGTACACGGAATAAGCAGAACTTTTCATCTATTAAGCAGTATTTTCCATTGATTGTGTTAACCCAACCCATCAATTGATATTACAAACAATGATAACAAAAAAGCATATTCAATTCCCTTCCTTGTCAAAAAAGAAATCCAGAATCATTTTCATGAGCAGGCTTCGCTCCCCTTCGTCGGTTATTGTCTCAAACGGAAATCCCAGTGCCACCGATTTATAATTGCCGGCATAGGCGACACCGGCGCTTGCATTCCCCGAACTGTAGCGGCATATCCTTATTGCCCCCTCACCCAAAGGTTCTATGGCATCAGGCGATTCAACCCGGTAAAAATCCTTATCCATATCGGTATTAAAATGCAGCAGCGGTGGACAAATTTGCAAACCCTCTGTGGTTGCATATACCTTGCCTGTGGTTGTTGCATGGCTGCTCCTCCAGGTATAGTGAAGCACGTCAGCAGCAAAAAAAATGGATGCCGTATCATTTCTCTGGGTCATGTCGGTGCCAATATAAGCACCCGAAATGAATACATGGCCACCGGAAGCAGTAAAGTCTCTAAGCTTACCGGCTATGACAGGATTAAAAACGGCGAATTCGCTTTCTATTTTCGCACCAACCGACCGGGTAGTTCTCTCCTCACCAAAGATTACATCAATAGCGTCAAATCCGGCAACCTGATAAGCATGTTTTTGAAATGCTTCGTCACTGACTGAAATAAATGACCGGCCGGCGTTCAATATTGCCTTGCCATGAATTTCGGGATATGAAAAAGTATTGCCGGCAATGGCGATGGCCTCATACGCAGCGCTGCTTGCTCCCCAGCCGGGACTGTCATCGTGCAACCATTCGGCATTCCTGTCGAAATTATACTGAAACCCGGTGAAACTGTGATCAACGATATAAGGAACACCTTCATCTTCCCACCAGGCTATTCCTGCCATATCGCCTTTATCAAAAAAAGCAGGACCACAAATCCGGTCAAATGCATTTACCACCAGCACAGGCCTGGCATCATTTTCAATAACTCCGGCTGACAGGGTTTCTGAGGGGAAGCTTTCACCGCCTTCGTTTAGGGCAGTAACACGAAAACTGTAAACAACCCCGAATGAAGGCAGTTCAACTTCCATATCCTGTTCAGATGTAATTTTTCCTTCATCAAAACCATTGTCGCCGGTTTTCATATAAACCCTGAAATACCGGGGCATAGCCGTTGGCTCAATAGGATCATCAACACCGTTCCATGACAACCTGATTTTTTTGGCTCCGGTAATTTGCATGGCCAGGTTATCAGGTGGCAAAGGTTGAACAATTGCCGGCCTTCTCTCGCCGGAGGTATAATACCTCAATATGCCTTTATATATTGACCGTGCCGCGATAAATTTAAACCGAGGATCCAATCCGTATTTCATGTCAGCAAGGTTCTGATGCGATAGCAATTCAAGCAGCATGGATGGAACAACAGGACGCCAGGCTTCGGAGTATTCCCTGTCCCACAAGCCCCTGCGGGTCCAGCGCGGATCAACAAGTTTTCTGATATCATCCGTTATCTGCGACTGAACAAGATCGGTAAGATCCCTGCTTGCAAGTTTTGATTGCCCATCCGGAAATATTCCATTGTTGCGTTTGGTACTGTATATACCCAATGTGCCTATTGTGGTATCACCCATGCTGGTACCCGCATCGGTATGAAATGCAAGGGATAGGTCTACCGGGATTCCAAAACCGGAATCATACCTGCTGTTGTATTGCGGCAGTGAAGATCCTATCAAATAATTTACCCACTCGGGTCGAGACATATAGTCGTCGTTATAATCATTTTTATTTTTATGAAGGTTGTAAACCAAGGTATCAGGTAATCCTGAATATTGGAGGAAATAGCGCGATCCCTCCATCCACCTTGGCTTTCCGCTTATTATGTATGGCTTTGCAAGGTTACCATTATCTGAAGCGGGTTTTCGGGCTACATTTCCCATACCGCCACCAAACTTTACCGCATCTGCACTCAAAATCCCCTTTGTTCCGGTTCCCTTTAAAACCACAGCACCCCTTTGCGCATCACTGCCGCTGTTAAAACGGTATTTTCCAAGATAAACCCACGTACCTGCTCCCATGCACTGGTTAACGGTAAATTCAGCTTTACCGCCCGAATGGTTAACGGTATACCGGGCATTGCTGATGCATTCTGCAGTTCGCGCATAAGAAACATATACGGCATAATCACGCGAAACCGGAAAATGAGGAACATAGGTTACAGACAGGGTATCTTCAGGAATCACAGAAACAGACATACTCTTTCCCAGCCTGAAGGGGTTCTGGCCGTCGTACAGGGTGTCGGACCACTTAAAACCAGCATACTCACTTGTATCCCAGGAACCGTTAGTGAAAAGCATGCCACTCCCGAAAAAGGCATCATGATCAACAACAACCTCAATGTCTCCGGGATCCCTCTCCCTGGGCATGAGAACAACAGCACCTGCATTTTCAAGCATGGGAACCAAATAACCGATGGTAAATGACCAGGGGAAAATATCTTCCACTGTCTGCCATAATCGGGCCCTTTGCCATTGCCAGCGATCGGTTTGCTGATCATAGAATAATCCATGACTTGGCCATATGGCTAGGTGTGAACCGCCTAATCCGCTGCCAAACTGCGGCTGATGGAGATCCTTTTTGAGCGGAGACCCTGTATGCTTCTTCCTGATTCTTGCATGGTCGATTTTTTCAGCGCTGCGCAATGCATTGGGTATGTATTCCTCAAAAACCCTCCCATTTGTCCAGAAAACCATATTATACTCATCAAACCTCCTTCCCAACGCCTCCTTGTATTTTTCTTTCAATATGCCGATCCAATCCTCTCGCGCCGGAACCTGTATGGCAACCGTATTAAGGTATACATTCAAATGCTGAGTTGCAGTTTCAGCCCGGATGCTATCGATTTTTATGATTCCAAGGTTTTCCCAATGCCTGAAAAATGTTTCGACATAATCTGCCTTCTTCATCGCTTTACGCTCGAGCCTTTTGGGATTATCTCCGGCAAAAGAAGCATGATTCAGAAGCATGCTTAACGCCAACATTAGCCTGATTTTCATTGACAACGCTTTACAAGTGCACATTACCAAATGTACGGATAAAAATTTCAACCCCGGATATTGCCATAACATTGGACGGCTTTTTATTATCTTTGATTCACTTACATTATTGCCTCCCGGCATTTTATACGCCTATGAAACTGATCGCTGACGCGGGATCGACAAAAACCGACTGGTGCTTGTTGAACATGAATGGAGATGTTCAGCGGAAGAGTACCTCCGGTATAAATCCCGTATACCAGGATGAACAAGAAATCACCGTTATATTTGAAAAGGAGTTCTCCATAGGTAAACAGGATATTGATGCAATTTATTTTTATGGCGCCGGGTGTATCAATGAATATTTCAGCAATAAAATACGAAGATCACTGGGATCATTTTTCAGGTGCGAAAACATTGATGTATATACCGATATGATGGGCGCTGCCCGTGCCTTATGCGGACATGAAGAAGGCATTGCCTGCATTCTTGGCACAGGTTCCAATTCGTGTTACTATGACGGACGTGATATTCAGGCCAATGTTTCACCCCTCGGATATATCATTGGTGACGAAGGAAGCGGGGCAGTGCTTGGGAAAAAGTTTATCGCCGATTTAATGAAAAACCAGCTTTCTGAAAGGATAAAGGAACTGTTCTACAGTCAGTATGTCCTTCAGCCGCATGAAATTATTCAACGCATATATAAAGAGCCTTTTCCCAACAGATTCCTTGCGCAGTTCACCCGGTTCATTCATGAACATATTCACGAACCGGCATTGTCCGGTATAGTGAAAAGCAGTTTTATTGAGTTCTTTGAAAGAAATATTAAGCAATACCCTGAATCATCGCGGCTTCCTGTTCATTTTTCAGGCAGTATTGCCTTCTACTTCAGTTCACTGCTTAAAGAAGCCGCTTCCCAAACCGGATTTACCATTGGTAAAATAATATCTTCACCCATGGAAGGTCTGATGCGCTTTCATTCCGAACCCTAAATACCCGCCGAATGCCAGCCCGTAAACAAACAAAAAACGTAAGCATCACTGAATCTCCCTCAGTAGTCAGGAACCTTGAAGCCTTGTCAGTAATTGAACTTATTTCAGGCATTAATAAAGAAGATGCCTTTGTGCATCAGGCAGTGCGTGATGTTATTCCGCAAATTGAGAATCTGGTAAATGCCATACTTGAACGAATGAAAAAAGGAGGGCGCTTGTTTTATATTGGAGCAGGCACCAGCGGCAGGCTGGGTGTTCTCGACGCATCAGAGCTGCCTCCCACTTATGGTGTATCGCATGAATTGGTGATCGCATTAATTGCCGGTGGTGATGTTGCGTTAAGAAAATCAGTGGAAAATGCGGAAGATGATGTGGATAAAGGGTGGGAAGAGCTGAAAAGCAAAGGAATAAGTGAAAAAGACAGCTTAATTGGCATAGCAGCATCGGGAACGACTCCCTACGTAGTAAGTGCCATCCGTAATGCTGGTATAAACGGTATCCTTACAGGGTGCATCACATGTAACCCGGGATCATTACTGGCAAAAAGCTGTAAATATCCTGTAGAAGCCATTGCAGGGCCCGAGTTTATAACGGGGAGTACCCGCATGAAATCAGGAACGGCGCAGAAAATGATCCTGAACATAATTTCTACCACCCTTATGGTAAAGCTTGGCAAGGTTAGGGGAAATAAAATGGTAAACATGCAGCTTACCAACCAAAAGCTTATAAACAGAGGCACCCGCATGCTTATGGAAGAACTGGATGTGGATTACGAAACTGCTCATGATTTGCTGCTCAGGCATGGATCGGTGAAAAAAGCCCTGGAAGCAAGAGAATGAAAAGTATATGTTTCAGGGTTTCATGTTTCAGGAGTTTAAGCTGGAGGCTGAAGGCTCAAAAACCGAAGATCCAGGATCCAGGATCCAAAATCCAAAATCCAGGATTCAAGAGCCAAGATCGAAGACCAGAAGGCCGGGAGAGCGAGAGAGCGTAGAGCGGCAAAAACGCTAAAAAGCTAAAACGCTAAAAAGCCAGACCTGCAGACCAACGGACCTGCAGACAACGCTTCGACCGGCATCAGGTCAAACGGACAGAAACCACCTGAAACCATGTGAAATAAGTGAAACCATCTGAAACAATTGTTCAATTTGTTTTATCCCCATTTCTGTAGTACTTTTAAAGCCTGATCCCGTTAATATCACCAGATGATGAAAGTATTAAAATTCGGTGGTTACGCCATTGATTCAGCTGAGAATATCCTTAAAGTAAAGGAAATTGTTAATTCTCAAACCGTCCCTGTGGTAATTGTTGTTTCTGCTCTCCATGGTATAACAGATAAGCTGCTTGAACTTTCACACCTTGCAGCCACACGTGATAAAAACTTTTTCAGGCTACACACTGAAATTGAGGTCAAGCATCAGGATATCATCAACACCTTGTTTGAAGAACCTGTCCGTGAGAAAATTCTAAACAAGGTTAGTACCTGGCTTAAAGACCTCATCAGCATTATTAACGGAGTGTATCAATTAAACGACCTCACCCCTAAGATCCAGGATAAAATTCTCAGTTTCGGCGAAATCATGTCCTGCTATATCATCAGCAATGTTCTTGAAAATGCTGAGATGGTAGATGCCAAAGGACTTATTAAAACCGATGACAATTTCGGCAATGCAAAGGTAAACTTTCCATTGTCGGACCGGCTGATAAGGGCACAGTTCAACCGTTACAAGAAAACAGCCGTTGTGCCGGGATTCATTGCCAGCAGCGAACACAATGTTACCACAACGTTGGGAAGGGGCGGTTCCGATTATAGCGCTGCAATTATTGCTGCTGCTCTTGAGGTATCACAGCTTGAAATATGGACCAATGTCGATGGCTTCATGACGGCCGACCCAAGGAAAGTGACAAAAGCGCTGGCCATCGATCAGCTGAGTTATTCCGAAGCCATGGAACTTTCTCATTTTGGTGCCGAAGTTATTTATACGCCAACCATACACCCGGTATACAGCAAAAACATCGATGTGCTTATTAAGAACATCCTTAATCCTTCGGGTAAAGGCACTTTAATAACCAGGGAATCAAAAAGTTCCGGAAAGTCTTCCATCAAAGGCATTTCATCCATCGATGACATCGACCTGATCACCATACAGGGCGCAGGCTTGGTAGGGGTAAAGGGAATATCATCGCGCCTTTTTGGCACCCTGGCCCGCACGGATGTTAATATCATTCTGATAACCCAGGCATCCTCTGAATATTCAATAACGTTTGCCCTTCAGCCAACCGATTCTGCAAAGGCATTAAAAGCCATTGAATCGGAATTTGAGGTAGAGATGAAAACCAGGAATGAGATTAACATGCTCATCGAAAAGGAGCTTTCGGTTATTGCCATTGTGGGTGAGCAAATGAAGAATACACCCGGTATTTCGGCCAATCTCTTTACTTCGCTTGGACGTAACGGGATCAGTGTAATTGCAACGGCCCAGGGATCGTCGGAATTGAACATTTCGGTGGTTATCCGGAAGGAAAACCTCAAAAAAGCATTGAACGTTATCCATGAAGGATTCTTTCTTTCGCATTACCGCGAACTGCACCTATACCTGACCGGTACCGGCACTGTTGGCGGAAACCTGTTGAAACAGATTATGAATCAGCAGGAAACGCTCATGAACGACCACCATTTAAAAATCAATGTAATCGGAATCTGCCGCTCCAAATTAATGCTCCTTAATCCGGATGGAATTAACCTGGCAACCTATAGGGAAGAGATGGAAAGGAACGGTGAACGGTCCGATATTGAATTGTTCATTCAAAAAATGAAATACCTTAATTTCCGCAACAGTGTTTTCATCGATTGCACCGCCGATGCTGAAGTAGCAGCTACCTATGATAAGGTTTTGGATTCCTTTGTTTCGGTTGTCACTTCCAATAAAATTGCCTGCTCCTCGGAATATGCAACCTACAGCAAACTTAAGAAACTGGCGCGGGAAAAAAATGTCAGGTTTATGTTTGAAACCAATGTAGGAGCAGGCCTTCCTATTATCAGCACACTGAACGATTTAATCCGCAGTGGCGATAAAATTATCCGGCTCGAAGCAGTTCTGTCGGGAACCCTTAATTATATTTTCAATACCATCAATGAGGAAATTTCACTGAGTAAGGCAATCAGAATGTCGATGGATGCAGGTTTCGCAGAGCCTGATCCACGGATTGACCTGAGTGGAATCGACGTTAAGCGGAAATTACTTATCCTTGCCCGTGAAGCGGGATATGCACTCGAAGACAAAGATATCGACATAATGCCTTTCCTGCCGGAAGAATGCTTCAGGGGTACACTGGATGAATTCTGGCCCACCGTTGAGAAATTCAACAAAGGTTTTGAAGAACGAAGAAAAAAACTTGCTGCAGGTAATAAGAAACTTCGTTTTGTTGCATGCCTGGACAATGGTAAAGCCACCATAGCGTTAACAGAGGTAGGATTTGACCATCCTGCCTATCCCCTCGAAGGCAGCAATAACATTATATTAATCACTACCTTACGATACAATGATCAGCCAATGGTGATCAGGGGGTATGGTGCCGGTGCAGATGTCACAGCAGCCGGGGTATTTGCAGATATCATCAGGGTAGCCAACGTGTAAATTCTTTTCAAACTTATGATTAAAGCAATTATTTTTGATTTCGACGGCGTCATCATCGATTCTGAACCATTGTGGGTTGAAGCAGAGATGAACATTTTCAGGTCGGTTGGAGTGGAACTGTCCCCCGCCCTGTGTCGTCAGACTACCGGTTTGAGCACTCCCGATACCGTACAGTACTGGTATAACGTTTACCGGTGGACAGGCAAAAGCACATTTCAGCTCTACAAGGAAATTTTGGAATCCATGCAAGGGTTAATACTGGAAAGAGCCGACCTGAAGGATGGTTTTCTGGATGTATTGCAATTGTTTGTTGATAAAAAACTGCCCATTGCGGTATCCTCCTCATCACCTTTAAAACTCATCACCACCGCACTAAAGAAATTTCACCTCTTTGAGTATTTTAAAATAATCAGTTCTGCTGAAAATGAAGAGATGGGAAAACCTCATCCGGCATTGTACATTGGGGCAGCACGCAAGCTTGGCATCGACCCGGTTTACTGCCTGGCGTTTGAAGATTCGTTTAACGGGGCCATTGCGGCTAAAGCTGCAAGGATGAAACTGGTAACCGTCCCCGACAGCTTTGACTTTGCTTCTACACGATTTGATTTTTCGGATTTAAAAATTGCTTCGCTGTCAGATTTCACGGAAAAGAATTTTGAACACCTCAATTCACTAAATTAGCGCCCTCATTATACTGTTTTATGGAATCCGACAGAATACGCTATTACTCAACAAACGGCAAAGCAGAGAAAGTTACTTTTAGTGAGGCATTGCTTAAGGGACTGGCACCTGACAAAGGTTTGTTCATGCCCGATAAAATTCCTGCATTCAGCGACGATGCCATCAGGAGGCTTGCCGGAAAAACCTACCCCGACATCGCATATACCATTGCCAGGAACTTTTTAAAGGGTGAGATGGAAGATGCTGATATACGGCAAATTGTTGATGACGCCTACAATTTCCCTGTACCCCTCGAGAGGGTGAAGGACAGGAAGTATATTATGCGGCTGGACAATGGTCCTACCGCTTCATTTAAGGATTTTGCGGCCAGAATGATGGGAAGGTTAATGCAGCATTTCCTTAAAAAGCAGAACAGAAACATGCTTATCCTTACCGCCACATCGGGTGATACAGGAAGCGCCATTGCTAATGCCTTTTATGGCCTTGACAATATTAAGGTTGTTATCCTTTTCCCGGTTGATGAAGTAACGCCACGCCAGCGCAAGCAAATGACTACCCTCCGAAGGAATATCAAAATTATCGGACTCGATGGTAAATTTGACGATTGCCAGGCCCTGGTAAAACAGGCATTCTCTGATCCGGATCTCACCTCACTTAACTTGTCTTCAGCAAACTCAATCAATATTGGCCGTTTACTGCCGCAATCGTTTTATTATTTCTATGCATGGTCGCAGCTTTCAAACGGCTCTACCGATGATAAGGTGGTGTTTTCAATTCCTTCGGGCAATTTCGGTAACATGATGGGTGGATTGCTGGCAATGAAAATGGGATTGCCCGTAAGCAAGTTCGTTATTGCCACCAATGAAAACGATGAAGTTCCCGTTTACTGGCAAACCGGTAATTATGCAACTATAAACCCGTCGCGTAATTGCATATCAAGTGCTATGAATGTAGGACATCCCAGCAACATGGCTCGCGTTATATCGTTGTACGGAGGGATAATGGACGAAAAAGGCAATATTACCAGGGAGCCCGATGTGCAACAATTGCATGATATCATCTATGCTGTAAGTATAAGTGATGAACTTACAAGGGAAACAATACAAAAGGTTTATTCAGCCTACAACATCATTCTCGAACCTCATGGTTCTGTTGGATGGGCCGGACTGCAAAAGTTTTATAAAGACTTTCCTGCTTCGGAAAACCGGCTTGCTGTATGCCTCGAAACCGCCCATCCTGCAAAATTCCCCGAGCAGATAAGAAATGTGCTCAACCTTGATCCATCTTTACCCCCATCGCTTTTGGGCCTCGATAAACTCGAGGAATCATATGACAAACTCAACAACCAGTATAGCCAGTTTAAAGAATATCTGCTATCCCGGAACCGGTAAATACCTGAATGAAAATTATGTCTATCTTGTCATCACATCTTAAATCAATTTTATGAAGAAATTGCATACCGTATGTTCTGATCTTGAAGGTGTTTGGGTACCCGAGGTATGGATCAATGTGGCTGAACGGACGGGTATACCTGAACTAAGGCTAACCACCCGCGATATAAAAGATTATGATGAACTTATGCAATACCGGCTTAAGATTCTCAAGGCTAAAAACCTGACTTTACTCGACATTCAACGTGTTATTGCCACCATTCGCCCCCTGCATGGCGCCCTCGAAATGATTAACTGGCTGAAACGCGTAACACGCTTTATTGTAGTATCAGATACTTTTGTTGAATTTGCAGAGCCTCTAATGGACCAGCTTGACTGGCCAACATTATTCTGCCACTCCCTGGAGGTTGACAACAACGGCATAATCACCGGATATAATCTGCGCCAGCCTAATGCTAAAAAGGAAACGGTGGCAGCACTAAAAAGAATGAATTATGAAGTAATCGCCTTTGGTGATTCTTACAATGATATCAATATGTTAAAGGAAGCCAGCCAGGGCGTTTTATTCCGTCCTCCGCAGAACGTCATCAACGATTATCCGGAATTTCCCGTAATTCATGAATACAGTGAATTAAAGACCTTTCTCGAAGAAAAGTTCCGGTTATAACGTAACGTTACCTATAAAATATTCCTGTATTTTGCCGGGTTGGCCTCGTGCATGATACTGTAGACCGCCTCAAAAACATCTTCGGCATTGGGATTTGAAAAATAATCCCCATCGGTGGTATAGGCAGGCCGGTGCTCGCGTGCCGATAAGGTCCGCGGTGCCATATCCAGGTATTTCCATGCGCCCTGAACCTCTAATACCTGCTGCATCATAAATGCAGTTGCCCCTCCGGGAACATCCTCATCAAAAAACAATACCCTTCCGGTTTTTTTTACCGAAGTTGCAATGGTTTCTTTAAGGTCAAAGGGTAACAAGGTTTGCACATCAATCAGCTCCACGCTGATATTGAAATCGTTTAATTGCTTTATGGCGTCCTGTGCTATGCGTACGCATGAACCATAGGTAACTATGGTTATGTCATTCCCTTCTTCAAGGATTTCAGGCATACCCAGGGGAATCCTGAATGCTCCGGCATTGTCCGGCATCATTTCCTTCAATCTGTAAGCATTAAGCGGCTCAATAACCAATGCGGGATCACGTCCTTCGAGCAGGGTATTGTAAAATCCTGCAGCCTGGGTCATGTTTCTTGGCACACATACATATATTCCCCTAATGGAATTAATAACCATGCTTAAAGGCGAACCCGAATGCCAAATGCCTTCAAGGCGGTGCCCCCTGGTGCTGATGATTAGGGGAACACACTGACCTCCACCGGTTCGCCAATGCAGGGTGGCAACATCGTCGCTTAACGCTTGCAAAGCGTACAGCAGGTAATCAAAATACTGGATTTCGGCAATCGGCCGGAACCCGCGTAAAGCCAATCCTATACCTTTTCCTATGATAGCCGCTTCCCTGATGCCTGTATCAAAAATCCGGAAATCGCCATATTTTTTCTGCAAGCCTTCATAGGTTTGGTTTACGCCGCCTATTTTCCCTACGTCCTCACCAAAGGCAACCAATAAGGGATATTTTTCAAACAGCGCATCAAAATTATTGCGCAGAATTTCCCTTCCTGCAACCATGGGTGATGCTTCACTATACACGGGGTTAACAGGTTCTACATTCAATACGGAGTACGCCGTTTCGTTGTACAAATTGGCGCTGTATTTTTCATACCCAATGTGTTTATGCTTCCTGATCCACAGCTGGAGGCTTTCATTCAGCGATGCACGCTGCGGACAATCATCGCAAACATAGCGTAGAATTTTCTTTGCGGTGCTCAGGTTGTCCTTTCTGATAGGATTGGTAATTAGCCTGAGGTTGTTGGTATAAACCTGAATCTTATCGATACCTTCGTTTGCGCAAACACACCGCTTATTTTCAGTGATGGAAAGCAACCCATCCCTTTCTTCCCTGATAAACGATTGATATTGGTCCCATGCCCGCAAACGTGCCTCTTCCACTTCTTCGATAACCGCTTTTTTCAACTTGTTGATGAGGGTCGGGGTGATGATTTTTTCTTCGAGCATCCATGCTTCCATCCGGCTTATGCAATCATATTCGGCTTCCCATGCGAGCCTTTCTTCCGACTTATAGCGCTCATGTGATCCTGATGTAGAATGTCCCTGGGGTTGGGTAATTTCGCTAACATGAAATAGCACAGGTACATGTTCGGTACGGCATTTTTGAATACCATCCTCGAAAACGCTGCACAATTCTTCATACTTCCAACCCTGTACGCTGTAAATCAGGATGCCATTTTCATCATTACCCTTTTCAAAACCACCCAGTGCTTTGGAAATACTCGATTTAACCGTTTGCACCGATACGGGTACCGAAATGCCATACCCGTCATCCCAAACTGCAACCGCCATTGGAATTTGCAATACGCCGGCCGCATTAATGGTTTCGAAAAATGCTCCTTCGGAGGTACTTGCATCCCCAATGGTTCCAAAGGCAACTTCATTACCGTCGCTACTGATATGCTTATACCCCTGTAACACGGGATTTTTCCGCACCAGCTTCGAGGCCAGGGCTAGCCCGAGCAATCTAGGGATATGGCTGGCCGTAGGGGATAAATCAGCTGAGGAATTTTTCTGGCTTGTTAAATCAAGCCATTCCCCCTGCATGTTTATGTTGGGTGTGGAAAAATGATTATTGAAAGACCTGCCTGCATTTCCGGGGTTCAGCTTGAGGTCGGTGGTTCCGTAGAGCTGAGTAAAAAACGCTTCGGTAGTTAGCAGGCCTGCTGCCATCATAAACGTCTGATCACGATAATATCCAGAGCGCCAGTCACCATTCCTGAATTGCCTGGCATAAGCTATCTGGGCAATTTCTTTACCATCACCGAAGATTCCGAATTTGGCTTTGCCGGTAAGCACTTCCTTGCGGCCCAGTATGCTGCATTGACGGCTTACCAGGGCCAGCCGGTAATCATTAATGATTTCATTGTAAGATGGCGTCGCGGAGAAATTCTTAGGGATAAGCGTATTCTGTTGAAGCATATCAATTGAAAAGAAGTAACATGTAAGTAACAGCGCAACCTACTGTTTGTTCTTTGTGACTCTTGTAATAGCGTATACTGGTATGCCGGACAGCCTGTATAAAAATCTTAATTTGATTGCAGGATCACCTTGAATGTTCCCTGCAGTGGCAAAAAATTTTAAATCTTTGTACCTTTGTAGCAAGATTTTTACAGTATGATGCCAGTTATTATTATATCGGTTATTGTGGTTGGAATATCTATTATCCTGCTGGGTATCAACATCCTTGTTTTAGGGAGAAAATTCCCCGAAACAGAGGTTGGTAAAAACAGGCATATGATAAGACTCGGCCTGCGCTGTCCCCAATGTGAAGAAAGGGAAAAATACCGTAAACTGCGACCTGTAAAGGTTGATGTAAAATCCCTCAGGCCAAACTGGGAAATGTTGCGGACCAACGAATAGGCTGCTTATCCACAGCAGAAAAGGAACATTCTGCCTCACTCCTTGATTTTTACGATTATTTGTTTGAGCGTCAGGTATGCTCAGAGGGATTCAATACGTCAGAAAATCATGGTAAAAAAGGAAGTCAGTATACGGGCGCCTTGGTTTTTTAGATACCAGCGATAATATACCGGTCAATAAGTTATAGCCTTTCTGGCGTGGACTGACATAAAACTGGATGGCCAATGAATCACTTTCCACAACATACATTTGCGTAAACTGAAGGTTTTCATCCAGGCTGCCAAGGGTAAGTGACAATCCGTCATCCTTTCCGCCTCCGATGAACCTGATGTCAACCCTGAGGCTGTCGCCCAATGCCACTGAATCCATTGAATGAACAATATAAAAATACGAACTCTCCTGGTTGTACATATCAGCATTTCCCCATATTTTAAAAAACAGGTTACCTGCCTCTTCAAAATCACCGCTAATCTTTGAGAACGCATTCATCCGGGTTGAATTCCCATCGTAAAAAAACTCTTCTTTAGCAACCAGGCTATCGTTGATAAACAAGCCCTTATCTGAAACCTGGCCCTTTTCGTTGTAATAACGTCCAATACTGGTTAGCTTCCCATTGGTGTAATAGTAAACCGATTTGATGGTACCATTGGGATAATAGGCAAAATTGCGTCCATGCCTGAGGCCTCCCTTATATTCCTGCATTTCCTGAGGACTTTCATCTCCATAATAAAGATATTCCCTGTAGTCACTATTGTCAGGCGAAGTAAATACAGTCTTCTTTTTCAGAGTGCCATCATCATTAAACTCCTTTGTTACATTTTTTTCCTTGCCACATGAAAATATAACGGCAACAAATACAAGGATAGCTAAAGTTCGTACCATCATAATATCCGATTTTGCCCCCAAGATAATAAAAAAGCAAAAGGGGCAGTAATTTCCACTACCCCTCTTTCCTAAAATAAACCTAAAATTAAACCGTGTTTAAATAATTCTTATTACAGGTCTGTCGTTTAATGTATGACATTTATCAGGAATATTTCACGTAATAAAATATCATGCAAAATTTTGCATAAATCGCAAGATCTCTTTACTGATTACTGAACTATTCGCCTTAAATTTATGTTCCCCTGATAAATGGAATGAATTTTGCACATCAACACTAAAAAGATTATGCAAATCCATTATGATTTTTTTCAGACCGGGAATACGCTCCTTCCTCAGAAGGGCAGAATTCTCATTTCTGAGCCTTTCCTGATGGATAATTACTTTAAGAGATCGATTGTATTCATTACCGAACATAATAGCGAAGGAACGGTTGGTTTTGTGCTCAACAAACCCATAAATATGAAAGTGAATGAAATTATGACTGACCTTCCCACGGTTAATACGATTGTTTCTTTAGGTGGTCCGGTTCAGACAAATACATTACACTATATACATATGCTTGGTGATATTATTCCGGGAAGCATAAAGGTCCTTGACAATATCTATTGGGGCGGAGAATTTGATGTAATCAAACGGCTGCTTGAATCAGGCAGCCTTACCGGTGAAAACATACGGTTCTTCCTCGGATACAGTGGCTGGCAGGCCAATCAACTCGAGGATGAATTAAATGATAATGCCTGGGTGGTGGCAGACATTCATCCTGATGAGGTGATGTCGAAAATGAACAAGGTGTATTGGAATAAAACCCTTAACAGGTTAGGTAAGAAATTCCAGATGTGGTCAAATTTTCCCGAAAATCCCCAGATGAATTAGGGGTATTGCACACGTTTATGTCTTATTGAGGTCACTTCGTACTAGGATTTAAACAATCGACTCCGGCAAACGTTAAGAAAATTAATTTACGAAGCGTTGTAAGGGGTA
>CAZYDI010000010.1:0-36432 GCA_964646255.1 uncultured Bacteroidales bacterium
GTATGGTGATTTATTAAAGACCATAAACAATCTTCAACAAACATTTGTATTCTATTTAATAGCTTCATAAATCAGTTAATCCTATGAAGAAATGAGAGAATTAAAATATTTACTATAACTTAGAATTCAAATTTTCATAGATGAACAAATTCGACAGAGACGGCCGCTTGTTAATTCCTATTACGGATAAAAAGAAAGTCAAGGAGAAAGGTGAGGAAAATGTAAGGTATATCATTGGCCATGCATATTGTCCGAACGGTTGCAGCATCATTGATTCAAAAAATAAAATTAACGGATATCCCGGTATTCGCATAAAATTTAAACGACCCGGAACCGAAGGCGAATTTGTTATTTCGGCCATTGAAGACGATTTTGATAAGACCATTCTTTCGGGTGAATTAAAGGAAGGGGTAAAAGATGAATTGTATTGTCCGCATTGTGATACCATGTTTCTTAAACTTGTTAATTGCAATTGCAGACCGGATGCCGATATGATAGTTATAGGCCTGACACCGGAACCCGATTTTAATGAATCAATCACGTTTTGCAATGTTACTGGTTGCCATAACGGAACTTTCATAAAGTCAGGACAAGTAATCAGGCATATCCGCCTTCATGGGTCCTATTAACCAGCTTATTCCGACAGTTCCAGCCACCGGTCGGTTTTCTCATCGAGTTGCCTGATAATTTCGGCTATACGGTTGGATCCGGTGATTAATTCATTAGTATTGAGTTTGCCGCTGCTTAATTCATTTTCAAGGGTAGATTTTTCATTTTCAAGGGCAGCAATATCGGTGGTTAATTGTTCGAATTCTCTTTTTTCACGAAAAGTCCGCTTGTTCTTTGCTGTGCTCACATTTGAACTATTCCGGGATGGGAACTCGTTAGGTCTGGATGGCTTTTCATTTTTCTTATCTGCATCCTGAAGCTTTTGTTGTGCACGGTAATCGGAATAGTTGCCGGGAAAATCGTATATCACACCGTCTCCTTCAAAGATAAACATGTGGTCAACTATTTTATCCATAAAGAAACGGTCGTGCGACACGATAATCAAACATCCGTTGAATGTAGCCAGGTATTCTTCAAGAATCTGAAGTGTTGCGATGTCGAAATCATTGGTAGGTTCATCGAGCACAATAAAATTGGGATTACGCATAAGTATGGTCAGCAGGTAGAGCCTTCGTTTTTCACCACCACTTAACTGTGCAACCCTTACATATTGCAGATCGGGAGGAAAAAGAAACCTGGTAAGCATTTGTCCCACGCTGATTTTACTGCCATCGGCCTGCTCAACCACTTCCGCTATTTCCTGAACAACATCCACTACGCGCTGATCGGGCTTGAATTCCATACCCTGCTGCTTATAATATCCAAAAACAACAGTTTCACCTTGTTCAATACTGCCGCTGTCAGCGGGAATTTCGCCCATGATGATGTTCAGGAAGGTAGTCTTGCCTGTACCATTACGGCCAATAATTCCAATTTTCTCTCCCCTTGTAAATGTATATCCAAAATCTTCAAGGATAATTTTGTTGTCAAAACGCTTGCCCACATTTTCCACGACAAGAATTTTGCTTCCCAGGCGTGTTGAATTGGAACTAAGCTCCACCTTGCTCTCTTTTCTTTGATATGATGCCCTGCGTTGCAAATCATAAAATGCATCGATGCGATATTTTGCCTTTGTACCCCGCGCTTTTGGCATTCGCCTTATCCATTCAAGTTCCCTTCGCAACAGGTTTTGCGCCCTTTCTGCACTGAGTGTCTTATTTAAGATTCGTTCTTCCCTTTTTTGCAAAAATTCACGGTAATTTCCCTTATAGGAATACATCGAATGTTCATCAAGCTCCAAAATATGGTTACACACGCGCTCAAGAAAATACCGGTCGTGGGTAACCAGTAACAACGTTGTTGCAGTGCGCGACAGGTATTCTTCGAGCCATTCAACCATATCCAGATCGAGGTGGTTGGTAGGTTCATCCAGAATAAGAAAATCAGGTTCATTAATGAGTGCTACAGCCAGTGCAAGCCGCTTAACCTGTCCGCCTGAAAGCTCAGCAATTTTTTGATCCTCGTCATGCAAATTAAAAACACTTAGAATTTGTCTTATTTTGGCTTCCAAGTCCCATGCATTATAATAATCCATTTTTGCCGTGGCTTCATCAAGGAGCTTTTGATTTTGCTGGTGCAGGGAAATTTCATATTCCCTTACCGTTTCCATCAATTTACCCGATGATCCGAAAACTGCTTCAAACAGGGTCTGATCAGGCTCAAAATGTGGATCCTGTTCGAGGTAACCGATTTTAATATCCCTGTTTACATAGTAAGCCCCTTCATCAAAGGTGTCTTTTCCGGCAAGAGTATTGAGCAAGGTGGTTTTACCGGTACCATTCCGTGCAATGAGGGCTACTTTATCGCCTTTATTTATAACAAAACTGATTTCATTATACAGCAGAATATCGCCATAATTCTTTGTCGCCTTATCAACCTGAAGAAATA
The DNA here is from genome assembly GCA_964646255.1 of uncultured Bacteroidales bacterium. GTDB lineage: Bacteria > Bacteroidota > Bacteroidia > Bacteroidales > UBA10428 > UBA5072. Next base: position 2,497 of record CAZYDI010000010.1, read on the forward strand.
CTTCCATTTACCGCCAATATTGGTTGTAAAGATAATCGCAGATGTTAAAATAAATGGGTGAACTCACCGGGTATTTTCGATTCAAACCGCAATATTTCATTGGTAACAGGGTGAATAAATGCCAAAATAGTTGCATGCAAGCAGAGTCTGCCAACAGGATTGGTTTTGGCTCCATACTTTCTGTCACCAGCCACCGGGTGACCAATATCCTGCATATGAACCCTTATCTGATTTTTTCTTCCCGTTTCAAGTTTGACTTCAAGCATGGAATAGTCTTTGGCGGTTTTAATCACCCGGTAATGGGTCAGGGCGAATTTTCCAATTGCAGGATTTTGCCCTGAAACCATAACCAATGCTGCATTCTCAGACAGATAGGAACGGATACTTCCACTCATTTTATTCATTTCACCTTCTACCACTGCAGTGTAGGTTCTTTCTTTTATATAATTTTTCCAGTCATTGCGGAAAATATTCTGAATTTCTTGTGATTTAACGAACATAAGCAATCCCGAAGTGTATTGATCAAGCCTGTGAACGATGAATACCCGGGAATTGGGATTTTGTTTTATTACCCATTCCGACAGAACCGCATGTGCAGTAAGATGCGCATTCCCATCTGAAACCGACAGCAGGCCTGCCTTTTTTTCAACAACAATGATATGGTCATCTTCAAAAACAATATTGAGGTATTCTGATGATGGCAAATCACTTTTGCGTGCCCACCGGATGGTTATTTCCTGGCCAGCCGTTACCGGGAAGTTAAATTGAGAAACGGCCGAATTGTTAATCCAAACCTGCTTGTTTCGCAAAAGCGATTTTATGTTATCCCTGTTCTTCCCTTTTAGATGCTTTAAAAGAAACTGCATTAAACCGGCGTCAGCATCTACTTTTATGGTTGTATCCTTTTTATTCATTACGCGAAAAATTGGGTGCAAAGTTGCACAAAAAAGAACTTGAAAATCATAGAATAATGTGTAATTTTATTAAAACAGGAAAGTAATGTTCAGAATGTGGGGATTATTTATTTTGGCTTTTTTCCTGCGTATTGCGCAGTGTGGTAATCATACCGACCCTTTACCAATAAACCCTATTGCGGTTACAACCATGGATAATGACACCCTTAAAAACCGAAAACCCGCAGTTGCAGGAACCTTTTATCCTGCAAACCAAAAGGAACTTGAGTTAAACCTGGAGAGGCTCATTTCAACAGGAACACCTTCACTGAAACTGGATAACATTGTTGCCATAATAACCCCCCACGCCGGATATGTTTATTCCGGCCCTGTGGCTGCTTCAGCCTTTAACCAGTTACCCCCGGAGGCCGGGTATAAGAATGTATTTATTATCGGATCGAGTCATCATTCAAATTTTGATGGTGCTGCTTTATACAGTGATGGCAACTTTCTGACACCGCTGGGTGTGGCAAGGGTGAACCTGCCGCTTACCAAAAAACTCATAGAAGACAATCCCCGGGAATTTTATTCCTTGCCGGAGGTTCATATCAATGAGCATAGCCTCGAAGTGCAGGTTCCCTTCCTGCAGTATATTTATAAAGACAATATCCAGATTGTTCCCATTGTAATTGCCACAAACCGAACCGGTACCATTAAGAAAATTGCGGAAGCACTTAGTCCGTATTTCAACAGCGAGAACCTCTTTGTTATAAGCACTGATTTTTCGCATTACCCTGAATATGAAGCGGCCAATATGATTGATGGACTTACGGCAAAGGCGATCATAAGAAATAATCCCGGCGATTTTTTAAAGGTTCTCGAAACCAATGAGGACAAGGATATTAAAAACCTGGCAACCAGTATTTGTGGATGGACTTCGGTACTTATGTTGCTTTACATCACCGAACATATGGAAAATGTAAAGTACCATCAGATAAATTACATGAATTCCGGCGATATGGCTTATGGCAGTAAAAGCAGGGTTGTTGGTTACCATGCCATTGCCATAACCAACAGCAAAAATGGTGTGGTTAGTGCCAATATGGAATCAGGAAGCCAATTTTCCCTTACTGAGCAGGAAAAAAAGACGTTATTGAGGATAGCAAGGGTAACCATTGAAACCTACCTTAAAAACGGAAAAACACCGGAACCTGAATCATCGCAACTGACAGATAATATGAAAATTCCTGCAGGTGCCTTTGTTACCCTTAACAAGCATGGCAATTTACGGGGATGTATCGGACAATTCCAGTCGGACAAACCGTTATATAAGACCATTCAGGAACTAGCCATTTCATCTGCAACAAGAGACTACCGCTTTCCCAAGGTTACGCAGGACGAACTGACAGCGTTGGATATTGAAATTTCCATCCTGACCCCGCTTAGACGAATATATTCCATTGATGAAATTGAATTGGGCAGGCATGGCATATACATAAAAAAGGACGGGAAAAGCGGCACTTTTCTGCCACAGGTTGCTACACAAACAGGCTGGGATCTTGAGAATTTTCTTGGTCATTGTGCCCGCGACAAGGCTGGTATTGGCTGGAACGGCTGGAAAGATGCCGAATTGTATATATATGAGGCATATATTTTTGCCGAGAACTGAGTATGAGCATAAAAAAAACCGCCGGATTAACTTCTGCCCTGGTGGTTCTGGGTTTTACCTCAATTCTTACACAGCTTATTTACATCAGGGAATTCCTGACCATCTTTAACGGTAACGAACTGGTTATTGGCCTTGTCTTTTGCATTTGGATGATTGCAACTGCAGCCGGATCCCGGATTAGGCTTAAAGCCCTTTCAAATGGTTCAGTCCTTGTTGTGGCGTGGATTTTTCTCCTTCATGGTGTACTCACCCTTACCAGCTTAATTCCTTTGTCCCTGGCTGATTATGTTTTGTTTGAGCCCGGAGTTTCGAAAGGGCTTACAGCGGCAATGTTAATATGCGCTGGCCTTCTTTTGCCTTACTGTCTGGCCACAGGCTTTATCTTCAACCTTGTCAGGCAAAACATAAGCAACAACCACGCGGGGTATACGGCAGCATGGTCATTTGGATGGGAATCTTCAGGAAGTGTGATGGCAGGGTTGCTTTTTAGCATAGGCACACTGTATAAATCCAGTACCGGCCAGTTAATTTTTATCATACTGCTTATTAACCTGCTGCTGTTTCTGTGTATACATGTCATTTACGGCAAATCACGTGTAATTGTCTCCCTTATCGTGTTTTTAATAGCTGCAGGCCTGTTTTATCTGCCATTTGACAGAATGATGGCAAATATGAATCCTCAAAACAAAAACATAATCACATCGCAATATACACCTTACGGAAAGATTCATGTAACAGAAACCGACAACCAAACCAATATCTTTGAGAATGGTCAGTTGTTTGTAAGTTCGAATAATTCAAGGATGGCAGAAGAATCGGTGCATTTTGCCCTGCTTCAGCGAGCCGATCCCAAAAGGGTTCTTATCGTATCAGGCGGAATTGCCGATATGGCAAAGGAATCAGATAAATACACATCACTTGATATCATAGAATATGCTGAAATAAATCCATGGTTGATTCAGCTTCAACTAAATCAACTGCAAAACAGGCTTTCACGGCGATTAAAAATTCATATGCACGATGCACGATCCCTGATATCCAAATCTTTTTCTGCGTATGATGCCATTGTGCTGGTACCACCGGACCCTTCAACAGCTCAAATAAACAGGTACTTTACCATTGAGTTCTTCTATGAAGTTCAGCAGGCGCTGAAACCGGGCGGTGTTTTTGAAATAAGCCTCAACACCACGGCCAATTATATGAGCAATGAAGAAGCAGAAACCAACGCAGTGTTATACAATACCCTGAAACCGGTTTTCGATGCTGTTATTGTAATGCAGGGAGAAAGAAACTATTTCCTTGCTTCGGATTCTTCATTGTATATGGACATATCACTACGATCGAAAAATTCAAAAATCATCAATGAATATGTTAACGAATATTTTATTGATGATGATTTGCTTGCTCAGCAAAGCCTGATGCTCCTGAAGGAAATAAATACGGCCAGGTATTTGATTAATCATGACTGGCAACCGTATGCCTATGTAAGCACCATTAAGCAATGGTTAAGCAAAAGTGAAGGACATCATTGGGTAACGGCGCCGGCAATTCTAATCGGAATAGTTGTGGCTGTTGTTTTGCTCCTTTTGCGAAAGGCAAATTTATCATGGCATTTGGGTGTATTCACCAGTGCATTTGCGGGTTCTGCCTCCGAATACATACTGTTGATTTTGTTCCAGCTTTACTTTGGATTTGTATACCGAATGACAGGATTGATTATCGCACTGTATATGTCAGGTCTTGCTGCAGGTAGCCTTATTCGCATGCGGGTGTTCTCTGAAAAAAGATACATTATCCTTCAGTGCATGCTGGTAATACTGGTTTTGCTGATACCATCACTGGCTCTTTTAACACGCGCCCTTGCATTGCATGGAGTAATCCTTCAGGTTACCATTTGCAGCCTTATTGCAACCATTGCCTTTATTTCAGGTTTAATATACAAACAGGCTTCCTTAAAAGCCGCGAACACATCTGCAAATCGATTGTATGGTATTGATCTCGCGGGTGCAGCATCAGGAACACTTGTAGTTTCTCTGTTGCTTTTGCCTTTAACCGGATTGATATTTACGGGCATCATCACAGCTGCCGTTATATCTGCCGGTATGCTCATAAAACGAATCTGTAAAAGTAAAGGATAGGTTTTTGAGCTTGTTTCAAAAACACTTACCTTTGAGCTCGTGGCGCAAAAAATAAACCATAAAATATCAAAAAGGTCTTTCCTTAAAGCGCTGTGCAGTGCAACCGCAGGCCTTGCCTGTGCCAATTCAGCAATACCGGGCAACACAAGTGGAATAGCTTTAACAGCCGAAGATCTTTGGAAATGGAGCAAGGAGTGTATGTTTTTCATTAATACACCCCGGGGTATAAAATGTACACTTTGTCCGAACGAATGCATATTAAATCCCGGTGACACCAGCTACTGCAGGAACAGGGTGAATTTTCGGGGTAAGCTGTATTCCATTGCCTATGGTAATCCTTGCTCGATACATGTTGATCCAATAGAAAAAAAACCGCTTTATCATTTTTATCCCGGAAGCAGGTCCTTTTCAATAGCAACTGCAGGCTGTAATTTTGCATGCCTGAATTGCCAGAACTGGTCTATTTCTCAAACAAGTCCTAAAAAAACCAGGAATTATGACCTGATGCCAGCCGCGGTGGTTGAACAGGCCCTAAATAACAATTGCAGCTCGATAGCCTATACTTATTCGGAACCAGTTACCTTTTATGAATATGTATATGATAGTGCATTAATAGCCCGCCAGAAAGGGATAAAGAATATAATTGTCTCCAACGGATACATTCAGGACCAACCATTGCGCAAACTTTGCCGTGTTTTGGATGGCGCAAATATTGATCTGAAATCGTTCGATAACGATACCTATGTGCGCCTTACTGCAGGAAGTCTTCAGCCTGTATTGAACACCCTTAAAACCATCATGGATGAAGGAGTGTGGCTTGAAATATCCTGCCTTATTGTACCCGAATGGAGCGATAATATGGAAGTGATTAAAAAAATGTGCAACTGGTTATGTGAAAACGGTTTTCAGCATACACCCATTCATTTTTTAAGATTTCAGCCCATGTATAAGCTCAACCGACTGGCTCCGACTCCTGTTGCTACCATTCAAAAGGCAGGTGAAATCGCAAAACAGGCCGGATTAAAGTTTATTTACCTTGGAAATTTGCCGGGCATGGACACATTAACAATATGCCCGGATTGCCATAAACTGGTGGTAGAAAGAAAGGGTTACACTGTTGTAACCAATAATATGACGAAAGATAAATGCAGGTTTTGCGGACAAAAAATACCGGGAGTATGGGTTTAGCTTACAATATCATACATAAGTGTAATAAAATATTCATATCTGCAATTCTGCTGGTTATGTTTCAAAACCACCACGCGCAGGTACTGAAAGATACCAGCACATTTGCGCTGATGAAGAAAGGCATCGATTTTATTTACAACATACAAATTGAGGAAGCACGCGAAATATACAGAACCGTAGAAAAGGCGTATCCTGATCATCCGATGGTTCAGGTATATAAAGGATTGATCACTTACTGGGAGAATTACCCCTTGATTCCATCTTCGCCGCAAAGGAAATCCTTTGAAGATGATATGAAAATGGCCATATCCATGTGTGAAGAAAAAGAAAGGCATGAAAATGACCCTGAATACCTGTTGGCCAATATCGGTGCCCGAGGACTATTACTGTTGTTTTATGCCGACAATGACCTTACCAAAAATGTTATTTCGGTGGCTTCGAGCACCTATCAGTATGTGAAAGCCTCATTTAACCACACCCAGTCGTATGCCGATTTTTATTTTGTTACCGGCTTATACAATTACTACAGGGAAGCATATCCAGATGCGCATCCTGTATATAAGCCTGTGGCATTGTTGTTTCCCAAAGGCGATAAAGCGAAAGGCCTTAAACAGCTCCAATTTGCATCAAAAAATGCCATCGTGCTTAAAGCTGAGTCTTTTTCCTTTTTGTCGGGAATCTACATCAGTTTCGAAAATAATTTTCAGCAGGCATACCAGTTCAGTAAATCGCTGCATGAACTCTACCCTATGAATGCACAGTATCTTGCCACGTACATTAAAAACCTGTTGCTCGTCAAACGGTACAATGAAGCAGAAGCGTTGATTAAGGCAAACCGGAGCACAATAAAAAACAAGTATTTCCAGTCTCAATTATACATCCTCAATGGGATCATATATGAAAAAAAATATGGCAACATGCAACAGGCGAAAAGCTTGTACATAAAAGGAATTAAAGAGCTGGAACCCTATGGCGGATTCGGAAGCGAATTCGGGGCTTATGGTTACTTTGGCCTAAGCCGTATTGAACAAAACAAACAGTTTAGAAAAGAATACCGTAAAAAAGCCCTGGATATGGCTGATTTTAAGAACGTGAATTTTGACAAGTGAACTGAGAATAACTACCCTCCTCCGCTAGGTTTACACCGGCTTTCGTTTCACCAAAAATCCGGTCATCGCGAGCAGAACCACAATGGCAGTAACAATGAAAGCCCAGTAATTAGCCTTTCTCGATTCTGCCTTAATATCGAAACAGTTATGAAAAAACCGCTCATCATCCAGTTTCCAGCCTAAAGTATCATTTCGTAAAAATGGAGCATTGGTTTCTATCACCTTTCCGGGTAGCATCAGTTTATAATCAATTTTTATCTCTGAAGAAAACAGAATGCCTGGTAACCGTTCTTCCAACAGCTTGTCAAAATCAGCGACCTCATCCGTATTAAATGCACTGGTTTTATAATAATGGTTAAATATTTCGTCCATATCATCAAGTTCATATGAATCCTTAAGTAAATATTTATGATAGATGGTATCCTTTTGTGATGCAAAAAAGGCAGAGTCAACCGGTAGATTGCGAAAACTTTTGAAGTGTTCCAGATAAAGCTGAAAAATCTCCTCATATAGATTATGCATAAGCCATATATCAGATTTATCCTCTAAATCCTTCAGAATTGTGCCTACCTCAAATCCGTTTTTGCCTTTGTACAATTCCTTTTCCTCTCCGTATAGCGTAGCCACTTCCAATGGTGACAAGTATTCCGAGATAGGGACTTTTGTAAAAGGATTGCTTGGAGGATATGATTCTTTAAAGTGATAGTAGGTATAAAACCAACGAAATTTCTTCTTTAATTCTATTTCCGGCGCAATGGTATCCCATTCTGAATTGTTATACCTGAAATCCGCCGACATTTCATCAACCGATTGATATTGCCTGGTTGCTATGGCAAACCATGCAAATTCATTATGGTCTTTACCATATGATTTTGCAGCCGGGAAATCTTTAAACCGGGATGTGTCATCTTTAAGCCGTTTGTAAAATGATATTTTCCAGGTTGAATCAATCTTCATGGGAAAGGGATTATGCGCAGTGTCGAGCGAAGTTACAAACAAGGAATCTGTATTCCTGATGAACTCACGGTAACATGATCCATCGGGCGAAATATGTGTGTACATGTAATATGGGTCTTTTGGACAACCATATAAAATGGTTAACATGGTAATCAACACCACTGTCCTGATTCCTGCATTTTTCATTGCTTTGTAATTTTATTATTAAATCTTACAGAATCGTTATAATGCAATTGAAGCTTTTCTCTGAAGGAGAGATTCTCTTTTTCGAGTTCGCTTATTTTCATCAATAAATAGTTGAGTGACCTGCGGTTTATTTGCAATACAGATGAAGCTGAATCGCCTGCAAATGACATATCAACCTTCGGGAGATCATCGTTTAGGCTAAAGTCTCCGAATTGAATTGAAGAATACCGTATTTCGGTTGGTGTGATTCGCTCCTCGAGCTGTTGTATTTTCCGGTTGACCTGCCACTGCTCATAAAACAGAAATACAATAAGAAAAACGACGGCAGCTGCCACAGCATTTCGAACGCCTTTAAATACAATCCATTGACGCTTATTCGTGCGCAGAAATAACCCATTATCAGCAGGCTTGGATGCATCAATTTTTTGTAAAACAGCATTTGTAATCTTTTCCGGATTTTCACATGCCGGTTCAAATTCCACCAGCTTTTTTATGAGATCATCATATTGCATAAGTTACCCTCCTGTTTTCAATCGCCAACAGTCTTTCTTTTATATGCTGCTTCGCACAATATAAATTGCTTTTTATTTTTGTTGCCGGCAATCCTGTTATTGCTGATATTTCAGCAGACGAAAAGCCCTGAAGTTCCGATAGAACAAAGACTATTTTTTGTTTTGGAGGAAGCGAGGCCGTAAGATACCTGATTATCTGTGCATATTCACGGTTTGCAGCTTCTCTTTCGATATCCTTATTATCCGGCAGGTTATTCATCACCACAGGATCTGTTTCATGCTGAAAATACCTCTCCTGTATTTTATTTGCCTTGATTCTATCATAACAAAGATTGACGGCAATTTTATATATCCATGTAGTAAAGCGCATTTGTATTTTATACCGTTTCAAATTCTTCCAAACCCGGATAAATGTCTCCTGCACTATTTCTTCAGCCTCGTAACTGTTGCAAAGTATCCTGAAGGCTATGGCATATACATAGGATTGATTTTGTTCCACCAACTTTCTGAAGGATGATTTATCACCATTTATACTCTGCGTAATAAGGCTTGAAAAAATCTCCTGAGACATTATTATTCGTTTACAATGATGATACGACGCAAGACGGAGTAAGTCGAATTTAAGGTTAATTTATTATAAGTAATTCAGTAAGTTTCAAAAAATTAAAAAAATGTTAAACCATCTGTCTTCAAAACAACCAATCACATTTTAAGGTATTTTTACAAAAAACAATATTAAACCATGAAAATTTCCACAATAAAGAAGGCATTACTTGCCATTGCCGTATTGGCCATTGTTATGCAATCATGTAAGCAAAGTGAAAATGCTGCACGGGTTGAATACTATCGTCATATTTTGTTCAGTGAAACCAGTTTCGATCTTGAACGCGGCGGACATAAGCTCACACCTGAAGAAGCCAAAAGTATAAATGCTTACAAATTCACTTATGACAGCCTTGGCAGGCTCGCAGCTGTGGAATTTGTAAGAAACGATGTTCTGCTTGGATATTCATCCATGCGGGGAGCCTCAAAAATTACCTATACTTACGACGGCAACAAACAGTTGAAGCATTTTTACAACAAAGACAACCAACAGATTAAGGTTGATGGCGGTGTATTTACCTACGAATATACAATGGATGAAAAAGGTGTCCGTAATGGCCTTCGATTTTTAGATTCCTTGGGCAATGCTATTGAAAACAGGAATAAAATTCACTATTACACATGGTCAGTTTTACCGGATGGCATGGTAAGGGAAAATCGTTATAACCTCGCCAATGAGGAGACCATTATGAGTGAGTTCTGCCCGTTTTATGAACTGCGCTTTACCTATAATGATAAGGGATATGTAACCCGGATGGCAAATTACCAGGGCGATACATTGTATAACTGTACTGCCGAGAACTGCGGTGATATTGGCGTGTCTTATTTCACCTTTGAGAATACCGAGCAGGGTGATCTTACCAGTTTTACCGTGCACAACACCATTGGAAATCTCTCTAACCTTTATTGGGGATGGGCAAAAAGGGTTAGTAAAGTAGATGAAAACGGGTATGTTGTTGAATCCATGGTTTATGATCAGGACGATGAACTGGTTGGCGGAAATATGATTCCTATAACCCAGTATGTTTATGACGAACATGGAGCATTGGTTAAAACCATTAACCTCGACAAGAACCGTAACTTGCTGGAAAATCCTTCGAACGGGGTTGCCTATACCGAGTATAAATACGATGAAAGCGGACAACGTCTCGAATCACTTAATTACAACAAGGATAACCAAATTGCTGTTCCCAAGGCAGCTTCTTTATAAGTTTCAACGATGAGCTTACGTAAGCGTTTTTCTTTTGTACTGTTGGTTCCGGCACTGATTTTTTTTGCCTGTAACAGTGATAAACCGGTACAACCAAACTCAACACAACTTGTTTCTGTAACGCCGTCACCCGTTACTATTGACCAGGAGACAAAACTGATGATTCAGGATTTAAAGGAACAGGGTGATTATGTGAACAGCCGTGAATTTCCCTCACTGATAAAGGCTTCCCTGGTTAAGGAGGCCGTTGATCAGAAGCAGAAAATACTTGTAATTGATTTGCGCAGCGGGCAATCTTTCGCTGAAGGTCATATAGGCAATGCGGTAAACAAAAGCATACCGGACTTACCTGAGTATTTCGAAGCCGGCATTAAGCCTTATGAATATGAAAAGATCATACTGGTATGTGATGATGGCCAGCTTTCGAGCTATGCCACATCGCTGTTGCGTCTTAAGGGTTATGGCAATGTATTTGCCATGCGCTGGGGTATGAGCGCATGGAACAAAAAAGTTGCAGATAAGGTATGGCTTAGCGGACTTTCAAGTGATTATGAATCGAGTATTGAAAAAACAATCAATGAGAAGCCTGCAGCCAGTGCTATGCCTTTGCTCAATACCGGTTTTTCCACCGGTGCCGATATAGCTTTAGCACAATTTAAGAAAGTTTTTTCGGCGGGTGACCGCAATGTTGTAATCACTGCAGAGGAAGTATTTTCGAATCCTCAGCGGTATTATATCATTAATTTTGAGCGTAAAGACAAATATGATGATGCACATATTCCGGGAGCCGTGCGTTATAAACCCAATTCAACACTCGGATTTACCGACGAAATGGCCACCATTCCGATCGATAAGCCAGTGGTTTTATATTGCGGAACTGGCCATAATTCTGCCTTTGCTGTTGCATACCTTCGGCTTTTGGGTTATGACGCCCGCACGCTCAGGTTTGGGAATAATGCATTCATGTACGAATGGATGCAAAAAGATGCGGCAAATCTTTCGTGGCTGCCGTTTGCAGAATCGGATATCAACAATTTTGAATTGTCAAAAAACTAACCTCTTTTTATAGTGAGGTGCCCGGTGAGTACGCTCACCGGGCACTTTTTATTTTAATATATACACGTTGCTGATTCCCATTTGGCTTAGCAGCATCCATAACCTTGCGTTAAGAGCAGTGTTGCCTGAAACCAGTACGACACTTCCGTTGAATTTACGGATGCGTTTAAGGTTGTTTCTTTCCAGCATTTCAGAGGCATTAATGCGCATAATATCTTCGGCATCAGTTGCTTGATAATGGCCGTCAAGGTCTACAATCAGTACATTTGTTTTCAATTTCCCGAGGTTTTCTATTGAAACCAGGTTAGCGTTATCGTATGAGGACGATGCCCATCTATCAGCGCCAGGCTTAAATACACGGTGATTAAACGACCTGATGAGAACGGCTGTGAGGAGCAACACAATCAAGCCAACAACAAGTATTGTAGCAAATTTTGCTTTTTTCATTATTCGCATCCTCCATCCAGTTTTTTTCGTTCGATTTCTTTGGCTTTTCTGAATTGCATTTTTGCACTATCGGGCAATTCATTGTATTCATTAACTATTCCGGCGGCCTTATAGCGGTTTTCGAATACTGCATTTTCCCTGGCTGAAATCCTTTCACCGGAAAAACTGATGCTGGCCATTGTTTTCTTCCATTCGTTTAAACCGCCTTTCAATACCTTACAATCATGATATCCTAATCCCTGTGAAAGAACAAAGGCATAATTGGACCAATAATCATCTTCAGCGATAAAAAGTATTTCCAGGCCACTTTTCATTAAACTTTCCAAATCGGCTTTCAGAAAGTCGGGATAGGGTATGTTAACACTTCCCGGTATGGAATATTGATCAAAATCATGCTTTGATCGCAGATCTAAATACAACAAGGTACTGTCGTTATGTGCCACGGCTTTTGCAAACTGATCGGCAGAAAAAAACGAATGCTCATCAATGGCACTAACCAACAGCTCTCCCGCATTGCCATGCAAGGAATACTTTTCCTTCATAGGAATAAAAGCAAGGATTGCTGCAGTTACAATTAGGAGGGCTGAAATTTTTATGCGCATCGAAATCATGTTGTGCAGAATTAATTATGGGTTTGATTGAGCCAAAGGGAATTCAGCTTTACTGAATTTTTTTTCAGCAATTTCAGCAAGCCAGAACATGAATATGGCAGCGACAACAATACATAGGGTGAATATTCCCGGAGAGAGGCCAAAAACTTCATTGATTTTCACCGGTCCTTTGTATTTTGCATCGGCTATGGGCTGAATCAGCGGGTATGTTTCGGCAAATAAAAATGCACCAACCAGGCCGCCCAGTACATAAAACAGGGCATCAATTTTACCTATTGATAAAGCCGAAACACCTGTACCCGGGCAAAAACCTCCCATAATGAAACCTGCTCCCATAATTACTCCGCCAACAATGGAAGCAGTAACATAGTATTCATTAACAAACACCAGGTTGAGGTTGAGCAACCCAAAATAGCTCATGAATTGTGAGCCTATTAAGGCAACAATTGCAGCCGTAAAAAATACCTTAAGCACTGTTGTATCGTAGCCGTAAAACATGCCGGCCAGCTTACGGCTCGATGAAAATCCGGCTTGTTCAAGGGCAAATCCAAAACCTAAACCAATAATAAAGGCTATTGGCATGTCGAGCCATTCAGGGAAAGCGGATAAACTATTAATAGGGCCTATCATAGCGTTGCTGTTTTAAATCCAATTTTTTCTGAAAAACCATGCGAAAATATAAGCCGAACCGAAAATGGCTGCCATGGTAACAAAACCTGCCAGCGAAAGGACAGCCATGCCCGATAATGCTGCACCGCTGGTACATCCACGGGCCAATTGGGCTCCATAAACAAATAACATCCCGCCAATAAAGGCGAATATTAACCTGCGCTTGTTCGAAATCCGAGGACCCTTTTCGATGGAAAATTTAAGCCTTTTGGATAGGGACCCCGAAATAAATCCTCCGGCCAGCACACCAAAGATGACCAGTGTAAGCCAGTTTTGCATTGGTTTTTCATCGTTTTCGAAGTATTTGCTATAATACACCGAATTGCTGGCATGCGATTTATCCACTGCCCCAACGATGGAAACAACGCAATACTTTAATCCGCCGCTTGCTCCCAGTCCACGGCCTGAAAGAAACATGGAAAACAACAGTACAAGTCCCAGTAAAACACCGGCCAAATAAGGATTCATATAATTTGTCTTCATCTGCAAGAGAAATATGCTTTAAAGATAAGGTAACGGAGGTCATTTTTGATTCTGATTAACAGAAAATTAACATGAGGCATCATTTCTCCTAGCATTATATTACTTTTAGCATTCTATTTAACTAAATTTTAAACTGTGCGTCTACTGGGTAATATTATATGGCTGGTCTGTGGAGGATTTGTTACGGCTGTTGAATACATGGTTGCCAGTGCCGCCTTAGCTATTACCATAATTGGAATACCATTTGCACTTCAGACGCTTAAATTGGCGCTGTTGCAATTATGGCCATTCGGATCGGACGTTAAAACCCGAAAAAATCAGCCGGGTTGCATATCTACGCTAATGAATTTTCTTTGGTTTTTTATTGGAGGGATCTGGATTTTTCTTACCCATTTATTTTTCGGGATATTGCTGGGAATTACCATTATCGGAATTCCGTTTGCAAAACAACATTTTAAGTTGTCGCATCTTGCCCTTACCCCTTTTGGCAGGGATGTTATTTTGTGATGCTCTGCATGTAACGGTAATCACTATAATTCCATTACAAAACTGGTTTGCGCATTGGACGATGAAATCATGGTAAGTGATCCCTTGTGGAGTTTTATTATTTCCTGGCAAATGCTCAATCCGATACCTGATCCGTTCTTTTTTGTTGTAAAAAAGGGAACAAAAATTTGTTCTTGTATTTCAGGAGCAATGGGGGGTCCATTGTTAACCAGCACTATGGTTACCCGGTTTCGCGGCGATGCCGATAATTCGAGCATAATTTTGCGCTCATTCGGGTTCTCTGAAACAGCATCAATGGCATTGTTCATCAGGTTAATCAACACCTGGTTTACGAGATTCTTGTCGGCCAGAATATTTTTAACCTTGCCATCGGTACGAATGTCAAAGCTGATATCCAGGTCGGCCATTTTTCCGGAATACACAATTTTAAGTTGCTCCAGCCATTCCCTTGCATCGAAATGCTTCAATTCAGGTTGCGGAATTCTGGCAATTTTGCGGTAATTGCCAACAAAATTCAATATGGCATTGGATTGTTCATCAAACACCTGAAGTCCGTTAATGGTAGCGATCAAGGTATTGTTATCTACCGATGAAAGTGTAACAGGCTTTCCGTCCTTATGGTATAAGGCATACAGGGCTTTAGAAACCGATGTAAGAGGCGACATGAGGTTCATAATCTCATGGGTCATCACGCTGATCAGCTTTCGGTATGATTCAAGCTCCCGTGATTCCAGTTCATAACGGATATCCTGAATAGAAACCAATTTCACCGGATCGCAGTCCCTTTGCAGTCCGATAGCTTTAAAAGCAAGCATCTGGAAGTTTTTTCCCGAAACCTGCTTGTATGTTATATCCCTTCCCGGTTCAATATTACGGACGGCCTCATAAAACAAGGGATTTTTGATTCTAAGTAAATCAGGATTCGTTGAATCAGGAGAAATTCCAGCATAATGGCTGGCTGTGCGGTTGATAAGTTCAACCCTGTCACCGTTAATTACCAGCAAGCCAGTGGCCGAATGTTGAATCAGTGCCCGGTAATATTTCTCATTAATTTCACTGTTTTCCCTGATTTTCTGAAAGTGACTGTTCAGCTTATTGAAATTTTCATACATGCCGGCCAGCGATTTGTTTTTTTTGCCCAGTGTGTATTGAACAGCTGTGTCGTTGTTTTGGAGGGCATTCAACCAGGCAGCAACCAATTTGTTGGTGGCTCTGTAAACTTTCAGCAATAGCACGATGATGGGAATTGCACATAGCATTAATATTCCGGCTCCTGTGAATTCATGTCTGGCCATAAGGTATCCGGCTGCAAATACCGTCGATACCAGAATAACCAGCAGTATATATTTTGTTGACCGGTGTAAAAGACGCTCAGATGTCATATTTCTTGAGTTTATTGTATAAAGTCTGGCGTGTAATTCCCAATTGCTGTGCTGCAGCGCTTTGATTTCCGCCATGCTTCTTCAATGCACTGTGTATCATCTTTTTTTCCATTTCTTCAAGGGTTTCTAACTGGTTCACGGGCACCGATTCCTCAGCACCGAAATGGAAATCGCGCGAGAGCAGTTTATTATGGTCACTAAGGATTACAGCCTTCTCCATGGCATGTTGAAGTTCGCGCACATTGCCGGGCCAGGAATACCCTTTTAAACGGGTCAAAGCTTCAGTAGATATTTCCATAGACTCTTTCCCATATTTTCGGGAATATAGGTTCATGTAATGTACGGCGATCATTTCTATATCCTCTACCCGTTCTCTAAGCGCCGGGAGATGGATCTGTATGGTATTAAGCCTGTATAGCAAATCCTGGCGAAACTGACCGGATGCGATCATCTGTGAAAGATTCTTATTGGTGGCACTGATCAGCCGAATGTCGACAGGTATCTCTACACTGGCCCCCACTGGAGTAATGGTCCTGGTTTGAAGCACGGTAAGCAATTTCGATTGCAAACTCATGGGAATGTTTCCAATCTCATCAAGAAAAAGGCTGCCCTTATCGGCCAGTGTAAAGCGGCCGGTTTTGTCCTCATAAGCATTGGTGAACGATCCCTTTTTATGCCCGAAAAGCTCGCTTTCGAAAAGGGTTTCAGTGAGCGATGACAGGTCAACCAGTACAAACATTTCATTGTGGCGTTCAGAAAGCCTGTGTATCTCTCGTGCAACCAATTCCTTTCCTGTACCATTCTCCCCTGTAATCATCACATTGGCATCGGTGGCAGCTATTTTTTGCACTACCTGCATCACGTTCCTCATTGCAGGAGAATCTCCGGTAACAATAGGAAAGTTGCGGTTAGCCTCGCTTTTAAGAAGCATTTCTTTTGACTTTAGCAGATTGATCTCCTTGTTTGACCTCCGGAGCCGGTATGCTGCTTTCAGTGTGGCCATAAGCTTTTCATTATCCCAGGGTTTCACAACAAAATCACATGCACCTTCTTTCAGCGCATTTACTGCCAGGTTTACATCGGCATAAGCAGTGATCATTACCACCTCAGTGCCCGGATGGTGCTTTTTAATTTCCCTGAGCCAGAAGAGTCCTTCGTTGCCTGAATTTACCCCGGCTTTGAAATTCATGTCAAGCAATACAACATCAACCGGGTTTCGGGACATTTCGGCAATAAGGGTATTGGGATTGGTCAGGGCAATAACCTCGGCAAATACTGGCCGAAGCATCATGTTCAGGGCATTAAGCAAAGCTTTGTTATCATCGGCAATCAATAATCGGCCCTCTTTCATGGTTTTGATATTTAGTGTAAATGTAAAAAAAATTAACCAATGGGTGTAAAATTATTTTACACCAAGGAGGAGTGGGTATTGTTTAATATATTGTATTACTATTAGTTATAAAAGTGGCACACGTCGTGCATGGCCTCCGGTAAAACAAACATATGATGATTTCAACTGAAAACCTTACCAGAATTTTCCAAACCGACCTGATAGAAACTACGGCTTTACAGCATGTAAACCTCGAAGTTAAGAATGGTGAATTTGTTGCTATTATGGGCCCATCAGGTTGCGGAAAATCAACGTTGCTGAATATCCTGGGGCTGCTTGACAATGCCAGTTCCGGCCGGTATTTTTTTGATGGTACCGAAGCAACGGGGTTGAATGAAAAACAGCGTACCATGCTGCGCAAGGGTAACATAGGATTTGTATTTCAGGGTTTTAACCTGATTGATGATCTGAATGTATTCGAAAATGTGGAACTTCCATTGGTTGCCATAGGCACATCGCGTTCACAACGAAAGAAGAAGGTCGACGATATGCTGGAGTACATGCAAATCGGCCACCGTAAGGCGCATTTCCCCAGGCAATTGTCGGGCGGGCAGCAACAACGCGTGGCTGTTGCACGTGCCTTGATAACCAATCCGAAGCTAATACTTGCCGATGAGCCAACCGGAAACCTGGATTCCCAAAACGGTGAGCAGGTGATGCAGATGCTTGAAAAGCTCAACGCGGAAGGCACGACCATAGTGATGGTGACCCACTCAATGAATCATGCCGAAAGAGCGCACCGGATCATCAACCTGTTTGACGGCAAAATAATCACCGAGCAAACTGATCGCACTTTCCAGGCAGTTTACCACTTAAATAGCTAAAACATGTTGGCACAATCCTTTAACATTCTGGCAAGAAGATTCAGGAAAGATCCCGTTTTCTCACTGGCCACTTTGCTGGGGCTCACCCTGGGCTTTGCATCTTTTATGCTGCTAGGACATTATATAAATGCGATGTTGAGTTACGACAGATATAACGAGCATTACGACAGGATTTACAGGGTCCAGTTCAACATGACTCAGCAGGAAAACAGTATTCATCATTCATCAAGTGTTACCGCCGCCCTAAGCAGGCATGACCTTGTTGGACTTCCTGAAATTGAAGAAATCGCTTTAATACACGATGTAGGTGACAACAATAAGAACGGAATATTCCTGTCATCCGATAAAGAAACCGAATTCCTTACCCGATGGGGCTTTTATGCCGATCCTTCTGTTTTCAGAATTTTCACCTTTCATTTTATTGAAGGAAATCCTGAATTGGCCCTGTCACGTCCTTCTTCCATCGTACTTTCGCGTTCACTGGCCAATAAAATATTCGGCGACTCCCCTGCCCTTGGCAGTCAGGTCTATCTTGAAAACAAATATGCCTGCACCGTTACCGGTGTCTACGAGGATTTTCGCAGTAAATCAACCTGGGAACCGGCTTACCTTATTCCCATGGAATCATTTGCCGATATCACCGGTTGGAGGGATTATGAGGATAACTACCGTGCTTATTCGTTTATGATATATGTTCTATTAAAACAAAATGCCGATCCCGCACAGGTGGATGCAAAGATTCATGATGCCATGAAGGAATACAACGATACACATTTCCCATACCTGAGACCTATGTCAGTGTTGTATCTTAACCCCTACTATCAGCCCGACTTCTATATAGCAATCGGATTACTGATTTTTAACGGACTATTGATACTAATTCTCTCGTCGATAAACTATGTAAACCTGCAAACAGCCAATGCAACTACGCGCTTCAGGGAGATTGGAATTAAGAAAACGGTGGGTTTTACGCGCAAACAACTGTGGCGCCAATTCATGGCTGAAAACCTTATGCTTACCTTAACTTGCTGTATACTGGGAATTTTGCTGGTATGGTTTGCCACACCATATATTAACCAAATCATGGGGGGAGAAACGCTTACCAGGGATTACAACTATCCTTTACTCATACTGGTTGTTTTGCTGACAGCATTGCTTACCGGCATTCTTTCCGGAATTTACCCGGCCTATGCCATATCTTCATTCAATCCGGTGAAAGCATTGAAGCAAAAGATGATAGAAGAAAAACAGAACGGATTAAGTCTTCGGAAGGTGCTGGTAACAGCACAGTTCAGTATTGCCATTTTCCTGCTGGTTGTAGGTTTCATTATTTACCGCCAAACGCATTATATGGTGAATCGCAACATGGGGTTTGATTCGAGTCATATTTTGTTTGCCAATATCGTAACTGAGAAAAATGGCCCTATTGGCACACTCCGTCATAACCTGATGAACCATGATGAAATTGTTGATGTATGCCATTCCGACTACATTCCGTTTATTCTGCCCGGCGGTGCCGAAGTAAACTGGGAGGGTGGCTATCCCGACCAAAAGGTGTTTATCAGGTACAGCCAGGTTGGTTATGATTTTGTGTCAACCTATGACCTGACAATTGTTGAAGGCAGGAATTTTTCCCGGGAATTTCCAGGCGACAATGATAAATGCCTGTTAAATGAAACAGCCATAAACACATTTGGCTGGAAAGAGCCAATTGGCATGAAACTTGACGTCAGGGGCAAAACATATACCGTTATTGGCGTCATTAAGGACTATATCGTATTTTCGGTACACAATCCCCTGGAGCCTCATTTCTACCGGCTCATACCTGATACCATCCATTCAAACACCATTTTCTCGGTACGGTTTAAACCCGGAAAAGAACGCCGCGCAAAAGAGATCGTTGAGCAGGAATTCTGGTCGGTATTTCCCGATGACGCCTTCGAATTCAAGAATATCCAATCACGCATTCAGAATGAGAATGCCTTGCTTGAATGGCGGAAACTCATGAAGATAAACCTGCTGTTTGCTTTTCTTTCCATCGTTGTATCATCGATAGGCTTATTCGGATTGATACTTTTCTATACCCGCAATAAGCTGAAGGAAGTGGGGATTCGCAAAGTGCTGGGATTTACCGGAGGTCAGTTGTACTATACATTGTCCTCTACATTTATTAAGTTGCTGCTTATAGCTGTAGTATTTGCCTGGCCGGCTGCTTATTATGCTTACAAGAGTTTACCCGGTGCAAATAAATACCCCATTCAGCTATGGGAGTTCCTTATTGCCACAGCAATTATCATGCTGGTAGCCCTTGCAACCATCAGTTACCAGATTGTAAAGGCCCTGAAGGTAAATCCTGCTGAAATAATTAAAGACGAGTGATAAATTGTAGCCGTGAAATACCATTTATCATTTATAAAATATACATTCACATGTATTTTTACCTGATGGTATAATTTTAACACGGCAAAACGAAACACATATGGCTGAGCCTTCCGGAAATGCGCAAAACACCAAAAACTACTTTTTTTCCATAGTCATTATTGGTGTATTCTTTTTCATTTTTGGTTTTGTAACATGGCTTAACGGCATACTTATTCCCTACCTGAAAATAGCATGTGAATTGTCCAATGTTCAGGCCTTGCTTGTGGCATTCGCTTTTTATATGGCTTATTTTGTTATGGCATTGCCTTCGTCATGGGTGCTCAACAAAACCGGCTTCAAAAATGGCATGATGGCAGGTTTATTGGTAATGTCAGCAGGAGCCTTATTATTTATTCCTGCTGCACTTACCCGTATTTATGCCTTATTCCTTGGAGGATTGTTTATTATGGGCACAGGTCTTACCATATTGCAAAATGCATCAAATCCGTACATCACCATTATAGGGCCGCGTGAGTCGGCTGCCACACGCATCAGTATCGTGGGAATATGCAATAAGATTGCCGGTGCAATTGCACCCCTGATCCTTGCCTATTTTATCTTAAATGATGGTGACGCGTTTGTTGCCTCATTGGATACAATGACTTCAGCCCAAAAGGAAATTGCCCTGGATGGACTTGCTTCAAGGGTTATATCGCCATACGTGGTAATGGCCATTGTACTTGCCTTACTGGGCGTTGGTGTAAGATACTCTCCCCTGCCCGAAATTGAAATGGAATCGGCTGATGATACCGCCGGCATTGAAAATTCAATGAAAACAAGCATCTGGCAGTTTCCCCATCTTTTGCTGGGTGCAGTGGCATTATTCTTTTATGTTGGTGTGGAAGTAATAGCCGGAGACACTATCATTCGTTACGGGATGACGCTTGGAATACCGATTGCTGAAGCCAAGATATACACATCATTAACCCTTATCGCCATGGTAGCCGGTTATGTGCTCATTGGACTGATCCTGGTTCCCCGCTATATTTCGCAACGCATGGCACTTGTTATTTCGGCGATACTTGGAGTAGTTTTCAGCTTCATGGCTATTTTCACGCAGGGAAAAACCTCTGTGTTTTTTGTTGCATTGCTCGGCTTCGCAAATGCCATTGTATGGCCGGCCATATGGCCCCTGGCTATTCACGGCCTGGGAAAATTCATTAAAATCGGATCCTCTTTGCTAATTATGATGATTGCAGGAGGGGCATTGCTTCCCTTACTTTGGGGATGGCTGAGTGATTTATCGTTACAGCATCCTCAAAATGCATATTGGATTTGCATTCCCTGTTATCTGATAATCTTATTTTTTGCCGTAAAAGGATATAAAATTGGAATTATTGAAAAATCTCTTCGCTAATTGGAAAATACTTATATCTTTGTATGCCCCTAACTACTTATTATATTTTGCATACCCCGATACAATGAATCGGGGTTTTTTTTTGGACTTTTTTTAGCGACCGGACCATCGTTCTATTTTAGGCACCACTCTTCGCGAATTTCAACAGCCTGCAAGCCAATCCAATATAAAAAAACAGGCTGCCTTTATTAAAAGCAGCCTGTTAATTGTCGATGGTACTTCCGCGCCTGTATGGTTTTTATAAAACCACCTCCACTTTATGGGTTTTATTGTCGTTAAATACGGGAAGAATATTTCCGGTTATCGCTTTTCCGTCCACGGTAATGGTGCTAATGCCCCTGCTTTTACCATTGGGGTTCAGTATTTTAACATCATATACCGCATTCCGGTATTTTCGGGTAACATTTATTTCCTTCCATTTTTTTGGAATGCAGGGGTCGATTTCCAGTCCTTCAAAACCCGGCCTTATCCCCAGAATATGCTGGCTTGCAGCAACAAATGTCCATGCAGCTGCACCGGTAAGCCATGAATTTTTTGCTTCACCAGGCTTAAAAGCTTCCTTTCCGGCAATCATTTGTGCAAACACATAAGGCTCTGTTTTATGCAACTCACTCTTATCCTCGGAATGAGCAGGTGAAATGCGGGTGAAGTAGTCGAACGCCCTGTCACCATTATTGTTCATAGTTTCGGCTATGATAACCCAGGGATTGTTGTGACAGAAAACGCCGGCATTTTCTTTGTACCCTTGCGGATAGCTTGAGATTTCACCGTATTCAATATAGTATTTGGTGAAAGCGGGGTAATTAAGCACGATTCCGTGATCACATGCCAGGTATTTATTCACCGATTCAAGGGTTGTGTTTGCCCTGCCATCTTCGAGTCCTATGCCAGCCATAATACAGAATCCCTGTGGCTCAATAAAAATCTTTGATTCCTCGCATGACTTACTTCCAACCTTGTTGCCAAAATAATCGTAAGCCCTTAGGAACCATTCCCCGTCCCATCCGTGTTTATTGACCGCCTCAGTCATTTCTGCAACACTTTTGGCGGCACGTGCGGCTTCACCTGCATTATTCACCAGGTTGCAGATGTCGGCATACTCCTTCCCATATTTTACAAACATGCCGGCAATAAACACTGATTCCGCAACTCCGCCGCTTTTGTTCTCTGTGATCTGGAACGATTCATCAGGATTATTTGAGAAACAGTTCAGGTTAAGACAATCATTCCAATCGGCACGCCCTATTAACGGCAGCTTATGAGGCCCGAGGTTGTTCAGCACATGATCGAAGGAACGTTTTAGGTGTTCAAACAGGCTTGCTTTATTATTCTCATTGTTATCAAAAGGTACCGATTCATCAAGAATGGTAAGGTCACCTGTTTCCCTTATATAGGCAGAAACAGCGGCTATCAGCCAAAGGGGATCATCGTTAAAGTTCCCGCCAATGTCGCTGTTACCCCTTTTGGTCAGCGGCTGGTACTGATGGTAGGCACCGCCGTCCTCAAACTGTGTAGAGGCAATATCAATGATTCTTTGTTTCGCCAGGTGCGGCATAATGTGAACAAATCCAAGAAGGTCCTGGTTTGAATCCCTGAAACCCATACCGCGTCCAATCCCCGATTCGAAATATGAGGCGCTTCTTGAAAAATAATATGTAACCACACATTGGTATTGATTCCAGATATTTACCATGCGGTTAAACTTCTCATCGGGCGTTGAAGTCTGATAACCACCCAATAGGGAATCCCATTTTTTTATAACCTTCTGCAACGAGGCCCGGGCTTTTTCTGCGGTATCGAACATTGATATAATATTCTTTGCAGGAGTTTTATTAATCACCTGGTTGGACACGAATTTGTCCTTATCGTCTACTTCAACATATCCCAAAACAAAGACAAGTTGTTTCACTTCACCCGGATTAAGCGACAATTCTATAAAATGTGATGCTATCGGACTCCATCCATGGGCTTCGGAATTATACGCAGTAGATTCCATTACAGCATTGGGAGCCTCTATGCCATTGTACAAGCCAAGGAATTTCTCCCTGTCGGTATCAAAGCCCTGAATAGCCGAATTCACATGATAAAAGGCATAATGGTTGCGCCTTTCACGAAATTCAGTTTTATGGAACAGTGTGCTTCCTTCTATTTCGACCTGGCCGGTGGAGAAATTACGCTGAAAATTGGTGGTATCTTCAAGCGCGTTCCATAAACACCATTCGACAAATGAATGAATCTTCAGCTTCTTAACCTTGTCTGAAAGGTTTTCAATTTTCAGTATTTGCACTTCGGCATTTGCTTCATCGGGTACAAAGCAGGTTACTTCGGCTTTGCACTTGTTTTTTTCGCCGGAGAATTTTGAATAACCGAGGCCATGCCTGCATTCATACCCGTCGAGTTCGGTTTTAGCAGGCTTCCATGAGGGTGACCAAACCACATCTTCATCCCGTATAAAGAAATATTTACCATTGGAATCCAGCGGGATATTGTTGTACCTGTATCGTGTAATGCGCCTCAAACGGGCATCACGATAAAAGCTATATCCGCCCATTGTATTGGAGATTATAGAGAAGAATTCACCATTTCCAAGGTAATTGATCCACGGATACGGTGTTTGTGGTGTGTTAATCACATACTCTCTGTTCTTATCGTCGAAATAGCCAAATTTCATGGTTCTTGCTTTTATTAGGTTAGTTTTTAAGTTTATTCCACCAGTTGAATTTTAATATCAGAGAAGTTACGGCAACTATGGCAATGGCAATAAAGAATGCCTTCCATTCACGTATAACAAGGAACACAGGGAACGCAACCAATGCTGATTGCCAGCAAATGCCAATGAACACATTAAACATATCGCGTTTAAAATCCTTATTGGCTTCAAATGTCGGATCTTCCGTTATAACCATTTCATGAACAGGTTTCCAGAATCCCCAGGGCCTTACTGATTTATAGAACTTCTTAAGTGTTTCCGTATCTTCAGCTTTGGTGAGCAATGTTCCAGCGATACATCCTATAACTGAAAACAGGAATATGATCGGAAAAGCGTTCATATTAAAATTGTTGCTTATCGGGAAGTCGGAAATTCCGGTATGACTGAAAGCAGGCATTATTAATGCAGCAGCCAAACCGGTTACCATACCCCAGAAATACCCATAACCATTAAACCGCCACCAATACCATTTGAGTACGTTTGCAGCTGTATAGCCACCCCATAGGGCAGAAGTAATCCATAAAACCACATCATTAATGGAGGTAATGATAAAACCAACACCAACACCAACAATAACAACGGCAAGCGATGAAATGTAGCTTAGTTTCACATATTTCTTTTCACTTGCATTAGGGTTAATATAGCGTTTATAAATATCATTTACAATATAAGCAGGGGCAGCATTAACCGTAGCAGCAAAGTTGCTCATGAATGCAGCGAGTAACCCTGCCATAAGAAAACCGAGCAATCCAACGGGAACATACGTGGCAAGTACCCGCGGAAGTATGCTTTCAAAGTCAGGTGTTGTGAGAGAAGCTTTATAGAGGGTGTCGAAATTGGCCAGTGCCAGGATGGTTAAGCCGGCCACCATAAAATAACGGGTGGGGTTTAACACAACACTGACCAGGGAACTCATTTTGGATGCTTCAACGGGATTCCTGGTTGAAAGCACCCGTTGCATATCATAATTTGGTGCCGGACCAGCAGCCGAAAGGAAAATGCCCTTAAACAGCATCATCATAAAAAAGAGGCCAAACATTTCATAACCATCACTGGCAATCCAGTCGCTGAATGCATTGAGTTTAGGAGATGCACCCGCTCCCAGGTTCGACCAGTCGAGTCCGATTTGCCATCCAAACCATACGCTTTTCCAACCATCGGGTATTACAGCATTGAGTGCATCGGGTGAAACATGATGAATGGCAATAATACCGATAGCCACAGCAGCTATGGTAAGTATACCATATTGTATTACTTCTGTAATTACCACACTGAACATACCACCTTTAACCACATAAAAGGTTGTAATAGCCATAAGAATCAGGGCGTACAGGTTTTCATTAATCTGGGGATACTTTGCCAGCGTATCGATACTGGTAACCAATGGCGGCAGAAAGGAAGTGGTGAATTTACCAATGCCTTTGAAACCATAGGAAAGGAATCCGATTACACTAACCAGGGCAAATATTACAACCACCACATGAGAAAGGGTTGCACCGGTTCCCGTCCCGAACCTGGTTTTTATCCATTCCGCGCCTGTCATTACGTTTGAGCGGCGCAGCCATGCAGATAAATACACCATCAGGAAGATCTGATTGAATACCGGCCATACCCAGGGAATCCAGATACTTTTCAAACCATAAATGGAGAGCCAGTAAACCAGAAGCATGGTCCCCGCAATATCAAACATTCCTGATGCATTGGAAACACCCAGAAAATACCAGGGCAGGCTGTTGCCGCCAAGAAAGTAAGACTGAATATTTTTGGAAGCCCTTTTTGAAACCCAATACCCGATTACAATGGTTGCAATCAGGTAGAGCAAAATAATACCCAGATCAATGTAATGGAGATTCATAGTGGTTTGTTTTATAGTGATTTATATTAAATTAAATATCCGTATTTATCTTTACGCGACTTCTCATACAGGTTTTTATTGTATTTGAATAGCTGGGCAGGCTTGTGCCTTACCGACTTTTGTTTTTCATCCAGCGGAACTACATATTTCATTTGTGACAGTTTCTTCCTGAAATTCCTCGGGTCGAGCTTGATGCCCAGAATAGCCTCATAAAGTCGCTGCACCTGGGTTAAGGTAAATTTTTCTGAAAGCAGTTCGAAACAGATTGGTTCCTGTTTCAATTTTACCTGCAACCTTTCTAATGCTTTCTGCAAAATGATTCTGTGATCAAAACCAAGAATTGGCAATTTGTTAACCGGAAACCAGGTTACCTGTCTTTCGTTGTGGGTAGCAATGTCAAATGAAGTGCTGTCAATGAGTGAATAGTATCCTACAGACACCACATGATCTGAAATATTAAGTTCCAGGCTTTTTATCCAAAGCTGGTCGTTTTCCCCCGAAAGCCTGTCAGGCGCCCCAAAAACATGAAATTGTTCAAGGTAGATATCATGTTCGCCGATCAGGTTGTTTAACACCCTTGTAGCGGCATCATCCGGGTCTTCACCTAACTCAACATGGTTGCCGGTTAGTGTATAATCGGAGAAAACAACGGAATTATCCGCCGGGTTTATAAGGGTACGCTCAACCAAAAGGACATTAAGCTCCCTGGAATCAAAACCAAAAATAACACAGTCAACTGATAAATTCGGAATAATGGGCTTTTGCATTTATTGTATTTTATACAATAAGTAATGAGTACGAAAGTAAAAAAAAAATTGACAGTTGATCATGCACCTAAAAAATAATATGGTTCGATAAAAAAGTGGTAATTTCCCGCTTTGAATCCTATATGCCGGCATTTAAAGTAATCAGGGCGTCTGCAGGCTCCGGTAAGACATTCAGCCTTACCCGTGAATACCTCATTATGCTGTTCACCGAACATGATGCTTTCAGGCACATTTTGGCTGTAACCTTTACCAATAAGGCCACTGAAGAAATGAAGAGCCGTATTATCAATGAGCTCTACACGCTTGCCAACGGAAAACCTTCAAAGCAACTGGCCGGACTTATGGGCATTACCGGATTTACAGAGAGGCAAATAAGGAGCAAAGCCCTTGTGGTACTGAAGAAAATTTTGCATCAGTATTCCGGATTCCATGTAAAAACCATAGATTCCTTTTTACAAACCATTATCAGGAATTTTACCGGGGAATTAGGAATTCAGGAAGGCTACAGCATAGAACTCGATTCAGAAATGGTTCTCAGGCAGGCAATAAATCGCCTGTTGATTAAAGCTGAAAAAGACCGGGAGTTGTTGTCATGGCTCACCCTGTTTGCAGAATCGCTCATTGAAAAAGGTGAAAGCTGGAATTTACGAAAAGGAATATTTGCCATTGGAAAGGAAATTTTCAGCGAACCCTTCAAGGAACTAAGCATTGATGTTAAAAAACTATATGCCGACCGGAATTACCTGAGGAAATACAGGCAGGAAATCTTCACTATTTTTCAGGCTACAGGTAATACATATAAGGATTTTGGTCAAAAGGCCCTGGAAATAATCAGAAAGTCAGGCCTGATAGTCGACGATTTCGCTAACAAAAGCAGGGGGCCTGCAGGTTTTTTGGTTTCACTGACCAATGGCTCTTTTAAGGAACCTACCAAAACTGCCCTGGAAGCAGCTTCGGCCCGGGAAAAATGGTATACTGCATCATCTCCCGACAGGGATATCATTGCCAAATTGGCGGAATCCAGCCTTATGCCATTGATGCAGGAAGCAATTGCATTTTATAATGCCCATTGTAAACGATACTTCACTTCCTCGGTAATCCTCAAGAACTTATATACCATTGGCATATTGAGTGATCTGTCAGCATTAGCCGATGAATGGTGCGCCGAGAAAAATATTTTTCTGCTATCGGAGGCTTCAGGATTTATAAACAGGATCATTGACGGCAATGACACGCCTTTTATCTATGAGAAGGCCGGATTCTGGTTTCACCATTTTATGATGGATGAATTTCAGGATACATCAATGATGCAGTGGTTAAATTTCAAGCCGTTGATAAGCAATAGCCTGTCACAGGATTTTGACAACCTCGCTGTTGGCGACACCAAACAATCCATTTACCGCTGGCGCAATAGCAACTGGGAGATCCTTGAAACAAAAATCGGACAGGATTTTCCTTCAGGGGTTACCGTACCCATATCGTTAAAGGAAAACTGGCGTTCCGGGAAGAATATAATAGATTTTAACAACGACTTCTTTCACAGGGCGGCAGCTATTCTACAGTTGGAAGTTGATACCTTCGGCGGTAATTTTCAACCCATAACCAATATTTACCGGGATACTGCCCAGGTACCCGGCAGGGAAACCAATACCGGTGGCATTGTAAATCTCGAATTTATTGAGGATGGTAAAGATCAGACGTTCATCGACAGTGCTAATAAAAGATTATTGTCGCTGATTTATGAACTGCTCGGCAATGGTTACAGGTTGAACGATATAGCGATTCTTACCCGCAAAAATGATGAGGCGGCCCGGCTTGCGCAATTTCTTCTTACCCATTCAATAAGCGACCAGGCAAAATTTAAATTGGAAGTAATTTCAGATGAAGCACTTCTGTTAAGCAGTTCAATAGTAGTAAACATAATCATTGCAGGTTTCAGGTATATCGTACAACCAACCGACCGCACCAATATTTATTATCTCGACTATCTGTACTCCGCCTACCTCAAGGAAAACGATTCTATCCATAATGCAGGTGAAAGCAGTATCTCCGAGGTTTTTACCCGGCTTGTCGATTCAAACAAAGTTTTTTCGCTACCCGAACTTGCTGAACAAATTATCGCCATATTTAACCTGGGCATGATGAGTGGCGAACTTGCCTATTTAATGGCATTTCGCGACGTTATCAATGATTATACATTAAAAATGGGAAGCAATATCACCGGCTTTCTTGAATACTGGGAAGAAAAATCGGGTGATCTGGCCATATCGGCTCCAGCCGTGCAGGATGCCATAAGAATTGTTACACTTCATAAATCAAAGGGACTGGAGTATAAAATTACCATCATACCTTACTGCAATTGGGAACTTAATTCTTTTAATAAAGGATATCTGTGGTGCAAAATACATACTGATCCATTTTCGAAGATTCCGGTTTTACCCCTGGTTTTTAATAAAACGCTTGAGCAGACCTATTTTGCAGAAGACTTTTACCTGGAGAAGTACAAACAATATGTAGACAACCTGAATTTATTGTACGTAGCCTTTACCAGGGCAAAAGAAGGCTTATTCATTTTTTGCAGAAATGGCAAGGATGATCAGTTGAAAAGTGTATCCGACCTGGCCCGTGTGGTACTGAACAATACCAACTACCATTGCGGCTCCTTGTCTCCTGAGATGCCTGAAGAACCTCAGGTAGGCAACAAGGTAAAGCTTAACCGTTACGTACCCCTGGATCCTGCCGAAAGATTAAAGATTGCCGTACAGGGCAATTTTATCTTTGACCCGATGGATAAGAAGCCGGGTCGTCCGGTTAATGAAGGCAAATTATTGCATGAAATTTTCAACCATATCAAGGTAAGGGAAGATATCGGGCAGGCGGTTTTACGGTCGCATCTGCAGGGCAAGGTAACAAGCGAAGAACAAAGCAGGTATGTTTCTTTTATAGAATATGCGATGAATGACATTCAGGTATCGTCGTGGTTCACAGACGACTGGACAATCATGAATGAAACCGAAATAATCCTGCCCGGAGGGGAAATTAAAAGACCTGACAGGGTGATGAAAAAAGGTAGCCACACCATTGTAATCGACTATAAATTTGGCGGCAAAATAGAGCCCGTTTATGAAACGCAAATCAGGCAGTATGCAGGCATTTTGAAAGCCATGGGTTATCCGGCGGTGGAAGCATATATATGGTATGTGAAACTTGGAAAGGTGGTAACATGCAAAACATGACCTATCCGTGGGGACATACCCGGAGATTCAACACTTATGGCGAGTACATGAAGAGGACTTTTGGCGGCAGGGTTCAAAAGCTGACCATTAATGCCGGCATGTCGTGTCCGAATCGCGACGGTTCGAAAGGTCGCGGAGGATGTACATTTTGTTTAAATGATGCTTTTAATCCTTCCTACAACCACCCGGGGAAATCTGTGACAGTCCAGATTAAGGAAGGAATAACTTTTCATGAAAAGCGATACCGAAGGGCTACGAAATATCTTGCCTATTTTCAGGCATTTTCAAACACACATGCTTCTCTTGACACATTAAAAGCCTTATTTGAGGAAGCATTGAATGTAAGCAGTATAATTGGCCTGGTAATCGGCACAAGACCGGATTGCATTGACGATGAAAAACTTGACTATCTTGAATCGCTGAATTCAACACACCATATCGTAGTTGAATATGGCATTGAATCGGTATACAACAAAACCTTGCAACGCGTTAATCGTTGCCACACATTCGAAGAAACGGTAACGGCCATTAATAAAACGGCCTCGAGGGGGATACACACGGCAGGACACATGATTTTTGGGTTACCCGGCGAAAGCATACCCGACATGATGAAAACGGCCGGCATCCTTTCCGGTTTGCCATTGAACAGCCTTAAGTTCCATCAGTTGCAGATATTCCGGGGCACCCGAATGGCCGGGGAATATGAAGCAAATCCGGGTGAATTCAACTTATTTTCCGAAGAAGCGTATCTTCAATTCATGGTACAATACATCGCCTGCCTGAATCCGGATGTCATTATAGAACGTATTGCCGGTGAAACGCCGCCTCGTTTTTCGGTTACTGAACCCTGGGGACCAAGGTATGATGAGTTACTGGTTAAATTTGAAAAGCTGCTTGAGGAAAGGGATACCTGGCAAGGAAAGAATTGGTTAAAAGGCATTTGAATACCGGTATTTACTCCAACCATTCAGCAATATTATCGTATAAATACTACCGGGCATTTCCGTAAAAATAACTAAACCAATGACAATCAGAAAGTTCATTATTGGAGCGCTGATAATGCTTTTTATAGTTTCCTCTTCGGTTACCTGTAGTTCTGTGAAGGATGTTGAAGAAAGAAAGAATTACATGATACCCAAGAAATCAGAAATGATGAGGAACTCAAGGTATAAAGAGCCCGAAAAGCGCAAGGTAAATAAGCAAAAGTCGCATAAAAAGACCAGGAAAAAGCTGTTTTGAATATGGTTGCCTGCTGTGTCATCCTTATACCAACTTCCCGGTGCTGCCTGACTATTATTTTATGGTAAAAGGCTCCTTATAATAAAATAGATGATAAGGATAATAATCAGGAAGATAAACAGCGATATGAGAATGGAAAAAGGCAGTCCCTGAGCAGGCTTGCGTTTTGAAGCAAAGCGTTTCCGTATTCTGCCGGTAAGAAATTCAAGATCACTTTTAATTACAGCGGTGTTCCTTTGTCGTTTATATCCTTCGAGCGCTTCAGAACAAATCAGGCAGTGCCTCAGGTGATCATCTACCCTAACTTTTTCAGCCGGACGCAGCGATCCTTCGATATACCTGTTGAAGCTGCCTGCGGTCAGGCAACCACCCGGGTTAAACAAACCGCTATATTTCCTTGTTTCCATTCTGTTTGAGTAAGATGTTTTTAAGGTTTCTTTTGCCGTTTTGAATATGGCTTTTTACTTCGTTCATGGTTAAGCCGGTAATTTCCGAAATATCACGATAGCTTTTATCTTCGATGTACATCAGGGAAATGCATTTTCCCTGTTCGGGATTTAACTGGTCAACTGCAGAAAGTATTACCCCCTTACTATACATCATCTCCTCTTCTTCATATGTTTCACCGGCTTCATTCTCCATGTTTACGGAGTAATGGTCTTTTGCCCTGTTGTATGACCCATTTTTTCTTATTTCCATCAGGCAATAATTGCGTGTAACACTGTATAACCAGTTGCTGAAATTTGTGACCTTGTGCATGGTTAACTTATGAAACAGGCTTTCAAAAATCTCCATAACTGCATCTTTGCACTGATCGGTGTTATTTATGTATTTAAGACAGATACCATATACAAGGTGGGTATACCTTTCAAAAAGAATGGCTATCAATTCCTTGTCTTCTGAATCAAGATACAGGGCAAGCAATTGCTCATCGGTTAATTCGGCAGGTTCCGAAAACCTTTTTCTCAGTTTAAGAAAAACATTCATTGGTTATCTGCATGGTATCAAATATACCGGCAAATAATTTATTGACCAATTTTTATGGATTTTATTAAAGGCAATCATCCATAAAATGAAGACAAGCCAATTAATAACCTTAATTACGCTCATTATGAAAACGAACAAAAACGCCGGAAAGACCGAAACCTTCGAAGACATACTTTTCGAAGGCCGGAATAAAGCTTATGGAGCTTATGAGCTGAACAAAAAAAGAAGAAAGTACCTGCTGGTAGCGTTCATTATTACTTTTACCGGCTTTGGTTCGCTCATCGCAGTCCCTTTTTTGGGGACTTTAAAAGCGCCAAAAACCCAAACAGTGGTCATAGAAACGCATCCTGTGATCATTAAAGGCTTTAAAGAAGATAAGCCAAAAGTTGTTTTACCTCCGCCTCCCCCTGTAAACAAAAGCATTGAAAAAATTGACCGGACTATCCGTTATACAAATCCAGTTGTTGTTGAGCATGCTGATACCACTGCAGCAGTTTTTCACCTGGGTAATATTGAGGTTGGCACCAATAGACCTGTTGATGTTGATATTGATTACTATCCACCGTCAACGGGTGATGTTATTTTAATTGAACCTGCAGAGACAGTGCATTTATTTCCATCGGAACCGGCAACTTTTATGCATTGTGCCGATCTGAGCTGCTTTCATAAATGGATCACAAAGAATATCCGATATCCTGAAGAGGCTGCCAGGGAGAATGTTTTTGGAAAGGTAGTTATTGAATTCTGCGTCAGCAGCAAAGGAGTGGTTGAGGATATAAAAATACTGCGCTCCATTCATCCGGCGCTTGATGAAGAAGTGATCAGGGTTGTTTCTTCATCACCGTTGTGGACACCAGCCAAACAGGGAGGAACACCGGTAAAACAGAAGTTTACCATTCCCTGCTTGTTTGAGATGAACTAAGTTTATTAACGTTAAGTAAATATTAGAACCTCAGGGCGATCCCTGAGGTTCTGTGTTTAGCATGGCAGGGCGATTGGTCTGGTTCAGTAATTCGCAAAAACCAATACTTTTTCAGATTTCTTTCTTAATTAAAATGGCCTGGCATTTATCTGCCACCCCCATGTCATAAAAAAACTTAACAAAATCATTGTAAGTCTCTTTTGGGTATGTGCCTTTAAACATTTTCACCTGCCTAATATACTGTATGGTATTATTGTCCTTCTGACTTATTGTAGTTGCATACTCGCCAAATATCGACTTGATCTCCGTGTTTTCAGGAAGAAATTCAACTTCCATATTTTCGGGTATAACATATTCAATGGTATCGGTATCGATATATTGAAATGTTTTGCGAATGTTGGTCAACCGGTTCTTAACCTTTGGCGGCGCAGAAGAATACCTGTTCGTAAGGTTCAGGGGCAGAAACAATCTTTTTCCTGATGCCGATGCATAATTGGTAAGTTTTACGCCTGATGTCAATTGTGCTTTTGGATTATCTTCAGGATCTTTTAACAGGGAAAAATTCTGCAACTGGTAATTGGGCATATCGAAATATTCATAAAGCCATT
>CAZYDI010000010.1:36532-61281 GCA_964646255.1 uncultured Bacteroidales bacterium
GATTTCCGGAAAGTCTTCTCCTGCTTCCACTATAGCATAGTGAGCATCAATCCCCACAGCCTTTAACAATGCTTTCATGTAATTGCTTAAGCCTTTGCAATCACCGTATCCAACTTCATCTACCATTGACGCAGGAGCAGGTTGCAACCCCCCTATACCAAGTGCAATATTAAAATAGCGTGTTCTTCCCTGCAGGTAATCATAAAGAATCTTTACTTTTTCACGATCATCGCCTGCATTTTTAACCATTTCACGGATTTCTGCTATTCTCGACTCAGGAAGGTTATCACGGCCCTGGTTTAATTTGGCAATCCAATTTCCATATTCTTTCCAGGTTGTCATATTGCCTGTATATCCATCCATCGAAAACTCAGCAGGTGCTGTAAAGACTGACGGAATATAATTGGTGTGCAAATCTGCGTAAGGTTCATTTTCCTGTCCGGCGATATTTTGGGCCGACCATTCGTAACTGACCGTTAATCCCTCTTTTTTAACAACAGGTTCAGCACAATTGCTGAATGTCTTGTAATTGAAATGATAGTTTTCAGGGACCTTTATCCTGAAAAGGCTTTTCTGAATAGCGACATTTTCACCTTCGTAAAAGTACCAGTCAGGAAAACCAATAGAGGTCTTGCTGATAATTTCATATTCATATTCCACTGTATAGGGATAAGCAGAAACAAGGGGTTCATAATACTTCACCCGCAGATCGTCAAAAAGTTCATAGCCAGCCGAAGCAGACACATCAAATATATCAGATGCTTTCAGCTTCTTAATAAGCTTTCCATTGGCATCGTAAACATTACCCTTGACAGCGCCAATCAAAGTATGCTTATCATAGCTTAGTTTTAAACTCGCATAAGGGTCACCTATTTTTTTCATAACAGTCACCACTTTTCGATGCCTGGTGATCGTTTTTTCGGGTGCTACATACTCAAATTCATACACCTCTTCCCTTAGTACTGCCTTGGCATTTTTCTTAAGCGAATCGGGAATAAAAAGTACAGAATACTCTATTGCCTGCGCAAATACCGATGCGCAGGCGGTAAGTAGTCCTGCGCATATCAGCAGGTGTTTTAATTTAATCATAATTATGAGAATATCAGTTGGCTACTTTTTTCAATACAATTTTTTCATTTTGTTTGCTTACAACGCTGCCATAGAACTGTTTCAACAATTCGTACTCATCGGCTGTATACAATGACTTGCCAATATCAAGGGTGCTCATTACCTGTAACAAATTATCCCTGACCGCCAAACGATACGTGAATTTGGTTTTTCCATCAGGCATGGACATTACAATGTTCTCAGGTTTTTCATCCACAACGTAACCTTCAGGTAATGTATAATTAATGATATCCCTGTAGATCCGGGGATAAATAAAATCAACCGGGAATGTCCGTTTATCCATTTTAAACGGATTGCTTGTCCATTCCGGGTATAATATCGGAGAAAAGGAAATAAGGTTACCGGCAACCGATGAAACGTCGGAAATTTCAACATCAAACATTTCCTTAAAAGGTTTGTAAAGACTATCCAGGTCAACCAGCTCAAATTTATTAATGGTCATACCCTGATGATCATTTTCAACTTCCCTTATGTATTTATCGTGATCACCCTGTGTTGCAATTTCAATCCTTTTATTGAGCGCAGCATAATTTCCGTATTGATGCTGAATGGTACCGGTAATCTGTCCTGAGTTCTGAATGGTTGCATTAACCATATTGGTGTGCTCAAAGCGTTGGGTGCTGTTCAGGTCAACCCAGCCTGGCCTTTTATTGCTGATTACCCTGCCCTGTCCGTTTATACAACGGCTGGTAAGCATGTTATACGGACAAGCTTTTTCGGTTGCATCGAATAGATACATGTTATCGCCAACCTTAACCGATGCAATCACATAGTTGAACTGACCCAGCATTATCTGGCCGGGATGGATCATTCCATTGCTTCTCGTGCTAAGGATTACCGGTTCGGCATCAAAATCCATATGCTTAAGCAGGGTAACCAGCATCAGGTTAATATCGGCTGAGCTGCCGGACATTTTGTCCCAGGCTGCCTTTAAAGAGGTAGTTACATATATTCTGCTCGATCCGTTCCACTTCATCCGGTTACGGATAAACTCATACGCTGCAGCAATTCTTTGGTTATTGTCTGTATATTGCGCCATCAGCATATCCGCGGTTTCCTTAAGGAAAAGTCCATATTTTATTTGCCAGCCGAAATCTTCGTCCTTAAGCATTTCCTCATTGATGGCTTCCCAGGTTCGGGTAAAGTTTTTAATCATTCCATAAGGAGGTGTGAAGGTGGCCAGTTCATAGTCAACATTGGAGATATAATTGGACAGAGCGTTCATATAAGGTTCTTCCTTGAATGCCGGTGCATTGTTTTTAACCATCCTGCTCTGCTGCAGCATATAGCTAATCTGGTCGGGAGAACGCATAGGCGCCGGATTTTTTGTGTCATCGTTTATATCCAGCACAAGGTATCCTTTCATGAGTCTTTTGAAATAAAACCATTCGGGATACGTAACCCTGTATTCGCTGAACAATGCGGGAACCGTATACTGAAAATTCCAGCCCGGTATATCGCCCACTATGGTTGACCGCATAGTATAGGTATATTCAATGATGCTGCCTTCCCTTACATTGGGCAAGGTAAATTTTTTCTCAGTATGCTTTTTATCGATCGGATTATCGAAAATCATGCTTTTTTCAAGCGATGACTCAACAATATTACCATTTTCCATATTGTAAACAACACCCTTGAGTGCTGAAATTTCCTCCCTTGATGTGCCATAATTATACAGGATTATATTGCCTGTAGCCCAATGAAGGGCGGATTTCTTAAATATTTTTACCCTGAGATGTCGGGTATGCGTTAAAACCAGGTCATAATCATGATCCAATTCGATCGTTGTCTGACCAAAATCACCCAATATTAAAGCCTCTGCTGAGGTATCCTGCTCATAAACTTTTATATTAAATGCTTCGGGGTCAATTTTGCCAAACTTCATTGGAAGTTTTTGTGCATCAACGGAAATTAAGCTATATGCGCATGCGCATAATACAAAAAATAAATACCTGAAAGTTTTCATGAAAGATGGGATTATATTGATAAATAGATTTTCAAGGCAATATCCTCACTTGTTTACAGTTTTTTAACAGGCAATAACGGTATGTAAAAAGCTTAACTTATCTTTGACCAGTAAACATATATTCAACAGGTTTTGAAATGACCCGTATTTCGAAATATACGTATCTTTTTCTTTTATTGTTCCTGATACCCATAAATTTTTTGGCAGGGCAATCCAATGAACCTGATACACCTCCCCTTCATTCAGTTAGTTACGATATTGAAACCGGGAATATCATTGTCACGTGGTATCCCAGCCCTACACCCGATATTACCGATTATTATCTTGTATATGAATTGCAGGAACAATACACTGATTTAATAACCTATATTCCTATTTCGGACAATGTAGATAAAAATCTGTCTTCGTGGACTATTACCACTGAATACACAAAATCAGAAGCTTTTTCAGTTGTTGCTGTTAACGATGTGGGAGGTGGTGATGTGGATGTGAGTCTGGCCGGTTATCCCGACAGTACCATGTTCCTGACTTCATCCTATGATTCATGTTTATCACTTATTGCCCTTTCATGGAACGATTATAATACCTGGAGAGGATCAATACAGGAATACCGCATTCAAAGACGCATTGGTCCGGGAATTTATGAGCAACTCTTTTCATTACCCGAAGGCACGAATGTTTTTGTAATACCCAATCCTGAACCTGACCAGGAATATGATTTATTCGTTGAGGCTGTGCACACCGACGGAAGAAACGCATATTCCAACAGGGTGGAAATTCAAACCGGTCTTTCAAGTGCCCATAGCTATGTGAATGCGGACTATGCAACCATTACCGGCACTAATACTATAAACCTGTCATTTACTGTAGATGCCATTCCAGGATTATCAACCTATAATTTATACCGAAGCAACACTTTTGACGGGGAATACAGATTAATTGAAACCATGGAGACTGCCGGAACGCGCATTACCTATACCGATGAAATTCCCCATGTGTCATCGGTGTATTTTTATAAACTCGAATCATTAAACGCATGTGGTGGTATTGCTGCAGTATCAAACCGGTCAAACAATATCCTGCTGAGTGGTACCCGTGAAAATATGATTACCACCATCCGCTGGAATGAATATCGCGATTGGCTCGGAGGTGTTGATCAATACAGGGTTGTCAGGACTATTGGCGCCACAAATCCGGCAGTTGATACACTTGATGCCGGAACGGGAACATTTTACACAGACGATTTGAGTTACCTGGCAAATTTTGAAAACCCTGAAGAAGGGCTTGTTTGTTATGAAGTAATTGCAACCGAAAATACAAATGTTTACGGTATACGCGGAATGAGCAAGTCCAATTCATTTTGTTTTTCCCTTAATTTATCGGTGCAAATTCCTAATGCTTTTATTCCCAACGATACCGACCCGGTTAACAGAACATTTGAACCAGTTTTTTCCTTTCTTCCGGAGCATTATGAGTTGAGCATTTATAACCGGCTTGGTGCAAAAATTTATGAGGGAACAGCGCCATGGGATGGCACCGTTGATGGTGAATACGTGCGTGAAGGTGTTTATGTATTTTATCTTAGGGTATTCAACTATTCATCAGAAATAACAGAATTTCAGGGAAAAGTTACCGTTTTATACCGCTGAAAATACCCCTGAACCTTTTACCCCGCAGAAAATCGCTTTTTTTACTAATTTTGTAAAATTCACAGGCACTTTGGTTAATTAATGAGTTCGACACTATCATCTGTAGAAATTCAGGTAAAAAGGGAGTTTAACGAACTGCTTGAGGGGTGTGTTCGTTGTAACCGGCGCAGCGACAAGGCATTGATACGCAAAGCATTCAAAATTGCATACAATGCCCATAAAGGTGCATTGCGTGCTTCGGGAGAGCCGTACATTTTACATCCAATTGCTGTAGCCCGGATAGTTACGCAGGAAATGGGTCTCGGTGTTAAGTCGATTGTCTCCGCGTTGTTGCACGATGTTGTTGAAGATACAGAATTCTCCCTGGAGGAGATTGAGGATCATTTCGGTCCTAAAATTGCATCCATCGTTGACGGATTAACCAAAATTTCCGGCGTCTTCGACAAAAATTCCACGCTTCAGGCTGAAAATTTCAGGAAAATGCTGCTTACCTTGTCTGAGGATGTCAGGGTAATCCTGATCAAACTTGCCGACCGTTTGCACAACATGCGCACGCTTGGGGCACTTCCGCCGGCCAAACAGATGAAGATTTCGGCAGAAACCTTATACTTATATGCTCCTTTGGCTCACCGCATGGGATTCTATACCATAAAAAATGAACTCGAAGACCTAAGCCTAAAGTACCGTTACCCGAAAATTTTCCAGGAACTTTCCGACAAAATCAAAGACCAGGAAAAAACGCACCAGTCCTTTATCGAAGAATTCTCAAAGCCGATAAAAGAGCAGCTTGAGAAAAATGGCATTACCTATGACATAAGTGGCCGGTATAAATCGATTTATTCGATATGGCATAAAATGCAGACAAAGAACATTCCGTTTGAGGAAGTATATGATTTAATGGCCATCAGAATAGTTTTCGATCCGTTGCCATCCATTCCTGAAAAAACACAATGCTGGAATATTTACTCCATGATCACGGACATTTATATGCCAAAACCCGAACGTATTCGTGATTGGGTAAGTACGCCAAAAGCAAACGGATATGAGGCATTGCATGCTACGGTAATGGGGCCAAAGGGAAACTGGATGGAGGTTCAGATCCGCTCACGGAGAATGGACGATATAGCAGAAAGAGGCTTTGCAGCACACTGGAAATACAAAACCGAAAATTCACAGGAAGGTGAACTGGACAAATGGCTAAAGCGGATAAGGGATATGCTTGCCAATTCCGATTCGAATTCTGATGCACTCGAATTTCTGGATGATTTCAAACTGAATTTGTTTGCTTCTGAAATTTTCATTTTTACGCCCAAGGGTGATACACGTACCCTGCCTATTAACAGCACTGTGCTGGATTTTGCGTATGAAATTCACAGTGAAATAGGACATAAGGCAATCGGAGCAAAAGTTAATCATCGTCTTGTACCATTATCCCATGTTCTGAAGAGTGGCGACCAGGTAGAAATTATTACATCCGACACATACCGTCCCAGGCTGGAATGGTTTGATAATGTGGTAACGCTAAAGGCCAAGGCTGCAATCAAAGATGCATTGAAATCGGAAAATAAAAACCGGATTGAGAAGGGAAAGAAACTGCTTGAAGAAAAACTTTTAGAGATTAAATTACGGCCAAATGCGCGAATCCTTCAAAAAATGCTGATCGCCTATGAAGCCTCAAATAAAGACGAGTTATACAGTAAAATAGGCACAGGAATACTGCAGCTTGATGATTTATACCAGGTGCTTAAGCATAACAGCAAAAATAAATGGGTTAATTATTGGAGTCTTCAATTGGGCAGAACAGGGAGCAAAAACCGGAGAATAGGAATCAACACTACAAAATTAGCCCCTGTCTTGTTGCGTGAGAGCATACAGGACGCAAAAGCTGATTATGATGTGGCAAAATGCTGTAATCCTATACCGGGTGACAATGTAATCGGATTCAGGGATCCCGAGAACAGTGACAACATAACCATTCATCAGGCAAAATGCGCTGTGGCAATTAAACTTTTATCGAGCAAGGGAGAATTGATGGTTCCTGTAAAATGGACCACCCATAAGCTGCTGTCTTTCCTGGTAAAAATTGCCATCAATGGAATAGACCGATTCGGCATTTATAACGACATAACGACGGTCATTTGCAAGGAATTGAATGTAAACATCAGGACCATCAACCTGTCGAGTCATGATGGAGTATGGCAGGGAACAATGGATCTGTATGTTCATGATGCAAAAGACTTAAACAATCTGCTTCTGAGCCTTAATAAAGTTAAGGGTGTTGACGCAGTCACGCGGGTTGAGGTGGTTGCAGAAAATTAATTTAAAATAATTCTAAATAATCAAACATTTTGCGTAGTTTTGCCTGTGTTAAAAAAAACAGCAGGCTTATGGTTTCAGTAGATACAAAGGAGACTGTAAAAAAAATTTTCATCAATTACCTTGAAAAAAAGGGGCACCGTAAAACCCCGGAGCGTTATGCTATTTTAGATGAGATTTACTCGCGTGATGGCCATTTTGACATTGAAACCCTTTACCTGTTCATGAAGAACAAGAATTACAGGGTAAGCCGGGCTACGCTTTATAACACCATAGAATTGCTGCTTGATTGCAACCTGGTTGTGAAACACCAGTTTGGAAAAAACATTGCTCAGTTCGAAAAGGCATATCAGTGTATGCAGCATGATCATCTCATCGATATCGATACGGGAAAGGTAATAGAATTTTGTGATCCGCGCATGCAGGAAATAATAAACACCGCATGTGAATTGAATGGCTTCGAACCGTCGCATCATTCGCTATACATCTATGGCAGAAAAAAAGACTCCCGTTGAAACGGCAAAAAAATGCAGATAAAAAAAAATGATTACCTTCGGGGGCGTTAAATAATTCCTTGTCAAAGAATGAAAGCAGACGTTTTATTAGGCCTTCAATGGGGAGACGAAGGTAAAGGAAAGATTGTTGATGTCCTTACACCAAAATATGATGTTATTACCCGGTTTCAGGGAGGTCCAAATGCCGGGCATTCTCTCGAATTCAACAACATCAAACATGTGCTTCACACCATTCCTTCAGGTGTATTTCATGAAAAGCAGATAAACATCATAGGTAATGGCGTGGTTATTGATCCTGTAATTTTTAAAAAGGAAACCAATGCAATTGAAAAACTGGGTGTTGATTTACTTCCCAAGCTTTTGATATCAAAAAAGGCACATATCATTCTTCCCTCGCACAGGATTTTGGATGCTGCATCAGAAGCAGCCAAGGGATTAACCAAAATAGGCAGCACCCTTAAAGGAATTGGTCCAACATACATGGATAAAACCGGAAGGAATGGATTAAGGGTAGGTGATTTGCTCAGTGATGATTTCGAAAAAAAGTACAATGCCCTGAAGCAAAAGCACATTGACTTGCTAAGGCTTTACGATTATCAGTATAACATTGAGGAGCAGGAGAATGCCTGGTTTGATGGCATTAAGGAAATTAGGAAATATAAGATAATTGACAGCGAATATGAGATTAACCATTACCTTTCATTAGGTAAAAGGGTTCTTGCTGAAGGCGCCCAGGGCACCATGCTTGATATTGATTTCGGTTCGTACCCGTTTGTTACTTCATCCAATACCATAAGTGCCGGAGCATGTACCGGACTTGGCATTGCACCTTTACGTATCGGCGAGGTATTTGGTGTGTTTAAAGCGTATTGTACTCGGGTTGGCAGCGGACCTTTTCCAACTGAACTTAACGATGAAACCGGAAATCTCATCCGCGATAAAGGTCATGAATACGGTGCTACAACAGGCAGACCACGCAGATGCGGTTGGCTCGACCTGGTTGCGCTTAAGTATTCCATACTGATCAATGGAGTATCACAGTTGTTTATGACCAAAGCTGATGTTTTAACCGGCTTTGACTATATCCGGGTTTGCACCGGCTATAAAATTAAAGGTAAGATTACAGAACGTCTTCCATATGATCTTTATGAAGTTGACTCGGCCGAATATATGGAATTTAAAGGGTGGAGTGATGATTTGACTGCAATTGACAATGAAGACGACCTTCCTGAAAATCTTAAGCAATACATACGCTTCATAGAAAAGGAAACAGGGTTGCCCATTTCTATAGTTTCGTTGGGCCCGAACCGCAAGCAAATTATTCTGCGATAAAGGAAATTGAGATATAAATATTGTTGTGCATGGGCTGCAGGATAATCCAACAGCCCTTTTTTTATTTATTATTTACAGGCAATTCGAGACCGAAGCCTGAAGTAAGGTCATCCTTTTTCAATAAAAAGGCAAAAAACAGTGCCAGTAAACCAAATCCTGAGAACAGGATCATTGTATATGTATAATCAAGGGGTGAGCCGCTGCCAGCATGTTTATTTGTAATATCCAGGATCCTTCCCGCAAGGATTGGCACTACGAACAATCCAAGATTCTGAAAACTGAACATCATACCATAGGCAGTGCCCAGACGATTTTCATTCACAATTCTGGCCACACTGGGCCACATGGCTGCCGGCACCAGTGAGAATGCAATTCCGAGCAGGATACACAAAACATAGGGATTAGCCCGTGTAAAGGCGAATGTAAGATGAACGCCTATCAGAATAACTGACCCCAGGATCATTAATGAGGCTGCCCTGCCCTTTTTATCGACCAACCAACCAAAAACGGGAGTAAAAATCACGGTGCCCATTGGTAACCAAAACGTAATATCACCGCTGGTTTGTGTGGAAACCCCATATTTATTAAGGAAAAAGTCAGGTGCATATTTAAGAAACGGGAAAAAGGCGGCATAAAATGTAACACAAAGGAGCATAATAAAAATAAAGGACCGGGCTTTTAAAAGACGGGTAACATCAGTAATATTGAATTTCTCGGTATTGTCCATAAGCGGATTCGCGTCTTTAATTTGCCGGTCGAGCCTTACGTCATTAATTAAATAAACCAGGAATGCCAGGAAAGCGATCGTTAACAAAAGTGCCCCGAACCATACAGGCATCCGCCAGTCAGTAATGGCAAAGCGGGGACCCATCATAATGGCAAGTGCGGTTCCAAACCTGGCAATGCTCAAATTAACCGCAAAGGCAAGCGCAATTTCGTGATTCCTGAACCATTTGACGATTATTTTATTAAACACCACGATACTGGTTTC
Source organism: uncultured Bacteroidales bacterium (assembly GCA_964646255.1). Taxonomy (GTDB): domain Bacteria; phylum Bacteroidota; class Bacteroidia; order Bacteroidales; family UBA10428; genus UBA5072. The sequence continues at coordinate 46,430 of CAZYDI010000010.1, forward strand.
AGCACCAAGTCCAAAAAACAGCATTCCCAGTGACATCATTTTTACAGCTGGTGAAAAACGGGGCAGAAACGAGGACATCAGGCCGTAACCCGGCCCGCCATTATTGTATACAGCAGTGGTTCCGTAAAAAGTAAGCCATGCTCCCAATAGCATGAATATGGCAAAAACAGTTCCCGTTATCCTTATGCCTATTCTGTCGAGAATGATACCTCCAAAAATTGCCATCAGGAGAAAAGTGTTCGGGAAAGCATAAAATCCCTGAACAATTCCATATTCGGTGGAACTGAAACCCAGATATTCGGAAAGTATTGATTTAATTGGAGTAAGGGAATCGTAAAAATAGTAATTGGCTGCCATAAGTAAGCTCACCAAAAGCAACATGCCCCACCGGAACAATGGCCGGTTATTTAAATTCCTCATTTATTTTTTTTGCCAAATATAATCGATTTATGCTATGATGCTTTGCGTACTCCGGGAAGATTGAAATATTATGCATTTAACGCGGATATATTTTTACTATTTTAAAATATATTTACATCTTTGCAAACCTTTTTATCATTCTTAAAACATTAATAATAAAGCACTAGTATCATATGAAAGAATCAGTTGCGATTTTATGTGCAGGAGGTCCGGCACCGGGTATTAATACCGTAATCAGTTCGGTTTCGAAAGTATTTTTAAATGCTGGTTATGATGTGTTGGGCATTCATGAAGGGTATAAAACATTGTTTACCGACAATCCCAACTTCGAGCATCTCGACTTTTTATTTGCCGACAGTATATACAGCCGTGGCGGTTCGGCACTTAGAATGAGCCGTTACAAACCCAAGGATGAAGAATTCAAGACCGACTTTTTCACCAAGAACAACGTGAAACTGTTGGTTACCATTGGTGGTGATGACACTGCTTCAACAGCAAACCGCATTAGCAAGTTCATGGCAGCCAACAAGGTTAAATTATCCAATATTCATGTACCCAAGACCATCGACAACGATTTGCCATTACCGGAAGGTACTCCCACATTTGGCTATCAGACTGCAAAAGAAGAGGGAGTTCGCATAGGAACTACCTTGTATGAAGATGCACGTACAAGCGGTAACTGGTTCGTGGTTTCAGCAATGGGTCGCGAGGCTGGCCATCTGGCATTTGGCATTGGCACAGCCTGCCATTATCCGATGATCATAATTCCCGAATTGTTCTATAAAACCAAAATCACTTTTGATGCCATTACCAGGATGGTGATATCATCAATGATCAAAAGGAAATTGCTGGGTATAGAATATGGGGTGGCAGCAATCAGCGAAGGCGTTTTCCATTTCATGAATGATGAAGAAATAGAAGGTACCGGAATCAATTTTACTTACGATGACCATGGACATCCTGAACTTGGCAATGTAAGCAAAGCCCATATCTTTAATATGCTGGTGCAGCGCAAACTCAAAAAGCTGAACCTGAATATTAAGAGCCGTCCGAATGAAATAGGATATGAATTGCGTTGCGTCAGGCCCATCGCGTTTGACTTGTCGTACGCTACGATCCTTGGAACAGGCGTAATGAAATTATTCCAGGATGGTGCCACAGGTTGTATGGTTACACAAACCCCTGCCGGTGATATTTTACCATTATATATGAAAGATGTTGAAGATGAAAATGGCAAAGTAAAACCAAGGCTGGTAAATATGAAATCAGAAAAAGTAAAACTGGTCTTTGAAAACAACCTGCATTATATCACGCAAAATGACTATAAAGCAGCAAAAAAATACGTTAAAGATCCAGAGGAATATGATTTCAAGAAAATCCTAAAGTGGTAACACACAAAAGCAGGGCCTTTCAGCCCTGCTTTTTTTCTTAAAAAAATCCCTATCTTTATTCGAAATAAATAACCCTATTCAAGTGAGTATGAACAAAAAGAAAGGTTCAATTGCCATTCTAACCGGTGGCGGAGATGTACCCGGACTAAACCCGGCTATACGCGCCATAACCATTAGGGCTTTGCGCGAAGGATACCAGGTTATAGGTTTAAGAAGGGGCTGGGCAGGAATTATGGAACTCGTAAGGGATAAAAAAGCTGACAACAGCGATAAATACATGATCCTTACTGAAGAGATCGTAAACAAGGCCGGCCGCACCGGAGGTACCTTTCTTCATACCTCACGAACAAGACCAAGCCATGTTCCCAAGGCTAACGTTCCGGTACAATACAAGGACAAATACAAGGATGAGATTAACGACCTTACTGAGGAAGTAATTAAGAACCTTGAATTTCTGAACGTTGAATATCTTATTCCCATTGGCGGGGATGATACACTCAGTTACGGTGTTCGGTTGTATTCCGAAGGTGTTAAAGTGGTTGCCATACCCAAAACTATGGACAACGATGTTCCGGGAACTGACTATTGTATTGGGTTTAGCACCTGCGTTACACGCACCATCCAAATGTGCAATACACTGCGTACATCGGCAGGATCGCATGAAAGGATTTTGGTTATTGAAGTATTCGGCAGGTATGCAGGCTTTACCGCTATGCTGCCTACCATGGCCGGTGCCGCAAACAGGTGTGTAATTCCCGAGTTCAGGTTTGATCCGGATTTGCTTACCAAATTGCTCATTGAAGACCGGGAGAAAAATCCGAGCCATTATTCTGTAGTATTGGTTTCTGAAGGTGCAGTAATGTCGGGTATGACTGAAAAGAACCTGCTCACCGACAGTAAGGATGTATACGGTCATAGTCTGCATGGTGGCATTGGAGAACTGGTATCGGATAAGATCCGTGAACTTTCACCCAATCATTGCGGAGGAAAGAAAATAAACACCATATTTCAACAGTTGGGGTACCTGGTGAGGGGTGGTGATCCGGATGCCATTGATTCAATTGTACCCATGGCTTACGGAAACCTGGCGCTTGATTTAATACTTAAGGGAATTCATGGCAGGCTGGTAGTTTTGCGCAATGGCAGGTACGATAATGCGCCCATTGATGTGGTAACCAGCACCAATAAGATTATTGACATAAAGCGATATTACAATATTGAACGATACCGGCCACACTACAAAAGCTTTGAATTCCAGCCTTTGTTTATTATGACATAAAGGACATGGCATTTTAGCCATGCTTAACCATTTAAAAGTTATATGAAAAGAGCTGAATAATTCAGATTAACAATTGACTACCGCTGCCGGTAAACCCATGCATTAGGGGTTACTTCATTGCGGAATTTATCCAATTCATTTACACTTTCGCGATAGCTGTTGTATGATCGGGCAGCAACCATCTGGAAATTACTATTTCCGGGTATAATCAGGGATTCATATCCCAATCCCCTCATTTTTTCAGCATACCTGTCAGCATTTGCGGTAACTGTAAAGCATCCAACAATCATATAGTATTTGCCCTGGGTGGCATTGGAATACTGTGCAGATTGTACGGCTTGAACAGGCTCATCGGATGCAGGCAGATTTTCAATATCACCATAATAGGCAGAAGTATCCATGGACTGTTCAGTTACCATAGTGTCTGCAGAAATGGTTTCTACTGATTTTGTATTTGACTTTTTGAAATACTTGCAACCCGAACAAAGCACCACGATTATACACAATAAAGCGATAGTTTTTTTCATCTTTTTAGAATTGATTGAACATTTTACTATTACCTAAATTTAAACCTGTTGTGTTAAACAAAATTATTGAAATTAAGGTTTGTAATTATTCAAGTTTTCTAATTTTACTAACAAATGGTTAAAATAGTTACATATGGCACAATTATCTACAACATTCGCACGACTTAACTTACGAAATCCCATTATAATAAGCAGCTCGGGATTATCCGATTCCCTTGAAAACATCATTGCGCTTGAAAAAGCCGGTGCAGCAGGCATAGTCCTTAAATCACTGTTCGAAGAAGAAATTCTTAAGGACATCAATGCCAGCATGCAGCGAATGAGTTCAGACGGCTTCCTTTACCCCGAAACCGTAGACTACTATGAGCATATGGATATCGCTCTCGAGGCAACTACCTTGTATTTGCAGCAAATATCAAAAGCGCATAACAGTGTTTCTATCCCTGTCATTGCCAGCATTAATTGCGTAACGGCATCACAATGGACCTACTTCCCGAAACAAATTCAGGAGGCTGGGGCTGATGCCATTGAACTCAATATATTTGTTTTGCCCAGCGATTTTAACCGGAAGGCAGAAGAAAACGAGAGCGTGTATCTGAATATAATACAAGAAGTAAGAAAACAAGTAACCATACCTGTTATCGTAAAGCTGAGTTATTATTTCTCCAATCTGGCTTCTTTTATACAAAAGTTATCGCACACCGGTATCGATGGCCTGGTTCTGTTTAACCGGTTTTATAATCCGGATATTGATATTGAAACGTTGGAATTCACATCAGGCGCTGTATTAAGCAATCCTTCAGATATGTATATGCCTTTGCGCTGGATTGGAATACTCTCAGGCAGGGTGGGTTGCAGCATTGCTGCATCTACGGGAGTGCACGACGGAGCCTCCATGATAAAGATGCTGCTTGCCGGGGCAGATGCCGTCGAAATTGCTTCGACAGTATACATTAACGGATATGATCAGATTCAGATCATGACCGACGAATTGGAAAACTGGATGATCTCGAAAAAAATGAATAGTATAGATGCTTTCAAGGGTATGCTAAGTCAGTCAAAAACAACCAACCCTGCTGCCTTTGAACGCGTGCAGTTCATGAAATATTTCCGGGGATTCAAGCATATCTGACTACCCGTTATACCAGGTCCCTGGCTTCTTCCGGTATCCAATGACGGTCTTTGCCTTCCCATTTGACATTGCATCCGATGGGATTGGTCATTTTTATGCTGATTTCTTTTCCACTGGTTAATTCATCCAGTACACGGTCAAGGTCATTCACTGTGGATCTTGCAGCATCGCGCGGATTGTCCAAACCCCGGCCGGTGTATACCAAATTACGGTTTTCATCGAAAACGTAAAAATGAGGCGTTCTTAATGCACCATATTTCAGGGCTATTTCCTGGCTTTCATCGTACAAGTAAACCCAGGGGAATTTATATTGTTCCATACGCTTTACCATGTGTTCAAAATCATCTTCACGGTATGTATTGGCGCTGTTTGAATTAATTGCAACAAATCCTGTTCCTGCAGGCTGGTATTTTAAAGCCACATTGCGAGTGGTTTCATCCGATCCCAAAACATAAGGGCAATGATTACAGGTAAAAAAAACCACCAAATACCTGAAGCGATCAAAATCAGATAAACTGTAATATCGTTCATCGGTTCCTTTAAGCGTGAATCCAGGTGCCCGGGATCCAATATCAAGTGTAAAACTCATAGAGCATGTTTTTACAATAAAACAACGTATCCGGGTTATTGTTGACCTATATGATGCCGAGATTTTTCAGGCAATGCTTAATCCTTTCAACCGATCTTTCGATTTGGTTGTCAAGTCCTACAGAAAACCTGACCAACCCGTCATTCAGGCCAATTTTCCTTTGAATTTCCTCGGGCACTTCGGAGGACGTACTTTTGCCTGAATTGCTGAACAATGTTTTAAAATATCCCAGGCTTACAGCCAGGTAACCGACACCTTCCATCTGCATCATCTTCATCAGTTCGTTGGCAATCTTTGTTGATTCCAATTCAAGCGTTACCATGCCACCGTAACCAAACTGGGGATTCATGAAACCCGACATAAGGTTATGCTGCGGGTGATCAGGAAGCCCCGGATAGCGAACCTTTAATTTCAGTTTCTGCAGTTCGGTAGCTAAATACAGGGCATTCGCACTGTGCTGTTTCATGCGCACATGCAAGGTATGAAGGTTCTTCCATATAGAGGATGAACGCATAGGATCCAATACAGGGCCTAAAAGCATTGCTGTTCCGTCGTTAACATCAGAAAGTGCATTAATAAAATCCTGTGATCCGCAAATGGCACCGGCCACGCAATCGTTCTTTCCGTTGATGAACTTGGTCATACTGTAAACCACAATATCGGCTCCCAGGCGTGCAGGGGAGATAATCATAGGTGAAAAGGTGTTATCAACCATGAGAAGGATTCCATGCCTATGTGCTATGTTGGCCAAGGCTGGAATATCCGAAACCTGAAGCAGGGGATTGGTAATTGATTCGGTATAAATCAGCCTGGTATTCGGCAAAATGGCTTGTTCAACCGATGAAAGGTTGGTAATATCAACAAAGGTTACTTCGATATTAAAACGGGGTAAGTAATTGCGCAGGAACGCATAAGTGCCCCCATACGTTGTTACACTGGTAATTATGTGATCGCCGGCTTTGCATTGCTGCAAAATTGAACATGTTATAGCGGCCATTCCTGAAGCTGTAACCCAGGCCGACTGTGTGTCTTCCATCGATGCAAGGGCATCTGCAAGGTATTTGTTGCTGGGATTCCAATGCCTTGAATACAGGAAGCATCCTTCGGTGTGCCCCAGGAAAGTTTCCGTCATGGTTTCAGGATCCATGAAAGTAAATGTGGAAGAATCTGTAATGCCCGGGTTTACACCACCAAATTCATCAAACTGAAGCATATCCTGAACACGGCCGGCAGGATCAAATACATTTTTCATAACCATCGGATTTATGGTATAAGGTACAAATTTAACCATATGTGTTCCTATGACTTATCGCATCATTCCCCGGCATCAATAACTCATCATTCCAAAAATGACTTTTAGCCCCGGAAATAATTCGTTCATCAAGTAACATTTACCAAACATCATAACTTACGTATATCTCATTGCATTAAATTAAAGAACATGTTAAAGGATTGGAGTAATAAAACCATACTGATAGCCGAAGATGATGAGATCAGTTATAAATACCTGAATCTTATCCTTACCAGAAAAACCCAGGTAAACATTCTTTGGGCCATTAACGGGCAAATGGCAGTTGACTTTTGCAGGCAGTACAACCATATCGACCTTGTATTGATGGATTTGCAGTTGCCCATTATCAATGGCATTGAAGCCATCAAACTGATCAAGGAATTCAAGCCAAACCTTCCTATAGTGGTACATACAGCAAATGCATTTGGCGAAGAGTGTGAAAAATGCTTTGAGGCAGGGTGTGATGAGTATGTAACCAAACCGGCAAATTTTCAACAACTGCTCTATAAGATAGAGAATCTCCTGTCCCTTGTTTCTACCCGATAATTTTGGGATTCTACCGCGCCCCTCCCGTTCTTCCTAAAAAGTAGTGAAATATTGAGCATTGATAAAACCACGATGCTCCTACCCTGACGCTTTGAATATACCATTGCGTTCAGATTTTGCTTATATTGCAGGTTAATTTAGCGCGGCAATTATGAAAACCCTTATCGATCTTTTTGAAAATTGTGTTAACCAGTATAGTGACAATGTATTTCTGCTTGAAAAGAAGAACAATAAATACATAGGTTCCACCTTTAAGGAAATCCATGAGAAAGTTTACCAGTTTGGTGCAGGTCTTATAGAGATGGGCCTTCAAAAAGGCGACAGGATTGCCTTGTTTGCCGAAGGACGTAATGATTGGGTAATTGCAGAGCTGGGTATTTTTTATGCCGGAGGAATTAACGTTCCATTATCTGTTAAGCTTACTGAACCCGCTGAAATAAAATTCAGGATTGCCCATTCAGGTGCACGTTTTATTATAGTATCAAAGAACCAGGCCAAAAAAATAGTTTCCATAACAAATTCCCTGCCTGTGCTTGAAAAAGTTATTTTATTTGATCCTCAGCAAACCTGCGATTCAAATGAAGTTTTCTTTCAGGAGATCCTTTCCAATGGAAAACGATTCCTGAAAGAAAAGCCGGATGTTTTTAAAGAAAGGGTGTCGTCAGTTAAAGGCTCAGACCCTGCCAATATATGCTACACATCAGGAACAACAGCCGATCCGAAAGGAATCATTTTAAGTCACCGCAATTATACCGCAAACATAGAACAATCACTCTCACTCTATACCATTCCGAGGTATTGGACCACACTTATGATTCTTCCATGGGATCATGCATTTGCCCATACCTGTGGCATATATGCTCTTGCTTCATGCGGAGCAAGTGTTGCCTCGATACATGTTGGAGAAACACCCATCGAAACGCTTAAAAACATTCCCATCAACATTAAGGAAAACAGGCCGTATTTATTGTTAAGTGTGCCTTCACTGGCAAAGAATTTCAAGAAGAATATTGAGAAAGGAATACGTGAAAAGGGAAAAGCTGCTGAAAAACTGTTTAATATAGCGCTTTCCCTCTCCTATTTTTATAACGGAAACGGTTACAACAAAGGAAAAGGTTTAAAAGCTCTTTTAAAACCGCTGCTAATTCTGTTTGATAAAATTCTTTATTCAAAAGTAAGGGAAGGTTTTGGCGGCAACCTTCAGTATTTCATCGGTGGCGGTGCCCTGCTTGACATTGATTTGCAGAAATTTTTTTACGCCATTGGCATTCCCATGTACCAGGGATATGGTTTGACCGAGGCCTCCCCGGTTATTTCAGCCAACAATCCTTCAAAGCATAAAATGGGATCATCAGGGATGCTGGTAAACAACATTACCCTGAAGATTTGTGATGATGAAGGAAATGAATTGTCCGTCGGACAAAAAGGTGAAATTGTGGTGAAGGGTGAAAACGTTATGGTAGGTTATTGGGACAATCCTGAAGCCACCGCCGAAAGCATTAAGGATGGCTGGCTTTACACAGGCGACCTTGGATATATGGACAATGATGGCTTTTTATATGTATTGGGCCGGTTTAAAAGCCTCCTTATCGGAGATGATGGCGAAAAATTCAGTCCCGAAAGCATTGAAGAAGCCCTTGTTCAACATTCCAAATTTATTGAACAATGTGTGCTGTATAATAACCAGAATGCCTATACTACTGCATTAATATATCCAAATGTCCAGGCGGTTAAATCATGGCTGGCGGAAAAAAATAAAACTGTACAGGATGAAGATACCCCCAATGAAGTTATACAATTGATAAAATCGCAAGTTGATCATTTCCTGGCCGGTGGAAAATTCGAAGACATGTTCCCCCACCGCTGGCTCCCTGCTACTTTTGCGCTCATTGATGAAGGTTTCACCGAAGAAAACAGGATGATGAACAGCACGCTTAAACTGGTCAGGCCAAAAATTCACGAACAGTTTGATGAGCGTATAAAGCATCTGTATACGCCGCAGGGTAAGGTACTCACCAACGAACTTAATCTGAAAACTGTACGAAATCTGTTAAAGTAGTTGCTTATCACTGCTTTTTAGGATAATTTTGCATCCTTGCTTCAAAATTATACAATATAAAAGCACATGACTAAGCCTGACATTCGTGATTTGATCCATGAACGCATTCTTGTTCTTGATGGTTCGATGGGCGTACTGGTTCAGGGCTATGGCTTGGAGGAAAAGGATTACCGCGGTGAACAATTCAGGGATTTCCCCTATGACTTAAAAGGCAATATTGACGTTTTATCAATTACCAAACCTGACTTAATAAGCGCTATTCATTCACAATACCTCGAAGCTGGAGCTGACATCATTGAAACCAACACATTTAGTGCCACAAAAATTTCACAAGCAGATTATCACCTGGAAGACTATGTATATACAATAAACTATGAATCAGCAAAAATTGCTGCATCAGCCGCATTGGAGTATACAGAAAAGAATCCTTCAAAACCAAGGTATGTTGCTGGAGCAATAGGTCCTACCAATAAAACGGCTTCTTTGTCTCCCGATGTCAATGATCCCGGTTTCAGGGCAGTGACTTTTGACGGCCTGGTAGCAGCCTACAGTGAGCAGGTAAAGGGTTTGATTGATGGAGGTGCTGACATCCTCCTGATTGAAACCATTTTTGATACGCTGAATGCGAAGGCAGCTATTTTTGCCATTGAGAGCGTTATGGAGGAAAAAGGTGTCCGATTGCCCGTTATGGTCTCAGGTACCATTACAGATGCCAGCGGTCGAACTCTGTCAGGTCAGACAGTACGTGCTTTTTACACATCCATAGCACATGCTGATCCCATTAGCGTTGGATTTAACTGCGCCCTGGGTGCCAAAGAAATGCTTCCCTATGTAGCTGAATTATCTGAAATTGCATCATGCTTTGTAAGCGCTCATCCCAATGCAGGATTACCGAATCAGTTTGGTACCTATGATGATTCTCCCGATTTAATGACCGGATATCTTAAGGTGTTTCTTGATAATAATCTGTTGAACATTGTTGGCGGTTGCTGCGGAACAACTCCTGCCCATATAAAGGAATTCGCTGCCCTGGCTTCAAAGTATAAACCCCGACTGGCCAAAGAAAATAAACATGTAACAAGCCTGAGCGGACTGGAACCCTTGTATATCAGAAGGGAAAGTAACTTCATAAACATTGGTGAAAGAACCAATGTAGCCGGCTCGGCTAAATTTGCCCGGCTGATCAGGGAAGAAAAGTATGAAGAAGCGTTGTCCATTGCCCGGGATCAGGTTGAAGGAGGAGCACAGGTACTGGATATATGCATGGACGATGCCATGCTTGATGCTGAAAAATGTATGGTAAGGTTTATAAACCTGGTGATGGCTGAACCCGACATTTGTAAGATGCCCTTAATGATTGATTCTTCAAAATGGCAAGTTATCGAAGCGGGTTTAAAGTGTGTTCAGGGCAAATCCATAGTAAATTCAATCAGCCTGAAGGAAGGTGAAAAACCCTTTATTGAACAGGCGTTAAAGGTGAAAATATATGGTGCTGCCGTTGTTGTTATGGCATTTGATGAAAATGGCCAGGCTGATTCCTTCGAAAGAAGAAAGGAAGTATGCGGGCGCGCATACCGAATATTAACGGAAAAAGTAGGCCTTGCTCCTGAAAATATAATCTTTGATCCAAATGTGCTTGCTATTGCAACCGGCATTGAGGAACATAATAATTATGCTGTTGATTTTATTAAAACCATAAAATGGATAAAGGAAAACCTTCCGCATGCCAAAATAAGCGGGGGTATTAGCAATTTATCCTTTGCCTTCAGGGGTAACAACAGCATACGCGAAGCTATTCATTCGGTATTTCTTTATCATGCCATTCAGGCGGGACTTGATATGGGAATTGTAAACCCAGGGATGCTTGCGGTATATGATGACCTTCCAAAGGAATTACTGGATTACGTGGAAGATGTGGTCCTTAACCGCCGGCCGGATGCAACTGAAAGGCTTATTGCTTATGCTGAAACACATAAAAAAGCAGACAAGATTGAAGAAAAAGCAGATGACTGGCGAACACTGTCTGTAGAAGAAAGAATAAGCCATGCGTTGGTACGGGGAATTGTCGATTTTATTGAACAGGATGTTTTGGAAGCACGTCCGTTATATGCCAAAACACTTCAGTTAATAGAAGGTCCGCTCATGGATGCAATGTCCAAGGTTGGAGACTTGTTTGGCGCGGGTAAAATGTTTCTGCCCCAGGTGGTAAAAAGTGCCCGGGTAATGAAAAAAGCAGTGGCAGTTCTTCAGCCTTTCATTGAGCAGGAAAAGGATCCTGCAGCATTGTCGAATTCTAACGGCACAGGTAAAATTGTGCTGGCTACAGTAAAAGGTGATGTTCATGATATAGGAAAAAATATTGTAGGTGTGGTACTGGGTTGCAACAATTATACTGTAGAGGACCTGGGTGTAATGGTTCCTACCGAAAAGATTGTGGAAGCAGCCCTGGCTGATGATGTTGATGTTATTGGAGTGAGTGGTCTGATAACACCATCGTTGGAAATCATGAGCGATATTGCCAGGCAGTTTGAAAAGAATGGCATAACCAAGCCGCTTTTGATAGGGGGTGCCACCACTTCGAAAATTCATACCGCTGTAAAAATTGAGCCTTACTACAGTTCTCCGGTTATTCATGTGAAAGATGCCTCCAAAAGTGTCAGCGTAATGAGCAGTCTTCTTTCAGAAACGCTCAGGGAGGAGTTTGTTACAAATACCAGGGGAGAATATGAAGCACTGAGAAAAAGTTACCAGAGCGCCAGGGATAAGGTTGCCTATATAACACTTAACGAGGCAAGGGCCAACAGGGAAAAAATTGATTGGAAAAGTGAACCAATTGTTGCCCCCGACTTCATTGGCCGTAAATATTTCGAGGATTATCCCATCGAAGAAATCAGGGAATACATTAGTTGGGTTTTTTATTTTGTTATCTGGCAATTACGCGGAAAGTATCCCGACATACTGAACGATCCCAAACAAGGTGAAGAAGCCCGAAGGATGTTTGCCGATGCAAACCGGCTGATAGACCGGATTGTGAAAGACAAATCCTTGCGCGCCAATGGCGTTTTTGCAATATTTCCGGCTAATGCTGTTGGCGATGACATAGAAGTTTACGAAGACATAAACCGGTCGAAAATTATTGCCCGTTTTTGCAATTTGCGAAACCAGGAACTTAAGCCAGACGGAACTCCCAACTTATGCCTATCGGATTTTATTGCACCGCGTGAATCGGGAAGAATAGATTATCTCGGGGGATTTGCCGTAACCGCGGGGATTGGTATTGAAAAGCTGCTTGATGAATTCAAAGCCCAGTATGATGATTACCAGGGCATCATGGCAAAGGCAATAGCCGACCGGTTGGCTGAGGCTTTCACTGAAGTGCTTCACCTTAAAGTAAGAAGAGAATTCTGGGGTTACGCCAGGGAAGAAGAACTTACCATGGATGAGCTGTTTCTTGAAAAATATTCAGGTATCCGACCTGCTCATGGTTATCCGGCGTGTCCGGATCATTCCGAAAAGCAAACCTTGTTTGACTGGCTCGACCCTGAAAAGAAAACGGGCATATCGCTGAGTGAGTATTTTATGATGATACCGGCCGCCTCTGTTAGCGGGTTGATTTTTGCTCATCCAAAGTCACGCTACTTCTTTGTTGGAAACATTTCCAAAGACCAGGTAGCGGATTATGCTCTGCGAAAAGGCACCACCGTTGAAAAAACGGAGGCCTTGCTTGCTTCAAACTTGAATTACAAATAGATATCAATGAAGATAACCGACTTGTTCAAACATACCGATCGTACATTCTCATTCGAATTTTTTCCTCCGAGAGATGAAATCTCGGCAGTAGACTTTGGTATTAATGTTGGCCAATTGATGAAACTGGATCCCTCCTTTGTTTCTGTTACCTACGGTGCCGGAGGGTCGACCAGGGAAAGAACGTTCACGCTGGTTGATTATTTGCAAAACAAAATCGGGCTGAATACCATGGCCCATTATACCTGTGTTGGAGCTTCCAGAGAAAAGGTGGCGGGAGATATGCAGCACCTGTCCCAGATAGGCATTGAAAATGTAATGTTGTTAAGGGGCGATCCTCCAAAAGACATTTCTAATTTTGCGTTTGAAGACAATGGCTTCAGGTACGCGAATGAATTAATTCATTTTGTAAGGAGCATGAAATATGGTTTTTCTGTAGGAGCTGCTGCTAATCCCGAAAAGCATCCCGAAGCAGATTCCATGGAAATTTACCTGTCTCAATTAAAGCAAAAATGTGAGGCAGGCGCTGATTTTTTAATAACGCAGTTATTTTTTGACAATAAAGCCTACTTTCAATTCGTCGAAAAATCGCGCAAAACAGGTATCTCATGCAGGATAATACCCGGCATAATCCCGCTTACCAGTCATAAACAAATTAAACGCTTCGTAAACATGGCTTCAACATCGTTTCCTCCTGAATTGCTCGAAAAAATGGAGGAATATAAAGACAACGATGAAAGAGCTTACCAGGCCGGGATCGATCATGCCATAAGGCAATGTATAGACCTGCTCAACAATGGTGCACCGGGGATACACTTTTACACGTTAAACAAATCAAGGGCTGCAGTGGAGGTTTTTGAGTCAATACCTGCCGCGTTCAGTCACAAAGCAAATATTTATTAGTGTTGCCAGACAATATTTCAACATTAATTTGTAAACTTATGTTGTTTTAATCACATTGTTTAACCTAAAAACAGTAAAATGGCTGAGCAGAAAAACACCCAGGCTGTTGGTATGGCCTTTATGGGGATGATCTTCTTCATCTTCGGATTTGTTACCACTTTCAACATTACCCTAGCTGACAAATTCAAAGCAGTATTCGATCTTGCAAACTGGCAGGCCCAGTTGGTAAACGGAGCGTTTTTCTTCACTTATTTCGTTTTATCCTTTGCCAGTGGCAGCATAATTAAGAAAATCGGCTATAAATCAGGTGTTATCCTCGGACTTATTTTGGTTGCCATTGGTAGCTTTTTGTTCTTTCCGGCTGCCAAAATTCCGTCATTCCCGTTCTTCCTGTTTGCCATATTCGTAATGGCCAGCGGGGTTGTATTCCTGCAGGTTGCTGCAAATCCTTATGTTACCGCATTAGGACCGTCCGAAACCGCCTCAGGAAGATTAAATCTTACCCAGGCATTGAATTCAATCGCCACAACGCTGGCTCCTATCGTAGCCAGTGTTTTCGTATTTAAAACGGTTGCTGAGTCTGCACTTGATTCTGCGCTCACCCCGGCACAAAGTGCCGCTCAATCGGTACCTGTCCCGTTCCTTATTATTGGCATACTTGTGCTGATCATTGCTGTCGTAATATTTGTCCTTAAGCTTCCTGTAATCCCAACTACCGGAGAACAGAAGAAAAGCGTTTGGAAATACACCCACGTAATATTAGGGGCGCTGGGTATCTTCTTTTATGTTGGCGCTGAAGTGGGAAGTGCAGCGATGATACAAAGGTATATTCAGGAAGCCAACCCGGCAGTTACCATTGCCGAAGCTGCAAAAATGATTGCGCTTTATTGGGGTGGTGCAATGATCGGAAGGTTTTATGCATCATTTATGCTGTCGAATGTTGAAAGGAATAAGAAGAACCTTTATAC
>CAZYDI010000011.1:0-22308 GCA_964646255.1 uncultured Bacteroidales bacterium
GGAAGGTGAACTGCGATGCAAAGATGATGGCCGTTATCCATAGGGCCGACCTTATAAAAAAATCCGGGCTGTATAAATAGGTGATGTTCGATTTTGTTCGGGTAAGGGTGAGCATCACCCGGGTGAGCAATCCGCCTGCCAGCAAGCCAAAAATAAAGCGCCACGGAAAGCTTATGGTATTCATAAAAATCAAAAAGTAAAGTAAGCAGCAGCTTTTTACTATTATGGAAAGAGAGTGAATGATAAATGCCTTTGAGGAGCGGGGAATCACCACCCGAACGCTATCGTTTACATAATTCACATTGTGCTGCCGGAACCCGCCTGTACGCAGTTTAATGTCCTTTATTTTAAACAGGTCGAGTACATATGACCTTGAATCGGCAGTTTTTCGCCGGCAGTAATAACATTGCTCTGAAGATACCCTTTTATCGGTAAAGAGATGCTTAATCCTGTTGAAATTGTAATACAGTTTCCAGGGGTAGAAATAGTTCGTTCGATGGTCATAATAGTTCCATGCCAATCCAATGGCAAAGGGCCACATGAAAAGGATCAGAAAGATCCATGTCCAGTGTGCTTTTACAGCAAAAACGATCGGCGTAAAAAAGAGTGCAAAAAACAGCACAGCGCTGATGAATCGCATAAGCATTGTGAAAATCAGGGCTATATCATTTAAGCCACTCTCCTGAAAAGCTTCGTGTTGTTTCTTGAATTTTTCATAGCGCATTCTCGCCTGGCGTCTTGCTTTCTCCTGCGCTTCTCTTCTAAACCTTTCATAATCGGCCGATTGGTGTTGCTGCTGATAATATTGTTCGTATTTTATTTTATCAGAGCGCTTATCAGAGAACTTTATCCAATGGTGTATAAGGAATTCATAGGCTTCGGTTATTTCGCAAAACTTTTCATGGGCATCCGGTGACTTGTTTACATCGGGATGATATCGTTTGGCCAGTTTCCGGTAGGCGGTTTTGATATCATCCATGGAAGCATTATCGGGTAATTCCAGGATGCTGAAATAGTCTTTCATTCCGGAAACAATTTAAAATCCTAAAATACTAAAATTCGCAATAATATGCAGGGTTAGCATTCTATTGAAGCAGGTAAAACGGTGTTATTTTTCTTTTTCAATGGAATCGATCAGTTTAAACAATTCATCGGTGACAATTGGTTTTGAAATATAGCCATCACATCCTGCTTCAAGTGCTTTATGTTTGTCTTCGTGCATGGCGTATGCCGTTTGGGCTATGATGGGCAGTCCGGGCCTTATTTTTTTAATTCTTCGGGTGGCTTCATAGCCATTCATCACAGGAAGTTTTATATCCATAAGGACAAGTTTGATTTCCTTGTTATTGGTGCATTTTTCCACAGCTTCAACTCCATTAAAGGCCCTTATTGTTTTAATTTTGTTTTTAGCCAACACTGTTTCAAGGAATAAATAATTTACCTCATCGTCCTCAACTACTAATGCAATCATGTTATATTCTTTTAGGTTTAACTGATTCAGATCTTCATCTTTTTTGACTTCGACTTTTTCCGGCAGGTTATAGGGCAAGGTAAAGTAAAAAGTGGAGCCCTTTCCTATGCTTGATGTAAGCCACATTTTTCCTCCCAGCATTTCAACCAGTTTTTTCGAGATGGATAAACCAAGGCCTGTACCACCATACCGGTTGGTTATTTCAAAGTTGCCCTGCCTGAATGGTTCATAAATTTTCTCATGCATCTCCTCCGGTATACCTATTCCGGTGTCCATAACGTAAAATTCAAGAAAACCATCAATAAGGCGGTATCCAACATCAATGCTCCCTGCTTCGGTGAATTTCAGTGCGTTGTTCAAAAGGTTGGTAAGTACCTGCCTTAATCGTGTACGGTCGGTAATTACTGTGCTCTGTTTGTTGGACACCGGTTTGCTGATACTGAATGCTATCTGTTTTTTGTTTACCTGTGGTTCAAAGAAAGCATGAAGAACATTCAACAAATCATTGATGATCACCTCCTCAAAACATAATGTCATCTTTCCGGTTTCCATTCTCGACATATCGAGGATATCGTTTACTATAGTGAGCAGTTGTTTACTGCTGTCAATCACGATTCCGGCATAATACAGCCTTCGATCCCTTGTAAGCCGTGAGTCTTTCAATAATTCAGAGAAACCAATAATCCCGTTCATGGGAGTTCTTAATTCATGGCTCATATTGGCGAGAAAGGCTGATTTAAGCCGGTAGCTTTCTTCGGCTTTTTCTTTGGCCTCCTCCAGTTCTTCGTTAATCTTTCTTATCCTTTCAATACTTTCGGACAATTCTTCATTTTGTGCCAGATATTCTTCGTTCAATGCGATGTTCTCTTCTATCTGCGTTTTAAGGTCAAACTCAAATTTCTTTTGTGCAGATATATCTATGGTTGTCCCTGTTAATCGTAAGGGATTTCCCCTGGCATCGCGCTGAACGATCATGCCCTTAGACATCACCCATATATAACTTCCATTTTTATGCAGGAGCCTGTGTTCGTGATCGACATTTTCAATCACTCCCTGAATGTGTTGTTCAATTAATTCTTCAAGTTTTATAAGATCTTCAGGATGTATTCTCCTTCGCCATGTATCAGGGGTTATAGGCTTCAATTCATCTAAGGTATATCCGATAATCGCTGTCCAGGCTTCATTGTAAACGGCCTTATTTTCGGCCGGGTACCAGTCCCATAATCCTGCCCTGGTGGCGCTTAACGCCAGTTTAAGCCGCTCTTCGCTGGTACGTATTTTTTCTTCCTGCATGAATTGTTCCGTCATATCGCTGAAAACAACCACTACACCACAGATTTCCTGATTGTCATTGAATATGGGAGCCGCATTATCGGATACATAGAAATAGGTATTGTTTTTTCCCTGCAGCATAGCCTGATTTCCAGGTTTTACGGTTTTACCGGTTTCAAGAACCATTGAAACAGGATTCGGCATTTTTTTCTTACTCTTTGGGTCGATCAGGGTTATAATTTCATCAATTTTCCTGGTTAATGCATTGCTTTCCGAAAAACCGGTAATCATTTCAGCAGCCTTGTTTAGCCGGGTTATCCTGCCGGTTACATCAGTAGCAATAACGGCATCGCCAATGGAATTAAGGGTTATCTGCAGATCCTCCCTGTTGATGGATAGCTCTTCCATGGTTCTCTTCTGAATGAAAAAGTAAAACACAAAGGCCCACAGCATGGGTAGTGAGGCTCCCAGTATGTTTTCTATTTGCTCCAATTGGTGATTAATGTTCATCCATTCTATAACCATGAAGATGATATACCCCGAAGTAAGAATAATAAGCCCGCCAATGAGCAATATTATATCCCTGTGAATGCGGTTCCTCTTCCGGCGGATGAAAATTGCCATCAGCGCAACAAAAAGAAGTATAAATGAAAGTACATCGATCAATCCGATAATTGTCATTGCCGGTCCTCCATTTTAATCCTGACAGTAGCCTTTATGCACCAAATGCTCATTAATATGGCAGAAGCCAAATAACAAAGGTGTTCCAGGTAATTCAGAAAGGATTCCCAAAAAATGCCTTCAAGCACCGTGAATATCCAACCTGAAAGAATAAGGCAATAACTTATACATATGGTTTTCCAATACCTTATCTTTCTTACATGATGGATGTTTAAAAGAATAAGTGCAAGTACACCCAGGCCCAACAAGAGCATAATAACCTCATTTTCCTTTAACATCAATTTGCAATGGATTAATCTCTACTAAGATAAAAATCTTTTGGACATTATGTTACCAAATGCGACAACTTTTATGCTTAATGTTCCTGTTTATGAAATCTTTGGCAATACCTGCAATTCATTCAGGAATGTTTTACCTTTGCCGGTATTGGAAACCCGATATTGTGTTGCATGGCATCTGTTCCCTTTCTTAAGGAGGTTGCTTCTTATGTGTTACAACATGGAGAGCCTGATTTATCATCAACCTGTATAGTATTTCCCAACAAGCGTGCCCGGCTATATATGAGCAAGTATATAGGCGAACTTAGTGATACGCCTGTATGGGCCCCACGGTATCTTACAATCAGCGAGTTAATGGAGGATATCTCCGGTTTGATTTTTGCAGACAGGGTAACCCTGTTGTTTGAATTATACGAGGCATATCTTACGATCACCCATTCACAGGAAAGCTTTGATACTTTTTATCCCTACAGCGAAACCCTGCTTTCGGATTTTGATGAGGTGGATAAATACCTGGTTGACACTGCCGACTTGTTTGATAACCTTTCGGGTTTGAAAGCCATCGATGGCCGGTTTACCTATTTAAGCGAAGATCAGCTGGCATGTATCCGCCGTTTTTGGGACACATTTAAGACCGACAATATATCCACTGACCAGCAATACTTTCTCACCATCTGGGATTCACTCGATGCCATATACCGGGAGTTTGTCCGGCGTCTGAGCGAAAAAGGACTGGCATACGAGGGAATGGCCTATCGCAGGGCAGTGAATGAAATAGGCAACCACGCAACCAATCTTGCGCTGTATAAGAAATACATATTCATCGGTTTCAACGCATTAAACAAATGCGAGGAGAAACTCTTCCGTTATTTGAAAAATCAAGGCAGGGCAGCGTTTTTTTGGGATTACGACACATGGTATACCAACAGCGAAATTCATGAGGCAGGATATTTCATCAGGGAGAACCTGAAAAACTTTCCTCCATCGGAAACCTTTGCCAATGAGAACCTCATCCATAGTAAGGACAAGGTATTGTTTATTCCTGTATCATCTACAACAGGCCAAACAGCAATATTGACGGAAGTATTCGATAAAATGGACATCAATAGCAAGGAGGCAATGGATAAAACCGCACTTGTCCTTGCCGATGAAACACTTCTGATACCCACGCTTTACGCAATACCGGCATCTGTTAGTGAAATAAACGTCACAATGGGATATCCCATGGGCACTTCGCCTGTTTTCAGTTTGGTAGATTCCCTGCACCAGTTATGCAAAAATGCCATCGTCGAAGAAAACAGGATACAATGGTATATAAAGGATGTACTGGCATTGATGAACAATCCGGTATTGCGATCCTCGTATGCCGAACAATCGTTGCTGCTAAGGAAAACAGCACTGGATCAGCACAAAGTATACATTGCATCAGCCGATATTCCCGGATTGAAGGAGAGTGACACGATATTCAATGACGATTACAATACAGAACCATGCGGCTACCTGTTAAATGTAATAACAGGTATAATTGGCGATGTTGCCACTGAAAATGAGCCGCTGCTGAAGGAATTATTGTTCCAGGCTTTTACCCTTATAACCAGGTTAAAGGATGTAATTGCACAGCAACGGTTTAATCCCGGCACTGAGGTTGTTTTCAGGCTTATCAGTAAAATGCTGCGAAACCTGCATGTTCCGTTCAGTGGGGAACCATTGGCAGGCTTACAGGTATTGGGGATTCTCGAGACACGCACATTGGATTTTGAAAATGTGATCATGTTATCGGTTAATGAAGCAACGATACCGGGCCAGGTTAAAAAACCTTCATTTATCCCCTATAACCTGAGGACCGGCTTTGGATTGCCCGGGCCTGAACAGCATGATGCCATTTATGCCTATTATTTTTATCGGCTTATACAGCGTGCAAAAAATGTAGCGCTGATTTATGATTCGGGTACGGCGGGGTTAAAAACGGGTGAGCGAAGCAGGTTCATGCACCAGATCCTTTATGAAATGAACCTTCCTGTAAGTGAACTTCATATTGACCATAGCATTAAACCGACACCTGTTAAAACCATTAGTATTGTCAAACATGACGAAATTAAGGCTTCACTGGAGCGGTATATTGGTTCTGATGGCAAAGCCTTATCACCCAGTGCACTGAATGAATACCTGAATTGTCCGCTGCGGTTTTATTTTCATCATATAGCCGGCTTGCCCCAGCCCGATGAGTTGCTTGAAGAAATTGATGCCCGATTATTTGGGAGTATTTTGCATGCCTCCTTAAAAGCAATCTTTCGTGATATCAGGAATTCCATCATAACCAATGAAACATTAGCAGGCATATCACATGACGAAAAATTCATTAATGAATGTATTGACGAGGCATTTAATGACGAATTATACAAGGCTGCTGCCGGCGAGGCAAGAGAAACCAGGGGATATAACCTGATTATCAGGCAGGTAATCTACGCTTATGTGAAACAGTTTTTAAAAATTGAGCAGGCTTCATGCCCTTTCACCATTGTTTCACTTGAGGACCGTTATTACACCCCATTTAAAATCATTATTGACGGAGCGGAGAAAGAAATAAAAATCGGCGGAGTGATTGACCGGATCGACAGAAGGCAGGGTTATACAAGGATTCTTGATTACAAAACCGGCACGCCCGATAACAGGTTTGTTTCTGTGGATGCCTTGTTCAATGGTGAAGAAAGCAATAGAAATGATGCGGTATTCCAGGTTTTTCTGTACGCTTATGTTTATCAGGTGATGAACCCGGCGGAAAAAATCAAGCCGGGATTATACTTTTTGCGTCAAAGCTTTGGCGATGATTTTAGCATTGATATTATTGGCGGGCAGGGAAAAAACAAGCAGTGTATTGATGAGTTCTCAAAGGTGTTCACCAGTTTTGAACTTTTGTTAAAGGAGAATCTCGAAAGCCTGTTTAATGTAAATTTGCCCTTTGAACAAACCACTAATCACAACAGCTGCATGTATTGTCCTTATGCCATGATTTGCAGGCGATGATTCAAATTTAACGCTTTATGCGCATTGATATTTTAACGATATTGCCCGAATTGATTGAGAGCCCGCTGAGGCACTCCATTGTAAAAAGAGCTTGTGAGAAAGGAACTGCTGAAATTTTTTTTCATAACATTCGTGACTATTCGCAAAACAAGCAGAAACAGGTTGATGACTATGCTTTCGGGGGAGGTGCAGGTATGGTTATGTGCATTGAGCCCATTGATATACTGATCAGCAAACTGAAATCGGAGCGAAATTACGATGAGATCATTTACCTGACACCCGATGGTGAAAAATTCGATCAGAAGAAAGCCAATTACCTGGCTACCAAATCAAACATCATACTTTTATGCGGGCATTATAAAGGAGTTGACCAGCGGGTACGTGACAACCTTATCACTATGGAAATATCCATTGGCGATTATGTACTTTCGGGCGGTGAACTGGCTGCTGCTGTTATCACCGACTGTATTGTCAGATTATTACCCGGAAGTATTTCCGACGAAACTTCTGCGCTTACCGACTCCTTTCAGGATAATCTGCTGGCCCCGCCTGTGTATACAAGACCAGCTGACTATAAAGGCTGGAAAGTACCCGACATTTTGCTATCGGGACATCAGCAGAATATTGATGATTGGAGACACCGGCAGTCAGAGGAAAGAACTGCCAGGCTCCGCCCCGATTTACTTTAGGCGGATAATTTCTTCCTGAGCAGAAAAAAGAAAAGGATCCTTCGCAAAGAAGAAGGATCCCGAAAGGTGGATTGGTGAGAAATTATCATTCTTTTTACGTTTGCTTAAAACCTGAAACCAACCGAAGCAACAAACCGGTAATTTTGTTGTTTCAGGTCAGCAATATGATCAATGGTAGCTGAATACAGGTAATACTTCTCCTGGTTCAGCAGTGCAGAGAATCCCAGGTCAAAGAAAAATGAATTGCTGCGATAGCCAAAGCCGGCAGTTAGCTCAGTGCGACTGGCATCTTTGTTTAATTCCCATTCTTCGAACGGACTTGGATAATATCCGAAGCCAAGTCGGGCAAACAAATTATCAAAGCGAGCTTCGCCGCCCATTTTCAGGTTTAATACCGGCCGGTATGCATCTTCTATATCGCTGTTTTCGCTGCTGAAATCGGTATGGTAATCACCCGAACGCAAACGCATACCCGAATAATCAATATATTCAACATCAACGGCGATTATTCCCATCGTGCCTAATTGAACACTGGCACCACCCTGTAATTTAAGCGGTGTAGCCAGCTTATAGTCGAACTCTCCTTCGGCATAAATGGTTCCGTTATCATCTGAGGGAATAAAGCCATTGTCATATTCGGCATACATGGTGTTTCGGTAGAACTCATCAATTTTGTAATAGGTGGGTAATTGCAGGCTGGCACCTACGCGCATAATTTTAAACAGCCTCACCATGGTTCCCAGTGACAAACTAAAACCTGTCCCTTCCACATCAAGGTCTTCAGTGAAATAAAAATGGTCATAATCACTGTTTGCAATATCAAATTCACTATGCGTCATGGTATTTTCATAATTCAGGCGATAAACCGCAGCACTGGCCCCGATATACCAGATATTGTCGAAATTAAGGCCAAAGGCAAGGTTCCATTGTCCGGTGCCTCCGCGTGTTTCAACTGTTCTGCGCTGATCAACCGGAAGTAAAACCGGAGTGAAGTACTCATTGTCAGCTGTGTCTATCAGGTAAGCATCAAAAGCCAGTCGGCTTGTAAAGGCATCAAGATCTTCGGGATCCACACCATCGATGTTGCTCATAAAAGCATCAATGAGCGATGATTCATTATTGTCACCACCCATATAAATCTGATTATTAAAATTATTCATCCTGCTGTAACCCAGGGCATATGACGCGCTGACAAGGCCTTTGTCCTTACCTGAATTCCATGTTCCAACATAACCTATATTGCTCATGGTAAGCTGGTATTTGGCATCTTTGTGGGATTGGCCCAAATAATCGGCTGTTGTGTTTGAAAATCCGATACCCGGTGAAAACACAAATTCTGATTTGCGATATAATCCAAGGCCTGCAGGATTTATGGCAGTAGACGAGTAATCGCCTCCAAGAGAGCTGAATGCTCCGCCCATTGACATGCTTCGCGCGGACAGGGTAGGGAAGTTCTGTGAATATCTGAGTGCATCTCCCACATATTGTGCTTGGGTAAGGGAAATACATGATATTGCTATGACCAATGAAATTATCTTTTTCATAGTGCAAAGTATTAAGGAATATTTAAATAACTATCAGTTTTGGGTGCAAGGGATGGCTATCTGCGTCCGCCTGAACTCGATGAACCGCCACCACGTGAAGAGCTGCCTGATGAGCTGCTGCTTCCGGATGATCTGCTGCCTCCGCTTGATCCGCCTGAATAGCTGCTTCCGCTGCTGGACGATCTGCTGCTTCCGGAACTGTATGAACTACCGGACGAGGAACTGCCCGAATAACTGGGAGAGCTATAACTAGGCCGGCTGTTGCTGTATGAACTGCTACCCGACGATCTTCCTGAAGATGAGCCACTACTGGGCCTGCTATAGGTTGAGGAAGAACTGCGCGAAGGGGTGCCTGAATAAGTAGGCCTGCTCTGACTGCCGGATGTACCCGAAGGTCTTGTGTAAACAGGCCTTTCCTGTTGTGACGGCCTTGAGTATACCGGGCGGTTTTGCGAGGTTGAGCTGGGCTGCCTTACTGTGGTTCCGCTGGAACTCCTTGTAGCGGTTGATGTACCCGAAGACGGAGTTCTCCTGTATTGTGTGGCAGAACTGTTGCTGGTTGTGCCATAAGGCCTGCGAACAGTGGTTCCACTGGTGCTTTTTACTCCTGACGGAGACGTTGTACCCGAAGCTGTCCTTCTTACGCCTGAAACAGGTGTTCCCGAAGGGGTTCTGGCAACGCCCTGCCTTTGACCGTTAAATGCACTGGCGCTTCTTACCCTGTTGGTCTCAGCTGTGCGCCGTGGCCCGTAGTATACCGGTTTATAGCGGTCGTGATTATGGTTATATCCGTAATAGTCGTTATAGCCGTAGTAACCATAATATGAATAAGGATAACGCCAGTATGGACTATACCCATAATAATACGGTGAATAAGCGTATGGCGAATAATAGCCGGAATAGTAATAAGGTGAACCCCAGTACCAGGGAGAGTATGAACTGTAATACGGATATCCGTATCCGAAGGAAAGCCTGAAAGACCATCCCGGTTCATACCAGAAGGGGTCATAATAATACGGGCTATAATAACCGGCAGTATAAAAAGGATCATAAAATCTTCTTATACGGGAGGTATAATAATAGTCATCGGTATAATAATTGTTGGTGACATAGGTATTGCCGTCCTCTTCGTAATATTCCGAATCAACATAGTCCTGATCTTCGGCATATTCAACAGAATCGTTATATTCAACACCTGCGGTGGTTTTTTTCTCTTTCCTCTTTTGTTCCAGGCTCTGTATATATTTTTCATAATCATCCGGTTCGCTGGATTCGGTAACCGGGGTTGCAGGTTGTTGCGTTACCACGGCGGCAGGGGCGTCCTTTTTCTCTGAGGGTATATAATACATGTCATCGTATTCCGATGATGCTTTCTGGCCCATGACGCAGGAGAAGGCGAAAAGTCCCAGAACCAGAACCATGTATGACCGTAAATAAGTTTTCATGACCTTACCTCCTTAATTTTATGTGAAGTTATAGTTTTTATTCTTTATTTTGCAAACGTTAAAATTTCGTAAATGTAAACACAAATACCATACCAAAATAAAGTCATGGCTAAAGAATTAACAAGCAGGGAAGAGAATTATTCGCAATGGTATAACGATTTGGTGCTTAAAGCCGACCTGGCAGAGAGCTCTGCTGTAAGGGGTTGCATGGTTATTAAACCTTATGGTTACGCCATATGGGAAAAAATTCAGGGCGAGCTCGACCGGAAATTTAAGGAAACAGGCCATGTAAATGCTTATTTCCCGCTGTTTATTCCAAAGTCGTTTTTTAGCAGGGAAGCGGAACACGTAGAGGGATTCGCAAAGGAATGTGCAGTAGTAACGCACTATCGGTTGAAAAACGATGACAAAGGTAAGGGACTTGTTGTTGATGAAGCCGCCAGGCTTGAAGAAGAGCTTATCGTAAGGCCAACTTCTGAAACCATTATATGGAATACCTATAAATCATGGATACAATCGTACCGGGATTTGCCGATTTTGGTCAACCAGTGGGCCAACGTTGTCAGGTGGGAAATGCGTACCCGCCTTTTTTTAAGAACAACTGAGTTTCTATGGCAGGAAGGTCACACAGCCCATGCTACCAGGGAAGAAGCATTGGAAGAAACCCTTAAAATGCTTAATGTATATGCTGACTTCGTTGAGGGTTTCCTTGCATTACCGGTTATTAAAGGCGTTAAGACTGAGACCGAACGTTTTGCCGGTGCCATTGATACCTATACTATTGAAACCCTGATGCAGGATGGTAAGGCTTTGCAGGGTGGAACATCGCATTTTCTGGGGCAAAATTTTGCAAAAGCCTTCGATGTCAAATTCCTGAGCAGGGAAAGCAAACTTGATTATGTTTGGGCAACTTCGTGGGGAGTTACAACGCGACTTATAGGAGCCTTGATAATGGCACATTCTGATGATAATGGCCTCGTTTTACCTCCAAATGTCGCTCCGGTACAAGTGGTTATTATTCCCATTCACAAAAACGATGAACAACTGGCTGCGATTTCCGGGAAGGCCGGCATCATAAAGAAATCACTCGAAAAGATTGGAATTTCTGTAAAATTTGATGGTCGTGACACCCATAAGCCGGGTTGGAAATTTGCCGAGTATGAACTAAAGGGTGTTCCGGTGCGTATTGCCATAGGACCCCGTGATCTTGAGAACAATACCGTTGAACTGGCACGCAGGGATACACTGGAAAAAAGCGTTGTACCCGTTGATAATATCGACCAGCATATTAAGTCACTGCTTGATGATATTCAGGACAACATATATCAAAAAGCCCTGAAATTCCGTGAATCAAAAACATACAGGGTAGATACCTGGGATGAATTCAGGGAAGTTATGGACAATAAAGGCGGTTTTGCTTATGCACACTGGGATGGAACGCCTGAAACCGAGGCCAGGATTAAAGAAGAAACAAAGGCTACCATTCGTTGCATACCTATGGATAATCCGCAGGAAGATGGTAAATGCATTTTAACGGGTAAACCTTCCAAACAAAGGGTGCTGTTTGCAATTGCCTATTAACGGAAAGGATTAAAAATTGTCGTGCCAGGATTGCCGCTTATCCCATTTCAAATCACGTAAAAGTGCTGCTCTGGCCCTGATGGTAAATGCGTAACTGCGATAATTCCCAAAGGGGACAATGGAAAAACTCATTTCCCAGCAATGAAGGTCGCGGTGAATACTGATACTGGTTGCGGAAAATTCTTTTGCCATAAAATCATAGGATGAGGTTCCCCCGATTTTCCATTTGGGCGTCAGGCTTATATCACCCCTTAACCGAACCGAACAGTCAATTCTTTTTTTAAGTTGGGGCTTGCTGTAATTCCATGAGAAATCCGCACTGATGGTCCAGGGAATCTCGAAATCCACATAGTCACTGTACAAGGTTCCCCCAGTTTCATCGTATATATCACTGATTTCATCTGAAACTTCACCTGCAGGTCTCTCTATACCGGTTTCCCCTTCAGTGGCCGGCTTCCTTTTACCGGCTGAGGATTGCAGACTGAAACCCAAACTCACCTGTGCACGCGTCAACCTAAGGATCTTTCCGGTTTCGCTGTACAGAAATTTATTGGTTATACGGCCGGCAGAGTCAAGTGCATACGGATCAAAACTCGAACTGAACTGAATATTTAATTTACGGTTAAACATGCTGCTACGCCCGGTCATGTTCACCGGTGACCATTTATTTGCCTTGGCAAATGGTCGGTAACTGGTATTAAAATCAAGGTTATCGAGGATTACCACTTTTTTACCCTTACCGGTAGAATCACCATCCGATCTTACCTTCATTTCGAGGTTATTGCCAAGGCTTAAGGATACCGAACCACTCCTTCCGTTTACTGTTGGGGTTCCATTCATCTGGCCCTCGTATATAGAATACTCCGCATAGGAAACTGGTTTTGTGAC
Source organism: uncultured Bacteroidales bacterium (assembly GCA_964646255.1). Lineage (GTDB taxonomy): Bacteria > Bacteroidota > Bacteroidia > Bacteroidales > UBA10428 > UBA5072. The sequence continues at coordinate 12,874 of CAZYDI010000011.1, forward strand.
TGATGATGAATTCGGTATGGTCCGGTAATAATCAGGCACCAGGCCTTTCATATCAGGGGCAAAACTCATTGAAGCTTTGGGTGAAAGTACATGCCTGACCGCAATAATTTTAGATTCCGGTTTTTTGGATACATACATCCCGTATAACTTGGGGTTTGCACTTACCGATATGGCTGCTGAATACGAATGAGCGTAGGTTACTTTATGCACAGTATCGATTTCAACCCTTGCGTTCCCAAAAATATTGGTATCTGCCCGTAATCTCTTTTGAATATAATAAGGGAAAATAGCCCCGCTGTAAGTAACCGATGGGTTAATATTCACAAAATTCAACACCTTAATGTTGGCCAGGGAAATTGGAATGGAATGTGAAAAACCTGTTTCCATCTTATCCAGGGCCTTTCTTGTAAATAGTAAACTATCCTTAATATTGTTAATTCTGTTTACAAATTTCGAAGAATAACTTACCTGGATGTTTTGAAACCAGTTATAGTCACCGTCATCGTCATTACCCCTGAACGGGTAAATACGTTCCATATTAAAACTTACATTGGGTAAGGTTACATTCACCATACCTGTTTGGGTGCTTTGGTTTCCGTTTAAGTTTGCTGCAAAATTGAACGGGCGTCCGGGCCAGCGTTTTGAATATGAAATGCTGGAATTTTTTTGATTCGTCAGGATGTCATGAAAATTGGTTCCCTGTTGCTTTTCAAATGAGCGTGTTGAAAAGTCTACGCTGGCACGAAATGTCCTGGTGGGGTTGGCTTTTGCATCTTGGGCATGTGACCATTGTATTTTGAAATCCTTGGAGTCTTGATAATTGGGATCATCATTGATCCTTGAATTAAAAAACTCAGACCGAAATGTCCCGCTATACTTGTATTTAACCAGATATTGCGAAGTGGCCATTACGCCCCATGTTCCGCGCGAAAATATCGAACCGGTAATCGAAATATCGATATAATCATTGAAGGCAAAGTACCATCCGCCCCTTTCAAGGCCAAAGCCCCGGGTTTGTTCATCACGGAATTCAGGAATAATAAATCCCGAGGCTCTTTTATTGGTATTCGGAAAAAATCCAAAAGGCAGGCCCAGGGGCAGGGGAATATCCTCGAATACAAGATAACCCGGCCCGGCAACCGTTCTTTTCCCCGGAATGGAAATCGCTTTTGTAAGCGCAATATAAAAATGAGGATGTTCTGCTTCGCAGGTTGTATACTTGCCTCTTCGCAGATGAATTTCACCATCGCTTAACCTTTTGGTTTCGGCACTGTGCAGAAAACCATCCCCTTGCTGGGTTACAATGGTTTTTATTTTTGCCTTTCTTGTTTCGAAGTTGTAGCGCATGGTGTCAAACTGAATCTTTTCTGCACCCTGGGTAAATTCGGGTTTTGCGCCCAGTTTGCCGGAAGAATCAACTGCGCCTGCCGCCATGGCTTCTTTTGTACCATAGTCAAATTCAATATAATCTCCGCTCAATCCTATATCCTGATAGTTTACCACGCCCTTATCAAAAAGGTATACTTTTTGCTTGCCTATTGAAAATATGAGTGAGTCTTCGGAAGCATAGGTAATTTCAGCTTCCAGGAGGGGCTTTTTTGAGATAACCGCTGTGTCGGTAAGCAGCGTATCCTTGCCTCTGCTCATTGAATCAGGGGCTTCGAAAAGGGTATCGACAGAAATGATAACAGAATCGTTAACTGGTTTTTGTAAAACAGGTTCCTGTGCAAAACCATTTATCAACAGCAGGAAAAACATGGAATGGAGCAGCAAAAGCCTGAGTATTAAACGGGACCGTAGATATTTTTTAGTATTATGGCAAAAGAATGAAAACATATGAACGTTGATTCCCGAATTGCTGCTTATGAAATCAAATCAGAAATGCTAATTTTGCATCTTAAATTGGTCACAGGCTGCAAAGCTAATAAAATAACGTGTTGAAATGAATAAAAAATATTCAGGCGCTTTTTTAAAGCGATTTTTTATATTTTTTTATGTTTTAATTTTTTTTGTTTGTTCGCTTGGGGCCCAGGTAAGTGACAATGGTTTTAAATTAAAAACGGTGGTTATCGACGCCGGTCATGGCGGGAAAGACCCCGGATCACCGGGTAAGAAAAGCTATGAAAAAGACATTGTACTGGCCATAGCGCTTAAGGCAGGCAAGTATATTGAGGAGAACATTCACGATATAAAGGTTATCTATACCAGGAAAACCGATGTTTTTGTTCCGCTTAAACAACGCGCTGAAGTTGCTAACAGCAATAAAGCCGACTTGTTGATTTCGATACACGCAAATGGTTCTGAAAACAAAGCTGTATTTGGCACCGAATCTCTTGTTCTTGGATTGCACAGGGCCGGCGAAAACTTTGAAGTAGCCAAAAAGGAAAATTCTGTTATCCTTCTTGAGGATGATTACAATGTAAAATATGAAGGGTTCGATCCCAACAATCCCGAGTCGTATATCATATTCTCCCTTATGCAAAATTTATATTTTGAGCAGAGCATTAATTTTGCAGCCTTGTTACAGGAGCAGTTTAGGGAGAGGGCTCAGAGAAAAGACAGGGGTGTAAGGCAACAGGGATTGTTGGTGCTGGCGCAAGCTGCTATGCCTGGAATTTTGGTTGAAACCGGCTTTATTACCAATCCCGACGAAGAATTGTTTCTTATGTCGGAACAGGGTCAGGATTATATAGCATCGGCCATTTACCGTGCATTTAGGGATTATAAAGATATGGTTGAATCCAAGCGTTCACTTACTGCCTCCATCGGTAAAAAATCATCCGGAGGTGATGGTTCATCCGGATTGATCACCGATTCAGCCTCATCCAACGGTACCGAAGATGCCGATGCTCCTGAAGCCAAACAACCTGTCATTGAGTTTAAAGTTCAGATTGCCGCTTCCACCAAGCCGGTGGCATTGAATTCGAATGCCTTTAAGGGGTTGAAAGGAGTAAAAGAATACCGTGTTGGCAATATTTACAAGTATGCCATAGGGAGCAGCCAAACATTTCAGGATATCATACCTTACAGTAAAACAATCAAGGAAAAATTTCCTGATGCATTCATTATAGCGGTCAGGGATAACACCATTATTCCGCTGGATCAGGCCCTAACCAATAAATAAACCTTTGCCATGAAATTTACCAGAGAGTTCAAAATCGGAATTGTTGCTGTTGTTGCAGTGGCCCTGGCCATTTGGGGTATTAATTACCTGAAAGGCATCAACATCTTTAAATCGACCGACAAGTATTATGTTGTATATGGAAATGTAAAAGGCCTGGTTGAGAATGCCCCTGTTTTTATGAACGGATTCAAAGTAGGCAATGTCGACCAGATCATTTTTGACAGGAACAACATTAACCGTATTGTTGTACGGATTTCCATGCAGGAAAAAATGAAACTCCCTGTGAATACCAGTTTATTGCTTAAAGGAGGGAATATTATATCAGGCACCAAGGACATCGATATCATTCCCGGAAATGGAGATGGGTTTCATGAATCAGGCGATACGCTCCTTGCATCCGTGCAAATGGAGATAACTGAATTGATTGATCCGCTGAAGGCTAAAATCGAATCGGTAGTAACCGCTATCGATACCGTTATGACCTCCCTGAGTGAACTGATGGATACCAAAACCCGCAAAGAATTGAAGACCACCATTGCAAACCTGAATGGCACTCTTTCAACATTGAGATCGTCCATGCAATCTTCAGGCACAATTGGCAGTACATTACAAAACTTCAGCCTGATTTCGGAGAACCTTAAAAAGAGCAATGACGAAATAACGGCCATACTCAGTAATTTTTCTGCAGTTTCAGATTCATTAAAGGAAGCCAACCTTAAATCCCTGATCTTACATGCCTCTGAAACTTTTGCCAAAACTTCCGAACTTTTCGCTTCCATTAATAATGGTGAAGGCACAGCCGGACAGCTGATGATGAATGATTCTGTTTACAATAACCTCAATAATGCGCTGTCAAGCCTGGATGCTTTGCTTATTGATCTCAGGGAACATCCCAAACGTTATGTCCACATTTCTGTATTTGGAAGAAAGGATAAATAAAAGGCATCAGACTTCATTACCTGCACTTCTTTTTTGTTTGTTTAATGTACAATGGTTAAAACAGTAATTTAAATTGTACAGTTTAAACCATTCTTGCTCAAAAAAATATTGAAAAAATTAATTCTATCTATCAATAAATGAACGCCTTATTCTTTAATCAAAATTACCATTCTTTTAAACGACTGACTTAAATAGTGATAAAGGATTTGTGCGAAAATCAAGAGAAAAATGATTTTTTTTTTATTTTTTTTTTCACAATCTTGCTGTAACGAAAAACAAAACGCATAAACATAACTATTACCCTAACCCTAAACCAAATAAGTATGCACAAGGAAGTGTGGAGCAATTGTTTGAAAATTATTAAAGACAACGTACCTTCAATTAGTTTTCGCACTTGGTTTGAGCCCATCGTTCCTTTGAGACTGGAAAATAAAATACTTACCATTCAGGTACCAAGCCCGTTCTTTTATGAATACCTCGAAGAAAAGTATATTGACATAATTAGCAAAACACTGCGAAAGGAACTGGGCTACGAAGCTAAGCTGGAATATAGTATTGTAATGGAAAACCCCGGTCAGGCCGCTTCTAAATTGTATACCATAAAATTGCCAGCCAAAAACCAGATTGAAATCAAGAATAACCCAGTTAATATTCCTTTAAATATTGAGGAAAACACCATCAGGAATCCTTTCATATTTCCGGGAATCAAAAAAATGAATATTGATCCCAGGCTGAATGCAGAGTATTCTTTTGATAATTTTGTAGAGGGTGAGTGCAATCGCCTGGCACGTTCAGCAGGTTTTGCCGTTTCAAATAATCCCGGCGGTACTGCTTTTAACCCTTTATTAATATATGGTGACAGCGGACTTGGAAAAACCCATCTTGCACAAGCCATTGGAATTGAAATTAAAGATAAGTTTCAGGATAAAACGGTATTGTATGTTCCTGCAAACCGGTTTCAAACACAGTTTGTTGAGGCCATACGAAACAATACCAAAAATGATTTTCTGCATTTCTATCAGATGATTGATGTGCTTATCATCGATGATGTACATGAGTTTGCAGGAAAAGAAAAAACACAGGATATCTTTTTCCATATTTTCAATCATCTGCATCAATCCGGCAAGCAATTGATCCTTACCTGTGACAAGCCTCCGGTGGAATTGCAGGGTCTGGAACAGCGGTTGCTGTCACGCTTTAAATGGGGCTTGTCTGCTGATTTGCAGATACCTGATTACGAAACAAGGGTGGCCATTCTCAGGCAGAAAACATACAAGGACGGAATTTCATTGCCTGATGAAGTAGTTGAGTACATTGCAACTCACATCACCGACAATGTGAGGGAGCTTGAGGGAGCATTGATTTCACTGCTTGCACAAAGTACATTGAATAAAAAGGAAATCACGCTGAATCTTGCCAAAGAGATGATTGATAAGCTCATCAAAAATACCAGGCGTGAGGTATCCATTGACTATATCCAAAAAGTGGTATGCAACTATTTTGATGTCCCTGTTGATTCTTTGCAATCCAAAACCCGTAAAAGGGAAATTGTACAAGCCCGGCAGGTAGCCATGTATTTTTCCAAAACGCTTACCAAGTCATCACTTGCTACAATCGGTTCTCAAATAGGAGGGAAGGATCACGCTACCGTTTTACACGCCTGTAAAACAGTTAACAACCTTACTGAAACCGACAAGCAATTTAAAAATCAAATAGAAGAAATTGAAAAGAAACTAAAGTTCTGACAAAACATCAAAAGGTTCATTAAAAATGAACCTTTTTTTTTACTACGCTGCGACAATGACAAAGTCACTACCGAATGGTTGATTCTTACTACACGATTGAAAAGCCGGCTGAAGGAGTCTTTAAAGACAGAAACAGCCGTTTCATGGCCTTTGGGTATCCGGTTGAAAATATTGATCAGGTAAATGAACGGTTATTATCGCTAAGAAAGAAGTATCATGATGCGCGTCATCATTGCTATGCCTACAGGCTTGGTTCTGAAGCCGGAATTTTCAGGATGAACGATGACGGTGAACCTTCAGGTACTGCAGGTAAACCTATATATAACCAGATCCTTGCCCACAACCTTACCAATGTTCTTGTTGTTGTTGTAAGGTATTTTGGTGGAACACTGCTGGGAACCGGAGGACTGGTCAATGCCTATAAAATGTCGACAGCGGCCATGATCGAAAACGCCTTGATTATTGCACGTTATATCGAAGAAAAAATTGAACTTGCTTTTCCATATGATAAATTGAGCGCTGTGATGCGGATAATCAAGGAAGAAAGTCTTGTTCCGCTAAACCCGGTTTATGATACAAATTGCCGGCTAACCCTGTCAATCAGGAAAAGCAGTTCAGAAAAAATGGCACAAAAGCTGTCAGCGGTTTCCGGGGTAGAAATAAAATCTTTTGCAGGGGACAATTAAAATCATTGCCGATTAGAATAAAATGAAATAACTTAATTGCAGAAATTCCATCGATATAATGAAAAATAAAAGTCTCATTTCGATTACCGATTATACAAAGGACGAATACCTTAAAATTCTAACCCTGGCCGATGAATTTGAAAACAAACAGGATACAACGCTGTTAAAGGGCAGGGTTGTGGCAACCTTGTTTTTCGAACCTTCAACCCGTACCAGGTTGAGTTTTGAAAGCGCCGTGCTGAAACTGGGAGGAAGAATTATCGGATTCAGTGATACGAGTTCCTCAAGTGTAACCAAAGGGGAAACGTTATACGATACCATAAAGATAGTAAGCAATTATTGTGATCTTATAGTAATGCGGCATCCAATGGAAGGTGCAGCAAGATTTGCCAGTGAGATCAGTTCCATTCCGGTAGTAAATGCCGGTGATGGTGCTAATCAGCATCCCACCCAAACGTTGCTCGACCTCTACTCCATACTCAAAACCCAGGGTACACTGGATAATTTAACCATCATGATGGTTGGCGACCTCAAATACGGGCGTACCGTTCATTCCTTGCTCATGGCCATGTCGCAGTTTAACGCCAATTTTTACTTTATTTCGCCCGATGAATTGAAAATGCCTGATGAATATAAGTATTACCTGAATCAGTTGGGATTGAAGTACACCGAACAAAAAGAATTTGCGGCCAATATCGGCAATGCTGATATAATATACATGACCAGGGTTCAGAAGGAGAGGTTTTCTGATCCAATCGAATATGAACGTACAAAGAATGCCTATATACTTAAGAATAAAATGCTTGAGGGAACCAGGGAAACCATGAGAATTTTGCATCCTTTGCCCAGGGTAAATGAAATTGACCAGGATGTAGATGCCAATCCCAAAGCATATTATTTTACACAGGCGCTCAACGGGGTTTATGTGCGCCAGGCTATTATTGCTTCAATACTCGGATATAAATAATACAGGATAACATGCGTCAGATGAAAGATAAAAAACTGGAAGTGAGTGCCATTGAGAACGGCACCGCCATTGATCATATTCCTGCCAATGTTCTCTTTAAAGTAATTTCCATCCTGAATCTGGATAAAATTGACAAGCAAATCACATTTGGAACCAACCTTGACAGTAAGAAGCTGGGGAAAAAAGCCATCATCAAGCTTTCGGATACTTTCTTTATCGACAAGGAAATCAACAAAATTGCTTTGGTGGCACCACAGGCCAAATTGAATATCATACGGAATTATTCGGTGGTTGAAAAAAGGATTGTTGAAGTACCCGATGAAATTATTGGCATCGCAAAATGCATGAACCCCAAATGCATTACCAACAATGAAAAAATAGTTACCCGGTTTAGTGTTGTTTCAAAAAAGGAGGTAAAACTAAAGTGCCGGTATTGCGAAAAAATTACCGACCAGCAACACATCGAAATTGTATAGGCGCTTTACCTGAGCCTGTTGTATGAGTGAACCAGCATCTCGTCATGCCTGATTGCCCTTATTGCCAGGATGCAGAAAATCAGGCTCAATACAGGATAAATCATGGCAAGCCTGAAGGTAATCCGCACCATCTCCAGGTTATGCCTTATGGTAAGATAGTACGTCATCATACTAAGGATCAGAACCACCAGAAGCACCGCAATTAAAACAGCTATCCTTATTTGAGTCGGCCTTCGGTTATAGAAAAAGATATTGACGAAGCTGACAAGCCCTATGGCAAGGGCAAGCAATATTACCAGTACCGTACTTTTATATACTTCCGACATATTATCACCATAGGTCATAACAACTGCATGTGCCCTGAATAGTAATGATTCGCCTGATTCCAGCGTTAAATCGGCATAGGGTCTGAGCAGAAGGAAACTCATCAGTACAGTGATCAGAAGTAGATAGAGTGATTGAACCCGCTGTATCATATTGCTTAATTTTTATTCAAAAATAATGTAAAAAAATTAGTTCATAAATATTATAACAATAGAATTCGTTTTTAAATAATTTTGTAATTATTGATGGAGGAAATATGGAAAAGCGTGAAATCCTTGCAATGATTTCGTTGCTCGATGATAATGATAGCGAAGTAATAAATACAGTTACAGGCAGCCTGTTGATGCAGGGCGCCGATGTTATTCCGGAGCTGGAAAGAGCCTGGGAAGGAACTCCCAGTGAGAAGCTGCAGTCAAGGCTTGAAAACCTGATCCAGGAAATTCAGTTTAACGATGTAAAAAAGGACCTTAACCGCTGGGTAGCCACAGGAGCAGAATATGTGCTCGAAGGGGCTTTCATTGTTGCCCGGTTTCAGTTTCCCGACATTAGTTTTGCCAAAATCAGTGAGCAGGTTGAAAGACTCAGGAAAGATGTTTGGCTTGAAATGAGCAGCAACCTTACCGCCCTTGAGAAAGTTAAAATCCTGAATTACATTATTTTTGACCTGCATAAATTTGGCCGGAACAATGCGGATTTTTATTCGCCGCAGAATTCTTATATCAATCAGGTTTTTGAAACCAAAAAAGGGAACCCGATATCACTTTCGATTATATACCTCAGTGTTGCCTATAAATTAGGCTTGCCCATATATGGGGTTAACCTTCCAAAAAATTTCATTCTGGCCTATAAGGATGAATTCAGGCATAACAATTCACCCGATGAATCGGAGGATATCCTGTTTTATATTAACCCTTACAATAGAGGTGCAGTGCTGGGCCGAAGGGAAATCGACTATTTCATTTCGCAGCAGCAGATCAAACCGCATCCCTCATTTTATATCCCTTGTACAAACATCCACATCGTTGTGAGGTTGATCAACAACCTCATCCTTTCCTTTGAAAAACTGGGCTATGCACAGAAGATCGCAAGGATGAAGGAATTGCTTGCCATTGTCAGCAAAGGCTAAAGGCTGCAGGCTACAGGCTATCTTCGATCTTCGATCTTAGATCTTCGA
>CAZYDI010000011.1:22408-29932 GCA_964646255.1 uncultured Bacteroidales bacterium
GATCTTAGATCTTCGACTTACTTGGCATAGGAGACAGCCCTTGTTTCCCTGATAACCGTAATTTTTATTTGTCCGGGATATGTCATCTCATCCTGTATTTTCCTGGCAATTTCGTAGGAAAGACTGTCTGCTTCTTTATCCGAAACCTTTTCGCTGCCAACAATAACACGGAGCTCCCGTCCTGCTTGTATGGCATAGGTTTTCATTACCCCCGGATAAGACAGCGCCAGGGATTCAAGATCCTTAAGGCGTTTGATATACGACTCAACAACCTCGCGACGTGCACCGGGACGTGCACCCGAAATGGCATCACAAACCTGTACAATAGGAGCAATGAGTGTTGTCATTTCAACTTCATCGTGGTGTGACCCGATGGCATTGCATATTTCAGGCTTTTCCTTGTATTTTTCAGCCAGTTTCATTCCAAATACAGCATGTGGAAGTTCAGGCTCATCATCGGGAACTTTGCCAATATCGTGCAACAATCCTGCACGTTTGGCTAATTTGGCATTTAAACCAAGTTCGCTGGCCATTATAGCGCAAAGATTGGCAACTTCGCGTGAGTGCTGCAACAGGTTTTGACCATAAGAACTTCTGTATTTCATTTTACCAACAAGCCTGATCAGATCGGGATGAAGGCCATGAATACCCAGGTCGATGGTGGTTCTTTTGCCAACCTCAACAATTTCTTCTTCAACCTGCTTTCTGACTTTTTCCACGATTTCTTCAATACGTGCCGGATGTATACGTCCATCGGTAACCAAAAGGTGGAGTGCCAGACGGGCAATTTCCCTTCGTACAGGGTCAAATGCCGACAAAATAATGGCTTCAGGGGTGTCGTCAACGATAATTTCAACGCCTGTGGCGGCTTCCAGCGCCCTGATATTTCTTCCTTCCCTGCCTATAATCCTTCCTTTAATCTCATCACTTTCGATGTTGAAAACAGTTACGCTGTTTTCAATGGCGGTTTCTGAAGCAACACGCTGAATGGTTTCAACTACCACTTTTTTGGCTTCGCGTGTTGCCGTCATTTTAGCCTCGGCCATGATTTCATTCACATAGGAAATGGCCTGACCTTTTGCTTCTTCTTTTAGTGATTCGATAAGCTGATTCTTGGCGTCTTCAGCAGACAATCCCGAAATGGTTTCAAGTTGTTCAACCTGCTGCCGGTGTGATTTCTCCAGTTCTTCCTGTCTTTTATCAAGTAAACCAAGCTGTGTATTCATGTTTTCACGCAGAACCTCGAGTTCATTCCTCAAACGCTGCTGTTCCTCAATTTTCTGTGATAAATGCGTTTCTTTCTGATTCAGCCTGTTTTCTGTCGCGCTTATTTTGTTGTTCTTTTCATTAATATAGCGCTCATGCTCACTTTTCAGTTGCAGAAATTTTTCTTTGGCCTGCAACATCTTGTCGCGTTTTTGTGCTTCTCCCTCTGATTCAGCTTCCTTTAGAATGGTTTCTTTTCTTTTTTTGAGGGCAAAATTCCACAGGAAATACGACAGTCCAAGGCCCACAATAAAACTGAGCCCACCTATCAATAGGTTTTTAATTAATGTAAATGTATCAAGCAATATGATCATTGAATCTATAATTTAATATGGTTAAAAAAAAACCCGCATATGTTTCCTCTTATGTGTAAAAACCCCAATACGACATGGGTGGAGATACCAATATGTTTCGAACTTCCATTGTCCGGCATTGCTGCTGAATTCCCGCCGAAACGGGATGATGGCCTGTTCTAGACATGCTGAGTTTTCTCCAATTTAGTAAGTGTTGAGTTTCACAGCATTCGAAAGAAACTATGCGGGCTATACTTTCGGTATGTTAAAGAACTTATTTACTCTCTATGCTTCAGGTAGGAATCAAGTTCCTCGTTGAGATCCTGAAGTTGCTGCTGCAAAGGTAATACATCGAATTTATCTTCCATTTCAATTACCCTTGTAACAAATTGAAGGGCTGCCATCGCCAAAAAATCCTGTACATCTTTATCCGTATAACGCTGCTTATATTGCAGCACTTTTTCGTTGATCAATCGGGCAGCTTTCCTAATTTTTTCCTCATCCTTTCTTTCTATTTTAAGTGGATAATACCGGTCGGCAACATTTACTTTTATTGACAGTTTATCATCCATAGCAAGACCCAAACTTTTAGCGGTTTAAGAGAGCAATGCATTTATCAATCTCCCGCACGATTCTGTTTACCTGTAATTTTGTTTCGTGTACGTCTTCGCCAGGCACTGATGACAACACTTTAGCTATTTTTAAATTTTCGTATTTCTTATCCAGTTCCCCGAGTTTATTTTCCAAATCTCCAATCCGTCCGGTTAACTCGAGATTCTTTTCCCTTAATACATTGTTTCTATTTTTTTCATCCTCATACAATGAAATTATGGTCTTTATTTTTTCTTTCAGACCACTAAGCATCTCATCTGATCGCAAATCCATGAATTACAAATATAATCTCTTTTTTAATTCCCCGAAAGCAAAAATGCTTTTTTATTGTTTACGCGTTTGATTAATTTTGAACGATAAGATACTTACATGTCAACCATGTAAAAGCAAAATGTTATTTAAATATATGCATAATTTTTCATTTCTTCTGATCATTCTCGGCTTATTTGTCACTCCTGCATTTTCACAAAATGCCATGGCCCAAAAAGCCACGAAACATAATTTTGTTTCCCCGCTCGACATACCGCTGTTCCTGTCAAGTAATTATGGGGAATATAGGAGTGCGCATTTTCATGCCGGAATTGATTTTAAGACACAACAGGCAGAAGGAAAAAAAGTTTTTGCCATTGATTCCGGCTATATATACCGGATTGTAGTGCTTTCCGGAGGGTATGGCAAGGCTGTTTACATGCGGCATCCTTCAGGCTATACTTCTGTATACGCGCATTTAAGCCGGTTTGATCCAAAGGTAGAAAGATACGTTAAGGAACAGCAATATATAAAGAAGTCCTTTACCGTTGACCTTAGTCCAAAGAAAGGTCAGTTTAAGTATTCCAGGGGGGCCTACATTGGATTATCGGGTAATTCAGGTTCTTCTTTCGGTCCTCACCTCCATTTTGAGATCAGGGATATCACAGGTGCTGTGCCACTGAATCCCTTGCAATTTGGCTTTAATATACGTGACAAGGTCAAGCCTGAGATTCGATGGCTGATGGTGTATTCATTGGACAGCAGTAAAACGGTGAATGGAATTCCTTTAAGCCTTCCGCTTAAGGTGAGGAGCAGTGACAGGCGTTTATATGTTCAGCCCGATACCATACAAATAGAAGGTAAAACGGGAATTGGGATAGAAACCTATGATTATCTCGATCAGGCATCAAATGAATGCGGACCAAACTCTATAGAAGTATATTTGGATAATGAGCCGTTTTTCTTTTGTCACTTCGATAGCATTCCTTTTGGAACCGGTAATTACATTTACAGTCATTATGATTATGCCGAAATGCTGAGGTCGGGAAAAAAGGTGCAGAAGCTTTACCTGGATCCGAACAACAAATTGAACATTTATAAACGTGCGAAGAACAGGGGGATTTTGGAATTTAATGATGAAAAAGCGCACAGAATTAATATCCGCGTTAAGGATACTTATGGTAATGAATCTGTCCTGGAATTTTTCATGAAAAACGGAAAATTCCCGGTTCAGCCTGCCAACACACCACAAAATGCGGTCGCCCGGTTTTATTATGACAGCCTGAATGTTTTTGAAAACCAGAACATAAGGGTGGCCATACCCAGGGGTGCTTTATTTGACAATGTTGATTTTCAGTATGCTGAAGCCAGAAACGATAGTTTTCCTTATTCAGGTATCCTTAGTGTGCATAACCGTTACACGGCTTTATTCAGCCCATATGTGCTAAGCATTAAGCCGGCTGATCTTCCTGCAAACTTGCAGGGTAGTTCCTATATAGCGTTAAGGGGTTCGGATGGCAAGTTCTATTCCCAGGGCGGCGAATACAAAAACGGATTTGTAACCACCAGCCTGCGGTCTTTTGGTGATTTTATCATTGACGTCGATACGGTTCCGCCAGTGATTATGCCGCACCGGTTTAAACCCAATGCCACTTATGAAGGCAATCAGTTAATCTCATTCAAAATCAGTGACACGCATACGGGAATCAGGAAATATGCCGGGTATATCGATCGTAAATGGGCTTTATTTGAATACGATCCCAAAAATGAGCTCTTCACTTACTCCGTTGATGGTGACCTGCTTTCGAAAAATACCACGCACACGCTGGAGATTGTTATTACCGATAACAAGGACAATACCGCACGGTTTAAAAGCAGTTTTTACTATTAATCTTATTATGGTTAATGCCACGAAAGATGGATTGTATTACGTGGTTGGCGCCATGTCGGGAACCAGTCTTGATGGACTGGACCTGATTCTGTGCAGCTTCAGGAACATCTCCGGAAAATGGGAATATCATATTCTGAAAACTGATACTGTTTCATATTCGCCGGAATGGAAGCATCGTCTGTCCAATGCCTGCAAATTGGATGCTTTGTCATTTTTAACGCTGCACAATGAATATGGCACTTTTATCGGAAAAAAAGTGTCAGCTTTTCTTGGGTCAGCGGATGTTAAGCCCGGTCTGGTTTCATCGCACGGTCATACGGTGTTTCATCAACCCAAAGAACACCTGACCTTTCAAATCGGTTCAGGAGCCGCCATTGCTGCATCATCGGGAATAACAACCATATCGGATTTCCGGACCCTCGACGTTGCCCTGGGAGGTGAAGGGGCGCCATTGGTTCCTGCCGGGGATGAACTGCTTTTCAATGAATACGATTACTGCCTCAACATCGGAGGATTTGCGAATATATCCTATAAGGAAGGTGATATGCGACTGGCATGTGATCTTTGTCCGGCAAACATTGTTTCAAATGCCGTGGCACAGCGTATTGGCAAAGAATTTGATTACAAGGGTGAAATAGGTGCACTGGGTGTGCTGCGCACCAAAGTTGTTGATGCCCTGAATGAATTGCCTTATTATTCACAACATCCACCAAAATCGTTAGGCAGGGAATGGGTGGAGGATTGTTTTATGAAGGTATTAAACCGGTTTAGGCTTAATAGTGCAGATTTACTGCGGTGTTATTATGAACATGTATCGGTGCAGATCAGCAATTGGATAAATTGCCTCAAAAAGGGAACGGTACTGTTAACAGGCGGAGGAACGTACAATGATTTTCTGGTAAGCCTCATCAGGGAAAAATGCCAAAGCCGTTTGGTCATCCCCGGTGAAGATACCATTGAGTATAAGGAAGCTTTGATATTTGCCTTGCTCGGATTATTGCGGTACAGGGATGAAATAAACTGTTTTGCGAGTGTTACCGGTGCCAGCAGGGACAGCTCCCTGGGAACTGTATGGGAGGTTTGAGGATTCCATAAAAAAAGAATGGGCGAGATTCCCACGGATCTCACCCATCTTAACCCTAACTACAAAAAAACAAACTAATTATTAACTAATACTACTAATTATGAAAATCCAACTCTAGCTTCTGAACTATTGGTAACTAATCCTGTCACAAATTTATACCAGGCTCATTTTCCCATCCAGACCATAAAAGTTAAAAACCACAAAAAATTGTTAAGCTTTTCTTCCAAAAAATGCCTGGTTGTTAAAAAACTAAAAAACTCAAGGAACTTTATACATCACCTGGTGTTTACTGATAATCATCAATTCCGAATAGGAATAATTGTGTTAACTTTATCAGCAAATCTCAATACTATGACAAATAAATTTATAGCAACACTTATCTGTATATCATTTTTTACTGTAGAAAATGTATTTTCCTGTACAAATTTTTTGGTAACCCGGGGAGCAACCAAAGACGGATCCACAATGATTTCATACTCAGCTGATTCCCATGTTCTGTTTGGGGAGCTGTATCATTTTCCGGCAAAGGATTACCCGGCTGGCGCAATGCTCGATATTTATGAGTGGGATACAGGCGAGTTTCTGGGTAAAATACCACAGGTAAGACATACGTATAATGTTGTAGGCAACATGAACGAACATCAGCTGGCTATTGGTGAAACCACATATGGTGGCAGGCCCGAATTGCAGGATACAACAGGCATCATTGATTATGGAAGCCTTATGTACATTGTTTTACAAAGAGCCAAAACAGCACGTGAGGCCATTAAGCTGATCGATCAGCTATTGTCGGAATATGGCTATTATAGTTCAGGGGAGTCTTTTTCGATAGCCGATCCCCGGGAAGTATGGATAATGGAAATGATAGGAAAGGGGCCGGGCAATAGAGGTGCTGTGTGGGTTGCCATGAAAGTTCCCGATGGATATGTATGCGGCCATGCAAACCAGTCGCGCATTACAACATTTCCGCTGAGCGATCCCGAAAATTGTCTCTATTCAAAAGATGTAATTGAATTTGCCCGCAGCAAAGGTTATTATACCGGACCGGACGAAAAATTCAGTTTTAGCGATGCCTATGCTCCTGTTGATTTTAGTGGCGCCCGGTTTTGCGATGCCCGCGTATGGTCAGGATTCAGGAAGATTTCCGATGGCATGGACCAATACAGTGACTATGCAAAAGGAGAAAACCTAACAAACAAGTTCCCGTTATGGGTTAAGGCAAACAGGAAGCTCGACGTTCAGGATGTTGTCGATATGATGCGCGATTATTACCAGGGTACTGATCTGGATATGACCAAAGATATCGGTGCCGGTCCGGATAAGGTTATTGTACGCTGGCGTCCGATGACATGGGAATTTGAAGGTAAAACATACCTGAATGAACGTGCCATCTCTACGCAGCAAACCGGCTTTTCATTTGTAACACAATCCCGGTCATGGTTGCCCGACCCGATTGGTGGTATTCTGTGGTTTGGTGTTGATGATACATACAGTACTGTATATTCACCCATGTATTGCGGGATGACCAGGGTGCCAACTTCCTTTGCCGTTGGTACAGGTTCGATGATGGAATTTGATCCGGACGCAGCTTTCTGGGTTTTCAACCAGGTTTCGAACCTTGCCTATACCCGTTACGACGACATGCTTCCCTATATACAGGAAAGGCAAAAAAAGCTTGAATCGGAATATTTTACGGCGGTTCAGGATATTGACAAACTGGCCTCTGAATTATACAAGAAGAACCAGGACAAAGCAATTCAGCTTATTACCGATTATTCCGTGAAATGTGGAGAAAGAACGGTACAGGAATGGAAATCATTGTATGGCTTTCTTTTTACACGCTATATGGATGGTAATGTAAAGTCGGTGGTACAGGGTCAGCGCAATCCTGATGTGGAACAACCCGGATATGATGAATCATGGTACAGGCAGGTTGTTGAGGATGCAGGTGACCGGCTGCGTGTTCCCGACAATGCAGGGGGACATTGAGAAAGGGAGGAGAGGCTGGTTGCCAATTTATTTATCGATTTGTTGATTTGTTGATTTGTTGCGTTTCAGCGTTTCAGCGTTTCAAGACTGCACGACTGCACGACTGCATGACTGCATGACTGCAAGACTGCAAGACTGCA
>CAZYDI010000011.1:30032-60377 GCA_964646255.1 uncultured Bacteroidales bacterium
AGACTTTGAAGACTTAAAAGACAGACCTATTTAGTTGCCTTTTCCAGTCGCTTAATAATGCTGAAAATAAAGGCACCGGACAATAAGCAGCAAATAATAAATATCGCCCATAATTCCCATAGGGCTAATTTACCCCAACCAATGCTGCCCACAACCAGCAACTTATTTCCCACTGCCGTGGCTAAAAGCCATCCCCCTTGCATTAAGCCCTGAAAGCGTGCCGGAGCTACTTTTGAAACAAAGGATAATCCCATCGGGCTCAGAAACAATTCGGCAATCGTCAGCACAAGATAACTGCTGATAAGCCAGTACGGCATCACCCTTGAACTGTCGGGGACCGGATTGTACTTTACATTTCCCAGTTCATCAACATATTGCAGTTCCCTTGGTGAAATAAGGTCAACTGAGGCAATAAGAACAAGGAGAAAGCCCAGTGCGGCAATGATCATCCCGATTCCTATTTTCCTGGGCGTTGATGGTTCAATATTCTTATTCCGCAAATAGGTAAAAAATGCCATAACAGGAAAAGTAAGCACTACAATAAACAGCGGATTAAACGATTGAAATACTTCAGGGGCGATGGCATTGTGCTGAGGAAATCCATTCACCAGTGTATACGTATAGAATCCCAGTCCAATAAACACAACAGCGCCGGCAATCTTTATCTTGTCCTTCCCCAGCAACAAAAGATACAAGCCGATCAGCGTTCCGATAAAGGCCAATATCGATCGGAGGTTGAAGAAGATATTGGTGAAGGAATCAACATCTTTCACGGTATAGTCACGGGCAAATAGGGTCAAGGCCAGGCCGTTCTGGTGAAAAGACATCCAGAAGAAAATGACCACAACAAAAACCAGCAACAGGGAAGATATCCGTGGTCGTTCTTCTTTGAGAGCGGTTTTGGAAATATAAAAGGCAAATGCACCAAAAAGCCCGAAAGGCAGGGAAAGATCAATATTTTTGGTTAACAGGTAAAGAACAACGGTAATGGCTGCACCCACTAACAGAGACAGAAGCAGGGTTACCGGGTTTGACACATTACTCGCTGTTTGATTCTCAGCTGTTACCGGCTTAGCCGATCTTTCCTTGGTTGGCAAATGCTTGTTGAATATCGTGTATGCAAGAAGCGATATGATCATAGCCCCTGCTGCAACTGCGAAAGCATAGTTGTAGCCGCGTGAAAAAGCACTCAGGTACTGATCAGCAAAGGCAGAAAGATCGGGGACAATATGACCGCTCACTTTATCAGCCAGTAATTGAAGATCGTTAATATTGCCTAACTCGCCACGTTTAAATGCATGGCACATTTCGGGAAGGCTGGCATCATGCAGGAATCCCTGTGATTTTAAAAACCAGTCGCGGACATTGGTAGCAACAAAAGGGGCAAAAAAAGCACCAACATTGATACCCATATAAAAGATCATGTATGCTGAATCGCGGACTTTGCTGTATTTTTCATTATCGTACATCTGCCCTACGACGGCCTGAAGGTTTCCTTTGAACAAGCCGTTTCCCAAGGCTATCACAAACAGGCCTGTAATGGTAACACCCAGGGACATTCCCGGAACGGCTACAATGGCATACCCGACGAACATAATAATGATTCCGGCCAGAATTACCAACTTATACCTGTTGGTAGCATCTGCAATAATACCTCCTAACAGCGCCAGGGCGTAAATGGCAAAATAGAACCAGCTGTAATAGCTGCCTGCCTGCTCCACCGAAAGGCCATATTTTGCCTGAAGGAATAAAACCAGAATTGCCATCATGGTGTAAAAACCAAAGCGTTCTCCCATGTTGGAGAAAAAAGCCACATATAGTCCTTTTGGATGTCCTTTAAACATACACGTATAGTTTAATTAAATAAATGCACCGGTGCAAAATTAGCAATGATTGCATCAGCGTTCATGATGATTATCATTACTTAAAGGTTTAAATACAATAAACCTGTTGCGATAAAGTTGGTTCAGAAAACGGGTTACCCTGAGATCGGTATCATCAATGATGTTCTCTGCCTTTTGCTCATTTCCCCTGAGCAGCGTGCAAATTTCATTAACCGTCCGTTCGCCGGTGATGAGGTCCCAAACCCTGCTACCCATAGCGTCGAGATGAATCCTGAAGTGGGTTGACCGGCTTGAGGGAATAAGCCATTTCATCATCCATCGACTCCGGAATTTAGGAATCAAAAGGGTAATTTTGTCTCCTTCACGCGCAGTTTCCCCGACATTTTTTACCGGAACCATGTCGAGGAAATTCTTTTTCTCTTTTTTAATCCGCACCTTACTCAGCTTACATTACAGCACCGGGTGGCACAGGGGCATCTGCCTTGCCTGCATTTTTCACCGGTATCCAGATCAGAATTGCAGCAATTACAGCCAGTATAAGAATACTGATGAGGAAGGTCGGGTTTTTGAAAAATGAAAATATGTCATAAAGGAAAATATTGCCCACGGCAAAAATGGCAATAATAAGCCCCATTAAGGCTTCACCGGCAATAAGGCCCGAAGCAAGCAATACACCTGTATTTTCCGTATTGGTTTTTTGAGCCACTGAAAATGACCTTTTTTCCGTGATATTATCAACCATTCCTTTGAATAAACCACCAAGAAAAATAGCGAAGGTTGTATCGAGCGGAAGGTACATGCCAACACAAACAAGCATAGGGCTCCTTACCTGCATCATGATAAAACCAACACCCATGAGCATACCGGCAATAATTAAAGGCCAGGCCATTTGTCCGCTTACGATACCTTTGGACAGGATGGCCATCAAGCTGGCTTGCGGGGCCGAAAGATTAGTACTCCCAAACCCGCCTTTGTAACCCTCCCGAACACCTTTAGCTATATCTCCGTCGTTAAGGAATACCAATACACCAAACATTACAACACCTGCCAGGGCTACACCCAGGATGTCACCAATCTGCATCCTCCAGGGTGTCCCGCCCAAGATATGTCCTGCTTTAAGGTCCTGTAGCATTTCGCCTGCCACAGCCGCTGAAACACAAACAATTGCAGCAACCCCCAACACAGAGGCTATTCCCTCCTGTCCGGTCACACCCAGTGCCACCATTAATAATGCGGTAACAACAAGTGCCGTGAGGGTAAGGCCTGAAATAGGATTGTTGCTCGAACCCATAATTCCAACCAAATACCCCGAAACAGCAGCAAAGAAAAAGGCCAGGATAATCATTACCGTGGCAGCGATGAAGGCAACAAGTACCGAAGTGTGGAAAATGTAGAAGGTTATAAAAAAGGTAAGCAAGGCCACCAGTATTATACCTGTAAGGATCCAGTTAAAACTGATGTCTTTTTCGTTCCGGGGAATATCAACCTGTTGGCCCCTGGCGGCTTTTTTCACATCGCTTACCGAACGTGCAATGCCTGCAGTGAGGCTCTTGCGCATTTTCCATAAGGTATAAACAGCACTTACCAGCATTCCTCCAATAGCAATGGGCCTGACTATATAGCGCCAGATCGAATAAAAGCTGTTTATCCAGGCTTTGTTAACCGCTGCTTCATTTGTTAAAGAAGGTTCTGCAGCAATAAGCGCCGAAGCCATAGCATTTAAATCAAAAGAAGGTGCCAGAAAGTAAAGGATCATTGGCGTAAGTAAACCCCAGGCGAGGACTCCGCCACTAAAATTGAGTGAAGCTAGTTTTGGCCCTATAATATAGCCAACACCCATGTATGCAGGGCTCACTCCCGGTGTTCCAAACATCATTCCACCCTGCCCGGTGAAATTGGTGCCGGTTACAGTTTGTTTTGCGAAAACAAAGAATTTCTCCCAGTATACAGCAAAGAACTTTAATTCACCCAGCAGTTTAATGAGGCCTCCAATACCCATGGCCATGAAAAGGAACCTTGAATTATTGCCGGAGGCCTGACCGGCTTTATGTATTTCAGCCGCCGCAACCGATTCGGGAAAGGGAAGTTCAGCATCCTCAACCATAACCCTCCGGAGAAGGGCAACAAACATGATACCCAAAACACCGCCTGCTATAAGAATCAGGGTTGATGTAAGGTAATTCCCCGGAGTGAAAAACGGATCCCAGATACCTGCAACAAAAAACGCAGGAAGCGTAAAAATAGCACCTGCGGCAACTGATTCTCCAATAGATCCTACCGTTCTGGCAAAGTTCTCTTCGAGTATGGAACCTTTGAATATTTTAAGGATGGCCATTCCAATCACTGCCGCCGGATATGTTGCTGCAATGGTCATGCCTGCCTTCAAACCCAGATAGGCATTGGCTGCACCGAGTACAACGGCCATTACCAGACCAATGATCAGCGCCCTTACGGAAAATTCAGTCATGGTTGTATCCGGAGACACAAACGGTATAAACTTTTTATTTTCGCTCATACTTGTCTTAAAGGTTTATTTTAGGTTATTCGCTTGATTCAAATTTATAAAACCGCTCACCCTTGGCGAAAAAGAAATCGCATTCTTTTTCTGCATTCTCATCGCTATCGGAACCATGAACAGCATTACGCTCTATACTCTCAGCGAACATTTTTCTGATGGTTCCGTTTTCAGCCTTAGCAGGATCAGTTGCACCCATGAGTTTCCGATAATCGGCAACAGCGTTTTCTTTCTCTAAAATACCCACTACAACCGGCCCTGATGTCATAAAATTTACCAGGCTTTGAAAAAATGGTTTTTCTTTGTGAATGGAATAAAAATGCTCAGCATGCCAAAGGTCCAGTTTTAGTAGTTTGAGCGCTGCAAAATGGAATCCGGCTGCATTTATTTTTGCCAGTATAGGCCCAATATATTCATTTCTCACTGCACCGGGTTTGATAATGAAAAAAGTCTTTGTTCCCGCCATAGCTTAATGGTTATTGTTTGGTTTAAGCGAATATAATTAAATATTTCATTTTAATACATGAAAATACTTATTGTATGGAGCGTGACCGCAGCCGGATTGTATGTAGTAAAGAGCTTGCAGCGAGGAGTTCCTCATATTTAACCATATAGCCCCAATGAAAAACCGATGGAAGAATGGGCAGGGGAGGGATGCAGGGAAATGATCAGCAGTCATTTATACATCAGCGCGGTCAAGTGTATTCTATATAAAAAGCCATCAGTGCTGCAGCAAAAAAAAGAATTTTATCAATACTACAAGAAGTTAATTAAATTTGAGACCTGAAACACATGTATGGAGAATACCGGCAAAAAGTTAATCGGACAAAACGCTGAATCACTCTCAGCATTGATCAAAGATCCCGGAAGGCAAATAGTGATAGTTTCCCATATCAATCCCGATGGTGATACCATAGGTTCAGCCCTGGCATTGCTTAGGCTTCTGCAAAAACTCGGGCACCATTGCACTGTTATCTCTCCCAATGAAGTACCGGGTTTTCTTATGTGGTTGCCCGGCAGCGAACAAATCAGGGTTTCAGGAGCAAGGGGTGCGGATTTTGACGGGGTTTTTTCTGTCGCCGATATTATTTATTGCATTGATTTTAATGAGCTTAGAAGGGTTGATGATCTTGCCTCTTCCATTGGGTCTTCTGCAGCCTTTAAAGTATTGATCGATCATCACCCTGTGCCCCAGATTAAAGCCGATTATATATTATCTGATACAACAGCGAGTTCAACGGCCGAAATCGTTTACCGGTACATGAAAGAATCAGGTTATCATGCGTATATTGACAAGGATATTGCCACATGTATATTTACAGGTATTATGACCGATACCGGTTGCTTCAGCTATAATTCATCGCGCAGGAATACATGGTTAACAGTTGCAGACCTTATAGAATACGGTATCGATAAAGATCGTATTTACGGATTAACCTATGACAATTATTCTGCCCAACGAATGAGGCTGCTTGGATATGCCCTCAATGACAAACTTGAAGTTTTTCCTGAATACCGTACCGGAATTATTGTCTTGTCAAGACAGGACCTGGAAAAATTCCATTTCGAAGTGGGCGATAGCGAAGGCTTTGTTAATTATCCGTTGTCCATTAAAGGAATCAGTTTTTCCGCACTTTTCATCGAAAAAGATGATCACATAAAAATATCATTCCGGTCGAAGGGAAATTTTGCGGTAAATGATTTTTCAAAACGGAATTTTAACGGTGGCGGACACCGCAATGCATCAGGAGGTGAATATTATGCCGGGCTCAGCGACACCGTAAAGCATTTCAAGGATCTTTTACCTGAGTACAAGGAGAAACTATGTTGTGATGAGTAAAAAGAGCGTTTATATTATATTGTGCATCTTTGCCTTACTGGCTGCAAACTGCAGAAGAGAAAGAAACAAGGTTTCGGAGGAGGAAATCAGACAGACCGAAGAAGCCCTTGTTGGTGCCAACCGGATGATGATAAAAAGTGACAAGCTGAAGGTTCAGGAATATATAGAAGAACACAACTTAAGCCTTGTGGAAACCAAATCAGGACTATGGTATGGAATAACCAGTCCGGGTAGCGGCAATAAGGTTAAAGAAGATGATTTAGTTACGCTTGAGTATTCAGTAAGCCTGTTAAATGGTACTATGTGTTATAGCTCCGATTCGTTGGGGCTTAAAAAATTCCGTGTTGGCAAAGGCGGTGTAGAGTCAGGGCTTGAAGAGGGCATCCTGATGCTTAATGAAGGAAGTGAGGCCATTTTCATAATGCCACCGCACCTGGCTCACGGATTAACCGGCGATGGTAACCGGATACCGGCCAGGGCCATCATCGTTTACAAAGTAAAGCTGGTAAATGCAAATCAATAACATGAGGTCACTTTCATTCTTTCAGATTTTGTTATTTTCGCTGATTCTATTGGCAGTTGGTTGTAAATCATTTACAAAATTCCCCGGGTATAAGCATGCCGGCAATGGCATTTATTATCAGTTGCACAAGATCGGGGATAATGCCGAAAAGGCTCAACCGGGTGATTATATCACGGTAAACCTTGCCTATAAAACGATGAGTGATTCCGTGTTTTTTTCAGGTTTACGAAAGTTTCAGGTTAAAGAACCTTCGTACGAAGGAGCTATTGATGAATGTTTCACTATGCTTGCCATGGACGATAGCGCTACATTTATTATTTCTGCCGACAAGTTTTTTTCCATTACCCTTCAAAGCAATTTGCCCCGTTTTATGGCTCCAGGCAGTCATATGAAAATATCCGTCAATATGGATGAAATTCAATCCGAACAAGAATACATGAACGAAAAAGAGGCCTTTTTAAGTTGGATTGAAGATTTTGGCGAATACGAGAAAGTAGTTTTGAAGCAATTTATTGCTGAGGAAAAGCTCAATGTCAATCCATTACCTTCAGGCATTTATTACCTGAATATCCGCCCCGGAACCGGTAAGCGAGTTGAACAGGGAGATACGGTTACCGTGAACTATGAAGGAAGGTTCTTAAACGGCAAGTTTTTCGATTCTACGATAAGGCGCAATCAGCCTTTTCAATTTGTGTATGGAACAGAATGGCAGGTGATAGAAGGGTTAGAGGAGGCAATAGGAATAATGGCCGAGGGTGAGAAGTCCCTGTTTATCCTTCCATCGCAAATGGCATTTGGCAATGACGGATCCACGGGCAATATTATTCCTCCTTTTACGTCTTTAATATATGAGGTTGAAATTTTAAAAGTATCTTCACCAAATGAAAGCAATTAATTTATTTCTGCTCCTGCCTGTTATGGCTTTTCTTACCGCTTGCGTTTCAAATGACCTTGATCAGCTTGAAGAACAGGAACAAAAGCTTATAAGGAATTTTCTTGACGCCAACCCGGGATATGAGGAAACCGAGGGAGGAATCTATTTTCATGAAGATGTTGCAGGTACAGGTCTGACACCTGTGGATGGGGATTATGTTTTTATCAATTTTACCGGTTGGTATATAGAAACAGGCACTTCCAAACAGGACATGGATATTCGTGAAACAAACCTGGAATCACTTAAGGATGAATGGAATATCTCGGGCGAATTGGTTAATTACCTGTACGGTCCTTCAAAAATTACCTATGGTGATAAAATGCCCGGAATCAATGAAGCCCTTGGTATGATGAAAGAAGGCGGCAAAGCTTCCTTTGTTTTGCCATCGGATAAAGCCAATTTTGATTATATTCCGCTTCTTTATGAAATAGAACTGATTAAAGTGGTTAAGGATCCGGTTGCTTACGAGGATTCCATAGTCAATGAATATCTTGCCACGGTTTTTACGGATCCGGTGCAGCTTGACGATACAACGGTTTGGATGCGCATTACCCAGCCATCTGCTTCTGAAGAATACTATACCACCGGGGATACGCTTTATTTTAACTATACCGGCAGACTGGTAGACGGATTCAGCGGTTCTTTTGAAACCACAAGGATTATTGAATCAAACGCCGGAAAAAGCCCGGTTAAAATAGTCTACGGTAAAACCGGTGTTCCTTCGGGCACCATGTTATCGAATACCCTACCCAAGGGATTGACCATGGCCTTTGATAGTATTCAGAACGGAGTTAAGGCATCGGTTCTGATACACTATAATTTTGCCTTTGGTGCAGACGGACTGCTGCATCCCGTGAATAGCTACATCATGGTACCGGAATACCAGACTGTGTTGTATGATATTGAAGTGTTGCAGATAAAGACTTCGGCGGCCAAATAAGCAGCTAAGCCTGAAGAATAAATACCGCCGGTTGTTTTTTCAAATCAGGCACAGTGGATTTTTTCCATTCGCCTATAGTCCTTGTCAATATCCATTCCCCCGGTAATGACAGGTTAATGGCTACACACAACCGGGTTGATGGCTTAAGGTTCAGCAAAAGTGCAGCGAATAGCTGATCGTTGCGGTAAGGAGCTTCAATGAACAATTGCGATTGATGATCCGTTTCTGATCTTTTCTCCAGAAAACGGATACGGGAATTTCTTTCTTCCGGTTTCACAGGCAAATACCCATTGAAGGTAAATTGCTGACCGTTCAGTCCCGATGCCATTAAAGCCATCATCAGAGAAGAAGGTCCAACCAGGGGGATTATCTTAATTCCCAGTTTTAGAGCCGCCTGAACCAGCATGGCCCCCGGGTCAGCTACAGCAGGCAAACCGGCATCAGACAATAAGCCAATATCATTGTCCCCACATTGTTCAAATATTGGTATGATATCCATTTCCGCAGTATGTTCATTAAGCAGATAAAAGGAAATGTTGTTGATTTCTTCCTTAAGGCCGCATTGAATCAAAAATCGCCTGGCCGACCGCTCTTCTTCCACAACAAAGTGTTTCAGGTGCTTAATAACTTCGAGGTTAAAATCAGGAATAACCCTTTGAATTCCGGAATTGCCCAGAACTGATGGAATAAGATAAAGTTTTCGATCAATCACGCTGATTAAAATTGTAGGATTGTGATAAATATAGCGAAACTGAGATATTTCTTAATGAAAATGCATTAAAAAGGGCTAAAAATCTTAACCTCCAGGGCTATTTTTTCGTACAACGGTAAGCTGACAAAAAATAGCGCGTGTACAGGATAATATTATTTCTCTTCTTATTCTATCTCCTGCTGGATTCAACCAACGCCCAACAGCTAAGGAGCAGGAGTGACATGATCACTCGTGAGAATGGTATATCCAATAGTTCCGTCACATGCATTCACAAGGATAAATTTGGATTTATCTGGTTTGGCACATGGAATGGACTGAACAGGTACGATGGCTATGAAATGATTGTATACCAGAAAAGTTCCCGGGATTCCAATACGCTAAGCAACAGTAATATCAACCAGATTTATGAGGATAGGGAGGGCTTTTTATGGATAGCTACCGATAACGGATTCAACAAATACGATCAGTTGAGCGGAAAATTCACGCGATACTATATTCCTGTTGAAGACGACAATGTGCAGCATAATAACCAGATAAACTGTATAACCCAGGATTCCCAAGGCCTTATATGGGCTGGCGCCCTCGAAGGGCTTATTTGCCTTAACAAATCCACAGGCGAAATTCGTCAGTACCTGAACGATTTTTCCGATCGCAGCAATATGGTATTTTCGGTACTTGAAGATAACAGGAACAATGATTACTTATGGACCGGTACTGCTGATGGGTTGTTCAGGTTTAACAAAAATACCGGCAAGTTCGACAGACGATCATACGGGGCTTATGACGGCAACTTTTTTGTGCAGGCAATGTACCAGGACAAAGAGGGTAACCTGTACCTGGGAACATGGGGCAGGGGACTTATCAGGTATGACAGGAAAACGGCAACATTGTTAAGTGCCGAATCCGATAAAAGCGATGAAGCCGGATTATCGTCAGGCGTAATACGAACCATGTCGGCTGACGGCCGGGGCAATCTTCTTTTCAATGTCAGGGATAAAGGCATGATGAGTTATCACCTGGCATCGGGCCGGATAACAAGGTATTCATCGGCAATGGTAAATGAAGAGCTTAACAATAAAGTAGTTTCTTCGATGCTGTTTGAGTCCTCAGGTATTTTATGGATTGGAACCTTATATGACGGTGTAATAAAAATTGTTCCCCTGATCAATTCCTTTAAACAGTATAGTGTTCAGCAACTACTCTCCGATAAAAGAAATGTGGGCGGAATTACCTCCATACTTGAGGATGAAGACGGATACCTGTGGTTGGGCACACGATTTGGAGGGTTGATGAAAATTACACGAACCACCAATGAGGTTGAGGTATATGTTCAATCGAAAAATGGCCTCACCAGCAGCAATATTCTTTCCCTTATAGAGACCGGCAAAGGCCCTGGCAGAAGAATCTGGATAGGTACCGATGGCGGAGGATTGAATTGCCTCAATCCTGATGATGGAAAAATCATTGCCTACCAGCGTGGAAGCAACAAATCAGCAGGCCCCAGCAGTAACAGCATTTCTTCGCTGATACAATACGATAAAGATCATTTGCTTATCGGTACGCGTGAAATGAATTTGGGTGAGGGGATGGATGTATTTAATATGACCACCGGAAAATTCGTCAACCTCCACTATAATGCGGCCGATACCTTAAGTTTAAGCAGCAATAATGTGCTCAAGCTTTTCAAAGATAAGTCAGGAACCGTATGGGTAGGAACGCGAAACGGCGGACTTAACAAGTTCATCGTAAAGGATATTTCTGCCGGCAATCCTGAAGCAATAGGTTACTTTGTGCGTTATAAAAGCAATCCCAATGATCCAAAATCCCTGAACGATAACACCATCTATTCCATTCTCGATGACGGAAGAAACAGGTTATGGATTGGAACCAACGAAGGTGGCCTTTCCATGTTTGATCCGGTAACGGGAAAATTCTCCGGTGATGAATTAAACCAAATACTGAACGACCATCTGGTATATGGTATCCTGGCTGATAATAGCGATAATTTATGGTTAAGTACAAGCATGGGGATCATTGCTGTAAACCTTAACTCAAAAGATATCCACAGCTTTGATAAATATGATGGTTTGGAGGAATCGGCCTTTATTTATGGTTCATATTTCAAGTCAAAATCGGGTGAATTGTTTTTTGGCGGGATAAGGGGTTGCAATTCTTTTCATCCCGACAGTATCAAGCTTAACATGAAATTCCCGCCCATAGTGATTACCTCTTTGCATATC
Organism: uncultured Bacteroidales bacterium; assembly: GCA_964646255.1. GTDB lineage: Bacteria > Bacteroidota > Bacteroidia > Bacteroidales > UBA10428 > UBA5072. Next base: position 41,581 of record CAZYDI010000011.1, read on the forward strand.
AGCGGAAGGAAGGGTACTCATTCAGTGACTGATCTTACGGGAAAATCCATTCTTGCATCAAAAAAACTGAAAACTCCTTATTACCAGAATAATTTCTCGATTACGTTTTCAGCACTCGATTATCAGATGCCTGCAAAGAACCGGTTTAAATACATGCTCGATGGTTATGATAAAGAATGGATTGAGACAAATTCTGCCAGGCGGTATGTAAACTATACCAACCTGCCACCGGGTAAATATATTTTCAAGGTTATAGGGTCCAATAGTGACGAAATCTGGAATCATGAAGGTACCTCAGTAACCATTGATATTGAGCCCCCTTTCTGGAGAACGACCACTTTTTATTTACTGATGTCTTCGCTGATTTTCGGACTCCTGGCGATATTGGCCATCGTAATTATTCGCAAATACAAGCATCATAAAGAGCAGGTTGAAATGGAAGTTTTCTCATCCATACAGGATGAGCGGAAACAATTGCGGACGCTTATTGATAACATGCCTGACCTTATCTTTATTAAGGACAGGCAGAGCCGGTTTACCCTGGCCAATAACAAGGTTGCCAAGGCAATGAAAACCTCTCCTGAAAACCTTATAGGATATACTGATTTTGAGTTTTATCCTACCGATTTGGCTGTTGAGTTTTTCAAGGATGAGCAACGGATCATGGAAACGGGGATCCCGATGATTAATATTGAGGAGCAGGCGCTTGATGAAAATGATAACCGTGTAATCCGTTCAACCACCAAAGTTCCCATAAGAAATTCAAACGGCGAAATTATTGGTGTTGCCGGAATTTGCCGGGATATTACCACGCTTAAGAAAATTGAGAACCAGCTGCGGAAGAAATCGGAGGATTTGCTGGAGACCAACAGGTTATTGGAAAACAGACAGAAAGAAATTCTTGTACAATCGGAAGAGCTTGCTGAGCAAACGCAGAATCTTTTAATGATGAATGCTGAGCTTGACAGGCTGAACCGGACCAAGGACAAATTTTTCTCCATTATTGCACACGACCTCCGGAATCCTTTCAATGCTATTATAGGGTTTGGTGAACTGCTCAGGAACGATTTCTATGATATGGACAACCATCAGAAACTGAATGTGCTTGAGCTGATTAATGTATCGTCGCAAACCGCCTATAACCTGCTCGAAAATCTTTTGCAATGGGCCAGAACTCAAACCGACAAGATTAATTATAGTCCCGAAAATTTCAACCTTAGCGAAATAGCCGATACGGTAATCGACTTGCATTGCATCATTGCCAGGAAAAAAGGAGTTACCATGAAAAATGCCATTGACAAGCATACCATGGTATATGCCGATAAAAACATGATCAGTACCGTGCTCAGGAATTTGGTCAGCAATGCGATTAAGTTTTCAAATCCGGACAGTGAAATCGTTATCAGTGTAACCCAAAAGTCCGATTTGGTTGAGGTGAACGTTATTGACGGGGGGATAGGAATGAACCGTGAATGCCTCGGTAAACTCTTTAAAATTGATACTTACTATTCTACTTCAGGAACAATGGGCGAATCCGGTACGGGTCTTGGACTTATTATTTGTAAGGAATTCATAGAGAAAAACAACGGGCGAATTAAAGCTTCCAGCGTTGAGGGCTCCGGAACTACAATGACATTTACACTTAATACGGCAAAACTTAATTGAGTTATTCAATTATTTCTTCCCTGACATAGAATAACCTGGCCCTTGAATTATCCCTTGTCTCATTTGAAATAAACAACGTTCCTTCCGCACTCATTTCAATGGCTTCGGTTTGGGTTCCAAGCAATTCCATGAAATCGGAACGTTCAAACGATGAATAGGTAATGGTTTCCGGGTCAAAATCGTTGAATACAAGGATAAATGGCCAGGCTGGCATGTATCCAACGAGAAACAATTGATTGCGCTCTGCTGACCACGATGCGCCGGTGATCAGTCCGCCATTAAAATCCAATTCACCTTTGAATTCTGCGATATAATTACCGGGAAACGACGGAACTGTATAAACCCTTGTTTTAAGAGTGGCCCAGTCCTTGGTAAAGAGGATCAGTTCATCCGATGTGGCAATAAAGGCTTCACAATCATATTGGGTGGTGTTTTCCTGAAGCCGGGTGAAATCGGTTTGGTCGCTATAACTGAAATGAATCACACCAGCGGGCGTTATAGTATCGGTACCGGTTTGGATATCGGCTTTACTAACCCTGATAATGCGCAGATCCCTGCGATCACCAAAATTATTACCGAAATCTCCAATGAAAAAGTAATCCGCATTTTGGGTTATCTCTTCCCAATCCCTGTTCACATCTCCTTTTATGGCAATGGTTCTTTCAATATTACGGTTTTCCCTGTTATAGCCATATATAACAGAATCGTTGCCGCTGTCGTTGATAAACCATACAAGTCCTCCATAGGTTGTCATGCCCGAATTTTCATTGAGTATCAACGGCAGCGTTCTGTGTTCACTCAGCACCAGTCTTCGCTCAGGAGGATCCTCCCGCGGGATACAGGAGAAAAGTACCAAAATAAAAGGTAGCATAAGCAGAATATTTATAACCTTTTGATAACCATGCATAATAAGCCTACATTAAGGTTCTGCCGTTTCGTCGGGGGTGAAGCCAAACACTTTCATCATTTTCTTAAAAATATCCGTATTTTCCTGAATGCCCTGGAATAGTTCTGCGCCGGGACCATAAGCAAATACGGGCACCATTATACCACTGTGGCCGGTAGTGGTAAACCGGGCTTCAACTTTTCCCTTTTCCATATTACCCCCGTTTATTGACATTCCCCCTGTTTCATGATCAGCGGTTACAATAATCAGTGTGTTTTTATGGTTTCTGGCAAATTCAAGGGCCACTCCAATGGCCTTATCAAAGTCAACCATTTCACCGGTAACATAACGGGTGTTGTTGGCATGGCCGCCCCAATCAATCTGTGATCCTTCCACCATTAAAAAGAATCCTTTTTCATTATTGTCGAGGATGTTCAATGCAGTTTGAACCGCAACAGGCAACATATCTTCACGGCCATCATCCATAGACGGATTGTGCTCCGGAGCGGTGAAACCTGCCAGTTTTCCTGAATTTATACGGGCGATGCTATCAAGCGAAAAAAGAACCTGATAGTCTTTGGTCTTAAGCTCGTTCAGAAGATTCCTGCCATCTTCCCTTTTGGCAAAATTGTTTCTTCCACCGCCGATAATAACATCAATGTCAGTCTTGAGGAAATCAGCAGCAATTCCTTCATGATCATGGCGATCAACATTATGGGCGAAAAATGAAGCAGGTGTGGCATGTGTTATAGCGCTGGTGGATATCAGGCCGGTGGACAAATTGTGGCTTTCTGCATACTCCAGGATGGATTTTACGGGAACAGAGTCGGCATTAATGCCGATAGCTCCATTATACGTTTTGTGTCCGGTAGCCAGCGCTGTTCCGCCGGCTCCTGAATCGGTGATAAAGTCATCAGCCGATCTGGTAATGCTGAAGCCTATGCTTTTGAATTGCAGCAGGTTCAATACTCCCTTGTTTACAACATAGGCAGAATAAACCTGTGATACTCCCATTCCATCACCAATCATCAGGATAATATTGAGGGGTTTCTTTTCAGATTCCGGTTCAGCATCCGGTTCACCGGCTTTAGAAATAGGTAAGGTAAAACCTGCTAACAGCAAAAAAATAAGCAATCGAAGAGGGATATTGAGTGTATTTGCTTTGATCATAATGAATAGTTTCAATGTGAATTTGAAGTAAAATTATATTTTTGTAATGAACAAGATGTTATAAAAACATGAAAAAATACAGATGCGTTGTGTGTGGATATATCTATGATCCGGTTGAAGGCGATCCTGATGGCGGTATAATGCCGGGTACTCCGTTCGAAGAAATTCCCGATGATTGGGTTTGTCCGGTGTGTGGTGTAAGCAAAGAGGATTTTGAACCGGCTGATTAAATAAAATCTATTGTTCAATTTCCACGTTCTGTAAAACATCCAGCAAGAGCATCCAGAATTTTTCGGTAGTGGTTATGTCTATCCTTTCTGATGGGGAATGCGGATCAACAATGGTGGGTCCGAAAGATATCATATCAAGGTAGGGATATTTTTCCAGAAACAATCCACATTCAAGCCCTGCATGAATAGCTTTTACTTCGGGTTCTTTATTAAACAATCGCTTGTAGCTTTCACGCGATATCTTCAGAATTGCTGAATCAGGATTGGGATTCCAGCCCGGATAGCCTTCGGTTTGTTCGACAACAGCACCTGTAAGCTTAAATGTACTCCGTACGGTATTGGCAATCTGCAGTTTGGCAGAGTTAACTGAACTGCGTTGACTGGTAGCAATAACAACGCGGTTTAAAGGTTCAAACTTAACAGAAGCCAGGTTAGTTGAGGTCTCTACAAGATTTTCCATTACCCTGCTCCAGGATATCACGCCGTGAGGACAAGCGTAAATGGCGTTCAGCAGTTTTTCCTGCACCTTTTTTTTCATCACCTTTTCGGGAAGTTCAGCGGGCATCAGGGTAAACTGTATGTTCGGCTCGTCAACCAGGTATTCAGCACGTACATGCTTCATGTAACTCTGAAAATATCCGGTAAAAACATCCTGGTACTTTTGTGGTATCACTATCACAGCATAAGCTTCACGTGGTATGGCATTACGCAGGTTACCACCCTCAAATACCGTAAGCCTTGCACCAAAACGGTTTCTCGATTCCCATAGGAATTGGTTGAGAATTTTTATCGCATTTCCGCGGTTCTTGTGTATGTCGCCTCCGGAATGTCCTCCCTGCAGGCCCGATACTTCTATTCTGAAAGCCATTGATTCATCGGGAGTCCTGCGTGTATTGTATTTTAAGGTGGCCAGAGTATTCATTCCGCCTGCACATCCGATAAAAAGTTCACCTTCGTCCTCAGAATCCAGGTTGATCAGTATTTTGCTGTTAAAGAAGCCGGGCTCAAGACCTTTTGCGCCGTTTAATCCGCGCTCTTCATCTACGGTAAAAAGACATTCCAGTGGACCGTGAACCAGGTTCCTGTCGGACAGAATAGCCAATTGGGCTGCCATACCAATGCCATTGTCGGCTCCAAGGGTTGTGTCGACAGCCTTTACCCAATTCCCATCCATGACAATTTGTAAAGGATCGGTGTCAAAATTGTGTTTGCTTGAGCTGTTTTTTTCGCATACCATATCAACATGACTTTGAAGGCAAACCATCCTGCGGTTCTCGTATCCTTTGGAGGCAGCCTTTTTAATAACAATATTACCGAGGCTGTCCTTAATGTATTCCAGCTTGTTTTTTTCAGCAAATGCGATAACAAATTCAATTATTTTCTCCTCTTTGCCTGATGGCCTGGGAATTTTTGTAATTTCTTCAAAATTTTGCCAAACGGCCGTTGGAGTTAAAGTGCTTAATAGGGTCATAATTATGCATAGTTTTGGCAAAGATAATGTTAATTTGTTTTTTTAACCAAGGCATTCAACAACAGCGGATGCGATTGCGTTGAATGACATTGTGTTTTTTTTCATACTTTCGCAATTCCTTAGCTTAGCCAAAGAAAATATGATCACATTCGATCTGGTTCTTGTACTGGTAGTCCTGGTTTTCATCCTGATCTCACTGTATTGGAACATTCTGGGTATATCGTTTACTTTTCTTATCGGTGTCATTATACTGGGCTTTTTTGGCATACTTACTCCTGCTGAAATTATCAACGGATTCGGGAATGAACAAGTGGCGGTGGTTGTCCTCATGCTGTTGTTCAGCGATGTAATAAGGAAAACCGATATTATAGAGTTTTCATTCGACAGGGTATTCAAGCGGGTTAAGACCTACAAAGGTTTTATTGCCAAAATGGTTCCGTCGGTTGCGTTATTTTCGATGTTTTTGAATAACACCCCTCTTGTTGCGGTAATGATGCCCTATATTAACTCATGGAGCAAGCGTAACAATTTTGCACCTTCGAAATTTCTGATACCCCTGTCGTACGCTTCCATATTGGGCGGTTCGGCCACTTTAATTGGTACATCCACCAACCTTATTGTTAATAGTATGGTTATCGATCAGGAGATTATGCCGGGGCTCAGGCAACTGAATATGTTTGATTTTGCGTGGGTGGGAATTCCTATGATCCTAATCGGAGGATTGTACCTTGTGTTTTTTGGCAACTGGTTATTGCCGGCCAGATCAAACATCAGTGACAATTTACCCACGGCAACAAGGGAATACATTATCGAAGCCAAGGTGCGTGCCCGTTCTCACCTTATTGGAAAAACCGTGGGAGAGTCGGGCCTTAAAGATATCAAAGGTTTGTCGCTTACCGAGATAAAACGAAAGTCGATATCAGTGGTGGATGTTCCGGTTGAAATGGTACTTGATCATGATGATATACTTGTTTTCACAGGTGAAACCCAAAACATAGCAGATTTACTGAGCGCAAAATCAGGGCTTGTTTTACCCGAAGTTGGTATGCTTAGCCGATTGAGCCGCGCACAGGTAAACGAGGTAGTGGTTTCTCAAAACTCGGCGTTAATTAATAAGTCGGTAAGGGATTCCAATTTCAGGGGTAAGTATGATGCCGCAATAATTGCTGTTCATCGCAACGGTGAAAGGATTGAGGGTAAACCGGGAGGTGTGGTGCTTAAAGCCGGTGATGTTTTATTGTTATTTGCCGGGGATAATTTTGTAAGCCGGTCAAGGGACACTTTTGATTTTTACTTCATTTCAAAGGTAACGGAATACCTGAACCTTGAATGGTATAAAACGCTTATATTGCTTGGAGGACTTGCCCTGGTTATAACCCTTGCCGCCCTTAACATCATTTCACTGTTCATGGGCATTCTGGTAATGCTAATGGTATCGTTGGTACTCAATGTAACGAATCCCAAGGATATTCCTAAAAATATCGATTACAACCTGGCCCTGGTGATTGTACTGTCGTTAGCCCTTGGCACGGCCATGATGAAATCGGGGGCTGCTGATATGATTGCCAACGGGGTTATTACCTTGTTTTTTCCTTTCGGGAAAGTTGGCGTATTAACGGGTATATACCTTATTACTGCAATTCTGGCGGCCTACATAACCACAAAAGCTGCCGTAGCCATTGTTTTTCCCATTGGCTTGTCGGTTGCCCAGTTGTTGGGCGTAACGGGTACTCCATTTGTACTGGCCGTGGCATTTGCTGCGGCATGCACTTTTGTAACTCCCCATGGCTATGTTACCAACCTTATGGTATATGGGCCGGGCGGTTATAAGTTTAAGGACTTCATGAAAATTGGATTGCCGCTTACCATAATTTATATGATAGTGGCGGTTGTTATCCTTTCCTCGATGTATTTCTAAGAAAACGGCTTAAAGGGATTTATGAAATATGCGGTATCGTTTCTTAACTTCTCCTCCCATACGATCATATTCAGCCCGCATTTTTACGTTGTTTTCGAGTACCAGGTGACTATCTAGCCATTCAAAGCCTCTTTTTTGGGCCGATTCAAGTATTTTCATGCCCAGAAATACATCAATGCCATTGTTTCGGTAATCAGGCCTGATCGCACCTAAAAGCATGGTAAGCATCCTGGTTCTTTTTGCCGCAAGCAGAATCCTGAACACGCCAAACGGAAGCAGCCTGCCCCGGGCTGCATTAATTCCCCTGGATATTTCCGGCATAGCTATGGCAAAGGCAATTAATTCCTTTTTATCGTTTAAAACGATTTTTACAAACCGGGGATCAATGACGGTAAGATAACGGTTGGCGAAATAGTCAATTTCCCTGGGCGTTAAATCGCTGAATCCATAAATATTGGCATAGGTCTGGTTAATGAGTTCGAAAACCGGTTTTATAAAAGGCCTCAAGCTTTTACGAGAGGTGAATTCCTGCAATTCAATATTGTTATTGTCTATGCAGCGTTTATAAATGGTCTGGTAAAATTCAGGTATTTCCTTGGGCACGGGGAAAAGGTAATCAACACAATCAATTTCTTTTTTATACCCGCAATTTTCCATTAGTTCCGGCATGTATTCAAAACTGCCATTGGTAGCAATAACCGGTGGCATGTCGAATCCTTCAATCATAAAGCCTTGTGGGTCTTTTTCGGAGAACCCGAAAGGGCCTATGATTTTCTTCATGCCCCTGGTCTTGCACCACTCTTCAACGGCGGATAGCAAGAGCTTTGCGATTTCCAAATCATTATGGCATTCCAGTGCAAAAAAACGGCCGTTTTGTTCGTTGTGGGCAGCGTTGTATTTATGGTTAATGATGCCCATAATACGTCCGACTGGCTTCTTATCTTTAAAAGCCAATAAAAGGAGGGTATCGCAATTCCCGAAAAACTTGTTCTTTAACGGATTATAAAAATCCCATTCATCAATATAAACGGGATATACCCAATTATTATGACCTGCATGGACTTTTTCGGGGAGGTAAATGAAAATTCGAAGATCCTTTTTGGAGCGAACTTCTTTAATAAGCGCAGTCATATATACATTGTCATTTTACCTGCCAGCAACAGCGTACAGGCGAAAAAGCTTTTCCTTCCTTGCTGAGTTGTTTAATGGCTTTATCTACCTCCTTCTTGTCGATTCCGGTCAATTCAGCTATTTCACCAGCCCGCAATGGTTTATTCGCCTTCTGCATTGCGGCATATACTTGTTCTATTAATGCCATGGAAGCTTTTTATTTTAAAGATATTAAAAAAAATGAATTTATATTTGTGCCTTCCAAAATAATAAAAATGCAGGCTATTGAGCACATTCTGACCGGACAAGTAAGTTCGGCCGTCGTTGAGTTGTATAATCAGCAATGTACACCGGAGCAAATACAATTGCAAAAAACCCGCCGTGAATTCGAGGGCGATATTACACTGGTAGTTTTCCCGCTGTTAAAAATTTCAAGGAAGTCACCCGATCAAACGGCTACAGACATTGGTAATTTATTGGTGAAAAATTGCAGGGAGGTAAGCTCATTTAATGTAATTAAAGGCTTTCTTAATCTCGTTGTTCGGGATGTTTATTATATCAGGCACCTCAATTCCATTTTCAATGATACAAGTTTTGGTTTGGCTGCAACAAAGAATCCGGCCGAAACCATCATGGTTGAGTATTCTTCTCCGAATACCAATAAACCCTTGCACCTCGGGCATATCCGCAATAACCTGCTGGGATTTGCCGTAAGCAACATACTTGCCGCCACAGGCAAAAAGGTAATTAAAACCAATCTTGTAAATGACAGGGGAATCCATATCTGCAAGTCGATGCTGGCATGGCAGAAGTGGGGCAGGGGCGAAACGCCTGAAAATTCGGGTAAGAAGGGGGATCATTTGGTGGGTGACTACTATGTTAAATTCGATAAGGAGTTCAAAAGCCAGGTTGCCGGACTTGTTGCATCGGGCGTAAAGGAAGAAGAGGCCGGGAAAAAAGCTTCACTTATGCTGGAAGCACAGGAAATGCTCAGGAAGTGGGAAGCAGGCGACCCCGAAGTCAGGAAGCTTTGGGAAACTATGAATGGATGGGTTTATGAGGGATTTAGTGAAACGTATAGCAGGCTGGGTGTTGCTTTTGATAAAATTTACTATGAGTCAGAAACCTGGATAAATGGCAAAAATACAGTACTTGAGGGTCTGAGCAAAAATATTCTTGTTCAGCACAGTGATGGGTCGGTATGGGCTGATCTCAGGGATAAAGGTCTCGATGAAAAAGTATTGCTCCGGTCCGACGGAACCTCGGTATATATGACCCAGGATATAGGAACAGCGCAGGTAAGACACCTCGAGTATGCTCCTGATAAAATGGTATATGTAGTTGGAAATGAACAAAACTATCATTTTAAGGTGCTTGCCATTGTGCTGGATATGCTGGGATTTCCATGGGCAAAATCATTGCACCACCTTTCTTACGGCATGGTTGAACTACCCGAGGGTAAAATGAAGAGCCGCGAAGGAACTGTTGTGGATGCTGACGATCTGATGGATGAAATGATCAGTACGGCACGAAGCATGTCGAAAGAACTGGGCAAACTGGAGGGATTAAACGAGGGTGAAAAGGAGGATATCTTCAGGATCATTGGTATGGGAGCTTTAAAGTATTATATGCTAAAGGTTGATCCTGTTAAGAATATGCTTTTTAACCCAAGGGAATCCATAGATTTTGACGGTAATACCGGTCCCTTTATTCAATATACCTATACCCGCATCAGGTCAGTTTTCAGGAAGGCCGTCGAAATGCAGGTGAGTTTTGCGAATATTGTGAATGAAAATATCAGCATCAATAACAAAGAAAAAAACCTGCTCAAATTAATCCATGACTTTCCCGGTGTTGTTTCCGATGCCGCCAATACTTTCAACCCTTCGCTGATAGCAAATTATGTGTACGATCTTGTAAAGGAATATAACCAGTTTTATCATGACTATTCCATACTAAAGGAAGAAAATGTTGAAATTCGCGATTTCCGGTTAAACCTGTCCCGTACGGTTTCAGAAATAGTTCGCAGTGGCATGGAATTGCTGGGTATTGAAATGCCGGAAAGAATGTAATAACTTTGAAGCATAACCAAAATACAACAATGATTAACTTAAAGATGGATGAAAACTACTTCATTACCGGTTTTGCCGGAGGTTTTCGCTGTCTTTACCTATAACTATTATTTTTTATGTTTGATAATTTATCCGACAGGCTGGAGCGATCCTTTAAGATGCTTAAAGGTGAAGGAAGGATCACAGAAATTAATGTAGCTGAAACACTTAAAGAAATCCGCAGGTCATTGCTTGATGCGGACGTTAATTATAAAATTGCGAAATCGTTTACCGATAATGTCAAGGTGCAGGCAATGGGTCAGAAAATAATGACCTCTGTGAAGCCCGGACAAATGATGGTAAAAATAGTGCATGATGAACTCACCCGCCTTATGGGTGGTACCCATGAAGATGTTAATCTTAAGGGAAATCCTGCCGTTATCCTGATTGCCGGATTGCAGGGATCGGGTAAGACAACGTTCACTGCAAAGCTGGCAAGTCATCTCAAATCGAAGCGCGGCAAAAATCCCATGCTTGTTGCCGGTGACGTATACCGTCCTGCGGCTATTGAGCAGTTAAAAATCCTGGGCGAACAGGTGAATGTTCCCATTTATACCGAAGATGATAACAAAGACCCTGTGAAAATTGCACAGGCAGGTATTAAAGAGGCCAGGCGGTTGGGCTATGATACGGTAATTGTGGATACAGCAGGACGACTGGCAGTGGATGAGGAGATGATGAATGAAATAGCCTCGATAAAGAAGAATATCACACCGCAGGAGATATTGTTTGTTGTGGATGCAATGACCGGTCAGGATGCCGTTAACACTGCCCGGGAATTTAATGAGCGTTTGAATTTTGACGGGGTAGTGCTCACCAAGCTCGATGGTGATACACGCGGTGGAGCTGCATTGTCAATTCGCTCTGTGGTTGACAAGCCCATAAAATTTGTAAGTACCGGTGAAAAGCCTGAATCACTGGAGTTATTCCATCCCCAAAGAATGGCAGACCGTATTTTGGGAATGGGCGATATTGTAACCCTTGTCGAAAAAGCTCAGGAACAGTTCGATGTTGAGGAAGCCCGGAAAATTCAAAAGAAAATCGCAAAAAATCAATTTACATTCACCGATTTTCTAAGTCAGATTCAGCAAATCAAGAAAATGGGGAATGTTAAGGATTTGGCCAGTATGATTCCCGGCGTGGGTAAGGCCCTTAAAGACCTCGATATGGACGATAATGCTTTTAAAGGTATTGAAGCCATCATATACTCCATGACCCCTTCAGAAAGGAACAATCCCGAAATTCTGAACGGGACCCGGAGAAAACGCATTGCCGATGGAAGTGGTACAAGCATTCAGGATGTGAACCGCCTGATTAAACAATTCGATGAAACCAGGAAACTGATGAAAACGATCACTACCAGCAAGAATCCAATGCGAATGATGGGTAATATGCCGGGGTTACGCGGACGATAGTCAATAAAACACATATACCATGCAGCTGATCGACGGAAAAAAAATTGCAGCAGAAATCAAAGCAGAAATTGCCCTTGAAGTTGAAAAAATTAAAGCGCTGGGTCACAAAGTACCCCATCTTGCTGCCGTTTTGGTTGGCCATGATGGTGCAAGTGAAACCTATGTTGCCGGAAAAGTAAAATCCTGTGCAGAGGTAGGTTTCAAATCTACACTTATTCGGTATGAAGAAGATGTTGCCGAAGAGGTTCTTCTGCAGACTGTCAAAGACCTCAATATGAATGAGGATATCGATGGTTTTATAGTGCAGTTGCCGCTTCCGAAGCACATATCGGAACAAAAGGTTATTGAATCTATCGATCCCCGTAAAGATGTCGATGGCTTTCATCCTGTAAATGTTGGCAGAATGGTGCTTGGAATGCCGGCTTTTGTTTCTGCCACACCGGCTGGCATCCTCGATCTTATCGAACGTTATAAAATACCCACTGCGGGAAAACATTGTGTTGTAATCGGACGCAGTAACATTGTTGGAAAGCCAATCAGCATACTGCTTTCGCAAAAAGCCTATCCCGGTGATGCCACAGTTACCGTTTGTCATAGCAAAACCAAAGACCTGGATGACGTAATCAGGTCGGCAGATATTATTGTTGCTGCCCTGGGTAAGCCCGAATTTGTAAGGGCAGGAATGGTAAAGGAAGGGGCTGTTGTCATTGACGTGGGTATAACCCGTGTAAAATCAGAACTTGCCAAATCGGGTTGGAAATTATTGGGTGATGTAAAGTTTGATGAAGTGTCCCCGAAATGCAGTTTTATTACGCCTGTTCCGGGCGGTGTTGGATTAATGACTGTAGTATCATTGCTTAAGAATACCCTTAAAGCCTGCAAAAAGGAAATTTATCCCTGAATGAAGATCCGATTTTATGCATACCTCCTTGCATTAACCGGAATTGTATTTACCGGTTGCCATGATAAAAAGGATATCGAAGAACAGCGCTATTCCTGGTCAACTGATGCTCCTTTAAGCATGCCCTATAGGGTACGGATACAACGATTCGACAAAGGAAACCTGTTAAGAAATCATTCTTTTGAAGCCGGAAGAACATTCAGGCTCGACAGTTTGAATACTTCTTTCGCGCTGGATGGATGGCACCTGGTAGGACAACAAGTGCAATGGACCGATATTTCCAACGACAGTTTGTTTGCCCGGGATGAAGCTTATTCGGGTAACCGGGCTATTAAAGTGGTCCGGTCACGGGTCCTTGAAACCGAGGATAAAGGTGAGGGTATCCTCAGTGAATTCATCAGGGTAATCCCCGGAAATTACAGGCTTTCAATGTACCTCAGAATGGAGGATGTTTATCCGGCAAAGGCCAGGTTGGGAACCAGGATGTATGATGGGGTCGATATCAGTATCCTTTTCTACGACAAGAACAAGAACAGGATGAAAGCCTCAACCCCTTTTTTGCAGGATAACCAGGAGATTGATGCCTCATTTAAAGCGTTGTCATTTGCACATTATCGTTCAATACCCCGTTTTGGATGGGGAAAAGTAATCGGAAAGTCCAACAGCTATCCTTTTCCCGAAGGCGATATTCCTTCAGATGCCCATTATGCAAAAGTATTCATAGGACTTAAAGGTAAAGGTACGTTGTGGATAGACAGTGTTGATTTTCGCTTTACCGGTGCAAATTTTTCAGTGGGGGAGCGCATGATGAAATACACCGATACGGCATTTCATACGCCCACTGCGCTGATACCTGCGCCAAAAATGATGATAAGGATGCCGTCGGTTTTATATTATTTGCCCGGATTTCTGCCGGAACAGCTTCCCTGTATTATCGCTGACCCTTCCTTGAGCAAGGATGAAATGAAATCAGTATCACTGATCCGTGAAGGTCTGCAGAAAAAAATTGCTGAATCAACTTCAGGGCCGGTCCCTGTCATACAGATTTCAGAATCAACCGGCGATTTGGGAAAATCGAAACTGGTTATCAGTATCGGAAAAAACAGTTTATACCGTAAATACATAAAGGAACTGCCGGTTGAAGAAATTCAGGACAAGCCCCAGGGATATTTTATCTACACATCACCTGAACTTGACAATACTGTTTTTGTTGATGCAGGAAGCAGCATGGGTCTGCATTATGCTGCACTTACCTTTGTTCAGATGATCGACAATAAATCAGCTACTTTTCACAATTACAGGATCATCGATTATCCGGATTTCGAGAATCGCTATTATACCATAGAGGGGAGTGCATCCCGGGATCTAAAATCACAGGTTGCAATTATTGGCCAGGCTGTGAAATATAAGCTAAATGGAGCTGCAGTGCTGGGCTCTGAAAATGAAATGATCATTGATCGATATCCTTCTGATCATTTCAAACTTATTTATCTGAATGCATTTAAGACTCCTGAGCAAAATACCCTTACCTATAAATATCCCCTGGCCTTAAAAGACACCATGCCTGATTCCCATGCCGACCTTTGGGTTCCTTTGGTATTCCATAATCAGATGCTGGATAATTCGAATTACGAAGATGTCTTCGGACATGAAAAAAAGGCTTCGGAGCGGTATGTTTATGCAGGCAGTGCTTATTTCAGTCTCAATACCGATATGGCGGATATTGAGAGGTTTACCGGTATCATGGGCCAAAATCCGGTTTTTATGGATAATTCAATGCGCACCACTGAATCATGGCAAAGATTTGGCCGGAGCAGGTATTATTATCCCGGTAAGTTAAGGCTGTACAACCTGTTTGAACCTTATATGAATAATGAAATAAAGGAGTATTTCCAGTATTTCGATACAACCATGTTTATCATAAATCAACCTGCATATTCAGCCATTGAGAATATCAGGCTCGCTACTGCGGCAGAATTCATGTGGAATGCGTCGGATTATGATCCGGAGTATGCATTGTGGAAAGTGCTGGTAAGCAGTTATGGTGTGGAAAATGCCCGTGACCTCATTCTATATGCCGATAAATTCAGTGTTTTGCTGGAGGTATTGCTGAAACTTGATATGAATATGCAAACCGCACGCAGCATTAAGGACGGGCAACAGGCTATGGTTGATATAACAAACCTGCTCGGCAGCATCAGTGTGCGTTTGGGTTCACAGAATGATCTTGTAAAAGAATTGCAGAAAATCAATGCCGACTTGAGGAACAGGATAAATCAGAAAACCGCCCAGTTGGGAAATATTAAAAAGTAAGCGGGATTTGTTAAATTTATCAGATATATACCATCAATTGACTTTTTTATTAAATTAGCTTAGTTCAATAACAGGGAAGATGTTTGGAGATATGAATGATTTTTACGATGATGATGAGACCTTGGAATTGCTTAGGCGTTATAATGATATGGTTCAGCAAAAGAATCATGAATTCTTTGATCTGTATGAATTTGATAGTATAATTGATTATTTTGCCGAGCAATATAATTTCAGGGACGCGTTAAAGGTTGTTGCCATTGCCATAAAACAACATCCAAACGCCTCATCCTTAAAATTAAGGCACGCACAACTGCTTATTGAAACTTCGAAACCTGCCGGAGCCATGCGAATTCTGAAAGGAATTATGGCTGCGGAATCGGAAAACCATGAGCTGCATCTGGCCCTGGGTATTGCACTTAACATGACCGGTAAGTTTGAACAGGCTCAGCACGCTTTTGGCAAAGCGCTTAAGCTTTGTGATGATATGAAGGATGAGGTAGCCTATAGTATGGCACAATCATGCATGCAATACAATATGAATGCTATGGCAGTTAAGTACCTGCTGCTTGCTTACCATTACAATCCGGAAAATATACTTGTACTCTATGATCTCGGGCTTTGTTATGACAAGATCAATGATGCCGGGAAGAGCCTTCTTTATTATAAAAAATACCTTGACATTGATCCCTTTGCAGAGCATGTGTGGAATAATGTAGGGATCATTTATACCCGGTTGCGGCAATTTGAACAGGCTTGTGAAGCATTCGACTATTCAATATCCATTAATCCTCAGTTTTTGCCGGCCTATTTTTGCAAGGCCGATTTGTATACAATACAAAACAGAATGTTTGAGGCTATTGATATTTATACTGACTTACTCGTTGAGGATGGTTCAAATACACGTGCATTGTGTGATCTAGGTAATTGTTTTTTCAGGATAGGCGATTTGTATGAGGCGCTGCGGTGTTTTAAGCATACCCTCGAAATTGCAATGGATTGTGCAGCTGCCTGGTATGGTATTGGCATGGTATATTTTCGCCAGCGGAAGTACGTTCTGAGCATTGGTACATTCCGGAAAGCCATAGCGCTCGATCCTGAAAATTCCGACTTCTGGTTTATGCTTGGCGAGGTTTACAGCCGGACAAGGAAACTAAACAAAGCCATTGATGCATTCAACAGGGCGTCTGATCTCAATCCGGGCGAAAGCGAAGCAAAATTAGCATGTGCGCAAGTGCTTTTCAAAAAAAGAAATATACATGAAGCGATTTATATGCTTATGCAGATATATGAGTATCAGCCCGATAATGCCATGTTGAATTACCGGTTGGCTGCATATTATGCTTATCAGCAAAACCTTTATGAAGCCCAGCGCTTTTTCAGAAGAGCATTATGCCTGAATTATAATGAACATGTTGAAATGTTCAGGCATTTTCCTAAAACCCGATCATTGCCTGCATTCAGGATAATCATTGAAAACCATGGCAAAATTTCTGATGCAGTTGTTAAATCAAGTAAATAAACCCAAATGAATATTAAGCTTCCCTATTTGCCTGAGAGGCCTTCGAAACCAAGGAACTCAGGAATTACCATGATGATGGACAAAGGTCTCAGCACTCCGGAGGTTGAGAATTTTATTGAAAATTGTGCACCCTATACCGATTTGGTTAAACTGGGTTTTGGAACCTCAGTGTTTTGTTCGAATGTGGAGAAAAAGATTGCGCTATACCAGAAAGCAGGCATTAACGTATATTTTGGCGGCACCCTTTTCGAAGCTTTTGCTATTCGCAACATGTTTGATGAGTATGTGAAGCTGGTAAAACAAATGAATTTAACCACGGTTGAGGTTTCTGATGGCTCTATGTACATGCCCCATTCACAAAAGCTCGATTATATCAAGCGACTCTCAAAGGATTTCACAGTACTTTCTGAAGTGGGTTCAAAAGTTAAGGGGGTTGAAATTTCCGATGAAATATGGGTTGATATGATGAAAACAGAACTCGAAGCCGGCTCCTGGAAAGTGATTGGTGAAGCCCGTGAAAGCGGTACCATTGGTCTTTATAAAAGCGATGGTAGTGCCAATACCGCACTTGTTAAATTAATCAATGAAAAAATCAACCCGGAATCCGTATTGTGGGAAGCACCAACCGGTAAGCAACAAGCATGGTTCGTAAAGCTGATAGGGGCCAATGTTAATCTTGGTAATATTGCTGTAACTGATATTGTTCCACTGGAATGCCTGAGACAGGGACTTCGCGGTGATACATTTTTTGACTTCCTTCCGGAAGAGCTCCAGAACCAGCGTCCCGATACCGGGAAGTACCACTTATTGGATTAAGTGGATGAAAGAATATGGACTGATAGGATACCCTCTTTCTCACTCATTTTCTGCCGGATATTTTGCGGAAAAATTCAGGTCCCTGGGTATCCGCGACTATATGTATTCCAACTTTCCGCTGCAAAATCTTGATGGCTTTATGGATTTGATACATTCGCGTCCTGCATTGCTTGGACTGAATGTAACCATACCCTACAAGGAAAAAGTAATTCCATACCTGGATTATGTTGAGGAAAACATTGCTGCAATAGGTGCTGTTAATACCATAAAAATTGAGCGATACGGCGAAACCATACAATTAAAAGGTTATAATACCGATGTTTATGGTTTTGGTGAATCGTTGAAACCCCTGTTAAGCAAATCGCATACAAGGGCCTTGATTTTAGGAACCGGAGGTGCTTCAAAGGCTGTGCATCATGTACTTGCCGGATTTGGAATGGATACGATTGTTGTATCAAGAACACCACAGAAGGAAAACCAGATATCCTATGAAATGGTTACCCCGGAGATTATCAGCAAAACGGAAGTCATTGTCAATACGAGCCCGCTGGGTATGTATCCCAATACAGGAAGTTGCCCGGCCATACCTTATGAATACCTTACCAGCAATCACATTTTGTATGACCTGGTATACAATCCCGAAGAAACCCTTTTTATGAAAAATGGAATTAAAAGAGGAGCAAGGGTAATGAATGGCTTGAAAATGCTGCATCTGCAAGCCGAAAAATCCTGGGAAATCTGGAATACTTAAAACAGCATCAGAACATCATAGCCCCGCCCGTAGACATTTCCTGAAGCTTGGCACTGAATTTAATGCCGTATTTATTGGCGTTTTCGGGTTTGAGTTCAAATTTCATCCTGTCGTTAAGAATAACGAAGTTGATGGCTGAACCCTCATCCAGTGCGCCGGACTTTTCAGTGATTATCAGTGTACTCTTGTTGTTAACTGCGGAAATGATCTGGGGTAATTGCTTGGTGCGGACAAATGGAATGAATAAGATATGGCACTGTTGAATTTCCTCAGGAGTTTTATACCGTATCACCTGAATATTCTGGGCGCCCACCTTTTTTCCCTTGGTATATGTTTCCAGTTCTCCCGCTACTTCAGCAGTACCAAGAATGCCTATAACAAAATCACCGGTACGGTAATTGGCCGGCCATTCAATAAGTCGGGAAAAGTTATAAATAAAGAGTGATTGTGCTTTTGGAATCGAGGTTTGAGCAAAACCTGCTGCTGTCAACATCACTGCTATCCATATGCTCAACAATTTT
>CAZYDI010000012.1:0-58646 GCA_964646255.1 uncultured Bacteroidales bacterium
TATCTTTAAACAGGCTATTTCATCACGATTTATGGAGTTTCTGAAAAATCTCTTCAGCGGTGCAGATACGGCTAACGCCATACTTTACATAAGCCTGACATCTGTTCTTGGTGTTCTTATTGGTAAAATCAAAATCAGAAATATAAAGCTCGGCATCGCCGGTGTGTTATTTTCGGGACTATTGGTTGGTCACTTTGGTGCAAAGGCCAATCCGGAAGTTTTACATTTTATCAGGGAATTCGGGTTAATCCTGTTTGTTTATGCCATAGGCATTGATGTAGGTCCCCGCTTCTTTAATTCATTCCGGAATGAGGGATTAAAATTAAACCTGTTCGCCTTTGGAATTGTGTTTGGCGGTTTTATTGTAGCCTGGCTTATTCACAAAATCACCAATATTTCCCCGGCGATCATTACCGGTATAATGAGCGGTGCTGTTACCAACACCCCGGGACTGGGGGCGGCACAGGAGGTGCTGAATGATATAGGGAGCAATAATCTGGCTTCGGATGCCGGCACCGGCTACGCGATTGCCTATCCTTTTGGGGTATTGGGAATCATTCTTACCATGGTACTTGTAAGGCTTGTCTTCAGAATTTCAATCGATAAGGAAGTCAGCGACTACAAAAACCAATTCCAAACATTAAGACAGAAACTGGAAAGCGTTGAGATTTCCATTACCAACCCCAACCTGTTCGGCCAGAAAATAAGTTATATCAAGGAATTCATTGACAAGGAGCTTGTGATATCAAGGATACAAAGGAATGACAACTATCTTGTCGCTACCGAAGACCTTGAACTGAGGGAAGGTGATATAATCATTGGAGTATCTGCCCTCAAGTATATCAAAAACCTAAAAATCAAAATCGGGCAGGTAAAAATCTCCGAAAAGAAAGAAATATCGGGTGACCTGGCCATGTTTCATGTATTGGTTACCAACCGGAAATACGCCGGGAAAACCATCCAGCAAATCGGTATTTACCGCAGGTACGAAGCCAATATTACGAGGATTTTCCGTGCCGGTACCGAGATCCTTCCGACAAGAAGCTCAACCGTTGAATTTGGTGATACCGTAAGAATAGTGGGCAAAAGGGAGTTACTTCCGGAAATCAGGAACGAACTGGGCAACTCCATTGATGAACTTGCCCATCCGAATACCATCCCGATTTTTATCGGTATCGCACTGGGTGTCATAATAGGAAGCATACCAATTTTTATTCCCGGCTTACCGGCCCCGGCAAAGCTGGGATTGGCAGGCGGCCCATTGCTGATTGCCCTGCTTCTCGGAAATCAGCGCCGTTTCAAGAACTTCGATTTTTATATGACACCGGGCGCCAACATGATGTTGAGAGAATTGGGCATAATACTGTTTTTAGCCTGTGTAGGACTTTCATCAGGAGGGCACTTTGTGCAAACCATTATGGATGGCGGGTATATATGGATGCTTTACGGGGCAGCGATAACCGTTATTCCAATATTGGTCGCAGCCACTATTGCCCGGTTGTTAAAATACAATTACCTAAAGATATGTGGCATCATTTCAGGTTCCATGACGGATCCTCCGGCACTTGAATTTGCCAATAGCCTGGCACCCGTGCATGCACAATCAACGGCATATGCCACTGTTTATCCCTTAACCATGTTTTTAAGGATTTTGGCAGCACAGGCCTTGATTTTAATCACCCTGTAATTGCAAAAACACTTGGTGACAGTTGGTAACCAGCCTTGTTATTTTCTTAAAACTTTGATATTACAGGTAAATCCATCATACGTAATCCGGCAAAGATATATGCCGGCAGCCAGATGACCCGCCTCTACATAAACTTCGTGTGTGCCGGAAATATAATTTACGGATACATGCTTTCCTGTGAGGTCAAACAGCCTGATATCAGCAGTTTTTACATCAACGGGCAATAGAATCCGAAAACCCGATTCTCCGAAAGGATTTGGAACAGCCAGACATTCGTTTTCCCCAGATGGAATTTCATCGGCTCCGGTGGCCGGGTTTTCATTGTTCCGGCCAATTACATTCCCGGTGGGGTCATATTCAAAACCCCGCTGAAAAAGCTCTTCGTAAACATACCCGGTCATCCGGTTGTTCTTATCATAGTAATACCGAATTGTTGTTGTTTGTGCAAATAAAGCATTTCCCGAAAGAACAAGGATTGCAGCTATCAGATATCTTTTCATAATCGTCATTGTTTGTAAAAACCATATTAAAACTGTACCCCGACCGGAGGTCCCATTTCATAAGAAGGTGCGGCCTTTTTAGTGGCATTGTTGGAGGGTGGATCTTCCATCATGTTTTCAGCAGTATCGCCAAGTACTTTAAATACCCCGTTGGCCGTGATGTCAGCCACAGTCTCTGCAACTTCTTCTGTTATTTTTGATCCCATGGTGGTCAAAATTTCAGGACCCAACTTGCCACCAAGATACTTACCACCGGCCATTGAAATGGCCTCCATAGCGGCTTTCTTATGATCCCCTTCATACAAATAGTATAGAAGTTTTGCACTGCCTTTTACATCGCTTATACCCGGGGCAAGGTCGGTTGTGAGGTTAACCGTTTCACTGATTACCCGGGCTGTTTCGGGAGAAATGAAATCATCGCCGTAAACGGGGCCCTGACAGGTGAAAAGATCAGCAGTTCCGTTGGCTACATCGGCACCTTTCGGATCCAGATGCAACAGGGGGTTGTTGTACCCGTATGCATATAAATTGGTACCATCAACAAACCCTTTGGGATCACGCTGAATAAACCGTCCAAGATGAGCGTCATAAACCCTTAACCCCATCCGATAGAAACCGTTGTTTTCATCGCTTACATTCCAGGCTCCAAGGTAGGTAAACCTGTTTTTCACCGCGCCCTGTGATATAACTTTTTCTCCACTGGGCGTATACCAGTATGCATTGCTGATTTCTCCATTTGTGTTTGTGAGAGCCAGCGTATTTCCGGTTCTGTCGTAATGGTAAAAGTGCAGCTTGTCATCCGCATCTACCAGAGCCACCAACCGATGCCCTGCATAAATATATTTGATCAGAATGTTGTTGGAGGCATCGGTTTCAAACAACAAGCGGTCATCAAGGTCATAATAAAGGTGAAATTCCTGATCGTTGACAATAACTTTAACTGCCTGCATAAGCCCATTGTATTCATATTTTAGGGTTTGACCACCGATAATCATGCTGTCAATAAGGTTCTCATCGGTGTAACCGGCGGCAAAATCTCTGTTACCATCAATTTTAGTAAGGTTCCCGTCATGATCATATGCATAATCGTTTCCATTCTCAGAAATCACCTGGTTCAGCGTATTGTAATTGGCTTCATAATTGCTAAAGCCTGTGAAGCTTAAATCGTAAGGAAAATCAACTGTTCCTGAGGCAATATTTCCGCGTTCGTCATAATCGTAGGTAAGGTTAATAAGCGTATCAGCGTTCTTCTTGTGAAGAATACCCCGAATTCTTCCGTAATCATCAAACGATTGCTGTGTGGTTGTTTCGTTTGACCGAATTTCCGAAACCAGTTTACCGGCGTCATCATATATGAATTCAACCGAATCATCCGGAGTTTTCAAAAGAGCAAGTTTATTTCCGCTGTTGTAGTTGTATTGCACTGAATAACCGTCGGGATAAGTAATGGTCTTAGTCCTGCCTGTTTCATTGGGTTCAAAATCAACTGCATTACCATTTTGCCAGGTAATTGAAAGCAAATGGCCCCGTGAATTGTAAGTATACCTGGCGGAATCGTTACCCGACTTTTCACGGATCATCCGGCCCATCTTGTCGTACCCGAAGGAATAAGATCGGGATGAAGTATTTTTGGAAACAACCAGTCCTTTAGGATTGTATTCATATTCCACAGCCGAAGATGGTCTTGCATTGTTCGATTTAATAATTCTGTCGTTTCTATCGCGGTTGTAAGAACGGGTTCGGTTCATTGCATCGGTGACGGAATACAGGTAGTTGTTTATCCAGGTAAATGAAGTCTGGTTGCCGCGCTCGTCTTTCAAGGATACGATCTGATTGTTGTCGTTGTATTCGTAACGTACCGAATCACCATTAAAATTGACCATTTTAACAGGCATATTCCGGTTGTTGTATTGGATGGTATAGGAATCGCCATTTGAATTCTTAATTTCACTCAGGTAATGGGCTGCATTATAATCAAAGTCAAGACGACTGTTGTCGGGTAAAACCAGGGATGTTATTGAGTTCAGCGCATCGCGTGAGAAACCAACAGTATTGTTGTTTTCATCGGTCATGGTCTCAAGCCCGCAACAACCGAAATTTTGTGAAACAACAGATCCATCGGGCATTGAAACCGACTTTAGCCTGTTGTTGTTGTCAAATGCGTATTGTGTTGTATTCCCTCCGGCATCTGTAACAGACTGAATGAAAAGACCTGAGGCATCATAGGATATCGATGCCAGCAATCCATTGTCATCCGCAATGTTTACCAGGTTACCGAATTCATCGTAGGTATAATAAAGGTTTGTCTGGTCTGCACGCAGCAGTCTGGAGATCCGGCCGGACGGGTTGTAGAACAATTGTGAAGAATTTCCTGAAGCGTCTGTGTATCTTGTTAACTGGCCATTATCATATTCATACTGTTCGGTATTTCCTTCCCTGTCGGTGTATGATTTCAGTGTATTGTCCGCATTCCAGGTGTACAACTCTTCATCGGAATTATTATAGGTGATACGGGCAGGTCTTCCTTTGTCATCGTATTCGTAGGTTTTATTATCTCCGTTTGGAAAACGTTTTTCAGTCATTCTGTTCTGTTCATCATATTCATATACGATCAGGCTGTTTCCGTTTTCGATCATGGTAATGTTGCCATATCCGTCATAATGCCAGGTAGTCTTATTACCATTGGGATCGGTTACGCTGCCGATGGCAAAATTATTCCATAAGTTAAGGTCGTATATATACCGGTTGCCAAGGGCATCTGTAAGGGCTGAGAGAAATGCCCTCCCGGCCTGGTCGGTGTATTCAAACCCAGTGGTTTTACCGTCAAAGGTAAGCTCCGTTATGTTGTTAAGTGTATCGTAAGCAAATTCAGATTCGTAGCCTTCAAGGTCAATTGAATGCATCAGGCGCGAAGAATCATTGTAATCGAAATGCGCTTCCCTGCCATCGGGTGTTGTGAATGTTTCAACATAGTTGTTGTTGTTGTATTCAAAATTTACACTTCTGCCTGCATCGTCGGTAACTGACGATACACGGCCGGGTTCATCATAGGCAAAGGTGATTTTGTTGTTGAAGTAGTCACTTATCGTTTCGATATAGTAAAAAGATGTGTCAGGTGCTCTTTTAAAGGTATTGATCAATTTGCGATCCCGGTCAATCCACACTAGATTTTCATCTGAAAAGTATGCTGTATCTGAGCTATTTACAGCTGTCATCAACGCTGTTACAGGGTCATAATCAAAATACAAATGGTCGCCCCGTGAGGGTTCAATTGTTACCGGCCCGGAGAAACTGTCTTTTACAGGTTTTGTTCGGGCCAATATTTCGAGGGTACTTCTCCATCCTTTCCCAAAAATACCGTGATGTAAGGGACTTAGCAAGCGTGTTACATCGATTGCCGGGCCGGGACCCGGCTGATAATATTCCCTGTCGAGAATACCCGGAGCCAAAAATCGCATGTTCACACCATATTGGGGCCTGCCATAACTGCTGCATCCTCCGAATTCATTCTCTTCCTGTGCTGTGTAATCATCACCGGGCATCTCCTGTCCAAGGTCCATTTCATCGATGGAAGGAAACCAGTCGGAATCGGAATTGTCAAATGGATCCCGACCGGTTCTCCCCTCCAGTTCATCGGCCAGAAGAGCCATGGTTGCGCTCGGTCGTACTGTAACTAAATGGTCAAAAGAGATTACTTTTGTTCGTGTGGAATCTTCAATTGTTGCACAGTCGCCGTTTGTCCAGAAGTATACACTATAAACTGCGTTTGGATATCCTCCGTCGGATAAACTGGCTCTCAGAGAGCCATCCTTATTGCTTCCTGAAACAGTGACCGAGTTTGTTACAACCGTCGAGGCAACACTACCATCAGGATTATAACCCGTGACCGCTAAGGCATTTATAGTGATGGTCATCATGCTGCTATACCAGTCACCGTAATCGCACGGAAAGTCCATGCTTGTCCAATCAACCTCCACATTTATAGAAGTGCTGATGTAGTTGTGTTTTGATGTATAAATGACCGTATTCCCTGATTCACCTTCTACACTATTCTCTGCGCCCATAACATCAATATACATGGTCACACCGTTTCCTGAAGGAAGAGCATGTTGTCCATATATGTCTATAGGCTCAGACAGGAATACAGTTAATCCTGCCAACAAAACGAATACATGTTTCATTGTAAATGTTTTTGGTATATAATTTTCTTCCTGATGCTGTTTTTTTACTAATCTTGTAAAAGCCGGTTATGCTATCTTAACCAGCAAAAGCGTTTCTTTACAATACTGATTTTAAATGTAATTACTGTATTGTCTTGTCAGCTTAAATATATTTATTTTTTTTACCACGCAATTTGACTAATAAATAATTATTTTTATTTTGAATTGGTAATCCATAGTTTTTAAAACATCTAAACGTATAACCCAACATGGACCAGGTGCTGATTGTATATCCCGAAAATATGGGGAAGAACTTTATTCCCAAAGAGTACCTTCCCTCAGGCAAAGATGAGTATTACATTAGAAATTCGCAGGCCGGAAAACCCAAACATAGCTGGCGGCATCTGCGTTCCGATGAGGTTGAGCGGCTGGTAAAAAACGACAATACATCCGATGGTTGGGACAATATCCTGGTAACCGATGAATTTGATCCTGACCAGATAAAAAATACCCGCTTTTTCGGGATGGTAAGGATTGGCCGGCTGAGAAATGTTTTCCTGCAACACCATGACCTTAAAGTTCCTACCGGAATTACCAACAGCCTCATCATTGCCTGTGACATCGGTGATGATGTTGCCATTCATGAAGTGCATTATTTATCGCACTATATTATCGGTGACCGCAATATCCTGTTTAATATACAGGAAATGAACACCACCGATCACGCTAAATTCGGCAATGGCATTGTTAAAGAGGGTGAACCCGAAAATGTGAGAACATGGATTGACCTGATGAATGAAACCGGCGCCAGAAAAGTATTGCCATTCGACGGTATGATAACGGCTGACGCCTATTTATGGGCAAAATACCGTGATGATGACGATTTGCAAAAAAACCTGCAGAAGATTACCCAACAATCTTTTGATAACCGCCGCGGCTATTACGGTACAACCGGCGATCAATGCGTCATCAAGAATTCCTTAATCCTCAAGGATGTAAAAATTGGCTCCAAATGCTATATCAAAGGGGCAAACAAGTTGAAGAACCTTACCATCAATTCATCGGTTGATGAACCTACGCAAATAGGAGAAGGCGTTGAACTTGTAAACGGTATAATCGGCTATGGATGCCATATATTCTACGGATGCAAAGCGGTTAAATTTATTCTGGGGTGCAACTCCTCTCTAAAATACGGTGCAAGGCTTATTAATTCGTTCCTGGGTGACAATTCCACCATTTCATGCTGCGAGGTATTGAATAACCTTATATTTCCCGCCCATGAGCAGCATCATAACAATTCGTTTTTAATTGCTTCGGTGGTAATGGGTCAGAGCAATATGGCAGCAGGTGCTACCATTGGATCAAATCACAATAGCCGGGCTAACGATAATGAAATACAAGCAGGCAGGGGTTTTTGGCCGGGATTATGCACCAGCGTCAAGCATTCATGCCGCTTTGCTTCGTACACACTGCTTTCAAAAGCTGACTATCCGGCAGAACTTAATATTCCCCTTCCCTTCTCTCTACTGAACAATAACGTTTCCTTCAATCAGCTCGAAGTAATGCCAGCATATTGGTGGCTCTACAATATGTATGCCCTTGCCAGGAATACCTGGAAATTTAAAAACAGGGATAAACGGGTAAGCAAAACACAACACATTGAATTCGATGCTTTTGCTCCCGATACCATGGAAGAGGTAATGGAAGCCATGGTTCTGCTTGAAAAATGGACCGGTAAGGCAGAATGGCTGAAAAAAGGCAGAACAACGGGAATAAAGGATTCAGATTTGATTGAAGCCGGCCGCAAGGTTTTGAACGGCGATGAAAAGTATGCCGACACGCTGAGGATTTTGGGTGAAAACATGGAAAACACCAAACGCGATACTGTAATTGTTAAGGCGCATAAGGCGTACCATGCATACCGGGATATATTAACCCACTACGCCGTCAACAACCTCCTTGAGTATATCCGCCGGCAGGAGAAACCATCACTTTCCCTAATGCATCAGGCACTGAAAGGCAAACGAAGGCACAATTGGGTGAACCTGGGCGGCCAAATCATGCCCCAGGAAGACCTGGATAAACTCAAAAAGGACATAGGAACCGGTAAACTCAGCACTTGGAAGGCCATTCATAATCGTTATGATAAACTCTGGGAAAAATACCAAACGGAAAAGCAAAAACATGCCTATGCTACCTTGCTCGGGATTTATGAAGTGGAAGAAATCACCGCTGAAACATGGAAAAAGGCATTGAAGGAAGCAGTAAGAATCCAGCAGTTCGTTAATGATCAGGTATACTTATCGCGAAAGAAGGATTACGATAATCCTTTCAGGAAAGCTACTTTCCGAAACCTGGAGGAAATGAATGCTACCATCGGAACCATTGACGATAATTCCTTTATTGTACAGGTAAGAAAGGAAACAGAAGACTTTAATAAACACATTAAAGAGGCAATGAAACTAGTGTAAATAAACCATATCGATCATTTTAAAACCCCTTACAATGAACTTAATAAACCCCGATTATGCAAAGTTTGCCCTCGTGCAGGAAATGATGGAAACCGTGGGTGTTGTAAAAAAATTCAACCCCAACCTCACAAGGGATATTGCCCGGAAGATAAAAGCAGCCGGAAGGTTATTGCTTACCGGTGAAGGATCAAGCCGTATATTACCGGCGAAAAATGCCATCAGAAAAGCCCTGGCATGGGGAATAGAAACCGCAATTTTTACCGACGGCTCAAGGCAATCGGCCTTGTATGACCTGTCGAAATTTGCCGTCTTTTGTGCATCCAATTCAGGGAGGACGAAAGAAATTGTTCTGCTGGCAAAAAAGCTTGCCGCTGAAGGCAACCCGAATCGCTTTGCCCTTACCGCCAATCACGATACACTGCTCGAAAAAGAATGCACGGAAACCTTTGTTCTTAATTGTGGCTGGGAACAAGCTGTAGCTGCTACCAAAAGCGTGGTTGAACAGGCACTATTCTATGAGTCTATTCTCTGGCATATCAAAGGCATTAATAAGGATGCCGAGCTCACCGTTCTGCCCGCTGCTATCGAAACAGCGCTTACCCTGAAGATTGACGGTGACATTGTTAATAAGGTTAAAAAAGCCAATACCATCTACTTCGCCGGCTATAACGATGGCGTTGCAGAAGAATTAACCCTGAAAACCAATGAAATCACCCGCAGAAAGTCCGACTTTCTCGAAGGCACCTATGCTGTACATGGCATTGAAGAGGTAATGGATAAAAACGACATCGTATTTGTTGTTGATCCCATCGCTGAGGAAATAACCAAATTCCAGGAAGTCCTTGAAAAAGGGGTTGGCCTTACTATTGTTGCCATAGCCGACAGGGATACACCGTTCCCGACCATTAAGGTACCATCGGCTGGGGAACTGACTCCGTATGTTTACCTGTGTGCCGGTTGGAACCTTTTGGTTGAAATCGGCCTGGCCACAGGCATAAACCTTGACAAGCCCGAAAGAGCCCGTAAAGTAGGTAATGAATTTACCGGGGGAAATTAATCACTGATTATTTCCAGGCACTCCATTCCAGTGTCATTCTGTCCCTGGTCCGTATTTTACCTGTAGTGTTGTTCTTCTGCAGGTAACTGATACCGTCGTTTTCAAACGTGGTGGTGATGGTTTCAACCGGATACCTGGCACCCGGTTCCTTGTGATATATCATGCAAAGTGACTGCCTTACGATATTATTGGTTTTATCGATATAACAATTGACATAGCCATCACTGTTAAGTTCTATTACCCTGTGCCAGTTTTCTGTATTGGCAAGGTTGGTAAATGATATACCATTCAGGTTTTCATTGGAATCGAAATTGAAGGTATAGGTACCATCGGAATATGCATTAGCGGGATCATTTTTCCTGCTCAGAATATATGTATTCCCCTTATGGTCAATTGAATATGTTATAATGCTGCAAACTTTATTGGGTTCATACGACTTCCATCGTTCACAAAAACGAACAACCTGAATCGATTTGATTTCATTGTTCTGTGCACGTTCATATATCCGAACAAATGTTTTATTGGTAAAAAGCAGGTTCCCCTGCTGATTGCCAGGCGTTAAGGCATAAAAGAGAACATGACTTTTAATTTTGCTTATCCTTCCATAGCCATCATAAAAAACAGAATCTAAAGGAATCTTGTAATAATTGCCAGCCCAGTTTTTCTGTATGGAAACGGGCTGCTTTACAATAAGCAATTTTGATTCCCGCGGATAGGAATACGATACCTTTAATTGAGGTGTATGAATTGAAACAAGCCTGCCATTAACAGGATCCCTTGTTATTCTTACCTTTTTACCGCTCACACCTATCCTGGTCCGCCAGGGGGAATAGGGATCCCTCACCCCAAAGGGTAAGGTTATGTATTCAAAATGTCCAAGGGATGAATCCCCTTCAACGGGTATATCCTTGCATGTAATGATTAGTTCATCCCTCACCGAATGAACATAGGCCTCAAGCACTTTAGTCAGTTCGCCACTGAGATGGACAAGGGAATCGCGTATATGTTTACGCCGGGCAAGGGAATCCGCTACAAATTTTTCCCGTGCAAGCAGGGAATCCTTAATAAACTGCATCCGCCGGACAATGGAATCCTGTCTCTGGATAAACACAATACTATCCCGGCTGGCACTTGCCGAGTCGTGAACCTGCCCGTAAAGCAGACCTGACGCCAAAAAGAAGATGGTAACCATGAATGGCAAGCATACGGATACCAGCCGGTTTCTGCGCATTAAACCCAGATATGTATTCATAGCTATTCGGCTAATTTGATTTTTACCGCTATATCCTGAAGTGCCACTTTCCCGCCATCGGGAAAATCAGGCATCATCAGCATTCCTTTTTTATCCGTCTTCAATGATATTCCTTTGCTCCATACTCCGTTCACGGTATTGAACCATTTGAGGCCATAGGTTTTGTCTGGCAAAAAACCCCTTAATTGCGCAGTAATGGATGCTTTCTCAAAATAAAGCATAGCCAGTTTTTTGTCTGCTGTTCGCATCATGTAGCTCCAGCCGTCCAATCCCTTTTCAGGTGCACCCGGTGCCTTTTGGGGTAAAACATCAGCCCATGCGGGTCTCAGTTCCTGGTAGTCAGTGCCCTCTGAGAGAATAAATCCATACAAATGCTGCATATAGGTTGCTGACTCATATTTCATGGCTTCCCAAAAGTGTGGTCTCATTCCCGCGGGTTCTCCGGTGGTGGTAATATCATAGGCAGCTGTCCCATGTACATGTCCGGACAATCCTCCCGATAGTACCGAACCATACATCTGTGCCCTTGAGAAATAGTTGTCGCGTTCCGAGTCGGCAGGAGGCCTTTCCCCGTCGGGCATATTAATCTCATGGTCCCATCCGGTATAATAAGGTTCAAAATTTATGGCCGGGTAAGGAGGCACTAAATTAAACAGGGTATCAATGGTTCCTGAAACCCGGTGATCCCTGGGTTTGTTTCCCACGCTGTGCATGGTAAGCCATGGACATTGCTCAGCATGCCCGAATTTCTTATAGGTTGAATTGTCAATAAGCAGGGTATAAGGCTGTCCAAAAGGCAAAGGACCATATTTATTATGATGGTAGGTTAATACTTCATTGAATTCATCGGCGGTAAGGCTATATTCCTTAGGAATCCAGTCGAGGTGAATTCCGCTGAAAAAAATGTTGTAAGCGCCATAACGCGAAATGAGGTATTGAACGTAACGCGAATAGGATTCATTGAAATCAAAATAAGCTTTCCAGGTCGGGCATATATCCCTGCGCACGGTTTCAATCAATGGTACAAATCCCTGCTCAGAAAGGAATTTCATTTTTTTATCAAGACTCTGAAAGTAGGCGGGAATAATCTTTTCAAAGTTGGCTACACCCGGATGCTCCGATGACATTTCGAAAGGCAGGTTTCCCCACTCATCACGCATGTTTTTTGACGTCATTTTTCCGTCTTCTGTAAGGTATTCAAATTTTTCCCATGCATTCCTTACAAAAAGACCGTTTTCATCAGCATAGGTGCTCGCATTGATGTCGCTCTCCCAATTCGGAAAACTGGCAATCATGCTTACCGAATTAAATCCCTGTCCTTTTCTATACATTACGGCATCCTCGAATCCTATGCCGGGTGAGGGAACATACATATCCGTAGTCGGGGCATTCCGGAACGGCAACCTCCATGTAGCTCCGGCAAGCCATGTATCACCAATCATAAAAAATGGTGTGCCATCTGCATACTGTAATGCATGTCCGTTGGCCGATGCGCGTATAAACCCACGGCGGTTAGGGTTGGCGGCTATTTCTTCGGAAGTCCATGCCACTGCAGTGAATGATCCTGTAATATTATTCAAACCGTCATCATCACCTTGATTCGATCCGCTTTTCCAATGCCATTCACCGGGAACATTGGCCACTATCCTTACTTTAAAGGTTTGCTCTCCATCCCAAAAGCCATAGATCTTTTTTGAATAGCCCGGACCAATGAGTTCAACCCATAGGGTGACATCAGTATAAAAATTGGAATAGTTGTTTTCCGCTGTAAAAGTGATTTCCTGCATTTCCCACACATGCACCTTCCCAGGCTCATTACCGGCATGTGAAAAGAGCGTACACGTTACCAGCAAAGCAAACAGCATTACACTTCTCATGATTTTCATCTTTATCAAATTGGTAAATAAGGAATAAATTTAATGATTATTCCTATCCACCCGCATCAGAACTTTTTTAGGGGGTGCGAATTATTTTTATAACTTTCCGACTACAAAAACCAATGTTTACCATGAACAAAAAATCAGCCGTCGTTCTTTTTTCTCTCGCACTTGTGATGCTGTCATGCGGTAAAAAAGAATCCTCCACCTACCTTGGGGTTGCACAAACCGAAATTAAAAATCAACTTGATTTACTGCTCCAAAACTATTACCCCCGAATCGTTGATACGATAAATGGAGGTTACTGGACCAATTTTGAAAACGATTGGACTTTATCTCCCGACCAGGACAAAATGCTGGTTACCCAGGCAAGGGGCTTATGGACAGCAGCCAGGGCAGCTGAACTCTATCCCGAAAATACGGTATTCAGGCAGGCAGCCGATCACGGGTATCAGTTCCTCGTTCAAAAAATGTGGGATTATGAGAAGGGTGGCTTCTACCAGAATTACTTTGTTGATTCGGTGCATAAAACCGATGCTTCGATGAAAATGGCATATGCCAATGCATTTGCACTGTATGGCCTGTCACAGTACGCCAAAGTTAATAAGGATCCCGAAGTATTGAATTGGGTACGCAAATCATTCAGCTGGTTTGAAGAGGAACTGCATGACACGGTATATGGCGGGTATTACAACATCGTTTTTAAGGAAAAGAAACCATCACCGCAATGGAATAACCTGTCGCTATGGCTTGGAAAGCCTGACTGGAAGGACCAGAATACCAGCATTCACCTTATGGAAGCATTTACTGCGGCTTACCAGGTTCTGCCTGAAGAAACAGTGAAAGAAAGGTTACATGAAATGCTCGTACTTATAAGGGACACCATGACAACCGGTGAAGGCTACCTTAACCTGTATTTCGACAACAAGTGGCAACCCGTCAGTAACGCTGATTCATCAATGGAATTTATCCGTAACAATCCCGCATTTGATCATATTTCTTTCGGTCACAACATCGAAACGGCTTACCTTTTGGTGGACGCGTCGCAGGCACTTTATGGCGAGGTTGATTCACTAACCCTCAAGGTAGCCGGAAAGATGATTGACCATACGATGCAATATGGTTTCGACGGGGATTATTTTGGCCTTTTTGATAAGGGCTACCGGTTTAAAGGCAGTGATGGAGTGGAAGTTATCGACAGTACAAAAGTTTGGTGGGCCCAGGCAGAGGCATGGCATGCGCTGGCGCTTTTTGCGTCTTTACAGCCCGGTAAGGAAGGCTACAGGAATGCTTTTAAAAGCATGTGGAATTACATCAATACCAACATAATCGACCAAAGCCTGGGTGGATGGTATAACAGCGGACTTGATAAAAATCCCGAAACCGTCACGGAACGTAAGGCACATGAATGGAAAGGCTGTTATCACGACGGAAGAGCATTGATGCAGGTAATTTCCTATGCCGAAAAGGACAACACCCGCAGGAAAAAATAGGAGTCTATTCCAGGATTTCAGTGCCTTTCCTTATCCTTTCGAGGCTTTCTTCCTTGCCGATCATTTCAAGGATATCGAAAAGGTGGACGCCCATGGCAGAACCTACAATTAACAGACGAAGGGGAGTGGCAACTTTTCCGAATCCCAGGCTGCGCTTTTCGATGTAATCCTTCACAACGGATTCAAGGTTGGCCGATGAAAAATTATCAACATCCTGCAAAAGGGCCAAAATATCTTTCATGATAGCAGTTGTGTCATTCTTCCACACTTTCTTGCACATCTGCTCATCATAATGCTGCGGTGCTTCAAAGAAATAAAATGCCTGGCTCCAGAATTCGGATGGAAATACAAGCCTTTCCTTAATCATGCCCGATATTTTCTTCAGGTAATCAAGTCGTACCGGCAATCCCTTACTTTGGATAACAGGGACAAACAGGGCTGCCAAATCACTATCCGACTTGAGCTTAAGGTATTGCTGGTTATACCAGCGGGCCTTTTCAGGATCGAAGTGAGAACCGGATTTTCCAACCCTGTCAAGGCTGAACGCATCGGCAAGCTCGCACAGTGAAAAAATTTCCTGTTCCGTGCCCGGGTTCCATCCCAGGAAGGCCAGAATATTCACAACAGCTTCCGGAAAATATCCCGATTCGCGGTATCCCGAAGATACCTCACCTGAAAACGGATCAGTCCATTGCAAAGGAAAAACCGGAAATCCCAGCTTGTCACCATCGCGCTTACTCAGTTTTCCCTGTCCGCTGGGTTTTAATATCAGCGGTAAATGGGCGAATTCCGGAATAACATGCTCCCAACCGAATGCTTTGTAAAGTAGGATGTGCAGCGGAAGCGAAGGGAGCCATTCTTCACCACGGATAACATGGGTTATTTCCATCAGGTAATCATCAACAAGGTGTGCCAGGTGGTAGGTTGGCAGGCCATCGGCTTTGTAAAGCACCTTATCATCCAGCAACGATGTATTAAAGCTCACTTCACCACGGATAATATCTTTTGCAGTGACTTCTGTATTTTCAGGCATTTTAAACCTGATTACATGCGGCATGCAGGTTTCAAGCAAATGGGTGGTCTCTGCTTCGGGCAAGGTAAGTGAGTTTTTCAGCGTCATCCGCGAAGACGCATCATACTGGAAAGTTTTCCCTTCGGCTTCAAATTGCTTCCGGAGATTATCAAGTTCATCCTGGGCATCAAACGCATAGTAGGCATGACCTTTGTCAACCAGCATTTCGGCATACTTCCTGTATATATCCTTTCTCTGGCTCTGGCGGTAAGGGGCATGCTGGCCACCTTTATCGGGCCCTTCACTGTAATGCAGCCCGCACCAGCGCAATGATTCCATAATATAATCCTCAGCACCGGGGACAAACCGCGCCTGATCGGTATCTTCAATTCTTAATATAAAATCGCCATTGTGCTTGTACGCAAACAGGTAATTAAACAGCGCTGTCCTCACCCCTCCGATGTGCAGTGGTCCGGTGGGACTTGGTGCAAAGCGCACCCTTACTTTCCTTGCCATGATTTAAAGATTAAACGGCAAAGATAAAAGATTGAAATGGAAGATTGGTTCATTTCCGCTATTTTTGTACCACACAAGCATTCCATGAAAGCTGGCCACAACTTTGCACACCCGCTGCAGCGCTATTATGATCGTATATATAAAACATACGACCTGGTAAACAGGATTTTTACCTTTGGACTTGACCAGAAATGGAGAAAAATTACCGTAGATACATGCCTTGCCGGAAAACCTGAATCAATCCTTGATTTATGCTGTGGAACAGGCGATATGACCATAAGCCTATACAAAAAGGCAACATATCCGGTTAAGATAGCGGCATACGATCTCAATGCCCATATGCTTAAGATTGCCAAAGCAAAGGCAGCTAAAACCAATGCCAATATAACCTTTTTACAAGGTGATGCAGGATCAATGCCCTTTAAGGCAGGGGAATTCAATGCCATTACCATAGGCTTCGGCTTCAGGAACCTAACCTGGGAAAACCCTCACCAGCATGAGAATATTTCCGAAATAAGCAGGGTGCTTGGTGCCAAAGGCCGCCTGTATATTCTGGAAAGCGCCAAACCAAAAAACAGGTTAATCCGGACTGGATACCATATGTACCTTAATTTTGTCCTTATTCCGCTGGGAGGCCTATTGTCAGGCGACTGGAATGCCTACCGGTACCTGGCAGGATCATCTTCCGGTTTTTATTCAGTTGCTGAACTTGAAACATTGTTAAAACCATATAACCTTGTACCCCATGTTGCAAGGACTTTTCTGTTTGGATCGGCCAACCTGATCGTGGTACAAAAACAGGAATGTTAAAAAACCACCCGGCATTGATCGGTTTTAAAATTGCTATCTTTGTTCAGCTTTAAAAAGGATTATGATTGACAAACTCAATGAAATTTGCAAAGGCACCTTCATCAGTTTCCTGGGGATTGAATTTCTCGAACATGGTGAAAATTTCATCGAAGCACGAATGCCCATTGACAATAAACTGCAGCCCATGGGACTTTTACATGGCGGTGCATCCCTGGCACTGGCTGAAACCATTGCCAGTGGAGGTTCTTACTTGTTGGTGGACCGGGAAAAATATGATGTGGTTGGTTTGCAGGTTTCAGGAAGTCATATCACTCCGGTTAGTGAAGGATTGCTGTATGCAAGGGCAGAAATTATACACCGGGGTAAAAAAACCCATGTTTGGGATGTGAAAATCAAAAGCGAAAGGGACAAACTAATCTCTGTGGCACGGGTTACTATGATGGTTCTTAAAAAGAAATAGCACCGGATGCAGCAAGTATTAAGAAATGGCGCGGACATAACCGCTGTTGTGGATCTTTGCCTTAGCCGGGAAGTACAATTTGTTGCATACAAGGCTCCAGGCGATTGCAATGCTGCGGTGATCATTCAAAAATCCCCTGAAGTGATCATTGATGGCAATATCAATCAAAAATTCCCCGGAAAAGGATTCCTGATAGCCCCATTTTCAAAAGAAACCAATGATACCTGGCTGATAAGGCCGGATATTGTAATTCATGATACCATACAGGCGCACCATCTATCGGAATTGTCGTCCCTGCCTGCAGCAGACGATCCGCATAAAAACCTGCCTGCTCCTGAAGATACCGGTAAAAATGACTATATCAACCTGATCAATGAATCCATTAAACAGATTAATGCCGGCGAGTTCGAAAAAGTGGTTCTTTCGAGGGTAAAATCGGTTCGTGGAAATTTCCGCCCTTCCATTGCCAGGGTGTTTAGCGCTCTTTGCGAAACATATCCCAATGCATTTGTATACTTGTTTAATGTTAAAGGCCAGTGCTGGACAGGTGCCACACCAGAACCATTTGTCTGCTCAGAAAAGAATGTTTTAAAAACTGTTTCCCTTGCGGGTACAAGAAATTCCAGTGAAAGCAACCTGGATATTGAAAAGTGGAATAAAAAAGAATTGCAGGAGCAGGAATATGTTACGCTTCACATTGAGGAAACGTTAAAGCGCTTTAATATAGAGCCCGTCAAATCGGGGCCCTATGTGGCCAAAGCGGGAAACCTGCTTCACCTGCGCACAGACTTTACTTTTACCACCGATGCCATTGGAAGCCGTTTGCCTTTGTTGATTTCATCGCTCCACCCCACCCCGGCCATTTGTGGTATGTCTACCGGCAAAGCAATGGACTTTATTAAAACCGGAGAAAAACACGACAGGGCTTATTATGCCGGATTTTTAGGACCAATTGGCATTCCTGAAAATATCATGTTGTACGTTAACCTTCGGTGTATGCAGGTTTTTGATGACAGGCTGGTATTATATATAGGCGGAGGTATAACAGGTGATTCTGTGCCTGAAGAAGAATGGGAAGAAACAGAAATGAAAGCAGAAACGCTTCTATCGGTATTGAAAAAGATTGGATAATGCCACATCCAAAACAACACATACGCGACCTGGCAGAAATCTGCAAGCAAAGGGGAGTCGAAAAGGTGATCATCTCTCCCGGATCGCGCAGTGCTCCCATCATTAATGCTTTTACCAGCGTTTACGGAAATTCGTGTGTAAGCATTGTTGATGAAAGAAGTGCGGCATATTTTGCATCGGGCGTAGCGATGAGCACCGGAAAAATTGCTGCCCTGGTTTGTACCTCGGGCACGGCTGTGCTTAATTATGCTCCCGCCCTGGCAGAAGCCTATTACCAGCATATCCCAGTTTTGGCCATTACCGCCGACCGTCCGCATGAATGGATTGACCAGCAGGACAACCAAACATTGCGACAGCATAATATATATCAAAACTATATTCTCAGGGGCTATACCCTGCCACAATATGTTTCCCTCGAAGATGACTTATGGTTTGCCCATAGGGTGATTCACGAGGCCATCTCTGTTTGTGAAGTTTCAAAAGGACCAGTTCATATTAACATTCCACTTACAGAACCTTTGTATGGGGATTTTCCTGATGCTTCAACGGTAGTCAAATCTTTTACCAGTGTTATCCCCGGAGTTGCCCTTACATTGCCCGGCGATGTAATCCATGAATGGAGAAAAGCTTCGCGCATTATGATCGTGCATGGACAGGATGTTCCGGATCCGGAATTAAACAGGGTTCTCACGCAATTGTCGAAAGACAAACGCATCATAATAATTGCCGAAAATATATCCAATGTTAAAGCAGGCGGAGTGGTATTCAATTCCAACCTGGCCCTTTCACTGAACCGTGGCAACAGTCCTGATTACCCCGATTTAATCGTTCATAGCGGGGGACAGGTGGTTTCGAAAGCATTAACGGGTTACTTGCGCAGGGCTCCGGGAACCCCATGCTGGAGAATTGGAAATGACCATACCCTGGTTGACACCTTCAAACTGGCAACCAAACATTTTCCTTATCCCGCGATAAACATATACCAGGCGTTATCCTTGATATCAGTTGAAAAAAAGCAAAACTTCCGTGACGGGTGGCTCGGCATGTCTGCCGATGCCGCAAAAACCGCGGCTGACAGAATGAGCCAACTGCCATTTTGTGATGTACAGGTATTCAGGCTGATCATGGAAGCCATTCCTGATAACGCCAATGTTGCCCTGGGTAACAGCAGTATTATACGGTATGCGCAGCTTTTTCAAGGTAACCCTAACTGCACTTTTTTCTCAAACCGGGGCGTTTCGGGTATCGACGGATGCCTTTCATCAGCCGCCGGCATCGCTTATGCAACAGGAAAACTAACCATATCCATTCTTGGTGATCTTGGTTTTCTCTACGATTCCAATGCTTTATGGAATAATGAACTTCCGTCGGATTTGAGAATAGTCGTGATCAATAACCAAGGCGGAGGGATATTCCATATAATCAAGGGCCCCTCGGACCAATCCGGCTTTAAAAAATTCATCGAAGCAAACCATCCGGTAAATATTGCATCGTTGGCAAAAGCATACGGATTAAAGTATCTTTACGCCAATGATGAATTATCAATAAAAAAACAGTGGGGTGATTTCACTGGCAGGCAAAAGAAAGCGGTAATTTTTGAAATAAGTACCGATGCAGCACTAAGTGCCGAATCATTCCGAAAATTGATGGCAAGTCAGATACAATAGTAATCTATTTTCGTCGCTATGAGAAACTGGACCACCATAAAGAAATACGAGGAAATTCTCTTTGATTACTTCGAAGGCATTGCGCGAATTACCATAAACAGGCCGCGTTACAGGAATGCGTTTACCCCCGATACCACAAAGGAAATGTGCGATGCTATGGTAATTTGCCGCGAAAACCCTGATATTTACGTTGTGGTAATCACCGGTGCCGGCGATAAAGCCTTTTGCAGCGGAGGTGACCAAAATGTAAAGACGTTTGCCGGATACACCGGGAAAGATGGCGTACCCCGCCTCAACATTCTCGATATGCAAAAGCTTATCCGCTCCATACCAAAACCGGTTATTGCCATGGTGAATGGTTATGCCATAGGAGGCGGGCATGTTTTACATGTGGTTTGCGACCTTTCCATTGCCTCTGAAAATGCCATTTTTGGGCAGACCGGCCCTAAAGTGGGAAGCTTTGATGCGGGCTTTGGTTCTTCTTACCTTGCCCGTGTGGTTGGACAAAAGAAAGCACGTGAAATATGGTTTTTATGCGAGCAATATTCTGCTGCCGAAGCGCTTAATATGGGTCTGGTGAACAAGGTAGTGCCACCGGATGTTTTAGAAGATGAAACGGTTACCTGGTGCAAAAAAATTATGCAACACAGTCCGATAGCCCTGCGCATGATTAAAGCCGGTTTAAATGCCGAACTCGATGGTCAGGCCGGCATTCAGGAACTTGCCGGAAACGCTACCATGCTTTACTATATGACCGATGAAGCCCAGGAAGGGAAAAAAGCATTTCTTGAAAAACGAAAACCCGATTTCACCAAATATCCCAGGTTGCCCTAGGTTCTGAATTTATTATATCCCTGGCGCAAGCCGGGAAGAAGAGCATTTGCCATGAAAAAGATGAACATATGGATTAAAGCATTTCGCTTGAGAACATTACCGCTGGCCTTGTCAAGCGCCATTCTGGGTAGTTTTCTTGCTTTTGCCCATGACAACTTTCGTTGGGAAATCCTGGTTCTTTCCATTACCACTACGCTGTTTCTTCAGATCCTGTCTAACCTTGCCAATGATTATGGCGATACCGTTCATGGCATCGACAATGACAGACGCATCGGGCCTGAAAGAATCAGCCAGAGTGGCCTGGTTACGCCGAAAGAAATGAAACTGATGATAGGACTGCTTATTTTTCTTTCACTGGTTTCAGGGTCATTGCTGATATTTATCGGATTGCGGCACGTCAGCTGGGAAACCATATTGTTTTTCTTTGTACTTGGGCTATCAGCCATTTACGCTGCAATTAAATATACCATTGGTAAGAATCCTTATGGATACATAGGGTTAGGGGATATTTTTGTATTCATTTACTTTGGTATTGTTGGTGTTGCCGGCACTTATTACCTGCATGTAAATACCTTTGATCCGTGGATTCTGTTGCCCGCTTCAGCCATAGGTCTTTTAAGTTCGGGAGTACTTAACCTGAATAACATGCGCGATATTGAGAACGATACAAGAACAGGTAAGAAAACCCTTGTTGTATATATCGGCAGCAAAGCGGCCAAGTATTATCATTTTGCGCTGATCACCCTGTCCATTGTATTTTCCATCGTATACACCATTGTCAAATTCGATTCGGTTTATCAATTGTTGTTCATACTTACCTGCCCGTTGTTTGCACTTAATATTGCAGTGGTTATGAAAAATACCAACCCTGTCGACCTGAATATTGAGCTAAAGAAACTGGCATTTAGTACTTTTGTATATTCTTTAACGTTCGGAATAGGTTTGGTTTTAAAATGATAAAGGCAAAAACTGTTGTCCTGGATTTCAGGTTCCAGCGCCCCGCTTCAACCTCTCGCGGGACCTATATGTCAAAGAAGGTACATTTCATTCTGCTGTACCACTCCGATGATCCTGCCATCGCCGGGGTAGGTGAATGTTCGCTGTTTCCCGGTTTAAGTTACGATGACGTCAAAGGCTTTAGGCAAAAGCTTGCCCAAACCGTAGAACGCATTAATGAAGGCGACTTTTATACCGACAACACACTTGCCGACTGGCCATCGATAAATTTTGCGCTTGAAACTGCATGGAAGGATCTGCGTACCAATGGCTCCAAAATATTCTATCCCTCCGGATTTACTGAAGGCAAGGATTCCATTTGGATCAACGGACTCATATGGATGGCTGACAAACAGGATATGATCCATCAGATAAGGCAAAAACTGAACGATGGGTTCACCTGCCTTAAGATGAAAATTGGTGCTCTTGACCTCAGGGAAGAGATTGAAGTGCTTAAATTCATCAGGGAACATTGCAGTGCCGAAGAACTTGAAATCAGGCTGGATGCCAATGGCGCATTCAGCAAATCCGATGCACTGGAAACCATAAAAATTCTGTCGGAATTTCATCTTCACAGCATTGAACAACCTATTGCCGCCGGTCATCCCGATGACCTGGCAAAAATATGTTCCCAATCACCCGTACCCATTGCACTGGATGAGGAACTCATTGGCAAGCATAACATGCTGATACGCCGGAAACTTCTGGAGACAATAAAGCCACAATACCTTGTTTTAAAACCCGGCTTGCTGGGAGGAATTACTGCCTGCAAAGAATGGATTTCCCTGGCTAAGGAAACGGGTATCAATTGGTGGATAACCTCCGCCCTTGAAACCAATATTGGTTTAAATGCCATAGCCCAATGGACCTACACATTGCAAAATCATATTTATCATGGATTAAGTACAGGTTCATTGTATAACAACAACATCAAATCACCCCTCTACCTCAATGGGGAAAGGCTGTATTTTAATCCGGAACGAAAGTGGGATCTTTCCCTCCTTGAATTGGAATAGGTTATGGACGATTGGAAGAAAAGTTTAAAAATCCGCGGACAGCTATATAATTCTAAGGAATTGCTTGAATACAGCAGCGACCAGATCGTATCGGTTTCTACGGCAATTTGGGAAAAGGAAATATATCGCTTTATCATCAATTGGCTCAGTGACCGCGATTATATTGTTCAGTATTCTTCGGGAACTACCGGCAAACCCAAGGAAATAAGGCTTTCAAAGAAAAGCATGATGCAATCTGCGCGGAACACGTGCCGGTTTTTACATCTTCAAAAAGGCGGAACTGCTTTATTATGCATGCCCATTGATTTTATTGCAGGGAAAATGATGCTTTTGCGGTGCCTGGAATATGAGTTAAACATGTTGATTACGGAGCCCAAAAGCCTGCCCGACATCAATACCGGTTGTCCGGTTCACCTGGCTGCCATGGTTCCTTTTCAGTTATCCAATATATTGGAATGCAAGGGAAGCCTGAATCCTATTATGCTTCTGCTGGTGGGTGGGGCGGAGATCAGCCATCAACTCGAAAATCAGTTATTACCCCTCGAAACGCCGGTATATGCAACGTATGGAATGTCGGAAACCAGTTCTCATATTGCGATGAGAAGATTGAACGGACCAAAAAGGCAATCAACCTATAAAACATTGCCTGGTGTAAAGATTAAAACCGACAACCGTGGCTGCCTGGTTATTGAGGCCGATTACCTGCAATCAACGGTAATAAGCAATGACCTGGTTGAACTTACAGGCCCTGATACCTTCAATTGGCTCGGCCGGTTTGATAACCTCATCAACTCCGGGGGATATAAAATTGTTCCGGAAGAAGTGGAAACCATCATACATGAAAAATCAATGCTCGAGTGTATTGCAATAGGCCTGCCTGATATTAAGCTGGGCCAGAAACTTGTTCTTGTTTTTGAAGAAGCCCAAATACCCTATGCGTTGACAGCACTAAAGGAGGATCTTGGCAACCTGCTTCCACGACGTTGGAAACCAAGGGACATTGTCACTGTGGAAAGATTTCCGCGCACCCTGAGTCAGAAAGTCGACCGGCAACGTTTGGTTAAACTGCTTACAGGCGTTGAAAAATAATCCTTTTTTGCCCGTTATCCACATTCAAAAGCTATTCCAACCGGTTTTTAAGGTCTTCACGTGAAAGCGTGATCAGGTGCCCGATCCTTTCATTGTTTTTATAGGTTACCACCCTAAGGGTAATGTCTCCTTCGGGCAGTTCAACAATACCGGTGTACCGGGGCGAATACCTGCCCGGCATGGCATCATCAATGGTGTAAAATATATCCAGTCCCGGGACTTCTGATGTTATTTCCACCTGCATCTTCCCTTTTTTCATCCTGGTTCGGATAATAGGATCATACATGGACCGTGAATAGTTTATTTGTGCGATATCACAGCGCTCAAAATGATGCTCAACCCTTTGAACAAAAGAGATCCAGTTTTTCTTGTCCTCAGGGGTCCAGTAATCCTCTATCAACGCCCATGCCCTCGGCCATAGCATATACTCGGCATGTTTTAGCGTGGCAATTTGCTCGGTCCACAAATTTCCCTGTCCGCCCAGTATATGTTTTTCCACAGCGCCTTCAGGAACCGGATTAAAGCTATAACATTTCTGCAGGCGGAGGTGCGAATATATAGGGGGGTCAATGCTGGGATCGCCCTGAGTGTAATCAAGATATGCATATGTAGTAGGTGTCATAACCACATCGTGCCCAGCCTGTGTTGCTTTTATGCCGGCACTGACACCGCGCCAACTCATAATGGTGGCTTCAGGCGAT
Organism: uncultured Bacteroidales bacterium; assembly: GCA_964646255.1. Taxonomy (GTDB): domain Bacteria; phylum Bacteroidota; class Bacteroidia; order Bacteroidales; family UBA10428; genus UBA5072. Next base: position 24,730 of record CAZYDI010000012.1, read on the forward strand.
ATATTCCCGTCGAGAATTTCATCCCAACCCAGAAGCTTTTTCCCCTTTGAGGCCAGAATTTTCTCAACCCTGTTTACAAAATAGCCATGCAACGCTTCAACATGTTTCATACCCAGGCTTTGCATCAGTGCCTGGCACGAAGGGTCCCTTTCCCAGTATCCCTTATAACATTCATCACCGCCGATATGAATATAGGGATTAGGAAACAATTGGCCTATTTCGGTGAACACCTTGTCAAGAAAAAGGTAAACGTTTTCATCGGCTGGATTCAGCGTATTGTCTACCAGCATTTTGAAGGTTCCATCACCATACCATTCGGCAAACTCGGTTCCGGGATTAACCCTGATGTTTGGATCTTTTGTAACGCTCAACTCAGGGTAGGCGGCCAGTGCAGCCATGCTGTGACCGGGCACATCAATTTCAGGAATTATGGTGATATGCTGTTCTGCCGCATACCGAACTACATCCCTGATTTCCTCGTGTGTATAAAAACCACCATAAGTGGCCGGTTCTCCGGGTTCCGGATCCGGCCGTGTTCCAAAATGACCTGCACGCGGAACTCTCCAGGCGCCAGTCTCAGTTAGCCGGGGTAAAGCTTTTATTTCCACCCTCCAGCCATGGTCATCACTCAGGTGCCAGTGCAAAGTATTGTACTTGTATCGTGCCATTACGTCGATGAAACGCTTTACCTCATCTACGGTAAAAAAGTGGCGGCTTACATCAAGCATCAGTCCTCTCCATCCAAAACGCGGGTAATCCGTGATCTTCGCGGCAGGAATCTTCCATGCTGCCTGTTCAACCTGTTTACGCTCAATTTCCTTTGGAAGCAACTGAAGCAGGGTCTGCATACCATAAAACAAACCCGCCGGGGTGTTTGCGGAGATTTCCACGCCCCGGGCGGAACTCTGAAGAACGTAACCTTCCCTTCCTGTTTTCATATTCTCTGTTTTATTGAGCATGAGCAGTATGGCTCCTTTATCTCCCGGTTTGGCTGAAATGGCATAACCTGTGGAAATGCTCAAACGTTGAGACAGCCTGTCGGCAACATCTTTGGCATCCGGATGATTATACATTACGGAGGTACTTTCCGTTATGGTAGAGAAATCATCAAAATACGCTGCTTCAGCCGGAAGGGGTATTATACCGTTATTATCAGGTTGTCCTTTAATGTACAGGGTTTGCATGAGCATCAGCAGTGAAATAAAGTATTTCATAGTATCATTGGTTAAGTCGTTTACTTGTTGCTTACAAAGGCAACTTTTTTGCTGTCGGGCGACCATGATGGTACATTAATGGTACCTTGTCCACCATATAAATAGGCAACTACCCTGGGCGCACCACCCGAAGCCGGCATTAAACGCAGCATTACCCGCTTATAGGAGGGATGCGAATCAGGATCAATGTAAGGGGGGAATGAGATAAACAGGATCCATTTTCCATCTGGAGAAACATGCGGAAACCAGTCGTTATATTCATCAAATGTAAGCTGCTCCCTTGCGGAACCATCGGTTTTCATCCTCCACAATTGCATCGTTCCACTCTGGCTTCCGTTGTAATAGATGTATTTATTGTCAGGTGAGCCTTCAGGCCCGTCAACATGGCCCTTGTCGAAAAAGGTAAGCTGAATTTCATTGCCTCCTGAAACCGGTGCTTTATATATATTGTACACCGGCGTTCCACGCTGTGCAACATACAATACATACTTATCATCTCCGGTCCATCCATGAAAATAAGATGGGGTTTCTTCGGTAATACGCTTTGGTTCACCCCCTGTCAGTGGCAATACATAAACGGTTGATCCGCCTCCGGGCAAACCTTCACGGTGATGGCTTATGGCAAGTTTCTTTCCATCGAATGAAATCCCATGGTCGTTGTTCAGCCTGTCCGCAAAACCTGTATTTACTTTTACGGTATTGCCGCCATCGACGGGAATAAGGTAAAGCGATCCGTTTTCATTAAAAAGAAGCTGCTTCCCATCGGGCATCCAGTTAGGTGCTTCAAAGCGTCCGTCGGATTCATGAATCACTTTTCGCATCCCGCTGAAAACATCCAGTATTTCCATTCGGCAGCCAATCCATCCTTCACGCTCGGGGTTGTATGTGTCCGGCACCGGCTGGTCTATACGTACATTCCATACGCGTGCCTCTTCAATTACATCAGGATTATGGGATGTGATGAATATTCCTGCAAGCACATCATCAGGCATATCACTCATTATAGTGTTGCCTATTAACTGCAGAGGCTCACCCACCTGGGCGGCACGAAGAATAATATCTTTACCCCGTCGCTCCAGTTGAAGAACCTGGTAACCTGATTTGGGTGCAACAAGCTGGTCCTGCGGATCACGCATGAATGCTCCCTTAAGCCGCCGGAATTGCAATACGGTAAGTCCGTCGCCGTGCACAACACCGCTGTAATGCGCCGAATTTTCATCAATTGATTCCCGCACCATCCAGCCGATTTTGCGATGCGGATCAACCCCTTCACCAATGAATGCAAAATTTGCAGTAAGGATAAAATCTCCCGCAATTTTTCTGAAAGCATAGTGAAACTCATCACGCTCAAACCAGATGTTGTAACCCCCGCCTTTCAAATAATAGGTTTCTGTACTTTCATCATATTGCAATGATCCTGCATGTTTTGGATTTCCAATATCGCTATGGTTATCGAAAATGCCTGCCGGCAAATTACCGGCATATAAACTGGTAGTTATGGCTGTTGCCAACATAAGCAATATTATTTTCATAGAATTAAGCATAAATAATCAGGAAAATAAATGAACAACAAATTACACATTAATATAGCGCAATTTCATCACTTGCTAAAAAAATACAAATGCCCTCCGAAAATATCGGAATAAAAAAACCCGGGAACATAGCCCGGGTTAAACCAACCAAAGGTTAATATTCATGCCTTGTTATATTCATTTTGCAACCCAATCATATTTCGGTGAAAATCGGGGAAGGTCTTCCATATCTCCTTGTCACAAGAAGCAAGCTGGCTGCATTGAATACAGCAATCATAACCCCTTTCGATAGCACAATTCCGAACCGTGCATTTTTGAACCACCAGGCCAACTTTATCTTCACTTACCTTGCAGCCAAAGCAAAAAATGTTGTCCGCTTCAAAAGCGATTCCGTATTTCTCTTCAATGCGCCAATCCTTGTAGGCCTGCTTTTTAAGTTCAATGTCGTTTCCAATGGATGCGGCTTTCATACGGCAGTCTTCGGGACATGTATAACCGCAATAATTCAGGCGTTTCGGGTCAGGCCTTTCAGATAATTCCCGGGTATAAGGAAAACCCTTACCGTATAATCCTGCGCCGGCCATAAGCGCGCATCCGGCTAATCCAGCCTTTGCAGTTTTTAGGATGAAATCGCGCCGTTTAAGTGAGCTTTTCATGGGTATTGATTTTTGGTTTTTATCAAAGAAAACATCAATTCCAATATAAGACACCTGATGCAGAAGCTACCCTAAATACCTGAAAACAGATCAAAGGTAATTGTATTGAGAATTTCTCCCACAGCCTATGATATCATGGTTAAAGTTAGTAAAATGCAATAAATCACGTATTTTCCAAACGGAATGGTTGCTTATCGATTTTTGCAAAACAACCGGTTTTCTGATGTATCAATTTCTTATAATTGTGATCCCCAAGGAATGAACCATTACGCGTAACAATTGCGCCGTGCTGTTCGTAAACCAGTACAAGAAACCCAAATCTTTTAATTACATCTGAATTAAACAGCGATTCATGAATCATTAGCCTCGCTAATCATAAGCTGAAGTGAAGAAATGATGAAATTTTTCCTTGCATTGATTATTTCCATTGGGCTGACGTGTCATCTGTTTGCCCAGGTTTTATTTACACAACAAGACGTTCAGGTATTTAATGCCATGGTCAGGGAAGCGAAGAAAGCCGGTCTTTCTGACTCAGCTATAAACCAGATTGTTTTTTATATTGGTAAACAATTCATTAATACGCCCTATATCGGAGGCATACTTGATGAACCTGAAACAGAAAACCTTGTGGTTGATCTGTCGCATATGGACTGCGTAACCTACCTGGAGAGTGTTGTGGCCCTTTCTATGGTCATTAAAAAGGACAAAACACAATTCGAAGATTTTTGCCGGGAATTGGAATTCATCCGTTACAGGAATGGTGTAATGAACGGGTATGCCTCGCGACTGCATTATTTCAGCGAATGGATACAAAACAATGCTCAGAAAGGTGTCCTTGAGCATATAACAGAAAATATCGGAGGAAAGCCCTTTACCGGGAAAACAAATATAATGACTTCCAACCGGGCAAAATATCCACATTTAAAAGAGGATAGTGCCCTGATTGCCATTAAAGAAGCCGAAGAACAGCTCAGTGCGATGCAGCACTATTACGTGCCAAAAGAGGAGTTATTGTCATGCTCAGAAAAAATAAGGAATGGCGATCTTATAGCCCTGGTAACATCCATTGACGGGCTCGATGTGGAGCATGTGGGAATTGCGGTTTATTTGCAATCAGAACTGCATCTGATGCACGCCTCCTCGCTGAGCAAAAAAGTGGAGATTTCAAAAGGCTCCCTTTTTGAAATGCTCCGCAACAAATCCTCCTGCAACGGAATAATGGTTGCACGGCTGAGGGAATAGGCTGATAATAAAAGCAGATTTTTTTAGGGGCAAAAAGTCAGATGCAGCCAACTTCCGGTATGATAAGGATTCGCATTGAGCACCCGTGTAAAGAGATCCTTTGCCTTGCCTTTCGCTCCAAGGCCGAGATAGCCCAAGCCAATCAGGTAATTGCAATATCCATGGCCGATAACGTGTTGTCCAGTCTTTTTTGCCCAATTCACTATGCGACAACAGCCGGTTTCTCAAATTTGATGTAAAACCGATATAGAGTTTATCATAAGTACGGGAATATAGGATATATACCTTGAACATGTATGAAAAAAAAGCCACCGTTTCTGGTGGCTTTCTTTGTAGCGGGGGCAGGACTTGAACCTACGACCTTTGGGTTATGAGCCCAACGAGCTACCAACTGCTCCACCCCGCAATGTAGGTGGGCAAAGATAAGCTAAGTTTATCAGAAAAAAAATTGTTTCCTTACAAAATGCAAATATTCATGCTGTGTCTCTTTATTTAAAAGGCATGCAGCTGCAGCCTATTTGTATATACCCACGCTACTTCATGGATGATTCCGACCTACGTTTTCTGGGGTAGGCATTTCGATAGATTTTGTAAACCTTGCAAATCTGTATTGATTGGAAAATTAATATAAATTTGTATGTATCGATAGAGATGTTTAATTGGCAATTATGACCTTATATCGTAATAAATACCGTATTGAAACCACCCGCCTGAACGGTTGGGATTATACATCAAATGGAAGGTATTACATTACCATATGTACCAAAAATCGTGAACCATTTCTGGGAAAGATTGAAAAGGGTGAAATGGTTTTAAATGAATGTGGACGAATTGCTGAAAAATGCTGGTTTGATTTGGAAAATCATTACCGCAATTTACGATTGGATACATTCGTAATAATGCCAAATCATATCCATGGAATAATGATCATTGATAATTCCATTATTGTAGAGACGGGTTTGAAACCCGTCTCTACACACGGGATATTCGAATTCGTTCGGGCCTTTAAAACATTTTCATCGCGCCGGATGAATGAATTGGAAAATACCCCTGGCAAAATGCGTTGGCAAATACGATTTCATGATCACATCATCCGGAATGAATTTGAATATATCCGAATTCATAAATATATCCAAAACAACCAGGCATCATGGGATAATTCATAACCAATATGCGAAAAATAAATTTTTTATCTTTACAAATATTCCATCAAAAAACCTTGTTATGAACAAAAGAAATATGGTGATTCGCACATCTGCAGCATACACTATTATGCTTTCCCTCTTGCTGATACTTAATTGTTCAGCCATATCGGGCCAACCGGTCGAGGCTCCTCCGCCTGTTACCATTGCCGGTACACAAATGGTCAATATTCCCTCTTCCATTACCAATAAGGAGTACACACTTTATATTAACCTGCCGGCGAGCTATTCCGGCACGGATAAATCATACCCTGTGCTGTATTTGCTTGATGCGCAATGGGATTTTACGCTTATGCAAAGCGTCTACGGCCAGCAATACTTTGATGGCTTTATTCCGGAAATCATTATTGTCGGTATTACCTGGGGCGGTGAAAACCCGGCATACGACCAATTGAGGGCGCACGATTTTACCCCTACTGATGTAAGCAATAACGGAACGTATGGCAATGCATCCAAATTTCTGTCCTTTATCGGGCAGGAACTGATTCCTTTCGTTGAAAAAAATTATCGCGTAAAACCCGATGACAGAACATTGACGGGCAGTTCATTTGGAGGACTCTTTTCTCTGTTTGCACTTTATCAGAATCCGGGCTTGTTTAACCGTTATATATTTACCAGCCCGGCAATTCAATGGGACAACGGGATACTCAATTCCATTCAGAAGAACTATTCTGATAAATATAAAGAACTGAATGCGCGGGTATACACTGCCATTGGTGAATATGAAAATGTACCGGAGTTCAATGCTTTTATTCAGGGTCTGCAATCCCTGAATTTGGACAAGCTGTCCCTCAAATCGGAAGTCATTGATAACATGGGCCATTCCGGTGGTAAAGCACACGGTTATTCAAGGGGACTGCAATGGGTATTTATGCAGCCGGAGGTTATGGTTGATCCCGCTGTATTGCAAAGCTATACCGGCGAGTATGGCAATGCCCAAATCAGGACAAAATTGGAAATTAGCGACGGAAAACTCATTGCCCTGGTCCCCGGAGCCGGACCAATACGGCTCGAAGCGATGAGTGATACCGATTTTCATGTAACAGGACAGTTTCTGAGGTTGCATTTCGAAAAAGATGAATCAGGTTCCATAAAGGGTATAACAGTATTCCAGTATGGCGGACAATTCTTTCTCGAAAAACTAAAGAACTAGCTTTAAAATCATTTCCTGTAAAGGCATACAGGCATCTGTTAAAAACCGTTCCTGAGACTAACAGACCCGGAAAATTACCGATTTTTATCACCGGAAAGGAGGGATGGTTATGTGCGGACGAAAAAGACTGATGATACGGTTGATGTTTATGCTCATTTTTTTCACCATGCATGGGTGGGTAAATGCGCAAAACAAAACATCGAATTTCAGCATTTCCCGGATTATGGGAAATATCCCCGATTCGCTTACCTACACAACAAGCGATATTGCGGGGTATATTTCTTCCAGCTTTTCATACCAGGCAGATAAATCGAACGCTGCATTTTATTGGGTAACCAATAACATCCGTTATATCTTTGACAGTATCATCACCAACTCCTTAACCGAGTCACCCTCTGCCATCAGCGAACGGGCTTTAAAAACACGCACCGGGGTCTGCCTGAACTTTGCCCATCTTTTCAATGAAATAAGCAATAAGGCAGGGATAAAAACTTTCATTATTCAGGGGTATACCAGGCAATATGGAAAAGTGGATATTTTGCCCCACATGTGGTGTGCTTCTTATATAGATTCGGCATGGTTTCTTTTCGATCCCTCATGGGATGCAGGATATTATTCCCGTGGACAATTTGTTAACAGCAATGGCAAAAACTATTGCATGAAAAAGCCTGCTGAAATGATACGCAATCATATGCCATTTGATCCGCTATGGCAGTTTCTTCCTTATCCATGGACGTATGATGACTTTTCCCGCGGGAAATCAAGGAAAAACACAAACAGGGCATTCTTTGACGTTGCCGATTCCATTGCACGCTGGGAAAGGGCATCGACACTGGAGAGAGCCGGAATGTCGGCAAGGCGGATCGAAAACAACGGCACCCGAAACAACCTTGTTAACGCTAAGCTGAGTGTAATCAGGGGAGAAATAACCGACTTCCAAAACCGGTTGGCGGTGCAGCGTTACGATACTGCCGTGATTATATACAATACCGGCATTACCCATTTAAACAGCTATATCGGTTTAAGAAATAAAATGCCCCCCGACGATACTGCTCAAATGAAGAGCCATCTTCAGCAATCCGAAATTTGTTTGCGAAGTGCGCTTGGAATAGTGGATAATCTTTCTTTTCCTGAGGAGCAAAACATGGCAGCAATTAAAAGGCTCAGAAATGAGATCAGCAATACCATGATGAAGGTGAATTTACAGAAGGCTGATTTTTTCAGAACATTTGTGCAGGATTAATTGGGATTCTTCGCAGGATTCTCCCATAAATCCAGATGGTAGTACCTGCCATCCTTATTCCAAATTTTACTTACGATATCAATATCATCATCTCCGTCAAAATCTCCGGTTTTTGCATCATGCCATCCGGGATTGCCACTGTTGAGAATGGATACAGTAAAAACAGGCCGCTTGGGTGATCCGACATTTTCCCAGAAAAAACCACGTTCTTTCAGCCCTTTCGGCTTCATACCTTCATCAGGGTCCTCCTGCTCACCGGAGAAAATATCCAGGTCACCATCATCATCAAAATCAGCTACGGCCAGTGAATGAAACGATCCGGTCGGATTACCCGGTGATGGCAATTGATACCGCTGAAACTTGTGGCCTCCCCTGCGGTTAATTATCCAATAGCCATTTGACCCCTCCGCGTCACAATCGGTATAAATGATATCATTATCACCGTCAGCATCAATATCAACAACCCAGCTTTGGATGCTTATACCATACTGGTTCGGAGTAATTCCGACATCAAATGGCCAGGATATGAAATCCCACCCTGACCGGATGTTTTCTCCCGGGTTTCTGAACCATCCTGTTGCCATAACAATATCGGCGTGACCATCATTATTGAGATCTCCAATCCCCTGTGGCGCAAAGCCTCCGTGTATTCCATTGCTCCCGGCAATATGATCCACCAGGCGATTCACCGACACTGAAATATCATAATAGGTCCATTGCTGCGGATCATTCAAAAAAAATAATCTCAACGTTCCTTCCTGGGCTTTTTGGCTATAACATAGAATTTCATCCCTGCCATCACCATCAAAATCGTAGGCAGCAACATCATGATTTTCGTGAGGCAGTCCGCCGGCATACACATGCTTAATCCATGTTGTATCTGGCTTGTTCTTCAGAATCTTCGGGTTTTCAAACCAAAACCGTGCCACTACAAGATCGGGAAAACCATCACTATTTACATCAGTAACCGCAGCACTCAGCTGTTCCTGGTCGGCAATTCCCACATCGTACCTGCTCCAAATCCCATTATTGAACTGGTACCAAAATACCTTGCCGCCATCTATTTCCCTTCTGCTTATGGTAATATCAAGGTCACCATCCTTATCATAATCAGCAAAGGTGAATGCCCCGGTACCATAGGATGTTCCGGGCAATGACGGATCGATTTTAATGTGCCGCCAACCTGCTGCCAGGTCTGCTATATCCTTCCTGAAATTGCCTGATAAAGAAAAAAACACGAGCAATGGAATCATGCCGATAAAAACATAGTACTTCCTTAAAATGCCTGAATATCTCATCCTTTACCTAAAATTTTCCTGAAATCATATTGCCTGTAAACACTGGAAAGTACCAGTTATGACAACCCATTACATATTCAACTAAAAAAAATGAAAGTTGTTCACAGATACTTTCCATTCTGTTATTATATATTCCTCATAATCTGAAGTAAAGCATCGGGCTTCAGTGTGATTATTTATATACTTCGTTGGCGAAGTCCTTATACCGTTCAAGAAAAACTGCCCTTTTGGGTTTCAGCGTCTGTGAAAGCATGCCATTGTCAATTGTCCATGTATCGGTTGAAAACATCCACTTTCGGATACGCTCAAAATCGGCCAGGTTTTTATTTACCTTGCCTACTTCCTTATTCAGCATATCAACAACATGGGGATTTGCAAGCAGTTCTTCATTGCTCAATGCAGTGCTGATGGATTTCCGGGAATACCAGTGCCTGATGGCATCAAATTTCGGCAAAATGACGGCGGATGCGAAATTCTGGTTCTCACCGAAAACAAAACTGTTTTCAAAAAAGGAGGACTCCCTGAGCTTGTTTTCGAGCACCTGAGGGGCGATATATTTGCCGGAGGACAGTTTGAATATTTCCTTCTTCCGGTCGGTGATCATCAGGTATTTTCCATCCTTTAGGTAGCCAATGTCGCCTGTGTGGAGCCAACCATCAGCATCAATAATTTCGCGCGTTGCCTGCTCGTCTTTATAATAGCCCTTCATTACATGCGGACCGCGAACCAGTATCTCACCATCACCGGCAAACCTCATTTCAGTTCCTGCCAGGGGCGGTCCATTGGTTCCTAACTGGTTATTGGCAGGAGGATTTACCGAAATAACCGGTGATGCTTCCGTCATGCCATAACCCTGGTATAGATGGAGTTTGGCTGCAGTAAAGAGGCGGATAATATTGGGTCTGATGGATGCTCCCCCGGTAACCACCCATAATTCATGGCCACCAAAAGCATCACGCCATTTGCTGAAAACCAGCTTGTCGGCAAGCCGGTGCCGGATCTGATACCACCAGTCATTTCGGGAATTGTCGTAATTGTTTCCGAACTTCCAGGCCAGTTTATATAACCTCCTTTTTATTCCCTTAAGGTTATTGCCTGCCGCTTCCAATTTGGCATACATCATTTCGAGTACACGGGGTACTGCACAAAAGCCGTCGCCATGAAAACTGGCATGGTCTCTTTGTATGGTTTGCATACTCTCGGCATAATAGATGCTTATTCCCAGCTGTTGAAACTCATAATTCATGGTTCTTTCATAGGCATGGCAAATGGGCAGAAAACTCAGCATCTTATGTGTTGAATTGGCCGTTTGCAGCAAAGCATGTGCACGCGAATCAAAAGTAAGGTTATGGTGTGTAAGCATTACGCCCTTGGAGGCGCCAGTGGTTCCTGATGTATAAATAATGGTGGCCACCTCATCCGGAGATATGTCCCTGATGTTATCCGAAATGCGTATATTGAATTTCTCACGGTTACGCTTGCCCAACTCAATCAGGTCATCAAAACAGAAACCACAGCCGCAGTTTTCAATGGTCATCATTTCAGCAGGCTGTTCCATTCTTTGAACAACCGGTTTCAGCTTGTCATAAAGCACTTTATTGCCGGCAATGATTAGCCTGGAATCACTATGATTGAACACATGCAGAAATTCGTCGGCACTCAGGGTCTGGTACACAGGCACCATTATCAGCCTTGCCAGGGCGCAACCCATATCCAGAAAATTCCATTCGGGACAATTGTTGCAAACAACCGCCACTTTATCTTCAGGCTTATAGCCTTTTTCCAGCAGGCCTGATGCAACATTCCATGACGCTTCGATATATTCATCCACGCTGTACTTCACCCAATTCCCATTAACTACTTTTGCAAAGATGTCATCCTTGCGAAAGCTTGTTTTAAGGATTTCCAGGTAGTCGAATGTTCTCGTTGGTATCATATTGACTATAGTAAATTGTTCAATTTATAAAATTCTTTTTATCCAATTGAAGTATTTATAAGGGGGGTATCTTAAGGGTAATTCAATCCATGCCGGCGTTTTGACAATAGGCCTGGCATTGCTGAAGCCCTCAAAACTGTATATGCCATGATACTTACCCATACCACTGTTCCCAACGCCTCCAAATGGCATGCGGTGATTGGCAATGTGCAGCAAGGTGTCATTTATACATCCTCCGCCCGAAGTGGTCCTGCTTAAAATATCCCTGGCTCCGGCATTTTTTCCGAAATAATAAAAGGCCAGGGGCTTTTCGTGGCTGTTAATATAATTAATTGCCTCGTTGATGTGCCCAAAGGTCATAACAGGCAATACAGGTCCGAAAATTTCTTCCTGCATTACAGGAAATTCAGGCTGAATATCATCGATAAGGGTGGGCGCAATATATCTTTCCTCTGTATTCACCTCCCCGCCAATACGTATTTTTCCATGCTGCATTAATTTCTGCAACCGCTCAATGGCCTGATGGTTGACGATCCTGGGATAATACCTGCTTTGCCGCGGATCTTCACCATGCATCTCCCGTATAGCCATTGCTATTTTTTCTATCAGCGTTTCCTTGATTTCCTTATGCACAAAAACATAATCAGGGGCAATACAAGTTTGCCCTGCGTTAATGCATTTGCCCCAGGCAATTCTTTTGGCAGCAGTGGTCAGATTGGCATCAAGGTCGACAATACAGGGACTCTTCCCTCCCAACTCCAGCACAACAGGAGTGAGAAAACGCGAGGCGGCCTGCATTACCATTTTGCCTAAAGAAGGGCTTCCCGTGAAAAAAATTATATCGAACCTTTGCTTCAGTAAATGCTGGTTCACCTCGCGGTTGCCTTGAGCGACGGCTATGTATTTTGAATCAAAGGTCTCTGATATCATTTCCTCCATCACCAGGGCCACGGTGGGCGTATATGGAGACGGTTTAAGTATGGCACAACATCCCGATGAAATTGCACCAACAAGGGGGTTCATCAGCAACTGAAAAGGATAGTTCCATGGAGCCATGATCAGTGATACACCAAGGGGCTCATATACAATCCTGCAGCCTGATGGCTGAAGAGCCAGCGGTGTTTTTATCCGCCTGGATGCCGACCATCGCTTGATGTGCTTCAGGTGGTTATTGATTTCACCTATTACCAGGGCAATCTCGGTCATGTAAGCCTCCTCATATGACTTGTGAAGGTCGGTCCACAATGCATCGGCTATTTTACGCTCATAACGGAGAATTGCCGACTTGAATTTTTTAAGGTTTCTGATTCTGAAATCGATGCTCTTTGTTTCATGGGTAGTAAAAAAGCTTTGCTGTGATTGAAGCAGTGATTCAATGACAGCCTTTGGGGTGTTTTCCATGGCGGGTTGAGATTAATTTTTGCGTCCGGTGAAATGGTCCATCGTTTTATATATGCCTAAAATCCTGCCGGCAATATAGTCGTAAGCCCTGAAAGGTAACAGCCCCTGGGTAAGCCTTACAAAATGAACACTCCAGGGCATGCTCACAAACAGCTTGTTGCGTTCAATACCTTGGATAATCTTACGGGCGGCCTTTTCAGGTTTAAGAATCGGAATGACCGGCGAACGGACGCCGTCGAACATACCGGTGTTAATGTAATAAGGGGTAACCGTAGTTACCCTTACGCCTGTTCTTTGCTGCTCCATTTCAATGCGCAGGCTGTCGGACCAACCTGTAACAGCCCATTTGCTTGCCACATAAACCGACATGCGCGGATTTGAAGTTAAGCCTGCTGATGAGGCTATATTGCAAACATGTCCTTTTCGCTTTTCGAGCATGCCGGGGAGGAAATGGCTGGTAATAGCCATGGGTGCAAGGGAATTTATGCTCATTGTGTACTCAATATCCCGGAGGCTATGTTCCTGAAAAAGCTTTCCAACCACTACACCGGCGTTGTTAATAAGCACATCCACCGGAATCCCGTTTGCCTTTACCAGGGCTGCAACCGATGCCACCTGTTGCGCGTCAGCAACATCCACCTGGTATGCGGTGACTTTTCCGAGTGATGAAAATTCTGCAGCTGTCCGGTCAGCTTGTTCCTTATTTATATCCCATATTATGAGTTCAGCACCCCGCTCAAGAACCATACGGCCCATGATTTTTCCGATGCCCGAGGCTCCGCCTGTTATGAGCACCCGGCTTCCTTTTGTTATTCTCATTGGATTTGATTTATTCTTGTTGGGTGATATCCATGGAAAAATGCTTACCTGAAGCATACATCCCCAGGTATGAGCCTACAAATCCCCCTGCCTTATTGGTACTAAGGTTCCGTGCATCAACACCAGCCTGCAACAGTTCCCACCTGCCATTTTCCAATGCATAGTAAAAATCACATGTTGCCCCGCAGCCTTCAATCTTCAGCCAAACCGGCGCATCCTTTTTAACTTCAATGGCTTTGGATGCCAGTATTTTGGCTTGTCCGTCATGAGCATCCTGGCCTTTGCGTTCTGTAAAAACCGAGTACCCGGCATTTGTCCTTCTTAATCCAAGGTATAAATAGTGACTTTCGTTCTGGATAGCAATCAAACCAGCCGTTTGAGCGGTGTCCAGCTGGAGTTGGTGCAATGCTACGCTGGCTGAAAACCTTGTATGCTGTTGCCTTCTTCCGATGAAAGAAGGGTTTTTTATTTCGCCTATACCTACAGGCCTGATATTTATCCGCATGAAACCGGTGTCGGTGGTAAGGCTAAACCATTTCTCCCTTGGCGTGCGAATGAAATTCCATTCCAGGCCCAGCGTTGTATCATTGAATTCATCGTGCCATGTAAAGTTGCCACCCTTTATTTCACCTGAATTCTGACCGGGCAGGTCAGGCCGCTTTACCGTATACGGTACAGGATCCCTTGTAATAAAAGGCCACCCGTCCTTCCATGTTACCGGGAGCATGAATGTTTCGCGTCCTGTATTGTAAAAATCATCTGCATATGGCCGGCACCCAAGAAATACAGCCCACCATTCACCATTTTGGGTTTCCACAATATCAGCATGCCCGGTGGAACTAACCGGGAATTCCCTGCCGTCGTTAAGGTGACGCTGTGTAAGAATGGGATTGTCACTCCAGGGTGTATAGGGGCCCCAAACCGATCGCGAACGAAATACTACCTCGGAGTGCCCGGTGCTTGTGCCTCCCTCTGCAGCAATCAGAAAATAAAAGCCGTCTTTTCTGAAAATATGCGGCCCTTCAATCCAAACAGGCTTTTTTCGTATATCCACCCCTGCATCAACAATTACTTTCCTTGGGCCTGTAAGTATTCCGGAGTCAACAGAAAACTCCTGGATCCATATGGCGCGGTGGCCGTCATACAAGGCATCGCCCTGTGGAGGCCCGTTGTTTACCACATATGCTTTTCCATCCGTATCAAAAAAGAAAGATGGATCAATTCCATCAATCTCCTTGAGCCATACCGGATCGGACCACGGGCCTTGAGGCTCCTTGGCCGTCACGTAATAATTCCCGCCTCCGTCAACCAGGGTATTGATAACATAAAAAGTACCATTATGGTATTCAATCGCCGGGGCAAATACACCGCGCGACAATCCAAGGCTATCCAGGTTAAGTTGTGAAGGCCTGTCGAGTACATGCCCCAACTGTTTCCAATGGACAAGGTCGCGGCTGTGAAAAATAGGAATCCCCGGATAATAGGAAAAGGAGGAATTAATCAGGTAGTAATCCTCATTTACCCTGCATATACTGGGATCGGGATAAAAGCCCGGTAATACCGGGTTCCGGAAAGAAATGCTGTCGGAAGTAAAAACACTGTAAACGCTGTCATGTCCTTCATATACGAAGTTGTCGAACAAAACAAAGGCGTCATTGGAAGGTTTACTGCAGCAAGCAAGCAGAAAGCTTAAAAAGAGGAAAGAAGCGGCAAAATAGTTTTTTTTCATATTGAATGGGATTAAACCATTCAATATTACAAAATTCGATACACAACTACCTGGTTTATCGGGAAAAACTAATTGTTGTCCTTCTGCCTGAGCAGTTGTATTGTTCCCAGATCGGTCGCCTGCCCGCGCTGAACAATAATCCCGGTCATTCCCATGGAATAATGATCATCCGTCGGGTAAATCTCAATGGCATAGGTGCCATCAGGTACCCCTCTAAACAGGAAGTATCCGTTATCTTCAGCAAAAGTCGACAGCGTATCGGTTATGGAACTTACCCTGATTTGGGGTTTTGCCTCAGCAGGTGAGATGATTCCACTTATACTGCCGGTTATATCGCTGGTGAATGTCCGGATAACAGGCTTTAGGGAATAGTTACCATTTCCTTTCCTTACAATCGACCGGCCGGCATCGAAATCGAGCCACAGCGTAGATGTGCTACCGCCCTTTAATTCTAAATCAATGATTACTTTCAATCCGCTTTGCTGTGCCGATGGTGTTTTCAACGCTGCTGAGATGCCATCTGCCATAATGGAATTCTCTGTCCCCAAAACAATTCTTAATTGTGAATATTGGCCGGGGGGTAAATCCGAGAATGCAAGAAGTATCTGGCCTCCATTTTTATAGTCGAGCAAATTGTAAATACCCCGGTTAACCTGCAACGAAATCCATTCATCATCTTCGTCAGCATCGGCAGGTTGAATTTTAACTTCCTGGATATCAACATTCACTTCATCATATGCAGCCGGGGCATCCGTAAGCATAATCTGAAGATTGGCAAGCTTCTCTTCCTCATCATCACCTGATTTGGTACAGCCAATCAATAAGGAAACAGTTAAGCCAAACAGCAATATGTTCCTCATCCTTTCCATTAGTCCATAGATTTGGTTCGTGAGGTATACGTAAACTGGAAAATTTGAGTAACCAAAATTTGATAAACACGTTGAATGTGATGATAAGATGATATTATCGTTTATTAAAACCATACTCACCCTTTAAACCATGAGAATCCTTTTTCTTCTCCTGCTGCTGATCCAAACCACCATTGCCAGTCATGCAGCCACGCCCGATTCCACCCTCTTCAATTCCGGTTTTGAAAAGGATGTGTTTACTGCGCTGATGGAATCGCGACCTGTTGATTCAATCGATCTTTTTATTGCTTTGTCATACACTTCCTCATCAAAAGATAAAGTGTATCGCTTTACCGATGCCCTGCGGCCCAAAATCAGCCAATATCCCATGGCAAAAAGGCTTAAAACCCTGTACAAAACAGTACACGATGAATTCCTTTCCAAATACAATGAAGAATCAAATTTTAACGACATATTTCTGAATGGAAATTATAACTGCCTTACGGCCAGTGCCCTGTATGCCATTGTTCTGGACCGGCTGGGGATAAAGTTTGCCATTAAAGTAACGCCCACGCATGTTTATATCATAGCGGATCCTTTGAATACCGGGTATTTGATAGAAACCACACTTCCGGGTGAGAAAATTGTGCAATTCGACGAGCGCTTCAAGAAAAATTACATCGAATACCTGCACAACAATAAAATCATATCCGATATGGAATTCAGGAATTCCACCATTGATGCGCTATTCGAAAAAAACTACGCAAAAGACATTTCCGTTTCAATAAAGGAATTGGCAGGTCTGCATTACAATAATTTCGGCGTATATAAGCACAACAAGGCTGAATATGCTGCTGCGCTGGTGAATTTCGAGAAAGCCGAAATGCTTTATCCCGACAAACTGATAAAGTTCCTTAAAAGTAATGCGCTGCTCAACCTGCTTAATGAGGAACACAACAGGAAAAAGTACAACGGAATCACCCTGGCAAAATATATCCTGTCAAATGATTCCAGTTCTGAAGAGGTGACCTACAGCAAAGAGTATTTTGAGTCCGTTTCGGCTGAGCTGGTGGTAAATCATCCCGACATACAGGCTTATTCTGCCTATTTCAACGCATTGAAACCTGCACTGAATCCGCAAACTTCATCAGAAATTCTTAGAATTTACTATTTTTTCAGGGGTTATTATGACGTTGTAAATTACGATTATGGAAAAGGACTGGCCCATCTTGCAAAGGCCTATCAGTATAATCCCCAGAACATCAATACCCGTAACCTGATTTTGGAGGCTGTCGGTAAACACATTGTAACCGACCGGAATCACAGGGCAGGCATTGATTCATTGAATGCTTACTTTACAAAATTCCCGTTTCTCACCAATAACCAAACGTTAATGAGTTATATGGAATACTGTTACATGCAAAGCATCGATTCCTACTTTACCAGCGGGGATGCCGAAAATGGTTATAAGCTGTTGAATGACATTGAATCGTTCATGGAAAGCCATCCCGAATTTGAACCCAATGACGAATACACAGCAGTGATTTACCAAAAAATAGGGTTCTACTATTTAAGCAGGAGTATGTACGACAAAGCTGAACAGGTGCTGCGAAAAGGAATCCGTCTTGTTCCCGATGATGCCTTTTTAAAGGGCTACCTGAGATCGGTTATGCATGCAAAGGGTGGCAATTATGAGTTCCCCGAACTTATGGATGACAGCAAACCTATGAAAACATACCTGCTGGCAATTGCAATTGCAAAGGACCATGCGGCAGCCACCAATAAGAACACAGGATATCTGAAACAAAGGTGGATGGTAAAGAAGGTAATTGAGGCAGGTGTTGAAAGACCCGTTCCTGAAGACGAAACAATGGCCATTCATCTGATGGACAATGCAATTGCTGAATATGTGCTTGTTAATGAAAAAACTTCGGGAAAATGGAGTTATAACAATGCCAGGTGCATTATTGACCTTATACCCGATGAAAAGGGCGACCCCATACACCTTATTATCACCGAATTGTCATCAAAACATATAAAAGGAGTCATCTATTCAGGCACGCAATACGAAGATGCGTTTGGCATTGTGATGATTGCAGAGTAATTTATCTTTTTAAAACCCACAACTCCTTGTCGAGTCTTTCATTCAGACTTTCTTTTTCAGCCATGGCTGCATCATAGGTACTATAGGAACCCAGTGAAACCAAATAATATTCTCCCCATTTGGGAAGCACCTCAGCCTTCAGGCCCTGCTGTATCAGGCTGTTTTTTAGCCGTTCTGCATTATTTGGCACCTGGAAGGCTCCTGCAATGATGTGAAACGACTTATTGAACAGCGGCTTTTCTTCCTTGGATACTGCCGGTAAAGGGGGCTCAACAACAGGTTCCTTCACCTGTTCTTCTCTGTATACCAGTGCCATATCCCTGTCAACCTGCTCATCGAGCTGTTTACTGATTTCCTCCTTTAAGGTATCGTATTGTGCTGATGTGTCTGCATCAGTGCGGCTGCCAAAAACAATTCTTTCGGTTTCCTGTGTCTCTGGTTTTCCAAACAGGCCTTTCACGTCTGAAATCAACTGGCCGGCATTGCCGGTGGCATAAATAATTCCGGCGAGAATAAGTAAAACCAACACTATCGATGCCGGTATCCACCATAACCATCTTCTCCCGGAGGATGAAACCGTTACCGGAGGCACGGAAGCCGCAACTGGAACAACTTTCTCTGCTGCCGGCGGAGCCGGAATACTGATTTTTGGCAGATCAAACAAACTGATGCGCCTGGTTAATTCCTCATCTGCACTGAATTCAATGTCGCCTGACTTTAGCCTGGTCAGCGTTCCCAATCCATCAATGGCAACCACTCCGGCATTCGTCAGGGATGACCGCAAATTACCGGCAAAATCCTCAACCGCCTTTACTGCACTCTCTTTATCCTGCTTCAGCTTGTTTATAAGGTATTCCGAAATCAAGCCATCATCGTTCTGCTGGTTCATGTCGAACCTTACGACTTTTGAAGGTGGTGTGAGCACCCTGGTTACCCGGTTTAACTGCGCAGGACGCTGAATAATAATAAAGGTTCCGAATCCGGGAATGGTGACTTTCTGGTTATGCAATAACAAATCACAGATGACGGGTGAAAGATTCACAGCTTACAGTTTTATGGATCCTTTACAATGGGTCAAATTTAATAAAATATCCCTGTTAATTTTCAAATGATTATCTTAGCAGCCTCAGTAAACCATTTCCCCAATGAAAAAGATTTCCATGGTTGATCTTCATGCTCAGTATTTGAGGATCAAAGATGAAATTGACCATTCTATACACCGGGTTCTCGACAGTGCTGTATTTGTCAAGGGGCCTGAAGTGAAAGCGTTTGAAAGTGAACTGGCACAGTACCTGGGGGTAAAACATGTTATTGCCTGTGCCAATGGAACCGATGCTCTGCAGATTTGCCTCATGACCCTTGGCCTTAAGCCGGGTGATGAAGTAATTACCCCCGATTTTACATTCATTTCAACGGTTGAAGTAGCCGCTTTGCTTGGATATAAACCGGTCCTTGTCGACGTACTCCCCGATACCTTTAATATCGACCCCAAAGCACTGCAAAAGGCCATTACCCCCAAAACCAAAGCCATTATCCCGGTCCATTTATTCGGCCAATGTGCTAACATGGAGGAAATCATGCATATAGCCAATGCGAAGGGCATCCCTGTTATTGAAGATGTAGCCCAGGCGCTTTCGGCAGACTATACATTTTCATCCGGTAAAAAGGCCAAAGCCGGCAGTATAGGACTTATGGGCTGTACTTCTTTTTTTCCTTCCAAAAACCTGGGTTGTTTTGGCGATGGTGGTGCCATAATGACCAATGATGACGGTTTGGCTGAAACAATAGCAGCCATTGCACATCATGGCATGAAAAGAAGATATTATTATGATATCACCGGGGTTAATTCAAGGCTCGACAATATTCAGGCTGCCATTTTAAGGGTTAAGCTGAAATACCTTGATGAATACTCCGCTGCCAGGAGAAAAGCTGCCGATTACTACGACAATGCATTCAAAAATACCAATGGCATTACCATTCCGGTCCGTTCTTCATTCAGCAGCCATGTTTTTCACCAGTATACATTGAAACTCAAGGGCATCAACCGTGAAGCATTAATAAAACACCTTGAAAGTAAAGGTATCCCATCTATGGTATACTATCCTTATCCAAGCCATCTGCAGTTGGCCTTCGGGTTTCTTGGCCATAAAAAGGGTGATTTCCCCGTTACGGAGCAATTATGCGAATCGGTTCTGTCCCTTCCCATGCATACTGAGCTCGACGAAAGTCAACTGGCTTATATAACCGATGGTATTCAATCATTTATTAAAGCATAATATGGAAGCGTATTTTGCACATGAAACTGCAATAATCGATAAGGGATCTGTTATCGGAAAAGGAACTAAAATATGGCACTTTACCCATATCATGACAGGCTGCACAATAGGTGAAAACTGCAGCTTTGGACAAAATGTAGTGGTCTCTCCCGATGTCAGGCTTGGCAACAATGTCAAAGTGCAAAACAATGTTTCAATTTATACCGGGGTAATTTGTGAAGATGATGTATTTCTTGGGCCCTCAATGGTTTTTACCAATGTGATTAATCCAAGAAGTGCCATAGCACGTAAAGACCAGTACAAAAAAACGTTGGTTGAAAAAGGGGCCAGCATAGGTGCCAATGCGACCATTATTTGCGGAATTACCATTGGCAAATATGCTTTTATTGGCGCCGGAGCGGTGGTAACAAAGAATGTAAAGGCCCATGAGCTTGTGGTCGGAAATCCGGCAAGGCATTCGGGGTGGATGAGTGAATACGGACATAAGCTGGTTTTTAACACCCAGGGCATCGCCATTTGTCCCGAAAGCAATGAAAAGTATAAACTGGAAAACGGGCAGGTGAGTAAAATTTCCTGACTTCCGATTCAATAGTTCATTTTACTGTTAACAAAACCTTTGATTGTATGGCAGACCGTATTTTGGTAACAGGAGGCACCGGCTTTATAGGTTCACATACTGTTGTAGAATTAATTGAAAGCGGTTTTGAACCGGTTATCATTGATAACCTCTCCAATTCACAACTGAACGTGCTCGATGGCATTAAGGGTATTACCGGAATAAAACCGGCCTTTGAAAAATTCGATTTATGTGATCTTTCACGGTTACGTGAATTCTGCAGCAAGTACAAGGATATTAAGGCCATCATTCATTTTGCTGCTCTTAAGGCCGTTGGTGAATCGGTTGAAAAGCCCCTTGAATACTATTCCAATAACCTTATTTCACTGATGAATCTGCTGGTGGTTATGCGTGAATATGGCATTCCCCATATTGTCTTTTCCTCTTCGTGCACTGTTTACGGGCAGCCCGACAAGCTTCCGGTAACTGAAGAATCCCCCATAAAACCGGCTAGTTCTCCCTATGGCAATACTAAACAGATCAGTGAAGAGATTATTCGTGATACAATTGCCACCATTAAAGGAATCCGGGCAATCTCACTGCGTTATTTCAATCCTGTTGGTGCGCACAAATCATCGCTTATTGGCGAGCTCCCGGCAGGCACACCTTTAAACCTGGTACCCTTCTTAACACAAACCGTAATAGGAATACGCAAGGAGCTGCGCGTATTTGGCAATGATTATGATACGCCAGACGGAACAGGAATTCGCGATTATATTTATGTAGTGGACCTGGCAAAAGCCCATGTAAGGGCAATCGACCGGCTGATTTCAGGCAGGAATAAAGAACCTTATGAAGTTTTTAACCTGGGAACCGGCAAAGGCCTGTCGGTTTTAGAAATCATCCGTACCTTTGAAAAAGCAACCGGTGAAAAGGTTGCTTATCAGATTCACCCGCGAAGGCCGGGCGATATTGCAAGTGTATACGCCGATACAACACTGGCAAATAAAGAACTTGGCTGGAAAGCCGACACTTCACTCGAAGAAACCCTTTTATCGGCATGGAACTGGGAAAAGAAAATCCGTAATAAAACTTAATGTCCTGACCTATGTCAAAAACGATACTCATCACAGGTGGAGCCGGTTTTATAGGTTCCCATGCAGTAAGGCTGTTTGTAAATAAATACCCCCAATACACCATCATTAACCTGGACAAGCTAACTTATGCCGGCAATCTTGAAAACCTTTCCGATATTGAAAGAAAGCCCAATTATCGTTTTATTAAGGCAGATATCACCAATCAGCAACAAATTAAAAAAGTATTTGACGAAAATGCTATAGACGGTATCATTCACCTTGCCGCTGAGTCGCATGTTGACCGGTCAATTACCAATCCGCTTGAATTCATACACACCAACGTGATTGGTACCATGTCCCTGCTTCATGCCGCCAAGGAAAGCTGGAAGAATAATACCGCCGGGAAATTATTCTACCATATATCAACCGATGAAGTCTTCGGATCGCTGCACCACCAGGGATACTTCACTGAAACTACGGCCTATGATCCGCGTAGCCCCTATTCAGCATCCAAGGCAAGTTCCGATCACCTGGTAAGGGCTTATTTCAATACCTATGGGCTTCCGGTTATCATATCCAATTGTTCAAACAATTACGGGCCAAATCAATTCCCGGAAAAACTCATTCCTTTGGCCATTAATAACATCAAAAACAACAATCCTATTCCTGTTTACGGAAAAGGGGAGAATGTGCGCGACTGGCTTTACGTGGTGGATCATGCCGAGGCCATTGATACCATATTCCATAATGGTAAAGTGGGTGAAACATATTGTATCGGGGGCAATAATGAATGGAAGAACATCGACCTTATCCGTTTGCTGTGCCGGGTTATGGACGAAAAAATGAATCGTAATGCAGGCACATCTGAAAAGCTGATTACCTATGTAACCGACCGTGCCGGTCACGATTTACGGTATGCAATTGATTCTTCGAAACTACAGCATGAACTCGGCTGGAAACCTTCCCTTACCTTTGAGGAAGGTTTAAAAAGAACGGTCGATTGGTATATCTCCAATGAAGAATGGTTGCGCCATGTTGTCGATGGCGATTACGAGCGCTATTATGAAAAGCAGTACAAAAACCGCTGATTTATTCAACTGTAACTGACTTTGCCAGGTTTCTGGGTTGATCAACATTGCATCCTCTGAGCACAGCGATGTGATAGGACAATAACTGAAGCGGAATAACTGCCAGCAAGGGTGAGAATAAAGCGTCACACACAGGGATCTCGAGTATATGATTGGCCAATTGCTTTATGGTCGTATCTCCTTTGTTTACCACGGCTATAACAATACCATTGCGGGCTTTAACTTCCTGTATATTGCTTACAATTTTATCATAGGAATGATCTTTTGTTGCCAATACAACAACAGGCATATGGTGATCGATCAGGGCAATTGGCCCATGCTTCATTTCAGCAGCCGGATAGCCTTCAGCATGAATGTAGGAAATTTCTTTAAGTTTTAACGCCCCTTCCAGAGCAACAGGAAACAAGTACCCCCTGCCAAGGTAAAGAAAGTTATTCACGTCTTTATACAAACCGGCCAGTTCCCTGATCTCCTTATCCAGTTTTAATATGGCCTCAATTTTTTCGGGTACCTGGTTTAATTCTTCGATGTAACGGCGATAGGTGTCTTCACTGAGCGTACCCCTCATCTTCCCTATTAATATGGCCATCATGGCCAACACGGTTACCTGTGCCGTAAATGCCTTGGTTGATGCAACACCTATTTCGGGTCCGGCATGGGTATAAACACCTGCATCGGTTTCACGGGGTATGCTTGAGCCTACTACATTGCAAATGCCCAAAACAATCGCTCCGGATTCTTTCGCCAGCCTTATTGCCGCCAGGGTATCAGCGGTTTCGCCACTCTGTGAAATGGCAATGACTACATCATTCTTATTGATGATGGGCCTTCGATATCTGAATTCTGATGCGTATTCAACTTCCACAGGAATCCTGGCTAAATCTTCAAATAAGTATTCTCCAACCAATCCGGCATGCCACGAAGTTCCGCACCCGATGATGATAATTCGCTTTGCAGCGGTTAATTGCGGCATCACGTTGAATAACCCGCCCAGTCGAAGCTCCGATTCAGCCAGAATGACCCTGCCGCGAAAAGTATCGTGTATCGACCGCGGCTGTTCGAATATTTCCTTTAACATGAAATGTGCGTAACCGCCTTTATCTATTTCCCCAATGTCGAGCGTAATTTGCTGCACCGTGGGTGTAAGGGGAATATTCTTGAGGTTCTTAAGGATAAGCTCCCCTTTTTTTATTACAGCCACATTCTGATCGCTCAGGTATATGACACTCTTTGTGTATTCAACGATGGGCGTTGCATCGGAGGCAATAAAGTATTCATCATTGCCGACGCCGATAACCAGGGGACTTCCTTTGCGGGCAGCGATGAGTTTATCAGGTTCATCCGTACACATGACCACTATGCCATACGCACCTTCAACCTTGCAGAGTGCGAGCCTTACGGCCATCTCGGCATCCACTTCGCCTTTGGTATAGATGTAATCAATGAGGTTAACCAGCACTTCCGAATCGGTTTGACTTGTAAACTTGTAGCCGCGGTGGATGAGACGGTCCTTTAGTTCAGCATAATTCTCAATGATACCATTGTGAATGATAACAAATTTACCACTGTGTGATTGGTGAGGATGTGCGTTGATGTCGTTAGGCTCTCCATGCGTAGCCCAGCGGGTATGCCCCATGCCAATGTGCCCTGATATAGGATGGCCGTTTACATGCATCTCCAGGTCCTGAACTTTCCCTTTGCACTTATATATCCTGGTTTCTCCGTCAAGCACAGAAATGCCTGCCGAATCATATCCCCTGTATTCCAACCGCTTTAGTCCATTAATTAATACAGGATATGCATCCCGGTAACCAATATAACCGACAATACCACACATAAGAACGGATTAAAAAATTATTTTACTTGTGAACTGCTGCTTACCTGATCATAAAACGCAGCATAGGAATCAATATATGTATCACTGTTTTGGTAAGCCAAGAATGGCTTCTTCGATTTCTCAGCATACTTCAGCACATCTTTGTTGATGTTTACGCTTCCCGCAATAATGCCGTCAGACATATTCACCACCAATTTACAGAAATTTACATAATCAGGATTATCAACTACCTTTAAGTCCTGCTCAGAAATTCCGTCCATTAACAATTTTTTCTTAAAGCCCTTATTCAGCGGTTTATTGAAATCGCTGTCATAAATTGATGTGATTACCCGCGCTTTTCTGAATACCGGGTCCTCATTGTACATCTGCTTGATGTAAAGGGCTATCAAACCCGAAAACCATCCATGACAATGAATGATATCAGGAGGCCATTGCAATTTTTTTACGGTTTCAAGAACTCCCCTGGCAAAAAATATTGCCCTTTCATCATTGTCGTCAAAGAAGTCGCCTTTTTCATCCGTAAGCAAAAACTTACGCTGAAAATAATCATCATTGTCAATGAAATATACCTGCATACGCGCAGCCTGAATGGACGCAACTTTGATAATCAAAGGATGGTCGGTATCATCAATGATAATGTTCATTCCTGACAATCGGATCACCTCATGAAGCTGATTCCTTCGTTCATTGATACAACCATACTTGGGCATAAATGTTCGTATTTCCCTCCCCTTTTCCTGTATAGCCTGCGGGAGATTTCTTCCGATAACCGACATTTCGGATTCCGGAAGATACGGGGTGATTTCCTGGGATACGTAAAGAACCTTAGTACCTGTCATTTAGTTCTTCAGCTGAGTTTTTCAAAATTCGTACAAAATTATGAAAATACTTAACAAATTACAAGTCAAAGATTAATAATACATTCAGGAAATTATTCCGGCAGCCCTTACCGGTGACCCGTCACCTCCGCTGATTTTCAAAGGAAAGCATGAAAAAGTAAATGATCCGGAGGGCAACAATTGCAAATTGGTAAGGTTTTCAATGAGCAGAATGCCTTTCGACAAAAAGATCAAATGGTTATGAAAATCCTTACTGTCGGCGGTATCGAAACCGGGACAATCGATGCCTATGCCTTTTAATGGGAAGGAGGACAGGTAATTGGCGGCTTCGATTGCCAATACAGGAAATGATTGAAAATAAACTTCACTTTTCCAATACCGGCTCCAACCTGTCATCAGAAGTACAAACTCAGCATCCCCTAAGCGCTTTTCGGCTGTAAATAATTCACGATCCAAAATTGCTCCTGCCTTTGTACAGTCAATAACGATACCTTTACCCGTAAATGTTTCCGGGCCTAAGGAGGAAACATCCGGCCATGCATCAGAAAGATGACGTCCGGTATCAATATGGGTTCCTGTATGTCCTGAGATGGAGAGCAACAACTCATTGAAACCTTCCCTGGCAATACTTGCCCCTTTACTGATTTTAACCGGTAAAGAACCCGGGAAAACCGGCATGCCTTGTTCTATTGTATGTGATAAATCAATTACTTCCAACATTCAGTGGTTTTTAACAAATAATGGCTTCGCATGCAAGTTTGAACGGTATTCTGCATTTATTTCTTACCAGGCGAAAATAGTCAATCAATATCACCTGTTCGTCATAAGTTATAATCTTATTTTAACCATTCTCGTAAACGAAAGCAATCAAACAAAATACTACCGATGAAAAATATTAATTGCGATCCAACCAGTTGTACTCCCGCGGTAAGGTTCACAGCCGACGGCCGTTTGCTCATCGAAGGAAGATCACTTCCCGAAAATGTGTCGCGTTTTTACGATCCCCTTATTGCATGGGTAAGGGAACTTGATACTGCAGTTGTAAAGATTGATCTGAACCTGGAATATTTAAACAGCGCATCGTCCAAGAAAATTCTGGAAATTCTTCGCTCACTTGACAGGAATTCGAAGGTTAAGGAATTTTTTGTTAACTGGCACTATGAAATTGAGGATGAAGATGCCCTTGAAAGCGGACAGATATTTGAAGAACTCCTTGATAAAGCTGTCTTCAGGTACCATGAGTACTCTGAAGCGGCTTAATCAGCGTGACTATGAATTGACCTAACCCTGGCAGCAGCCTGGCATCCAATCTTTCAACCCGGGCAATAAAATCTGCATTAATTAATTCGCTGAAAAGCCTTCCACCACATTTCCGGAATTTCATGATTGCACGCCTGCTGGTACTCATCCTGTGAACAGGCAACCATTATTTGCACCCCGCTTTTCATATCAGGAATTTCCATCCACCATCGTCCGGTATGCAAACTTTTATAAAAGGTAAGCGCATGTTCCATGTCCTGGTGATTCACCATGAACACCTTGAAATCTGCCTGGTTCTGTGCTGGTTTTTCCTTCTTGCGCTGACCGAAACCTTCAATAAAATACCAAACCGACTGAGCCGCCAGGTGCATTGTTTGAAAGTTGTGGTCGTATTTACCATTCGCCTCAAAAATTCCAAAACACGAAACAAGATCACTCAGGCCGGCATAACGGGAGAGCAGGCATGCTTCCTCGGCCAGAAAACCGTTTGGGGAAGGATACATTGTTCCCGGCGAATCAGACTGCTTTATGGCTGATACATCAAAACTCACAAGGTGCGCATCGCGCAAATAGGGCTCTGCCGTTTGCATATTTGAGTGAAGCAGGCCCAGCCGCAAGGCATCAAAACCCTTTTTTTCAAGTGTCTCGATATGCCCGCTGTTCACCAGGTACTGCTGATGACCCATGGCCGTATACCTGAACAGATTCGGGCTGTCGACCAGGGCATTGTTCCAGTTGAATGATCCGGTGGGAATTTTATCCATATCTATCCTGGAATCAATGCTGACTACATTCACCTTATTGGTCTTAAGTTCAAAAGCATTGAATAAAGCTACGGTAATATCCTGCGTGCCACCCAATACAATAGCCGTCACCTGGTTATTCAACAAATCTATCATAACATCCCGAACTCCGTAAAAGGCGTCTTCGAGTTTTGCGGTCTGTTTAATATTACCCAGGTCGATGATTTTCAACCGCTCATTCACACGGCTTAAAGCATACAGTTTACGCCTTATTGCATCGGGCGATGCAGCTGAACCTTTATTAAGTGAATTACGCTCTTCCTGTATGCCGAAAATGGCAATATGATAGTCAGATATTTCATCAATCGGGTTGCTCGCTGTATTAATGCGAATACTTCGGCCAAAAGCAGTGTCGGTTAACGCCGGGGTATCATCGGAACGATCGAGTGAAATGGGTTCAAAGTAATCATTGAGATCCATTGCTTTATTTCTTTTTCTTCTTTTTCACAGGATTCTCTTCGATAATCTTCATGCATTCATCATAACTGAGTGATTTTGGATCGGTGCCTCTGGGAATTTTATAGTTTTCCTTTTTGTAGCTGATGTAAGGACCCCAACGCCCGTTTAATACCGAAAGGTCTTTATCCTGCTTAAACACTGAAATTACCTTGTTGCGGTCTTTTTCCCTCTTTTCATTAATGAGTTGAACCGCCCTGTCCAGTTCAATGGTATAGGGATCATCCTCACGACGTAGTGAATAAAACTTTGAATCGTGCAATACGTAAGGCCCGAACCTCCCGGTTGAAACCGTCACGTCTTTTTCCTCAAACTTGCCGATAATCCTGGGAAGTTTAAACAAGTCCAGCGCCTCCTGCAAGGTAATCGACTCTATGTTCTGTCCCTTTCGCAATTGGGCATACTTTGGCTTCTCCTCTCCGGTTGTCTCACCAATCTGCGCTACAGCGCCAAACCTTGCCAGCCGTGTATAAACTGGTTTTTTCGAAACCGGATCAACCCCCAGATAGCGTTCAGGCTTGGCCACTTCCTTTTTGGCCAGGGTGGCCTCCACTTTCTGATGAAAAGGTTTATAGAACCGTTTGATCATATCAGTCCAGTTCTTCTTGCCCTCGGCTATTTCATCAAATTCCTTTTCCACAGAGGCCGTGAAATTATAGTCCAAAATCTCCGTAAACTCTGCAACCAGGAAATCATTTACCATCATCCCAATATTATCCGGGAACAATTTGCCCTTTTCAGCGCCGGTAATTTCAGTTTTTACTTCCTTCTTAATGTCCCCTTTTGCAAGTGTAATTACGGTATAATTCCGTTCCTTGCCTTGTCGCTCTTCCTTGATCACATATCCCCTTTGCTGAATGGTAGAAATAGTAGGGGCATAAGTGGAAGGACGGCCGATTCCAAGTTCCTCGAGCTTCTTAACAAGGCTGGCTTCTGTATACCTGGGCGGGTAATGGGTAAACCTTTCGGTGGCACTTATGGACACATAGGGTAGCTCTAAGCCCACTTCAAGCGGAGGAAGCAGTGTTTTTGAATCCTCTTCTGATTCATCATCGGTAGATTCCAGGTAAACTTTCAGGAATCCATCGAATTTCATCACTTCACCTTCAGCAATGAATTTCTGCTTTTTGCCGGAAACATCAATACTTACCGTTGTCTTTTCAAGTTTTGCATCACTCATCTGTGAAGCCACTGTTCTCTTCCAGATCAGGTCGTACAGTTTCTTTTCGGTATTGTTGCCGTCAATCGACAGCTTGTTCATGTAAGCGGGCCGTATTGCCTCGTGAGCCTCCTGCGCGCCTTTGCTTTTGGTTTTATAGTTCCGTATGTTTACATACTCCTTGCCATATTCCTTGCTGATGATCGCTTCGGCAGCTTCAAGCGCAGTTTTGGCCAGGTTCACCGAATCGGTTCGCATGTAAGTAATTAACCCTGCTTCATATAATCGCTGGGCAACGGTCATGGTTTGAGAAACAGAGAATCCCAGTTTGCGGCTTGCCTCTTGCTGAAGGGTTGATGTTGTAAATGGGGGCGAGGGCGATTTTCTTGCAGGTTTTTTAACAATATCGGCAATGGTGAAGTTAGCCTTTTTGCAATGCTCAATGAACTCCAGTGCCTTTTTCTGATCCGGAAACCGCTCATCAAGTTCGGCTTTAAGCAATTGCTTTTTCTTGTCTTTCCCGGAAATTTCAAATAATGCACTTACCCTGAATGAAGAAGTACTCTTAAACTGAATGATCTCTCTTTCCCTTTCAACGATAAGCCTCACGGCAACTGATTGAACACGTCCGGCCGACAACTGGGGCTTTACTTTACGCCATAAAACAGGGGATATTTCAAAACCCACAATCCGGTCGAGTATTCTTCTTGCCTGTTGTGCGTTTACCAGATGCTGGTCAATTTTCCGGTGATTCTTCACAGCATGAAGAATGGCCTCCTTTGTAATTTCGTGGAAAACAATCCGGCGCGTCTTGTCCTTTTCCAGTTTCAACTCTTCGCTTAAATGCCAGGCAATAGCCTCTCCTTCGCGGTCTTCATCAGATGCAAGCCATACTACAGCCGCCTTTTTTGCCGAGGCTTTTAAATCGGCAACGGTCTTTTTTTTATCCTCAGGAACAATATAGCGGGGCTTAAAATTGTTATTGATATCAATACCCAGACCTTCTTTTGCCAAATCACGTATATGGCCCATGCTCGACTTAACCGTGAAATCCTTACCAAGAAATTTTTCGATGGTTTTAGCTTTTGCAGGAGACTCAACAATGACCAGATTATTAATCATGTACATGAACTTTTATAACGGTGCAAATAAATCAATTATGCTCCTAAGTTCAAAATTTTAATTCAAATAATTACTATTTTTACTGCCTTCACAGTTAATTTGTATGAATAAAGCAACATTCGACCGGAAAAAAGTTAACCGCTATTTCTGGATCATCTTCTCCGCCCCTTTTGCAATCCTTTTCATTTTTTTGGTTCTTGCAGCACTGGGTGCCCTGGGCTATATGCCTGATATCAAAACATTGGAGAATCCAAAAATTAACCTTTCCTCACAGGTTATCTCTGATGATGGCAAGGTTTTGGGAACTTATTTTTACCGAAACCAGAACAGGACCTATGTAGATTATAATGAACTGCCTCACCACCTTGTTGATGCGCTGATTGCAACCGAGGACAAACGCTTTTACCGTCATTCGGGCATAGACGCCAAGGGCGTTGCCCGTATGGTTATTAAAACCGGACTGCTGCAACAAAAAAGCTCCGGCGGAGGAAGCACCATAACCCAGCAGTTGGCTAAACTACTATTTCACGAACCGCCAAAATCCAGAATCGGACGAGGATTTCAGAAAATAAAGGAATGGATCATCGCGGTGCGCCTCGAAAAAGCCTATACGAAGGAAGAGATTATTACCATGTATTTTAATCAATGCGACTTTGTAAATGAGGCTGCTGGCATTAAATCAGCTGCACAGGTATATTTCAGTACTCTGCCCGATTCACTTTCAATAGAACAGGGTGCTATGCTTGTTGGCATGGCTAAAAACCCCTCATTCTACAATCCGAACGATTCCGCCAAAAGGAACAGGGTGCTGCTTCGCCGGAATGTGGTACTTAACCAGATGGAAAAATACGGCTACCTGTCAGAACAACTTACCGATTCGCTAAAGTCCCTTCCTTTAAATACCAAATTTCAGCGGGTATCGCATAATGAAGGCCCTGCCACATATTACCGGGAATTTATCCGGCGTACGCTCAATGCAAAAGAGCCTAAACGGCGCGATTATTACGAATATTCTGTTTACCGCGAAGATTCGCTTAAGTGGGCAAACGATCCTTTGTATGGATGGTGCAATAAAAACAGGAAACCGGATGGGAAGCCTTACAACCTGTATACCGACGGGCTGAAAATCTATACCACCATCAATTCAAAAATGCAGCAATACGCGGAAGAAGCAGTAAAGGTGCATCTGGCTGAATATCTCCAACCTGCATTTTTCAAGGAAAAGCGCGGAAGCAAAAGGGCTCCTTTTTCACGCGACCTTTCTGATGACGATATACAGCGCATAATGAACAGGGCGATGCTCAATTCCGACAGGGGAAAAAAGCTCAAAAACCAGGGTATGTCTGCAAAGGATATGCTTAAGGAATTTAAAAAGCCTGTTCAAATGAAATTGTTTAGCTGGAGGGGTGAAATTGATACCACCATGTCGCCCTATGATTCAATCCGCTACTACAAACATTTCCTTCGCACCGGCTTTATGGCTATGGATCCTATTTCAGGGTATGTAAAAGCCTATGTAGGCGGCATAGATTTCACCACCTTTAAATACGACCATGTTACCCAGGGTAAGCGGCAGGCAGGCTCTACTTTCAAGCCGTTCTTATATATTCTTGCCATGCAGGAAGGAAGAAGTCCCTGCGATGAGGTGCTGAATATTTCGCAGACTTTTGTTATTAACCAGGATTCGATATACACGCCCAGGAGCAGCGGTTTCAAGGAAGATCTCAACCAATGGAAAACGCTTAAATGGGGACTTGCTACCTCCGAAAACAATATTTCAGCATGGTTGGTAAAACAGTATAATCCGAAACCAATTGCCGACATTGCGCATAAAATGGGCATCACCAGCTATATCGATCCGGTGCCATCAATGATCTTCGGCACCTCCGACATGAGCGTGGCTGAAATGGTTTCATCATACGCCACTTTTGCCAATAAGGGTATGCATACCAAGCCGGTGTACATAACCCGTATTGAAGACAAAAACGGCAATTTGCTCATTGAGGTTCAGCCGGAGCGTATTGAAGCCATCAATGAACAAACAGCCTACCTTATGCTGAACCTGTTGGAAGGGGTAACCAATTTCGGAACTGCTGTCAGGTTACGCTACAGGTACAATTTCACTGCCCAGATTGCTGCTAAAACAGGTACCACTCAGAATCATTCCGATGGATGGATGATTGGCATTACACCCAAACTTGTTGCCGGCACGTGGGTAGGTGCAGAAGACCGGTCGGTGCACTTCGATTACCTTAGCATGGGACAGGGAGCCACCATGGCGCTTCCAATATATGCTGAGTTTATGAAACGCGTGTATGCAGACAAATCCCTGGGCATTTCACAGGAGGATCTGTTTGAAATTCCACCGGGCATGTCTCCTTTACTTAATTGCAGCGATGTAAATGCCGAAGCCGCCAGCGAAGGCCAGTACTGGGAGAATGAATGGTAGAGAAAGAAGTAGGGAGTAGGGAGTAAGGAGAACGGAGTAAGGAGAATGGAGTTGGGTGATGGGTGATGGGAGTGTGATAGAAAGAATGTTTTTAAAAATTGTATTTCTAACTTCCATTAGTATGTCTTTTCAAGGTTTCAGGGATTTGATTGTTTTTCAAAAATCTTATGAATTAGCCATTGAGATATTTAAAGTATCCTGTAATTTCCCTGTTGAAGAAAAATATTCCTTAATTGATCAAATAAGAAGATCTTCCAGGTCAATACCTGTCAATATAGCTGAATCATGGGCGAAAAGAATTTATCTTAAAGCTTTTATCAATAAGCTCTCAGATGCACTCGGTGAAGAATTTGAAACAGAAGTATGGTTGAATATGGCGTATGATCTTAATTATATTTCTTCTGATATACATCATGATTTTATCTCTAAATATGATGAAATCCGTAAAATGCTGATATCGATGATCAACAATCCAAATAAATTTTGTAAATAATCCATTCCCGCACCCTACTCCCTACTCCCTACTCCCTACTCCCTACTCCCTACTCCCTACTCCTTACTCCTTACTCCCTACTCCCTACTCCTTACTCCCTACTCCTTACTCCCTACTCCTTACTCC
>CAZYDI010000013.1:0-20567 GCA_964646255.1 uncultured Bacteroidales bacterium
AAAAAATTTCATATGGAACGCCATGTATTAAACAATCAATGTTTCAGAATGTTGTTGTATAACAGCCATGGAGGCTGGAGCAATTCAAATTATTGAAAAAATTATCTGTTATGCGCCCCATTTGGAGTGGCTCAATAGGATTTGGGCTCGTAAACATACCTGTTAAAATATATACGGCCATTGAACCGACAAGGCTGGAACTGGATATGCTTGATAAAACTGACCTCTCAAACATCAAGTATAAAAAAGTAAACGCTACAACGGGCAAGGAAGTCCCGTCTGAGAATATTGTCAAGGGTTACCGGTACGATGACCGCTATATTGTATTGGAAAACACAGATTTTGAGCAGGCCAATGCAAAAAAAACCAAGATGATCGAAATTACCGATTTCGTAAAAATGGAAGAAATCGATCAGATATATTATGAAAGCGCCTATTATCTTGAACCTGACAAAACGGGCAAAAAGGCATACCTTCTGCTTAAAGAAGCATTGCAAAAAACCGGTAAAGCAGGAGTCGCAACTTTTGTAATGCGTAACAAGGAAAACCTGGCCGTACTTAGGCCTTCGGATAAATTAATTATGTTACACCGTTTGCATTTTTACGATGAAATAAGAAAACCCGATAAACTTGATTTACCTGATACCTCCGAAATCAAGGGAAAGGAACTGCAGATGGCGGTAACATTAATTGAGCAAACTGCGGGTGAATTCGACATTAAACAATATAAAGATACCTATATTGAAGAGCTGATGAGAATTATTGAAAACAAATCCAGGGGTATCAAAAAAGAAACTCCCAAGTTTAAGGTTGTTCATAGCAAATCGCAAGACCTTATTGAGCAATTGAAAGCCAGCCTTGAAATGAAGAAGAAGAAGGCTTCGTGATGAGTAAATTCTTCCCCCGTTTGTGGATTTTTCTCAATGAAAACCTAAACATACATCGTTGATTTTTCATTGATTATCTGACAGATAACAATGTGGTACATTTTTTATATTATTTGTGTGAAAACCAATTAAAAACATAAATAATATGGAAAATCAAATGAATATGAAAGATTCATTGCTTCATGAGTTCATGATCGATGGTCTTAAAGACATTTATTGGGCAGAAAATAAGCTGTTAAAGGCTATTCCCAAAATGCAGAGTGAAGCCACTACCATTCAACTGGAAAAAACCCTGGGTGAGCATTTAGAAATTACAAAGGAACAGATTAATCGTCTCGAAATGATTTTTGATATGTTGGGTGAGAAAGCATCCGGGAAAAAATGCGAAGGAATGGCCGGCCTCATCGAAGAAGGAGAAGACGTTATTGATGAAACTGAAGAAGGTTCGGTTACAAGAGACGTTGG
Organism: uncultured Bacteroidales bacterium; assembly: GCA_964646255.1. GTDB lineage: Bacteria > Bacteroidota > Bacteroidia > Bacteroidales > UBA10428 > UBA5072. The sequence continues at coordinate 1,353 of CAZYDI010000013.1, forward strand.
CATAATTGTTTCGGCGCAGAAAATTGAACATTATGAAATTGCTGCCTACGGAGGACTTGCACAATTAGCAAGAACTATGGGACACGATGATATTGCCGAATTACTTGATGCTACCCTGGAAGAAGAAAAAGAAGCCGACAGGCTACTTACTTCGATCGCCGAAAATGACATCAATTATGAAGCCAGCACAGAAACCAAAGACTAAAACATTACTATCATGAGCACAAAACAAATTGTTAAAGGAAACTGGAATGAGGTAAAAGGCAAACTAAAACAAAAATATGCCAACCTTACCGATGACGATCTTCTTTATGTTGAAGGTAAAGAGGATGAATTATTCGGACGACTTCAAAAGAAGCTCGGAAAAACTGATCGCGAACTGCAACAGGAATTAGAATCCTATTGATGGTTCAGCAATAGTTATAAACTCAAAATTTTAGAATATGAAAAAGATAATGATGATAATGGCCATGGCATTCGTTACCGTTCTATTTATGAATGCCCAACCTGTCAGCCCTATATTAAGCGATAGAACCGACTGGCACAAAATTGGCGAAACAACCGTGAATTTTGAAACCGATCGGGATGAAATCACTGTAATAGGAGCCGATAAATTTGCCGCCATTAAATTCAAAGTTAAGGATGTTCCCATTCATTTGATGGATATGGAAGTCTACTTTGATAAAGGTGGCAAAGAAGACATCAACGTGAATTTTCCATTGAAACCCCGGGGTGAAAGCAGGGTTATAGAATTTGAAAACGGAGAACAGGATTTAAAGAAGGTTGTTTTCGTTTATAAGACCCTTCCAAACCGTAACGATCACCAAGCCGAGGTTGAGATATGGGGATTAAAAACCAATGATGATTAATGCTGAAAAACCAAGGTAAAAGGCCATCGTAATGATGGCTTTTTACTTAACATCTGACAAAAACCAAAACACCATACGTTATGTTCAATTATAAAAAAAGATTACCAGGAGGAATTGTACTTCTTCTTCTTACAATAAATGCGGGCTTGGCTCAGACAATGCTACCCGACAGTGACAGGACAACACGGCCTTCGGTGGGTATAAAGGCAGGTATTAACGTGGCAAGTCTGTATGACACAAAGACAGAGGATTTAAGCAATTCATCAAAAATAGGTATTGCCGCAGGTGCATTCCTTTCACTTCCACTGGGAAGGTATTTGGGTGTACAACCCGAAGTGATATATTCCCAGAAAGGATATAAAGGCGAAGGTAACCTGTTGCTTGCTGATTATGAGTACACGCGATCTTTCGATTACCTTGATGTACCTTTACTGTTGCAGGTTAAGCCGGGTAAAAGTCTCTCTTTGTTAGCGGGGCCGGTATTTTCTTTTCTGTTGCACAAGAAAATAAACTTCGACTCAGGAAATCTTTCCTTTGAACAGCAAACAGAAATCAAGAATAGCAATATCCGCAAAAACATCTTGGGGGTAACAGGCGGGTTGGATGTAACAGCCTACCCGTTATTAATATCCGGACGCGTTGGCTGGGACCTCCAGCATAATAACGGTGATGGAACTTCAACCGATCCGCGATTCAAGAATGTTTGGATTCAGGCCACTGTTGGCTTAGTGTTTTAATATATAATTTAAAAACAAATCAAATGAGAAACTTACTGTATATTATAGCCGTGATCCTAGTAATAGGTTGGGCTATTGGCTTGTTTGCATACAATGCCGGGGCTATTATTCATATCTTACTGGTACTGGCAGTAATTGCAATTTTACTGCGCCTGATCCGCGGCGGTGGCGATCCGGTAGTGTAAGTAATAAAGTTTAAAAAAGATTAAACGGGTTGATTTTATGCTGCCCGTTTTTTTCATTTTCAGCGTTCACAAGGCACCCGGCAATTAGCATCCAGGGCCGATGCCAGCTATGGACGCAATTCGCTGCAATAAAACTTTATTGGAAAATCGTTGTTACTCGTAAAAGCAATCATTCATGTTTTTTCTCGGGGGATTTAATACCATACTGCCCTATATCTTATATCTCTTCATTTTATCCGCCTTTATGTTTATTGGATTCAGCGGCCGGATACATGCAGTATGGCATGGCTTATTCTCCACGCCCACCAATAACCAAACTATCGAATTACAGCATGATCCTGCCGGTTTGTACATTTCAATAATGCTCACAATGGACGCAGACGATTGTTGTGAGGAAACATCAGTAATATATAATAACAGGCAACAACATTCAAAAATCTTTATTCCTGAAAAAGTATTCGCATGCCTTACGCTTTACCTTAAAAGTAACGCGATGCGAGCTCCACCAGCTACATATATAACCCATCTGATATGCTCCTGATGGCATCTGATATATAAACGCGTATATACCAGGGCGTCTGCATTATTTTACATTACCAATACTGTTTAATTTTTTATCAAATATAACCATGAAAAAGCTTATTTATGCCTTTGCTATTGCCTGTATTGCAGTCGCTTGTGAGGATAATGACAACAATGATAATAACCCTGCATTCCAGGATGTCACCGTTGAAATGGGCGCCGGAAGTACTAATGATGTTTATTACAGCCTTACCACCGGCGAAGTGAACACGGTGAATCGCGCTGATTGGGATATTGCATTCTCAACTCCGCTGCAAGGTGCGACAATCATTATAAATGAAGGGGCCGGTGTTGAATTGTACAGCGTCGGCGACACCAATGACTGGAACGACATAGACGAAAACACCATAACGGGATTGGAGCCACGTTTTAATGACAAAAGCGACTGGGACAGGGGTGCTTTCAATTTAACTGCCACAGGTTTTCCTAATTATGGATGGGGAACATACCATGCAGGCAATCCCGATCACAATGTTGGCGGAGATTCTCTTTTTGTGATTAAGGCGGCTGACGGTTCGTATAAAAAACTGCTCATCCGCGTCAAAATGGGGGCTACCGGAGCCAGTCATATTCGATATGCAAACCTTGACAACAGCGATGAAACAGTGGATGTGATTCCCACGCTTTCTTATGTGGATAGAAACTTCATTCATTATTCGCTCGTTGATAAAGCAGTGGTGGAAGCAGAGCCTGACATGGAAACCTGGGATCTTTTGTTTACCCGTTACATCGTTAAAGTGCCTTCAGGCCCGGGAACGTTCATGAATTATCCCGTAACCGGTGTTTTGTCCAATAAAGACGTCTCTGTGTCGAAAGTGGAAGGACACCCTGAACAAATAAGCGCGGGCAATTATGATGATGCAACCAATGCCATTGGTTACGACTGGAAAGTTACCAACCAGCTAAACCAGGTATTCATCGTTGACAGTATTAGCTATTTCATTCAATCGGTGGATGGGAATGACTATCAGCTCTATTTCACCGAATACGGAGGGTTGAACAACGGAACCATTGATTTTAAAGTAAGGAAGGTTGAATAAACGATCACCACACATTTTGCAGGAGCATGCAAGGAAAGCAGCACGCTGTATTGTCCTTGTATGCTTTATGTTTTATTTCATGCCGGCTTTTTCCCAGCCGGATACCCTTTTTTTGGACAAACCAGGAACCGATACCATAAGCCAGGTTGTTGTTACGGGACAATTCAGGCCCCAACCTGTGGATCAATCCATATATAATATTCAGGTAATCGATGCCCGTGAAATTGAACGGAAATCACCTGTAAACCTGGGTGATCTCCTTAAAACCAGGAAAGGTTTTAATTTTCATTCAGCCGATTTATTGGGCGACTTCATTCGTATAAGGGGACTTTCCGGTGAACATATTAAAATTCTGATTGATGGAATGCCTGTAACGGGGAGGGTTTATGACAGAATTGACTTTGGGCAGCTAACACTGCAGAATATCGATCATATTGAAATTATTGAAGGACCGATGTCCGTACTATACGGCAGCAATGCCCTGGCGGGAGTCATTAATATTATTACCAGCGACCGTTTCGAAAAAAAACTTCATGCAAGTGTGGATGCCTACTATGAAACCATCGGGAGATATAATGCCGGGCTGATGTATTCGATGCAATTGAACAAGCAAAATGCTTTGGGCATACATTTATCACGTAATTTCTTCGATGGCTGGCATCCGGTTGACAGTTCGCGCTATAAAACATGGAAACCCAAACGACAGTATACATCAGGAATTTCATACCATTACAGGAAAAAAAACCTGAAATTTTCATTCAACACGGATTTTCTGCACGAGGAACTTCGCGACCCGGGTGCCCTGACACTGGCAAACTTATATGAAAAGGCACTTGACGGATATCATTATACCCAACGGTTGAACAGCAGGATGAATTTTACACGGATTTTGAATGACAACTTTGTCATTAACCTGCAAACCGGTTATTCATATTTTAACAAAAGAAGGATAACCTATTTGAATGACCTGGTAAATCTTCAAAAAACAATTTCGCCCGACAGAGCGTTGCATGATACAACAACCTTTCACCTGGTTACAGCACGCGGTTTCGCGTCAAACGTTACCGGAAAAAAATTCGAATACCAAACCGGATTCGATGTCAGTTATGAATCGGCAAAAGGTAAGCATACCAGTGGTCGCAGGGAAATTTCGGATATCTCAGGTTTTATTAATTTTATTTACAGGCCGGTCAGCACTGTAAGCCTGCAGCCCGGTTTAAGGGCAATGTTGAATTCTGATTACAAAACGCCATTGGTGTACGGAATAAGCATCAAATACAATCCACGTAATTTCGTTGTAAAGGCTTCCTATGCAAAAGGATTCCGGGCTCCATCGCTCCGGCAATTATACCTGCAGTTTATCGACAACAATCATTATATCCTTGGCAATGAAAACCTCATCGCCGAAAGGGCAGACAATGTGAGCATCAACCTTAACTATAACATCCGGCAAAACAAAAATGCATGGAATCTCGAAGCAGGATTGTTCTACAATGCCATAGAAAATGCCATTCAACTTGCACTGAGCAAAACTCAGCCCGGATTGGGGCAGTATTTTAATGTTGCCGGCGCCCTGTACAAAACAAAAGGTGCAGAATGGGGTATAACTTTCCGGCATTCACCGGGAATAATGATTAGCGCCGGGGCAATAGCCACAGGGAAAACCAGGCTTGATGAAACCGGCAGGTTTGCATGGTCGCTGGATTATGTAGGGTCTTCAACATGGAATATCCAAAAATACAACCTCAGTATCGCCGTGTTTTATAAGTATAATGATGAATACCTGGAGTTTGCCGGCAACTACGACGAAGGGGGAACATTGAATGCAGTTGGTCAACAACGCACAGATGACTACCATATGATGGATGCTTCGCTCACCAGGTCATTTTTTGATGGAAAACTTACGGTGTCTGCAGGATTAAAAAATATTATGAATGTTAAGCTGATCAATTCCATTGGCGATATTAATATTCATGGAAGCATGAATAACGCTACCACCATTGGCTATGGCCGCACATTCTTTATCAGTACAAAATTTTCATTGTCAAAGTAAGCCATGCAATATAAACACACCATAGTGCCCGTTGCTTTTTCATTACTGCTTGCATCGTGTTTTAAAGAGGATGAACGCGTTGATCCCTTTCCGGGTTCAATTATAACCATTAACGATTCAGTGCAGAAATACCAAAGTTATTTTGATCTGGAAACAGGACAGGTAGTTCGGGCGCACAATAACAACGAATGGGAAATTGGTTTTGAAAGCAGCGAAGAAGGGTGGCACATCATTACCAATTCCGGTAATTCATGGTTTTTATACAACACGAATCAAAAATCATTCAACCATCTGCCTGATGTTCCCTCCGGATTATATGGCTTATACGATATACAATCGGCATGGCCCGATTCAACTGCAGCCGGCGATTGGGTTACTTTCCACAATGGTTCAAAGGACTATTCCCAAAACATTTACATTCTTACCAAACTTGCCAATGGCAGTTTTACCAGCAAAATCATGCTGCAATTCCTTACTGTATCCGACACCGCTTATTTGTTCATCTACCAGGATCCTCATGGCACCGCCGATACGGTATCGATAAAGAAAGATACCACCGTAAATTTTGTTTATTATTCTTTTGCTGACCACCGGCAGAAATACCTGGAACCAGGCAAAGCAGCTTATGATATTGTTTTCACTTCGTATTATAACCTGGCTACAAATTTCAATATTACCATGCCCTATCTTGTGGGTGGTGGTATTTTGAATGGCTGGAATACAATGGGGGCACTGGATTCCATTCACCCGTATGCCGAAATTGATTGGGAAACGATCAGCCGGGTATCCCTGACAAACAATCGCAATATTCCCGGATATAATTGGAAAACGGTAACTGTAGATGTTTCGGGAGGAGGAGCGGCGACGTACGAGGTAAAAACCCACTACACATACCTGTTTAAAACAGCGGCCGGCAACTACTACAAACTCCGCTTCCTCAGTTATTCACTGGATGGCCGGTCGGGCCATCCTCAGTTTGAATACCAATTACTGGAGTGATTTCCATGCATATTCCATTAGGATGAAGAATGCCTGGGCTTCCACCGACGTCCCTGGTTTATCAAAATAAGGTGCTCCACATGCTCCCTGAATTATTCCATACGCGTCAAGTTGGGCATGCGCCGCCTTCCGCATCAGATCCGCTTTGGCCCTATAGTTTTCATCAAGCCATCCTGCCTTAATCCCTTTATAGATGGAGAAAGAAAGCATTTGGCCCAGGTTGGTTTCAACAAATGAGTTGCTGTCATCAATGATATCATGAAACAAACCATCGCTGCGCATAAAGGCAATGCATCCATCAATGACTTCCTTCGCATACCGGCTGAGCCGGTTTCTGAAGTCGGTTTGGTCATCTGGCAAAACATCCAGTATTTTTGCTATTCCTGCTGCAGTCCAACCATTTCCCCCACCCCAGAATAACTTGCGGGCAAAGTCCTTCTTCCCCTCATCCCACATGTGGTAATATAATTTCTTTTCCGGATCAAAAAGGTATTTCCTTATGCCTTCAATTTGCTTTACAGCTTCTTCAAAGTCATTCATCATGGCAAGAAAGGGTGGTGCCATAAAAGCGGTATCGCTCCAAACCTGTGGTGCAGAAGTGGTATGGTGCAAAATGCCATCTTCTGTTTTGGGGGCGATTTGTTTTAAATACCTGTACATGTCATCGGCAGCCTTCTTGTATTGATCATCACCCGTCTGTTCCCAGGCAAACAATACCGACTCTCCATTTGCTGCCGGATCAGTTGTTCCGGCATCACTGTACAGCACGCCCAGCCTGCCTTCATCCGTCTGCCTCACAATGGCATCCTTGGCAAAAAGAATGACCAAATCCTTTTTGCCGGCAGCTATTAAGGCTTGCGATGCTGTTCCCTGTTCCCATGCCATACGGGCCATACATAGCATAGCCTTGATTGCTTTTTCAATTATAATTTCATCCTCAGGAAGCGATAAGGATGTTTTGCCTGTGCAGGCAACCAACCCTGCCGTTGTTAAGGGCAAGGCCAGTGCAGAAGACGATATAAATTTCCGGCGGTTCATTGTTTACCATTGTTTGAATAAAAATGAAGATAATGATTTATCCCATATTGTCGGTCTTTTTTGTAATTTAACATCATGTGAGGGAAAATTACCGGCGTCTTAAACCGTAAAAAAATGAAAAAAGCATTTTGCATACTATTCATGGTCTTTTGCTTATACACTGTTGATGCGCAAACAATACGTGTGGCAACTTACAATATCCGTTTTGACAATCCACGGGACACATTGGATTTATGGGCAAACCGTGCCCCTTATGTAGCGGACTTAATCAGGCTATACGACTTTGATATTTTCGGTACCCAGGAAGGACTGAAACATCAGCTTGAATTTATTAAAGATCATGCCCGGGTATACCAGTTCATCGGTGTGGGCAGGGACGATGGCCTTGAAAAAGGGGAATATGCTGCAATCTTCTACAAGAAAAGCCTCTATACTTTATTGGCAGAAGGAAACTTCTGGTTATCGGAAACCCTGGATAAACCAAATAAGGGTTGGGATGCTGCTTTTCCACGAATTTGCACCTGGGGAAAATTCAAAGAGGTACAGTCGGGTAAGGTTTTCTATTTTTTCAATACCCATTTTGACCATCTTGGCGTAAAGGCCCGTTCAGAAAGTGCCAGGCTGATACTTTCGAAGATTAAGGAGATTGCCGCCGGTGAACCGGTTATTCTTACAGGAGATTTTAATTTCGACGAAACAAACCCTAATTACGGTATTCTGAACAATACTGAATTTTTGAGTGATGCATATGTATTGGCCCCATTGCGTTATGCTCCGGGAGGCACTTTTACAAGCTTCGATATAACATCAAAGCCCCAGGGCCGTTTGGATCACATTTTTGTTACCGGTGATTTTGCAGTGAACCGGTATGGCATACTTACCAATACATACAATGGCAGGTTCCCTTCCGATCATTTTCCGGTATTTGCCGAAATTGTATTCAGGTAAATAAAACCGCCCTTAACACGTATAATGAAAATTGGTTAGTTTTACAGGTTAATTGGAACAACGTGAGCTTTTCGCTTAAACATATAGCGCATATCATACTGGGTTTTGCCACATGCATATGCTTGTCATGCAATTCAGAACATTCTAAAACACACGATGAAAACAGCGAAAGCCGTGTTAATGAACTCCTGGATGGAGCCTATTCGATGCTGGCACAAGTAACCAAACAGGCATACGCCGAAACATGGACCGGTGCATCAACCAATTGGCTATGGGGTTCGGTAAGGGGAATGGAAGCAAACCTGGGCACCGACTCTTTGATGGGGGCAGAAATTTTAGCCATTCAAACATTTTCAGAAAATTCAGCCAATACATTATTGAATGATAAATGGAGGATGCTTTACGAAGGCATTTCGCGTTGCAATGCTACCGTTGTTAAAGCAGGAGTGGTTATGGAAGCCGGTAAAATTTCATCTGAGGCGAATGATATAATTGTAAAACAGGCCCGGGCACTCCGCGGGTATTTTCATTTTGAAGCATGGAAAATGTGGAATAACATTCCCTATATCGATGAAAATACTGATCCCTCTTCAATAACCAATACGGCGGATATTAGGAGTAATATCCTGCGTGATCTTGAGGCAGGGACCTTTTTGCCTGACAGTATGGGCAGCAATGCGAGGTTTAATGGCACTGTATGTAAAGTATTACTGGCAAAGGCATTAATGCAGATGTATCACAACTATAAAGATGCACTTATACTGCTGCTTGATGTGGAACGCTTAGGCAGGAAACCGGACGGTTCTGAAATCGGTCTGGCGAATACGTTTGGTGAAATCTTTGACATGGAAAATCTTAATAGTATCGAATCCATTTACGCGGTTCGGTTTTCAGCAAGCGGGGCTTCAGGAAACGGAGCACCTGGCGACATGTCGAACGCCGGCGCGGAAGAAAAAGGTATGCTGCAACAATACCCCGGTTTTCTTATACCGAACCAGGAGTTCGTGAATACCTTCAGAACGCATCAGGGCTTGCCCTATAAGAACTTTGAGTATAACCTGCATCCGGTAATCAATGATCATGGCTTACCTCCCTCAAAACCATGGTCACTGAGTAAATCTTATCAATTAAACGATATTGTAAGCATAGCTGATCCTAACGAATTAACAAACCGGAACCGGAAAGTCTTTAAATCACTTGCTTCAAACAACACCGGAAATAATCCGCTTTACACACCATCAAAATGGAAGCTTGCATGGCAGGAAGATCCTGATCAGCTTGATCCGCGAATTGACTGGACCATAGGAAGAAAGGGTATTCCCTTTTGGGATTGGGGTACTTACTCGGATACACTCCGGGTAGGAAATCAACAATTTTCCGCTTCGTATGGCCCAAAAAAGCAAATGTTGAAAAAATCACATACCCAAAAATTTGCTGAAGACGGAAAACCCGGACATCAAAGGTTGTCCCATGGTTATCATATGATCCGGTATGCCGATGTTTTATTGTTAATCGCTGAATGTTACATTGAAAGTGCCGGAACGCTCTCAAACCTTGATGCGGCAAGGTTTTACATTAACCGCGTTCGCCACAGGGCAGCCAATCCGGCTGGCTTTGTCAAAGACACTGTTGGCAACCTGATTTTGAATGCAGCCAATTATTCTGTGATTACTTACGAAGAAGCGTTTGCCAGCGTTGAAGATGCCCGTTATGCGCTAAATATTGAAAGGAAACTGGAATTCGGACTCGAAGGTCATCGTTATTTCGACCTTAACCGGTGGGGGAAAACTTTTCAGGAACTTAACAGAATAATCAGCTACCAAAAGAGCATTCCTTCGGATAGGGATATATACTCAACCATAGTTTTAACCCCCGCAGACACGGCATATCCCGTTCCACAGCGCCAGATCGACCTGAGCAACGGGGCTATCAGGCCCAACATTCAGCCCTGATTTACTTCCAAAAGGATGTTTATATACACTGTTGCAAGGATGTACCGGGGTATATTTAGGGGACGATGCCCATCCCCTGCCGTATGGTAATGTAGCGATCGGCTTTTACCTGTTTTAAAACATCCCTGGTACCATCATTCCAAAAGATTTCAATCTGGTCAATCGTTGAAAATTGGCCAAGTCCAATATGCAACCGGGGATCATTATTACAAAGATAGGTGGTTGCCCATTGGTTAATGCGTACCTGCTTCCTGCCACCTGTTGTTACAACTACCTTTGCGGAAATTGCCGGTATAATGTCTTTTTTGCCCGTCAGGCTTATGCCTATCCAATGGTTTTGATTGCCTCCGTCGTTTTTTAGCAGTGCGGCATTCGACTGAACATCCACATGGGTAACAATTACATCAAGGTCACCATCATTGTCATAATCCCAAACACACAGCGCCCTGCCTGACCGCTTTTCTTTAAAATAATCACCATACAGGGCTCCGGTATTCCTGAAATGCCCCTTACCATCGTTTTCCAATAATACAGGCAGCTGGGGAATCAATTCTTCTGCAATACCATTGGCTGAAATGATATCCAGGTCGCCATCATTGTCGAAATCAAAAAAAGCACTTGCCCATGCACCTTTACCGGCCAAATGGGCAGACACACCGCTCTTTTCAATAACATCTTCATAAAATCCGTTTCCCAGGTTCCGGTATAATGCCCCATACTCAAGGTCCGTAACCAGTATATCAATTAATCCATCCCCGTCAATATCACCAATGGTTCCGTGCATCGATCCACTTCCTATGCCCTTGGTATTAGCTGCTACGCCTATGGAAACAGCAACTTCACTGAACGTATACCCATCATTGCGGAACATATAATTCAGGTGGTGATCATTGGCCTGAAAAATATCCATATCCCCATCGTTATCATAATCATAAATGGTGAGGCCCATACACTTTGAATCGGGGTAATACAGGTTAACTTTTTTGGTAGCATCAACAAATTTTCCATCGGCCTGCTGTTCGTAAAAGTAGGAGGCCTGGCCTTTGTATTCCGAAGGATGGGGCATCATGCCTGGTGTTTGCGTTGAAATATAGCCGGGATCAAAAGCCAGGAAATTGCCTACCATTACATCGAGCCGGCCATCTCTGTTATGATCCCAGAATGATGCGCCAATGCTCCATTTGGTAAAGCCATTTAATTTATCCACGCCCTTCAGGCCAACCTCATTGGTAATATCGGTAAACGTTCCATTGCCGTTATTTCGATAGAATACATTAGGGCCATAATTTAATAAAAACAAGTCCTGATCGCCGTCATTGTCATAGTCAATTGCTGATGCAGCCATACTCCAGTTTACATCAACAAGCCCTGCCTTTACGGTTACATCGGTAAACGTTCCATTCCCGTTGTTTTTATACAGTTTATCCGGCGTGTTTTTATAAGGAATTCCCGAGTCATCGGATATGCCCGGCATATACGTGCCATTCATAACAAACACATCCATGAGTTTATCATTGTTGTAGTCAAATATTGTTATACCTGAGCCGCTGCTTTCGAGAATGTTCTCGTAATGGTGGTCGCCAAAAGTATACTTGAAAAGGATACCTGATCGAGTTGCAACATCGGTGAATTTAACCTTTTGCTGTGCCTGAATTTTTGAAAATGCAAAAAACAAGAAAAATGAAAGAACAATGTAATATCGCATGAATAAAAAATTTTACTGAAAGATTCAACATTATTAATTTTGGTGATTACCCGGCTTTAAGGCATTCAGGTAAGGTTCCGTAGTAACAACACGGGTGTTGTATTTCCGGTTATACTCAAGTAGATTGTCAGGATATGTATCTTCTTTGGTTGGCGGATAGCTTTTCATTCCGTGAAATGGCAAAGGTTCTACTGTGGCACCAAAGGCTGTATTCAAATCACCATCCTTTACCCATCCCACTGTGCGTATTAAAAAATCGCGCTTCCACCCGGCTTTGACAGCAGGCAAACTTCCTGCATCAAAAATCACGGTTATTTCATCTCCCGCATTGCTGATTACATATTGATTGTCGGGTTCCGTCAATAAAGGCAAAACATCACCGAATCTTGTGTAATTTCCTTGGAGATCGCGCCATTTAGCTTCCTTTTCCACATCGGCATAATCAAACCAGTGCGGACCATACCTGCCGCCTTTCCTGAAAAGGCGTGAGAATCCCCGGTAATGCAAATCGGCAGAAACCTGGTTGACTTCATTAAACTGTGCATTCGTTTCAGAAAGGGCATTTGAAAAGAAAATATAATCCCAGTAAATGTCCATGTTTGTGATGATTTTCACCCGGTGATCACCGGACAAAAATTTACCGGATAATTCAACTACCACGGTCTTGTCTTTTCCCATGGGGAAGCCGGGCTGACTGATGGTTCTCCATCTGCCCTGCTTATCGGCCACCTGAATCGTGGGCGCAATAACCTTCAGTTGTGATTGCTGCGAAAGTGCAACATTGATACTTGCATCCGTTGGAAAAACCCATCCGTTCATAAACAGGCACAGGTTGTCGGTGTTTATTCCTTTTCCCGGATCAAGTATGATCTCCCGTATTTCACCGATACCCTGGTATTTATCGGGAGCGTAACCTGCAAGGTATACATCATCCTCCGCATTAATGAAGGTCAGAACGTCATTCCCTTTAGTGTCAATAGCAGTAACCGGAATGATCTTGTCTTTTACTTCATAAACCTTCATACCCGGGAAAGGAGGAGGAGTAAATTGTTCCGGAACAAATATATCGGTAGTTTCAGGATGATCAACAGCTATAAGCTCTACCTGGTCAAAATAAATAGTCTCCCAAAGTTCGGAAGTGAGCTGAAGGATATACTGATTGTTCCTTGCCTTTAATGCTTCTGCAGGTATTTTGATATAATCGTCAGACGCATCGGCAAAGCCATAAGTGGTTGTTCCTCCCATTATGCCCAAAGGCATACCAAGTGCACTCCGCCATAATACATCTTTAACAAACGTGAATTTTTCACCATCCCAGGCATACAGGAATGGGCACGACCCCTTGAGCGTTTGCGCTTCAACCAAAGCCTGGTCAGAACTTGGCATAAAAATATTCTGCGGTACACCATTGGTCCAGGTAATTCTTACCACATCGGCTTGCTGATGATTTCCCAACCCAAAATGAACATCGGGATCCTTAACCACCATAGTCTGGTACAACTCACCCGACCGTACTTCAACCTTTGCACCTATGCCAAAATGGTTATTTTTGGCGCTGCCTGCCTTGAGTCCTACCAATTTCATTTTTATATAGCGGTTGCTGTTGCCCCCGTCGTTTCTAAGCAACGCAATTTCGCCTTTCAGGCCTGCTATCGCCAAATCAATATCTCCGTCATCATTATAATCAAAAGATGAAATCACCTGTCCCACAATTGGCTCCTCCGGCAAGAGATGGTCTGTAAAGGCAAATTCTCCTTTACCATTGTTGTGCAGCACGGCAAGTCCGCTTTTACCCGGTGCAGATTCACCTGTCAGAACAAGGTCGGTAAAGCCGTCGTTATCTATATCCAGAAATTCGCTGTCCCTTACCTTTAGGTTTTCTAACGATGTAAAAACGCCGGACGCCTTTTCATCGGCTTCAAAGCTGCCATCTTTCCTGTTGAGATAAAGCTGGTGCCCTTGGCCGGAAACACTGCTGATAAAAAGATCAATGAATCCGTCGTTATTGTAATCACCAACGGATACCGAACCTGAATGCTCAGGAATATTGATTCCGCTTTTGTCGATTTCATTGCGGAATATGCCCTGCCTTTGGTTATAGAACAGGAAGTTCTTGCTGTCGGTGCTGGTTATGATAAAATCAATATCTCCGTCTTCATCAAAATCCCCAAAGGCTGCATCGCTGCACACGGCATTACCAACGGATACGCCCATTTTTTCTGACTCTTCGGTGAATGATCCATCCGCATTGTTGCGGAAAAGCTGAACTCCGCTGTCCTGAATATCAAGTAAATCAAGGTCACCATCGTGATCGGCATCAAAGAAAAGGGCTTTCCTGCTTCCGGTTTTGCTCCCCAGTTTTGATTTTGAAGTTACATCCTGAAACATTCCCTTGCCGGCGTTTCTGTACAAGTATTTGCCATTTTCAGTCAACACCAGTAAATCAAGAAAGCCATCGTTGTCATAATCAGCAAAAACGGCACTTCTTTCTTTATCCTTGTGTGCTATGCCTGCTTCTGCGGTAATGTCAAAGAAGCGGCCCATTTCATTGCTAAGTAAAACGTGCTTTTCACTGTTTCCGGCATAGAGATCAACATCACCGTCACCGTCAAAATCAGCAGCCTCAATGTGTGCGTATGTTGCACCCGATTCAGCAGGTGTTAAAACCTTATCCAATGTTGCAAGAGCAGCCACATTAACCAGCTTCATGGTTTTAATTGCCAAACCGGCATCCTTGTTTTCACCGGTCGGTTGCTGATTAAATGTGATAAGCGGAAAACCAATGAGCGATCCTCCTGGGCCTTTTAAATCCATTATTCCGGCCTGGTATGGTGATGATACTTTCAGGTAATTGTGGAAAATGGTGAATTGTACAACAGCATTTTCATGGTCCCCTCTTTTCAGCAAATCAATGGTCTTGTTAAAAAATTCAAGTGACTCCTTCGGAAAATCAGGAAATTGTTTTTGCATACTTTCAAGCCGTGCGATGGCCTCGTCGGAATTACCCTGGCGGATTAAAATCTCAGTAAGGTTCAACTGTGGTACTATATTGGCCGGTGCCTTTTCGGCCAGCTTAACTAAATATTCCTTCCGGAAACTTTGAGACTCATCGCCGGGAATGGCATCATAAATTTCGGTAAGCTCAAACAGTACCTTTACATGACCGGGAGTTGAATTAAGGGCAGTTTTCAACTGCTCAACAGCTTTATCATTCTGGTTATTCATCCTGTATACGGTTGCAAGGATCAGCCTGATATCCGAATCGTCGGGATCAATTTTCAAGCCTTTCATCAGTTCTTTTTCCGCATCTTCAAAGCGGCTCATCCTGAGATAAGTAAGTCCAAGATTGGCATAACCCAGTTTTTCCTTTGGTGCAAGTTTGATGAATTTCAGAAATTCAGCCTCGGCCTTTTCCAGTTCAAACTCCTCGAGGTAAGCAATGCCAAGGGTTCTTGCAGTTATAAGGTCTTTGGCTTTTTGTGCTTCCTTCTCCTCATTGTTACCGCAACCGGTAATCAATAACAAATAGGTGAAGGCGGTCAGGAAAATCGTGATGTTATTCATTAAATAATTTGTTTTTGAGTTGTCAGATGTAACTCCATGTTTGCTGCACTCATCAGTATTTGTGTTTCTTCGCAAACATGTTCGTTTCATAGTTCCAAAATTAAGAAATTAAGGATGCACCCTGGTATGTAATTTTCGGTAATCAATCGGTATTTACCAATTTCGTTCCTTCCATGCGTATGGCTATGACGGAGTGTGATTTTCACTTTGACAAAGCAGTTAAAAATTCACCTTCACCATGGAAGGCTGCCATACCCTGTCGCCATTTTCATGAAATGATATTACTCCGGTAAGCCCTTCGTAAGCAAGGTTGTTTAATTCATGCTGAATTTTTTCGCGGTCCTTAACCCCGGCCTTCTTTATCGCTTCCATTAAAACGTTGGCAGCATCAAAAGCATAAGCGGCAACCAATCCGGGAGCCTTGCCATAGGTTGCCATGTAGCACTGTCTGAATTCATTATATTTAGGACCTCTAGGCAATGCATCGGCAACTTTCATAACCTGGTTAAAACTCCTTAAGTCTGCTATGGAAAGTTCATTTTCATCAAGGATGGTCAATGTTCCATACATGGGAATCTTTACCTGCTTTTCTTTCAGGAAACGGGCAACAGACAGCGCAGCAGAAGGGCGGCAGAAAATAACCATGCACTCAGGGTTGGCCTGTTGAATACGGCTATAAAGCAAGGGCAGCCTGCTGATGCCTTCATACTGAAGTTGCTTTGGTTGCTTGTGGATTTGGGGGCGAAGGTACTTGATGAAACCGGTTAATGCCTGTTTTGAGTCGTAGGAATCATCACAAATCGTCACAACGTTTTTAAATCCTTGCCGGGTATAAATATCTTCAATAAGGGCTTCGCCCTGTTGCTTATCGTTGGGCATGCAATTGAAAAACCATGGAACATACGTTTGTGTAAGGGTAGGATCCGACGACCAGGCAGTGACAAATACAACAATTGATTTTGTTGCTGCCTGCTCAACTAGGTGTGCATTTCTGCCATCATGAGAACCGAGCAGAGCCCAGACGTTATCCTCAAAAATAAGTGAAACAGCCTGTGTTGAACCTGTTCCCCACGGACCCTCCATGCCTTTTACGATAACCTTTACCGGTTTCCCTGAGATGCCTCCGCGTTCATTGATTATTGTTGCCGCAAGGAGCGCACCGTTGGAAGCACTGTTTTTGTACGTTTCCTGGATAAGAAAACCAAGCTTTATGGTATCGGTCTGCTGTGCTTTTAATGGATAAAAAAGCAGTACCAGCAGGTATGCTGTTAAGGCAACTCTCATTTGTTTAAAAAAAGATTCAAAAAGGTCCGGTTTCAGTTAATCTCCCTGTCCACTGCCTCAGCTATCCGTTTAAGATCCTTCATAAGGTCAGCGAATTCATTTAGATTCAGGGATTGGCTGCCATCACAAAGGGCTTCTTCGGGCTTATAATGAACTTCGATAATGAGTCCGTCGGCCCCTGCCGCAACTGCGGCTTTTGCCATATGTGGAACCATCCATCGAATGCCGGTTCCATGGCTGGGATCAACAATTACCGGCAAACCACTCTTGCTTTTAAGCATAGGCACTGCACTCAAATCGAGTGTATTACGGGTGGCTGTTTCAAATGTCCGAATGCCTCTTTCGCAGAAAACAACATTGTTGTTTCCCTGGCTGGTTATATATTCAGCAGCATGAAGGAATTCATCAATGGTAGACATCATTCCTCTTTTCAGCAATACAGGCTTCTGAGCCTTCCCAACTTCTTTAAGCAGGGGAAAGTTTTGCATATTGCGCGAGCCAACCTGCAGCATGTCAGCATACCGGCAAACAAGTTCCACCTGCCGGGTATCCATAACTTCGGTTACAACCGGCATTCCCGATTTAATGCTGAATTCACTGAGAATTTTCAGGGCATCCTCACCCAATCCCTGAAAAGAGAAAGGAGATGTACGTGGCTTGAATGCGCCACCCCGCAATATTTTTGATCCGCTTTTTTTAACGGAGATGGCAGTATCGAATAGCTGTTCCATGCTTTCAACAGCACAGGGGCCAGCCATAACAACAATCTCACGGCCTCCGATTTCTATGTCTTTAACTTTAACCAAAGCTCGCTCCTCTTTCTTTTTTGCCGGACTGATGTCCTTTATAAGGCAGCCCATCACATCATTGGTGTTATTAATAATTGTTTCCATAGCTCAAATATTAATCAAACACCACCGTATTATTTAATGCAACTCTCTTTTATAGGGTGGCGCAGGGGTATATTCAAACTTCCCATCTACGATCTTTACCAGGTATATCGGACGTATGTTATTGTAGGTTTTATCAAACATAATTCGGCCTGAGGCACCTTCATAATTCTTAAATGTCTGAAAATCTGTAAGTACATCCCTTATCAGTGCACGGTTCAATCCTGCTTTTTCAATGGCTTTTATGATCAGGTTCATACCGTCATAAGCATGAATAGCAAAAACATCCGGTTCCATATTAAAACGCTTTTCATAGCTCTTTTTAAACTGGATAAACTTCGGATCGCTGGAATTTGGATTATACTGACAGGTGGTAACTACCCCGTTGGCATGTTCACCCGCTTCTTTCAGAAATATCGGGTTCACGCTGCGGTCACCACAGTATACCGGAACATTAACACCCATCTCTCTCAGGTCTTTTAGAATAATTCCCATCTCTTTTGGATTTCCCCACATAACCACGGCATCGGGTTTTGATTTCTTTATCCGTTCAAGCTGCTCTTTAAATACGGTTTCACCATCATTGAACCTTTCTTCAATAATGGTCGGATAGCCAAGCCTGGTAGCCGTTTTATTGAAATGGGCAATACCCACCCTTCCATACCTGTTATTGGCCCTCATTATTGCAATCCTGGAATGGTTGTTAAGGTTGTAAATATAATTTGCCAGGGCATAGCAACTCTGCCGGTCATCGGGTATTACGCGGGTAACCCATGGAATGTTGGTTTCAGTAAATGTAGGATCAGGATCACCGGTGCACACCATAGGAATTTCCAGTTTAAGGGTAACCCTTATGGCTACATGCGAAACCACATCGTCTATTGAACCAAGCCACGCCCAAACACCTTCATCATCCATTTTTACAATTTCATTGGCGGCAGCACCCCATAATCCAACATCATTATGAGGCATTAATTTATATGGAATGCCTTTATATCCGCCCTTTTGGTTGGACTCTTCAATTGCCAGCATGGCTCCTTGCAGCATTTGCAATCCATAATCCTGAATCAATGAACCCTCCAGTGGCCCGAGAAATCCAATCCGAACCTCCTTTAAACCAACAGGAGCAGGGATTTCACGCCCGTGTCCATGAAAGATCGTTGGTTCCAAAAAATGATATTTATATGCTTTCTGATATTTATCGTACGCAACATAGTTTTCAGGAACATTGCCATAATTTCCTTCAAACAGTTGCTGTCCGTAAGCTAACGAAACATTTGAAAATATCACAAGAAGCGATAATATTATGGGATTCAGAAAGGTTTTCATATTGGTTTGTTTAATTCATTTTGCAAATTGCGTATGCTTC
>CAZYDI010000013.1:20667-50548 GCA_964646255.1 uncultured Bacteroidales bacterium
CAGAAAGGTTTTCATATTGGTTTGTTTAATTCATTTTGCAAATTGCGTATGCTTCCATCTCAAAAAGAAGCGTTTCCCAGCACAAGCGTACCTGAATGCCGGTGCTTGCTGGCAACGGATTAAGATTCATCCATTGGTAAAAAGTTGTTCGTATTTTATTAAACTCATCATAATCTCTTTCTATGTCCCTGAGATAGTTGGTTGTTCTTACCACATCGTGCCATGTCATGCCTTCAGCTGAAAGCAGTGTAGTGACATTGCGGTAGGTTCTCCATACCTGGGCCTTAAAATCACCGATATACTCAGGCTTCCCTTCTTCATTCACGCTGGCTGTACCCGATATCAGCAATACTTTATAACCGCCAAAATCAAGCCGCAGGGCCCTTGAAAACGATGAAGGCTTCTTGTAATCATACGCCTCATTCAACACATCGGGTATATGAACAACATGCTTTTCAATCGGTGGTCTTTGATCATGTAATTTAGGGAAATTGTATGTTTTAATTTCATTGCCGTCTGTAAGTACCCCCAGCTTCTTCATCTCTGCACGTTCGCCGTCAGTCAGCCTGTTGAGATCAATTAAAATCTTTTTATTGTCCATTATGCGATTGTTTTTTGGTTAGTTCTATCTTACATTATTGAATTACTTCACCCCGGCTAAGTCCGTGCGATGTTGCAACCCAAACCACATCCTCTTTTGCTTCAGCATTAATAATAAAACTATTGGAAAGAGATGGCGACTGCTTTATTTCAGTTCTTTCATCGCCATGGGTAATGATTGCGACGCCATCGGCATTATTTTCGTTTTTCTTATAGGTTACCCAGGTATTTCCGTCGGTAGTGCTAAAACCTTTATCGGTGCAAGCATATGCTACCCTGCCATTCACTTTAACAAAATTCATAAAGTTACTGGCCAGCCCGCTGTCATGGTCATAATAGCCCTTCCAGTTTTTTCCATCGTAACGCGACATACCAAAATAACTCGACACCCATAATATTCCATTGGCCCATGCCGTAGCTGTAGTTATATCATGTACAACACCATCATCAGGCAGAAGATCAATCTCCATGAAGCCATCAGGATCTACATAATCCCTGAAATGTTTTGTTTTTTTATCGTATTCAATTACACCACCACCCCAGGCAGCGATGTAAACTTTTTCATCACTGGCACACATGGCATAGGTCCAGGGCTCATGCATCGGGGCATTGTGCTCTGTGAAAATTTCCCACTGCCGGGTGTACGTATCATAAAGCCCGGCTCCTCCGCCAGTAGCAATCCATACATCTTTACCATCACAAACCACATTGTAAACCAAATCATTGGGCATTCCGCTGTTGAACTGGTCGAATTTCTCGAATTTACCTGCCGACCAGCGGTTAAGGCCCCCCAGTGTGCCAATCCAAACGTCGCCCGATACAGGACTGATGTCGATGGAAACCACGCCATTATGGGCCAAACCATCCTTTGTAGTATATACGGTCCACTTGTCATTTTCATAAATGGCCATTCCACCATGGGTCCCGGCCAATACCCTGTCACCGTCAATTTTTACACAATAAACCCTGTCTGCGGGCAATCCGTTTTTGGAAGTAAAATTTTTCCAGTTGCCATAAACCGGCATACCATGGGTTCCCTTTATTGATTTTGTCTCAGAAGGGCCGGCGACATATTCACCTTTAAAGGTTTCTGATTTAAAAGATATTTCATCAGTTGGATTATCTGTTACAGCTTTATTCTTTACAAGGATTCCAACCAGTGTAACCACAGCAACAATGGCCAATACTACAACAGTGTATTTCAGTATTTTGGATTTCATAGTTTTAGTTTATTTCTTCTTAGGTTTTCCAATTGATGCATTATATGTTTTTATGTTTTGTTCCTCGTAATATGGTGCCCTTAACGATTTCAGGTATTCGATAAGGTAATTCAACTGCATTTTGGTAAGGTCGTTAACAACACCATGACGCTCATCTTTGCCGTAAATAGTCCAGATTTCTTCGAGGGTTGCTGCACGTCCGTCGTGCAAATACGGTGCAGATGCGTAGATATTGTTCAGGTGAGGAGTGTCGAATAGCATGGAATCATCAGTAGCCGCAAGTGTTCCAACATCCTCCATCTGCAGGTGGGTGAAATATGGAGGCGGATGACAGGTAATGCAGCGTTCCTTAGGTTCAAGTTCTTTCCCATAAAAATCATGGGTTCTTTCGAATATTTCCTTTCCCTTCATTTGCATGAACGTAAGCTCACCAGTGGGATTGTACTGCAAATTGGGCGGATAAGGAATACCAGTAACAATATGGGCTACAAGGGCATCCAGATTATCATAACTTAATGGCTCTGTTCGGGTAAGAACGGTTGAGAAACGCATACCATCCTGTTTATAAATGGTCTGGTTTTTACCGTTCCATTTGAACGGGGGTGTATCCCCGATATCCCTTAATGACTGTGTATTGGCAAGATTTCTGCCCATGTCAATGGAGGCCATATTATATACTAGTCCGTCCTCATGCTCATCAGGATGGCAGGTGTAACAAGAGAACTGGGTCTGAAAGGTGTTGCCTGCGCTGTTGAGCATTCTTCTTCCCTGGCGGGCTACGGTAACCCGGCGCGGACCTCCTAAATCGATAGTATTTTCGATAAGGTAATTTTCGGTATTAATCACGCCAATTTTATCGTTCAAATGCTCTGCAACATATAGTTTGTTACCATCGGGTGACAAGGCAATGCCCTTTGGATTTGCACCTGTGGGTATGCGCCCGATCACAAATTGTTTGCTTAATCCAAGGTGATTTGCGTACATGGCAAGCTCGGCGTCTGTATACCTGGCCAATAAGTCGCGCACTGAATCGATGCTTACAACAGTGATACAATCAACACCCGAATTTGAAATAAAAGCGCGCTTACCGTCTGGAGTAATGGCTATATCATAAGGATCGGCATAAAACTTGTTTGGCTCATCAAAAAGGAACTGAAATGTACGTCCCTTTTCTTTTGGCTCTATTACAGCAAAACCATTGGTCATCATCCAACCCCTGTCAACCTGAACAGTAGGAATGTTATTTTTTGGTCTGATTAGTGGCATTAAAGCCAGCTCTCCATCGGGGGTAAAAGCAAGGTTCTCCAACATATAAGCCGATTTTATGTCCTTATGTTCAATAATCTGCTTGCTTTCAACATCAGTGACGGCAAGCTCACACACCACTTCTTCATCATAAGGCTTGCCTTTAGTACGGCGGCTGGTAATATATACTGTTTTTCCATCAGGCGAAGCGGCAATACCGGTTGGATTATTACCAACCGTTAGTCTTCTGATTTCCTTCTTTGTGTCAAGTTCAATTACGGATAAATTGGAAGTATAGGAATTTACGATATACAAATATTTCTCATCGTTGGTCAGGTATAAGCCTGCCGGACCTCCGCCTGTAGGTATCGTATATATTACCTCAGCTGTTTTTAAATCAATAACCGAAACATTATCCGACCATTGGTTGCTTACATAACCAAGACTTTCATCGCTGTTAAGAATAATTGTATATGGCTTATCACCTACCCTAATCTGCTTAACCACTTTGCTTTTATCGGTATCTACAACCAGCACTTTACCTGCTTCCTCCGCCACTACATACAGTTTTTTCCCGTCTTTTGTCAGGGTTATATTAAAGGGTGAATAATAATCGGCATTGATCATTTTGGCAATAATACCTGTTTTCTGGGTATACATATGACATGAAAGGCAATTGAGCGGATGATCCTCAACGGCAGTCTTCATATTTACATGTGCCCTGGCCCATTTTTTATAATGCGGAAATCTGATCAATATAAATGCCGCCAAAAGTATGGCTATAACTGAGAATATGATGTATCTTGTTTTCATGGTTATTCCAACTCTACTTTCTTTTCAATTAAACCGGACACTTCTGCGGGAACATTTACCGGTAACTTTTTTACGGCCAATGGTACAACATTATCCGGGGCAAGATTTTTATCTTCATGGCAGCCTATGCAGGCGCGCCTTTCGTTAGGCCGCATCCATAGCCAACCACTTGGTTCGCCTACCATCCGGCCATTTTTATCAAGGGTTTTTATCCGAAAAGGACTGTCGGCCTTAATTTTGATATAAAACGAACCATCCTTCTCCACGGGAACAACTCCCATTACCGAATCGGTTCCTATTATTTCAACCTTGTCGGCAATCATGGCAAGCTTTGAATTATAGGTTAATCCGTTGTCCAGGAAGTTAATGTCCTGGCACATGATCTGACCCGTTTTCACCCCCATATCCACTTCAGTGGGAAGTTTCTTTGGACGGACACCGTTTCTTACCATGGTTACATCGAGTATTCTGAACCCATCAGCGACATATATCAGCCTGTCTGATTTTCCTGAGGCAATATCAAACGCAAAAATGGCAGCCGGCTTTCCGGCTTCCTCTTCTTTTACAACAACAAGCTTATTGTCATGCAAAGGGCATACGTCATAATACACCGCATTATCATTAACGGTAAGGTTGATCCTGGAATCGCCCGGTCTGGTATAGTCGATTGAAATAATGTCTTTATTAAGGCTGTCGGCCACAACAAAGTATAACTTTCCGTTTGTTTCATCCTCCCTCACCCTGGAATAATAGTTGTTAAAGTCGCCCTCGAAAAACATATCGGCCTTGGTGCCATCGGGTCTTAGCACCATAATCATCGGGTTTTTAATTTCCGGATACAATTGCCGTGAAATGGTGAGCAATCGGCCATCGGTCATCACCATGGAAGCAAAATTGGCATGGGGATGAAAAGTTAATTGCCGTAAGTCGGTTCCATCCGTTTTACATGAATACAATGCATGTGATTGACCGGTAGTGGCATCGGTGGAATGATAGCTGAACACAACCCTTTCGTTGGGCATATAAACCGGATCGGTGCAATTGTTTTCCAGGTTGGTTATTTTCCTGAATTTTTTCTTTGAGAGGTCCATTTCCCAGATTTGCCATGGTTCTTCCTGTTTTTGCTTTGCCGAAAACAACAGAAAACGACCATCCCATGAAACGTATGGGGAACATGCTGAATAAAAGTCCTTTGTCAGGATTTCGGCCTTACCCGGTTTATCCGGGCTTATGGCTGCAATCCGGCCCTGCTCCACGTAACGCCAATGCTCTCCGGTTATTGAATTGGGAGCAGACTGCGCCTCCTTTACCATCGTAAAAATAAGTTTATCTTCAATGGAATCAGAACCACAGGAGAACACAAGTCCTAAAACTATACAGATAAATATCGAAGGTATTGAAATGTATCGTTGTTTCATGTATAAAGCGCTATTGTTCTTTTATGGTTATTATCTGATTTGCCTTTGTGTTTTCAAGAACCTGGACAATTCCTGAAGGCCATTTAATTTCGATTTTTTCTACAAGATCGGTTTTGCCCAATCCAAAATGCAGCCTGGGATCATTTTGCGACAAATAACCCACAGTAGTTTTTCTTTGAGCAGTCTGTACGCGGCCTCCGGCGGTAATTTTTATGCGGGCACCAATACCATCGCGGTTGCTTTTAGTGCCCACAAGGTTAATCGTTAGCCAGTTGTTAAGGTTACCCTTGTTGTTTCTTAAGAACCTGCAATGATCATTCAGGTTAACAATGAATATATCAACATCACCGTCATTGTCATAGTCGCCAATGCACGATCCCCTGCCTACATACTCTTGATGAAAGTATTCCCCCAATCCAAGCGAAACATCATCGAATTTTGTATTGCCCAGATTTTCAAATATCTGATCTTCCTGTCCATACAGGTGTTTGAGGGCGCCGTTGGTCTTGCTGATATCCACGTCGCCATCATTATCATAGTCAATAAAAGAAGATGACCAGCCTACAAACTGTGCAGCTTTAGTGGAGATTCCCGATGGCATTCCCTTATCGGCAAATACGCCTTCACCCTGGTTTTCATACAGTGAGCAGTAAGTATCATCCGAAACAAAAATGTCCAACAGGCCATCGCCGTTGTAATCGGCAAAATCAACCGACATACTCACTGTTGCTTCGCCCGCCTGACTGAATGCTGTGCCCGACATGGTTCCCTTATCTACAAAGCGCTTTCCCCCTTCATTGTACCATAAATAATTCAGGGTATGATCGTTGGCAACAAAAATATCCATGAAGCCATCATCATCAATGTCAGCGGCACCAACGCCCATAGCCCTCCCATCGAGATCGCTAATGCCCATTTCGCTGGTAACATCCGTAAATGTTCCGTCACCATTGTTGTGATACAATACATCCGGCTCGCTTTCATACGCCATTGGAGGAGGGAAGCCATCAGGAGCGTAAAAATATTTATAGTCAGGATCGAATGTAAGGTAATTACCTATATATAAATCAAGATAACTGTCGTTGTCATAATCAAGCCAAACAGCACCTACACTGCACGTTTTATCACCGGCAACATTGGCTTTTTGGGTAACATCCACAAACGTTCCGTTTCCTTTATTCTTTAACAGAACATTATGGCCATAATTGCTCAGGTACAGATCAACATGACCATCGTTGTCATAGTCTCCGGCAGTTACCCCCATCGAATACCATGGCTTGTCGACACCTGCTTTTTTTGATACGTCTTCAAAGGTGCCGTTTCCCTTATTCCGGTATAAATGGTTGTGGGGAAGTTCACCCGGTTTTTCACTTTTGGTAAAGCCCTCAATCCAGGTACCATTGCATACATAAATGTCAATATACCCATCCAGGTCATAATCGAAAAAAACCGACCCTCCGCAACTTGATTCAATAATATTGTTGAGTTCATGCCCACCGATCGAATGCACAAAGTCAAGGCCTATTTGGCTGCTGATCTCCTGGAAATAATTTGTATCAGCAGCTACATTGCTTGTGCTATCTCCTGTCGGCTTATTATTGCAGTTTACCAATACGGCCAGGAAGAATAGGATAACACAGGAGTTGATCGCAGTTGATCTGAGGTTGGTCTTTTTCTTAATTAATTTACGTGCCATTGTCAGAAAGCCTTTAAGTTAATTAATGATTTTTGAGATAAATAAAGGACATAAGTGTTAAAGCCCGTAAATATATTAAGATTTTATATAGTTGATTTTTTTAATCCGGTTGTTAGCAGGCCTTTTACACCCGGATAAGGTCTGATAAACTAACTATCATTCTCAATATCAGACCTTACCTGTGGTGCTAAACCCTAATTTGTAAATTGTCTAAAGAACTTTTGGAGATTTTGCAAGCCTCCTGACGATGTAAAACCATGCTAAGCAAGGATACATCGGGCGGATTAAAACAGGATTAAAATCAAATTAAAAGGCTATTAATTATGAGTTTCAGGAGAATTTACCGGAAAGGTGATGCTTACAGTAGTACCAACCCCGGTCATTGAAGTTATGTCCATAATAGCCATATGGTTGGTAATTATTTGGTTAACCAGCGCCAGGCCAATACCGCTTCCATGTATTTTTTTTGCATTGCTGCCCCGGAAAAATGGTTCCCGTATCCTGGTCAGCTCATCGGAGGGAATGCCAATACCATGGTCTTCAAAATAAAGGGATATGTTATTTCCCGACGGTTTGATGGATACCCTTACGGTATGATCATCGGAGTATTTGCATGCATTCTCCATCAAATTCGAAACGGCAACCCTGAGCAACGATTCGTCCCCGGTTATTTGCAATTGGTTAGCATCGTTAATCGAATCATCAAGTGAAACACCAATATGATAATCCTTGTTAAACTGAAGTACTTCTTCCCTGGCAGCAAATACAACCTCATCAACCCGAATGTTTTTATTGAAATAAACGGGGCCTTCGGCACTGGCCCTCGCCATAAGCAACAACCTGTTGGCTAAACCGATTAAATTGCGGATATCGTCATGTACCGAATGCAGAGCCGATTTATATTCTCCGGTAGTTCTGTCTTTTATCATCAGCACTTCCAACTGACCGTTAATATAGGTTAAGGGTGTCCTGAGTTCATGTGAAGCATTGGAAATGAAGTTCTTTTGCATGGCAAATGATGTTTCAAGCCGATGAAGCATGTTGTTAAAGGTTTGTGCCAACCTTTCCATTTCATCTTTCCCCGAGCCTGCATCCAG
The DNA here is from genome assembly GCA_964646255.1 of uncultured Bacteroidales bacterium. Lineage (GTDB taxonomy): Bacteria > Bacteroidota > Bacteroidia > Bacteroidales > UBA10428 > UBA5072. Next base: position 28,757 of record CAZYDI010000013.1, read on the forward strand.
TCGCAAATTGAGACTGCTTATCGAAATGTCCTCCACTTTTTTTATTATGTCAGTAATGGGCTTCAGTGCTCTTCCGGCATAAAACCATCCTGCCAAAACCGAAAGCAACAGACTGACCAAACCAACTGATATCAGTATGTATGCAAGATTTTTCAGGTGCAAAAGCCCTTCCACGTCTCTTGCACCGATCAATACTACATACCGGTCATTGCCTATATAATAAAGCAGGCCGGTGATCTCCAGCCCGTTTGAACGATAATCAACACTTCTTCCGGTACGTATTCTTTCAAGAATGTTATAGTTAATTTCAATCTGGTTAAACTCATCCGAATTGTACAGGGTATCGTCCCTGAAATCCAGTATCACCAGACATTCATCGTGTAACTTTTCAGGGTTTCCGCTTTCAAGAATTCTTAACCTTGCTTCTGAAATATTTGATTCAAGAAATAAACGAGCGGTGTTGCGGGCCCTGTTTTGCAACTGATCATTGAAATCATCTTTTCTGAACCGTGCCGAAGAGTAATATATGGCAACGGTTGCTATGATAAGCACGATGCCACTGATCAACAGGAATTGTAAAGTAAGGCGCGTTCTGATTTGCATTTCACACTTCGTCGAATATATAACCGAATCCTACCTTGGTATGGATAAGCTTGGAACTGAATCCCTTGTCAATTTTTTTCCGCAGAAAATTCACATAAACATCCACCACATTGGTTCCAAAATCAAAATCAATATCCCATACATTCTCTGCTATGTCATTTCGTGAAAGAACCCTTCCTTTGTTGCGCATGAAATATTCAAGCAATAAAAATTCCTTGGCGGTAAGTTCAATATCCTGACCTGCCCTTTTGGCAACCTTGCTTTCAAGGTTTAATTCAAGGTCACCCACCACCAGCTTGCTTACCGTATGGGGCTGGCTATCTGCTTTCCTGAGCAGGACTTTGATTCTTGCCAGCAACTCACGGAATTCAAAAGGTTTTAACAGGTAGTCATCAGCACCGGCATCAAATCCAAGCAGCTTATCATCGGTTGAACCAAGGGCAGTGAGCATCAGAACCGGGATGTGTTCATGCATCTGTTTCAGCTTTCTGCAAAGGTCGAGTCCACTGATGCCGGGAATAATAACATCAAGAATATACAGATTATAGTTATACATCCGTGATAACTTTTCTGCCGAGATGCCGTCATAGGCAATTTCAGCCTCATAGTTATTCTCTTCCAGTCCTTTTTTTATAAAGGAAGCTACCTTAGGTTCATCTTCTACAATGAGTATCTTCATCCGTTAAAAAATAATGTTGCCGATGATCAAAGTCAGTTATACCTGAGTACAATTCTCTTTCCCGGAATAACAACAATTTCCCTCGTTTCATTCCCTGTAATAACCTTGCATTTACCTGCGATTTTGCCGGTAATGGAAACCTTATAAGCTTTCCCCGATTTCCATGAAATATCTACCACGTATCCACCCCTGGCACATAAACCGGTTACTTCTCCCTGTGGCCATGCATCGGGTAAGGCGGGTAAAATATGCATTTCATGATTTGCCGATTGCAATAGCATTTCAGCAACTGCTGCCGATCCGCCAAAGTTCCCGTCAATCTGAAAAGGCGGATGTGCGTCAAACAAATTAGGATATGTTCCGCCCCAATAGGAGGAACGGGGGCGAATGGCGTCCGGCTCAACGTACCTGAGCAACTCCCTGTATAACTTATAAGCCCTGTTGCCATCGTGTAACCTCGCCCATAAATTAATGCGCCAGCCCTTCGACCAGCCGGTGGTTTCATCGCCTTTAATATCAAGTGTTTTTCTGCAGGCTTCGGCCAGTTCAGGTGTCGTAACAGGCGAAATATGATGGCCCGGATGTAACCCGAATAAATGTGTCTGGTGCCGGTGTTTAGGATCCTCATCTTCCCAATCATGATACCATTCCATCAGATTTCCTTTTCTTCCTACCTGGTAAGGGTGAAGCCTTTTTAGGGCATCTTCGAGTTTAGTTCTGAATTCAGCATCCGTATTCAGGGCCTTTGATGCTTCAATGGTGTTGATAAAGCACTCACGGATCATGGCCAAATCCGCTGTACCTCCATAAAGGGTGGCACCATGATAACCCTTGTCGGTTATGTATCTGTTCTCAGGCGAAGTCGAAGGTGATGTAATAAGGTCTCCCTTGCTGTCTTCACACAACCAATCCAGGCAGAATGTTGCGGCACCACGCATTAGTTCATAGCCGTAAGTTTTAAGCCATTCCTTGTCCTGCGAGAAAAGAAAATGCTCCCATAAATGCGTACTAAGCCATGCACCTGCCATGTACCAGTTAGCCCAAACGGGATCACCATTGCCAAAATCACCCACCGGGTTGCTCATAGCCCATATGTCGGAATTATGGCATGCAGCCCATCCATCCAGTCCAAAAAAGGTTTCGGCAGTTACTTTTCCTGTTTTTGAAAGCGATTCAATAAAAGTAAGCAATGGCATGTGCATTTCGGAAAGGTTGGTAACTTCGCTTCCCCAGTAATTTTCTTCAAGGTTTATATTTGCGGTATAATTGCTGCTCCATGGCGGACGGATATGAGGGTTCCATAAACCCTGAAGATTAGCCGGCACACCGGGCGTACGGGAACTGCTGATGAGCAGGTATCTTCCGTATTGGAAATACAGAATCTCAAGGTTTTTATTTTCCTCGCCCCCGGAATATCTCCTCAACTGTTCATCGGTGGGGATGTTCGCTGCCGGAGTTTCTCCCAGTGAAAAATTCACGCGGTTGAAATACTGCGTATAGTCGGATATATGCGACTTGAGCAACTGCTTATAAGGCTTAAGGCGGGCATTATTCAGATAGTTTAGGGTCAGGGCAGAATGATCTTTGCCTTTTTTAACCGGATCCTTATCAAATCCGTTAAAGCTGGTGGCTACCGAAACAAGTACAATGGCATAACTTCCGTTTCTTATTCCCGCAGTGCTGTCAGTAACCACTATTTCACCATCAGTTTCCTTAATATTCAGAATGGCAGAAAACCTGGTTCCGGTATTTTCATCAAATACAATGGCATTTGGAACATTGCCCAGATAATCGGGTCTTGCCACTGCCGGGGCGTAACCAGTGGCATTAATGGATGAGCCTTCAACACTGTATGTATATTTTAGTCTGCTGCCAAACCTAAGGTTAAATTCCAATGCTCCTTTTTTATCACACTGCAATTTCACAACCAATACCTGATCGGGGTATGAAACGAAATACTTCCTGGTAAAGGTTATACCGTTAATACTATAGGTAACTTCAGATGTAGCATCAGAAAGGTTTAATTCACGGTAATATTTTTCTGCCTTTCCTTTATGCATGAAATCAATATGCATTGTTCCAAGGGGTGCATAGGATTCTGAGAACTTGCCCTGAATTTTTTTCTGAAGCTGGTCAGCCAGGGGATAGTCTTCATTTTTTAAGGCTTCGCGTATAGCAGGTATATTTTTATGGGCTTCGCGGTTCATGTATGGGTCCACCGGGCCACCCGACCAAAGGGTGATGTCATTCAGATAAATCTGGTCACTTTCAACACCACCGAAAACCGAAGCACCCATACGTCCATTTCCCAGCACCAGTGTTTGCTCGAAATACTTAGCCGGTTCTGCATACCATAATTTCAGGTTTGAAGGAGAGGATGCCCACCCGTAGACCAAAGGTTGCAAAACAAACAAAACAACCAGCGTAATTTTTCTTATGCCAAATTCAATAATCATATATCTATGTCTTTCTATAAATCAGCAAACGAATATAGTTAAAAACCATAAATAAAGCCATGCACGAATCCCCGGTGATTTAAATCAACCAAAAAGTACCACCCCGCCGGGGTGTCGTTTTCAAGATGATTTATATCACCGTAAAAAGGGTACCCCGCCGGGGTGGGGGTAAATTTTGCAGAACAAAAAAGGATTAATAACTTTAATGGTGGTTTAATGAGTAACATAAAAATTCAATAAGATGAAAGGAAAATTGGTAGTGCGGTTTTGGAGTTTGTTTGTGTTTGGTTTGGCAATTGTAATGCCTGCGTTTTCGCAACCTTCAGGTGGTCCTTACGGTCCGGTAAGGCAATCGTATGAGTTACCGGTTGTAAACGGCAGGATTTATTATGTTGCCCCCGATGGTAAAACTGAAAACAACGGTGAGGCCCTTGCATCGCCCACCACTATCGAAAAGGCAATTGGTTTGGTGAAAACCGGTGATGCCATTGTAATGCGCGGCGGAACCTATCGCACAGGCAACCTGCTGTTTAACCAGGGCATAACCATTCAACCCTATAAAGACGAACAGCCCATAATGAAAGGTAGTCTGGTTGCCAAAGAATGGCAAAACCTTCGGAACGGACTGTGGACAACAAAATGGACTCACCTTTTTCCCCAAAAACCTGCCGACTGGTGGCAAAGAAACAGAAGTGGCAAATCAACGCCATTGCACCGCTTTAATGATGATATGGTTTTTGTGGATGGTAAATTTCTTCAATCGGCCGCGTATGAAGGCGAAGTGGATGAAAACTCTTTTTATATCGATTACGAAACCGGCACTGTATATATCGGTACCAATCCGGAAAATAAAACCATCGAAATAACAGCCTTTAATGTATGCCTTCACAGGGTTACCAGGGATATTAACGGTAAATCAAACGATCACAAGGGTCCAGCTATCCGCGGAATTACTTTTACCCAATATGCTTACCGGGCAATCGAAGTAGACGGAAAAGACCCTGAAGGAATTTCCCCCGAAACCAACCATGGAAAAGATGTTATCGGAACCCTCCTGGAAAACTGCAGTATTACATTTTGCTCCCGCGTGGCCACATACCTTAGAGGCGACGGACTCATCATCCGCAACTGCAAAATTAGTGATACCAGCACCGAAGGGATTTACATCCTGAGCTCCAATGACGTGCTACTCGAACGAAATATATTCACACGCAACAATATAGAACGCATTTCCGGTTATTACCCATCGGCTGTGAAAATCTTTAACCAGTGCTACCGGGTTACCTGCAGGGATAACCTTGTAACCGACCTGCCATGGTCGAATGGCATTTGGTGGGACGTGGGAAATGTCGACGGTGTATTTGTCAACAACTGGGTTGAAGGCGTTGGCCAGATCAATCGTAATATTTCATACCTGCAAACCTGGCCCAGCGAAAGCGGATTCTTTTTCGAAATCTCTAAAGGTGCCATTTGCGCCGGAAATGTTTTTGTCAATTGTGAACTGGGAATCCATGTACTTAACAGCAGTAATGTGCGAATGTACCAGAACACCCTTATTAACAGCACCGCCTGCGTGAGCCGCAGTGAACGCAGTGCCGTGGGCGATCATTTCGGCTGGCACCCGGCCACCGGTCCTGATGTTGACAAACGTGAGGGTCATGTTTTTATGAATAACCTCCTCACTGCCGATAATCAAATGAGCCGACCCCTTCTCTTTGTCTGGCAGCGCGCTATGCTGTGCGACAAGCTAACGCAGCCACAATTCAGCCAGATTGATTATAACGTGTATGTGAAAAACAATGAAGGCAAAGCGCTGCCGATGATTCTCTGGAGTCCGGCTCAAAATGACACCTGTATAGTTGGTTATGATGATGTTTCGGCCCTGAATACCAAACACCCCGGTTTTGAAGCACACAGCATGATTTTCAAGAATTATCTGCCCTTCCGGAGCAGGGAATTGTTAAATTTTAAACTGTTGCCCTCATTTCCCGGATCCAAAAATGCAGCACCGCTTCCGGCAGATATCAGCACTTTGCTAAAACGCCCTAAAAAATCCATACCCTATATAGGAGCTTATCCCTTATAAACTCTATTTATTGAGCCAACGCTTAAATTGGGTTGCCCTGAGCTTGCTTACAACAATTTCGTCGGTTGTGGCAGGCTCAGTAACAATCTTAAGTTTTTGCTGGCCATAGGGGTGAATTTTCCGGATACAGGTATTCGAAAGTATAAACTGCCGGTTGGCCCTGAAAAATACTGCAGGGTTCAATTCATTCTCAAGGGAATCCAATGACTCTCCGATAAAATATTTTTTGTTGCTGTTGGTTACCAAAATGGTTTCGCCGTCCTCACTTACAAAATAAGCTACCTCACCGGTTTTTAGCGGGATAAGGCTGTCACCCTGATAAACCAGGAACCTTTCCCTGTATTGCTTCTCTGACAACTTGCGGATAAGTTCTTCAAAATTATTCACCAGGGGCTTGCTATGAATCGATTTGTACTTTTGTATGGCAGTTTTAAGGTCATCTGCCACGATCGGCTTTAATAAATAATCAATACTGTAAAACTTAAAGGCATTGATGGCATATTCATCATAAGCCGTAATAAAAATTATAGGTATATCAATTTTCAGTTCCCTGAAGATGTTAAAACTTAAATCATCGGCAAGTTGTATATCCGATAAAATAAGATCAGGAGCATCATGGTTCCTGAACCATTCGATACCGTCTTTAACCGACTGAATCACATCAACTACCTCGGCCTCCGGATCACATTCACCCACCAGTTTTATCAGTCGCCTGAAAGCAGGTGCCTCATCTTCAATAATAAGGATTTTCATTCGGCGTTTGAATAATCTTCGATATGTTCACTGATACCATCAATGTTTCGCACCAATGGAATTTTTGCTGTAAATGTATCCATCATATCCTCAATAATTACCTCTTTATTTACAAGGAATTTATACCGCTCAATTATAGTATGCAACCCAACTTTAGTGGTTGCCGGCATTATCTTCCTTAGCTGCTTGTTATTGGTAACAATCAGCCGCTCATCCTCACAATAAACCTTCACGGTCAACGAATGATTGCTGCTTATTTCGTTATGCTTAACTGCATTTTCAATCAAAAGTTGAATGGTCATAGCCAGAATATGATACTGAAGATATTTCTCGCAAATATCCACCTTAAAAACTAGTTTTTCTTCAAAACGCATTTTCAGCAGGGTTATGTAAGAATGCGTAAACTTCATCTCTGCATTAAGATCAGCCCATGTTAGCTTTTGGCTGTTCAGAACATAACGGTAAACGGTGGACAGTTCCTTAATATAGCTAACGGCCCTTGCTGAATCTTCCTCCACGATTGTTGTAAGGGTATTCAGGCTGTTAAAAAGAAAATGCGGATTCAGCCTGCTTGTCAGGTTCTGATATTGTGCTTCAATGCTCGCTTTCTTGTATCGTTCTGTTTCCAGGGCCTTGTCCGATAATCTCATCATCAGGTAAAATATCTCATAAACGGTATTTATCAGCAAGGCAAAAATGATGGCTACCAGGTATAGATTTTTGGAATCAAAATAATGCATTATGTCCTGCGGACATATATATTCCAGTAAATACCTGTCGCCGGCCTTGTCCAATATCCATATGATAAAAATGGTCACTGCCAGCGTAAGAATGAGCTGGAAGGCGAGCCGAAAGCTAAACTGTACTTTATCGAAATGATCCCGTATAATGATAATGATGAATCTAATGCTGAACCAGATACTGACAACGCCAATCAACGACATCAATACTTGAAAAATATAATGCCTGATCTCGAATTCAAATGGATAGGGCATAAGAAAAAGGGTGGAAAAAACGGTAAAAAGCGGTATTCCCACCAGCTTTGTCAACCTTTCAATTTTGCCGAATTCTTCTTTAAAATGTCTGTCAGAAAATAGCATCATGTACTTTGGACTCCATTAATAACTATTGAATGAAAGAATTTCACCCATTTCTTTCCGCTTCTTTTCCTTTATTTCAGGACTGGCAGGATAACCTACGGTAATGATCAATTCAAGCCTTTTGCCGCGTGGCACGTTGAGCAATGTTTTAATCTTCTTTTCATTGAACCACCCCATGATACAGGTTCCCAGTCCTTCAGCAGCGGCCTGAAGACAGAATTGCACGGCAGCTATACCAATATCCATAAGCGGATATTCCTTGTCTTTCAGCACCTGGCCCATCGAAGAGGTGAAATTGGCGGGTTCTCTCACAATGGCTACCAAAACAGGTGCCTGTTTTGTAAAATGGTTGATGGGAACAATTCTGTTCGACATATTGTCGGCAATGGCACTGCGCAATTCAGGCCTGTCAATCACAATGAACTTCCATGGCTGGGCATTGCAGGCCGAAGGAGCCAGTTGCGCCGCCTCCAAACAGCGCATCAATTTCAACTGTTCCACAGGCTTGCCGGAATATGCCCTTACACTTTGGCGCTGCCTGAACAAGTTTAAAAGATCATCGCTGTTCATATATTACTTAAGTATTAATTTATATAAAACCGGGGTCACTACCCGCGTAAAGATAGTGGAACTAATCAATCCCCCAATGATGGTTATGGCCAGCGGTGAAAACAATTCGGATCCCTGAATTGCCAGTGGCATCAAGCCTCCGATAGCGGTAAGCGTAGTAAGTATAATGGGAATGAACCGGATTTGCCCGGCGGTTTTTATCGCGTCGTCCAAACCTTTACCTGTTGCACGCAACTGGTTAGCATAATCAACCAGTATGATGGAGTTTTTTACTTCAATGCCTATTAGTGCAATCATTCCCACAAAAGCTGAAAATGAAAAGGTATAGCCGGTAATCCACAGCAACAAAATACTACCGATAATACCTAAGGGGATGGAAGAAGCCACTATAAGTGCGCCTTTAATGGTATGGAACTCCATCATAAGGATCAGCAGAATGATGAAGACGGTAATGATTACAGCAACATTCATATTGCCAAATGTTTCTTTGCGGCTCGCATATTCACCGAAGGGTTCAAAGCGATAATCATCAGGCAAAGCAACACGCTCCATAGCGTCAAGAACTTTTTTGGTTACCTTGTCGGTTATATAACCCGGCAACACATCAGCCCTTACCGTTACACTTCTTTCGCGTTCGTAATGTTCAATCAGGGTTGAAGATGTTTGTAGTTCCACTTCTGCCAGTTGTTTAAGCGGAATTTGAGCACCGGTCACGGAACCGACATAAACCTTATCAAAGTCCTCAAGATTTTTCCTGTTCGCGCCGTTAAGTGTAACCCTTATGTTAAAGTCATTACCTTCCCTGTCGATGAAATTTCCCACCGATAGCCCTGCCATAGCCAGGCGTATGGTTTTTTGTATTTCATAAACAGAAACACCCAGCATGCCTGCCTTATCACTGTTGATGTTTACCTTTAGCTCCAGCGCTGTTTCATCCATTGAATTCTGAATATACGTGGTTCCTTCAATAGATTTCAGCAGGTCCTCCCCCATGAATGCCAGTTGTTTCAGTGTATCAAGGTCGGGACCGAAAAATGATATTTCAATGGGCGCATCTTCAGGAGGTCCATTTTTGAATTCTATTATGGTAATTTCGGTCCCCGGAATGCAGTTTAGTGATTTTTCAAGTGTTTCTAAAAAAACGGGTGTTTCTTTCTGATTATACCGGTGTAATTGAACAAAAAGCTGGGCAAAACCAGGGTTTTCGCTTTCCTGAACCGTATTGTAATATATCATCGGATTCCCTTTCCCCACATTGGTACAGTAACTTCTAATTTCAGCATATGAATCCAGAATTTTCTCAACCTTTCGGGTGGTGCTGTCGGTATATGCCAGACTGGTCCCGGGCGACATGCTGATGTTAATCAGGAACTGCGGTTTTTCAGCCTTCGGAAACAGGCTAAAGCCCACAACAGGCAATAACATAAGGCTTCCGGCCACAGCAATTGCCGATATGAACATGGTTGATTTGGGGTATTTCAATCCAAGCAACAAAAGCCGTTGATAAGGACCATTGTTTACTTTATTCAGCTGCCTCATGAAAAAATTCTCACGGGCAAAATCACTCTCCTTCAGAAACCTTGATGCAATTAATGGTGTAATGGTGAATGAAACCAGCAAGGATGCAAGCAATGTAAAAACCACGGCAGCAGGCATGCTTTGCATAAATTCACCTGACTCACCCGGTAACATGACAATGGGAACAAAAGCCACAATCATGGTTGCCGTACAGCCGATAACGGCCCAGCTTATCTGGCTTGTTGCTTTCAGTGTAGCCTCTTGCCGGCTATAGCCCAGGCGCATGTGGCGCACGATGTTTTCGACAACCACTATGGAATCATCAACCAACAGGCCGAGTGAAATTATTAACCCCACTATTGACAACTGGTTGAGCGAAAATCCCGTCATATACAGGGTAGTGAGCCCAATGAGTAAAGAAGTGGGAATGGCAACCATTACAATGATGGATGCCCGGGTGCCCAAAGGCAACAGCGTAATCAGTATAAGGAGAATAGCTATTCCGAAATCCTCGTACAGCCGGTTCAGCCGGTTATCAACCGTAACCGACTGATCAAATGCCTTTACCAGTTTTATTCCCTGCGGCAATGTTTCAACCAGGCGGTCAACATCCTGATCAACAGATTTTACCACATGAAAAATATTGGTACCCTCCTTCTGATTCGCTGAAATGAATATTGACCTTGCGCCATTATAGCGACCAATATGCTGTTGATCAGCATAGTCATACGTTATATCAGCCACATCGCGCAAATAAACAATATTTCCATTTGCCGCGTTCACAACCGTATTGCCAATTTCAGTTATCAGTTCATAATTACCGGTAGTTTTGATATTGAGTTTGCGGTTGCTCATTTCAATTTCACCTCCCGGTATTTTGGTATTATTGCCCTGAATTGCGCCAATAATGTTGTTGATGGGAATTTTTTTAAGGGCCAGCTTTTGTAAATCGATTTCAATAAGTATTTCCTGGTCAGGAAAGGCACTTATTTCAACTGTTTTTATGGAAGCGGTTTTTTCGATTGTCCTTTTCAGTCTTTCAGCCTGTTTTTCAAGATCGGCATACGATGCATTTTCCGACACCAGCGCGTACTGAAGAATGTTAACATTGGTGGTCGACCAGCGGTATACTTCCAGGCTATGCAAATCAGCCGGTAAAGAAGGTCTTGTATTATTGATTTGCCTCAATACTTCATCGTATTTTCTGTCCTGATCCACACTCATGTCAAATTCTGCATTAACAATGGCCACGCCGTCGTTCATTGACGCAAATGAACGCTTCAAATCATCAATTTCGTTAATGGCTTCTTCCAGTGGTTCAACAACAAGCTGTTCCATATCGCCCGGACTGGCGCCAGGATAAACGGCCACGGCATAGAAAAAGGCTCCGCTTAACGGCGGATCTTCACTACGGGGCATATAGAAAAAGGCATTAATTCCCAGAATGGCTATCATTACAAACACTGCAATGGCAATCTGGTAATTTTTTAAGGTCAGACGGGTAAGCATATATTAAGGTATAACATCATAAATAAGAAATAACATGCGCTTATCAATACAGGCCGCAAGGATTTATGCGTAAGAAAACCTATGAATTTTTCTGCGAAATTTTCCTGTGCGGCCTGATTGATTTTAGTCGGACAAACTAACCCTGGTTCCGTCATTAAGGTATGCAGAACCTTCGGTTATCACCAGTCCCAGGCTGTTAACCGGTTCCAGTACTGCAGCAAAGTGGTTGTCAAGATAAGCGATGGTTACCGGTACTTTTCTTGCTGTGGTATCTGTAGTTTCCAGCACATACACAAATCCCTGCGAACCTGCAACCTCAACCAAAGCCTCCGGAGGCACAAGGGTAAGTCGTTGGTTGTTCTTTGATTCAATGCTCACCGTGGCAACAAGCCCGTTGATCATTTTATCCTTACCGGAAATCACGGTCAGCTCAATTTCAAATGTCCCTGTATAAGGATCAGCAATTTCGGTGAGTTGCGAAACATATGCTTCATATTTCTTTCCCGGATATGCATCAAAAACAGCGGAAGCCTTATCGCCCTTGCGTACTTTAACAATATCCTTGTCTGAAACACCGGCTTTTATTACCCATTCTTCCCGGCCCTGTTCACTGAACACCACAACAGGAGTTCCGGCACCAACCAGTTCATGCTCTTCGGCAAGGGTGGCAATTACAATTCCGTCTGAAGGAGCAGTGATCCGTGAATATTGCTTGTTGAACTCTGCAATGTTAAGGTTTCGGTATGCCAGCTCATAAGCCGAGGTGGCATCCTGCAACTGCTCCAAGGTTGCAACGGTGTCACGATACAGGTTCTTAACCCTCGTCAGATCGCGCTCAGCCTTTTCAACAGCAATCCTTGCCTGATCAGCGTGGGAAGATATTTCGGTCATTTCAAGCGAGGCCAGGATCTGGCCTTTTTTTACACTGCTTCCGGCCTCTACAGGTATGGTTGCTATAATTCCCCCTGTTTTAAATGACATTTTGATCAGCCGCCTCGATGACAATATGCCGGAACAATGTATGGGGAAAGCCGCTTCAGTTTCATTCAGTTTTTCTGCCTTAACGCATACAACATCTTCCTTGTATGTGGATGCCGGTTCGCTGGCACATTGCGCAAACATAAGACAGATAATAATTGTTCCTGGTATGATTTTCATAGGGTTCACTTCGGTTAATGATCAAGGTTAATTCATTGGTTAATGGCATCAAGGTCATAGCCGGCATTGGCCCGTTCCAGTTCTGCCAGGCGTATCAGCGTATCGAAATGGGAAATTGCATAGGCAATTTGCGACGCGGTTAGCTGGTTGCGGGCATCGAGCAAATCGAGCAATGATTTCTGTCCCTCGGCATACTGACTTTTGATAACATGGTAATAGGCTGTGGAACTCTCGAGGGAGCTTTTATTGGCTCTTTCCGACTTTAGCGAAGACTCAAGGTTTCCTTCAGCAACAAGATTTTGAAGGCGTATCTGATTTTCAATTTCATCATATTGCTTTTGTAAGGAAGTTACCTGTATATTGGCCTGCGCTATACTTCTTTGATTCCGGAAACCATTGAACAGCGGCCATGACAAATTAATTGTATTCATAATATACCGCTGGTCACTGTTGAACAAATATGAATAGCCCTGAAAACCAATGTCGGTTATATTGCTGATTACAGGCAGAAAATTGTATTTCTTCATGTTTGCATAGTAACCGGCCGACTTAATTGCGCTTGTCATTTGCATAAACTCCTCGCGGTTCAACAGTCCTTCAGTATCAGAAAGAAATGCGGCGGGGTTTTGAACCTTCATAAGTGCCGTGTCTAAAGTGACATTTTCCTCAAGCGGACGATTCAGCAGGAAATTGAAATATGACATAGCCGTTTTCATATCATTTTCGGCCCTGGTAAGCTGTGCTGTAATTTGCATCTGCTCGGCTTCAATACGGTAGCGCTTTTCCGGGCCGGCAAGTCCGTTGTCTACCAGTTTCTGATTAACCCTTTTTGCTTCGGTAACCAATTCCAATGCGCTGGTATAAGCCTTAACAACCATTGCCGATTGCAGGTACCTGAAATAGCCGGTTTTGATATCCTTTACCAGCTCGCGTGCAAATGCATTAACCTCAGCCTGTGCGGCACTGATATTTGCTTGCTTAATTTTCTTATTGAAATATATTTCGGAATTTACCAGGGGCATAATTACCCTTATTTTCGTATCGTGATAATCGCTGGGGAGAAAGTTTATCGTTTGGTCCTGAATTGGTGTAAACGGTGCCGGTTCACCCATAGAGGTAAGTATACTGTTGAGGCTGGAATATACCGGGTTCATGAGCGTCCCGACCGGAAAATCAATTGCACGTCCACCATCGGCAAGGAAATACTGTGCCTCTAAAGCCACTGAAGGATAGAACAGGCTATTGGCTTCTTTTAATGCTTTCAGGCTCTTGTCCAGGTTGAGCTTTTTCTGCTGAATAGCGAGGTTACTCTTTAGTCCCTGCCGGATGTATTCATCGAGTATATTAACGGATTGAGCATTAATATTGCATGGAGTAACAGCAGTGAAACTCAAAAGTACAAATACAACAAGGCCGATACGGGTCTTAATCATTAAACAGGGTTTTGTTTTGGAATGTTTTGAAGTGACAGTGCAAAACTAAAACAGACCCCAACAGGCACCAACGGAAAAACGGTGAAATGGATTAATTAACCGGTGAAATGCCAGGATAAGAAGATGAAGCTGACTTACTGAATTTTAAAACCACTTCATCGTTATTTTTAAGATAGAGTGAATCATTCACAATTTCGTAACGGTTTGATGACCGGAGCACACGAAAGAACTCGTCTTCATAAGTAATGTCGAGGCATGCCATTTTTGTTGACAGCACAGGAGAAAACCGGATGTTGTTTTCTTTAATAATCTCATACTTGCTGCTGTACCTGTTGCAACCACTGCTCCCTCCGGCAGTGCTGTTAATATACCTGAACAGGATGTAAGGTATTCGTTCATGATCAGCATCGATCTTTACCGGCTTACCCTTGATTTCTTCAAGTATCCAGAATTTCTCCAACAGGTCGTCGTTCAATTTCTCAAAATACTCCGCAGAAAGTTCACTATTCTCCAATAACAGCCGATTGTCCGACAAGGAATACTGCACCGGAAAAATGCCTTTTTCATCAGGTTTCAGAATAATACTTCTTTTCTCAACCTCATACCGGCCCTGTGAAATAAATACTTCGCCGGTTTTTGCATCCATCGCCTCCGCCTGAAAGGTGCTATCCGACATAAGTTTTAATACAGCAGGCATATTTTCTGCAGAGGCCGAGACAATGTTGCCGGTGAAAACCGCCTTTTTCACCTTCCCTGCATTGTCTTCAGGCCCAAACAATGCAGTACTTACCAGTGTTTTATTTGAGCATGCCATAATTAAGGAAAGCAGAAAAGCAATACCGGCAATTTTTGTTTTCATCAGCAGGAAAAATTACAAACGACTTCTCATGGTCAGAACACCTTCGGGGGAAATTCCGAGATAATCCTTCAGGGAATTGCGGTCCTTTGCATCGATAAGTTCTTTAAGGTCCTTATTAAGCTTTACTTTGTTGTCGGGATTTTCCAAATAGCCGATAAAAAGAAGGAATGAATTATACTTTACGTCGTTCACATTATCGGTTTTGTTTTCAAGGGCATATTTCGACATACAGGATAGCATTACCCCGAGCAAGGTGGGATTGGCATTGGCCACCTTTGCCATCGATTCATCGAGCGCAAAACTATAGTCAGGTGTAGCTTCCATCCAACGCATAATAAACTGTAATGCGGAGAGCCTGTTAACGTCTTTATCAATAGTATTGACCGGACTTTTAAGTATATAATCGCAGCATTCCAATACCAACCCTTCGTTCTCAGCACACTCCGATTTGTTCTTCATGCTTATTTCATCGAGATTTGAATAATCCTGAGCAAAAAGGTTAACAGAAAATGCGACCAGAAGGCCCAAAAAATAACTTTTGATTTTCATAACTTAATTTTTAATTGTTCCGTGAAATCTGATTATTAATGACGATTAAAGTTAGGATAATTCTGCAATAATCGTTCCGCTAACAAAAGCTTTTTATCGGATTTCCAAAGTTTTAATCCTTACAGGCATACCCAAAAAATGCCGGTTTTATTCACTTCTTTATTTGCTGACCCAGAAATTCTATCTTCTTATTCATTTCTTTCAATTCGTCCAGCATTTCCATCATTACCGGGTTTGATCTTGACAGGTTTCGCAGTTCTTCCTGCCGCAATCCCAAGCGGGAATCAAAATATCCAAGGACCAAAGAAAGCAGGATAAAAAGGACGATGCTTACCGGAATCGAAATCAGGGCATGATCGAAAATAAACTTTCCCCAAACAGTATCCTTGTAATCCGAAAGAAATACAACACCGATAAGAAAAAACTGAATGTACCCGATATACATCCGGGAACGGTCGATATAAACCTTCCACCTGATAAGGCTTCTACGGTTGAAAATAATATTCATACTATGCGGTTTTTGTGTCTTTTCATTTTCAATGCTGAAGGTATTCAAAGAACAATATCATCAGCTTAAAATAGTCCTGAAAATCAGTAAGCGGAAGCGACCCGGCATTATCATAAACATCATGGTACGCTGTGCTTCCTCCAAGGGTATAAATATAAAAACTGGGAACTCCCTTTTCATGAAAGGCACAATGATCACTATTGCAAGCTGCGCCCCTTATTTTCACCGTATCCATCAGGTTGCTTCCGGTATTGATTTCAACCAGCCTGTCGAATTTATCTTTATACAAGCTGCCGTTCACTACCTGAATTCCTTTTTCACCATTTCCGGCCAAATCAAAATTTACGAGAAATGATATTTTTGAAAGATCAAAAGCCGGGTTGTCCGTATAATGCCTGGAGCCTAACAGGCCTGATTCCTCAGCCCCAAAGGCAATAAAAGCAATTGAATAGCCCGGAGGATTGTTTTTGAAGTATTCTGCCAGGCACAGCAACATAGCCACGCCGCTGGCATTATCATTGGCGCCCGGAAAATATGCAGTTGCACCCATTTTCCCAAGGTGATCATAATGGGCAGTCACAACCAGGAATGAATCTGGATGTTGCCTGCCCTCTATATAGCCTATTACATTATTGGTGGTTAAACGCCTGTAATCAGCTTTGATTTGAATATCCACCATGGATTTCTTTTTTATTTCCACATCTCTGTTTACAGTAACAGCAGGCTTGTCGGACTGATCTGCAGCAATTCCCCATGGGAGTTTCTGGTTTGTCATGAGCATGGTTCCTGCGCTTTTTATTTTAGGGTTGTACTTTAAGAGGTTAATGAATTCATTGACTTTTGCTGACGCTTCCTTATTCAACGCCGCTATTTCCCTCATATCAATAACCAGGAATTTTCCTGTGCTTTCTTCCATTAATTTGCCCAATGCTTCCACTGTGGTAAGCTTGTCGGCCCTGGCATAGTAAACAGGATAGGTTCCACTTGTGCTACACGACAATGGATCGACAATATAATCAACACCCGGGATAAGCTCCGTATCATCTATCTTAAGGTACATATCACCCGGAAAAGTATTCACCCTGATATCAAAGGGCTGAAAATAGCTGTCACCAAAAGTTTTCAGCCCTATTCTCATAAATTCATCCCTGATAAATTCAGCCGCTTTCAGGTGACCGTCATTCACATAACCCCTGCCTGCATACTCAGCAGAAGTGAGCGTCGATATTATTGCCCGTGCATCGTTTACATCCTGGGCAATCAACGCCCTGGTTAAAATAGCCAGTACTAAAACTATGGTAAATCTCATGGAATAAAAGTTTATTTACAATATCGGATCCTGTTCTGTTGTGCCGATTCAGAACCCAATTCGGCAGCTTTCTGAAAGTCGGAACATGCCCGGTTAATCATTCCTGCATATAAAAAACATACACCCCTGTTGTTATACGTTTCTGCATCGGCCGCTTTATAGCCCACAGCAATGTTTAAATCTTCCAGTGCTTCGTCATACCTTTTCAATTGCAGGTATGCATTTCCCCTTAGCCTGTATAAATCGCCATGTTCCGGCTTTAGTGCAATAGCCATCGAATAATCGCTTATTGCTTCTTCAATTAATCCTTTTTCGAGAAATGCAGCACCACGATTGATATAGCCAATCAGGCTCCGCTTGTTTTCAGCTATCAGGGTATTGTAAAACGTTTCCGGATCGGAATAGGCTTTTGAAGCGCTGAAAGAGTTCAGCGACAAAAAAACTACCAGTATCAGCGCTATGCCTCCTGTTGCATACCTGTTCATTCGTGCAAACAATGGCTGCAAAAGGAAAAGCAAAAGCATAAGAACACCCTGCAGCGGTAAAAAGAAGCGGTGGTGAAGATAGTCGGTGTCGGTACTTTTGAATACCAATGCAGGAGCCATGAAAACAGCAAACCAGATAACCCCGAAGATCAGTATTCCTTTGGAACTGTATTTGCTGCGAATTATCCATAGCACAAGGAAAAGAATAATCAGGACTCCGCTGATGGTTTTGAAAACAGAAAAGGAAGGAATAGGATCGATATCTGCGGGTATGAATAAAGCGCTGACAGATTCCGGAATGGTTCGCAAATTCCCCATCACAGCAATGAACCCGGTTTCGCCATATATACTGTTGTTACCATCCCCGCCAATAGCAGCGGTTCTGATCCATAACCAAAGCATTACAACAAAGAGATATCCTGCGGCGATCATCACTTGCCTTTTATTTATTTTTATATCCGGGTAAAAGGCGCGGTGATAACAATAATACAGCACAGGAAGAACTATTGCCGTTTCTTTGCTAAACAGGGCAAACACAAAAGCAAACCAGTGCAGAACTAAAAAGACTGTGCGCCGTTTCTGCAGGTATTTTGTTAAAAGCACAAAGGATAGCAGTACAAAAATTGTCAGCAAAAGGTCTCCCCGCGAGGGTATCCAGGTTGAAACCGAAACGAACAGCGGATGGACACCATACATTACTGTACCTATGGCAGCATTCTGCCAGGGTATTGAAAAGCCAACAAGCAATATATACAAGAGAAAAACGGCCAGACCAAACAACAATATATTGGTAAGGTGCAAACGGAAATATGGCTCTCCGGACTGCAAATCAATGATGTACGAAACCAATTGCAGGGGGCGGTAAAAGGTACCCTGCTCCCTGCAAAAAGCATCACGGGTAAATGCTTCAGGAATATTGGAGCTATGTGAAAGAAAGGTATGATTGTGGTGAATGATCAGGTGATCATCAAAGTTAGTGAACTCAAAGGATACACTCTGCAAAAAAAGCAAAAAAGGTATGGAGAATACCAATAAACCTGCAAAATATTTACCCTTAACCATAGGCCGGATTCGTTACACACTCAAATATAGCATATTTCCGCATAGAGCCGGCATTGTTAGCTTTTGGTTAATAGTTGCAGAAAATAAAATTTTATAGTACCCGATCTTTTACACATTTTTGTACTATGAAAGGTAAATTTGCACTTACATTAACCAATCACCGTATTCTTGGTCCGGTTTTCAACACGGTAATAATATCACCGAGTGCAAATAAGGAGTATTATACTGTAACCGACAGGCTTTCGATGGCAAATGTACGGCAGTATGAACAACACCTTTCACCTGAGGCTGTTTCACTTATTAGAGTAGTTGAGGAATACAGCGACAACCAATTACTCAGGGTTTTCTCAAAGAAAAAGACCAGCGCCCAGGATTTCCTTGCTTCCGTTGATGAAGTCCTGTTTGAACGACAGCTTCGGCCCTATATTGAACGACGCCTCCTTAAGTGCAACGAACTTCTCTCGGGAACCGAAATTCCTGTATATATTAAAAAACAACACAACAATATTTATGAAACCGACCGCATTTGGTTGCAGGAAGACACTGCTGATGCGGTTTTTAATTTTATCCGCAACCATGAAGGAATACAGTATTACCTTACCATAAGCTACAACGATGAGAATATAAGCCTTACGGGGAAAAACGGGTTTATCCTTACCAATGATCCCTGCAGCTTAATGCTGGAAAACAGGATATTTCAGTTTGATGATATCGACGGTAAAAAGCTCCTGCCTTTTTTTAAGAAGAATTCAATTCAAATCCGGAAAGATATTGAAACCAAATTCCTTGAAACATTTGCCAAGCCGGTAATCCAAAAATACAAGGTGAATGTAACGGGTTTCACCATCACCGATTTGCATCAAAAACCACAGCCTGTACTTGCCATCGAAAACAATCTGGAAGGCATTCCGGTATTGATGCTACGATTCAGGTATGGTGAAAAAATTGAATACTATGCCAACCGGAAATCGGAATTGCTGGTTACCCTTACCGAAACGGTAAGCGGCATTGATTTTAAGCGACTTAACCGTGACGACGCCTTTGAAAACCAGGTGATTTCTTCATTGCTTGAACTCGGACTGGCCAACTTAAGCGCTGCCATCTTTACCCCCCTGCGGTTAAAGAAAAATGAAAACATCCTTATTATTTATGAGCTGGTAAACTGGTTAAACAACAATGCCAAAGCGCTGGAAGATATTGGTGTTGAAATCATAAGCAATCCGTTGCATTCATACTACCTGCAAAAACTGGAGCTTAAGCTTAAGGTTTCAGATAATAAGAATGACTGGTTTGATATTCATGCGGTGGTTCAACTGGATGACTGTGAAATTCCATTTATTAAATTCCGCCCTTACATTCTGGAAGGAAGAAGGGAATACATTCTCCCCGATGGTCGGATTGCTATTCTGCCCGAAGAATGGTTTTCACGGTTTAAGGAACTGTTTTCATTCGCCAAAACAAGCAATGAACAACTGTCCCTTGACAAGCAACATTTCCCGTTGTTAAAGGAAAGCCTTAAAGGACTTGGCGGAACGTATACAGGCAAGCTCAAAAAATGGCTTAATAGTACTGTGTATGAAGAACAGCCGGTGCCAACAGAGATTAAGGCTGAACTTAGGGATTACCAGCGAAAGGGATTCAGCTGGATGTGGAAATTGTATACCGACGATTTTGGAGGATGCCTGGCCGATGATATGGGTTTGGGTAAAACGCTGCAAACACTTGCCCTGTTGCAGCAGGTTATTATTGATGAACAAAAACAACATTGCGGGCCTGTTAATTCAAAGTTTGAACGGCAACTCACCATTTTCGATTCAATTGATTCAGTGCAGGTAAAGGCAAAGCCATCCCTCGTCATTGTGCCTTCCACCCTGGTTCATAACTGGATAAATGAAGCGGCCCGGTTTGCACCAATGATCAAAACAGGCTTTTACGGAGGCCAAAACCGGAAACCATTCCAGTATTATTATAACAACTTCGACCTGATCATTGTCTCCTATGGTTTAATCAGAAATGACATTGATTCCCTGAAATGCTTCGACTTCCTTTACATCATACTCGATGAAAGCCAGGTAATAAAGAATCCCCATTCAAAAACCTATAAAACAATCATAACCCTTAACGCCTCGCACAGGCTTGTGCTTACGGGAACCCCAATTGAGAATTCACTCACTGACCTTTGGGCACAAATGAATTTCATCAATCCTGGCTTATTGGGCAGTTTTGAATTTTTCAGAAATCAGTTTGTAAATCCAATTGAGAAGGAGAACGACGAAAAACAGTCGAAGATTCTGCAGGCCCTGATTCACCCATTTATTCTGAGGAGGACAAAGACTGAAGTAGCCAGGGAATTGCCTGCCATAACTGAACAGGTAGTTTTTTGCGAAATGTCGGATTCGCAGCAGGCGTTTTATGAAAGCGAAAAATCGAAAGTCAGGAACCTGATCCTGGATAAAATAAAACAGCAGGGAATAGAAAAATCCTCCTTTGTCATTCTGCAATCGCTCACAAAATTAAGGCAGGTTGCCAATCACCCCGTTTTAATTGATGAAAGCTACCTTGAAGATTCAGGCAAACATGATATTGTGATTGAAAACCTGAAAAACCTTATTGCCGAAGGCCACAAGGCATTGATATTCTCATCGTTTGTAAAACACCTCGACCTGTATACCAATTATTGCGACGGGTTAAACCTGAAATATTCATTGCTAACCGGCGATACACCCCAGGAACGACGCGAGCCAATTATCAGGAATTTCCAGGAAGACCCTGAAAACCATTTATTTTTTATTTCGATAAAGGCCGGAGGATTCGGGTTGAACCTTACTTCAGCCGATTATGTTTTTATCCTCGATCCATGGTGGAATCCGGCAGTTGAAGAGCAGGCATTAAGCAGGGCACATCGTATAGGACAAAAGAAAAAGGTGTTTGTGTACCGGTTTATAACCAAAGACACGCTCGAAGAAAAAATTCATCATTTACAGGAAAGAAAATCACAACTTGCCGAAAACTTCATTAACAATAATAATCCTTTCCTGGCGGGCGACAGGGAAGAACTAATGAGGCTGCTTGAGTAAAAGTTTACAATTTCTCAGAGAAGGATCCGGATGGTCACCTGGCGTTTGATCTTTTGCGCCTGCCTGGCTTGGGCAACG
>CAZYDI010000014.1:0-48864 GCA_964646255.1 uncultured Bacteroidales bacterium
AGCGCTGCATTAATATCCAATACAGGGAGCATCGATTGGTGTTGTTTGCCCGATTTTGATTCACCTTCGGTTTTTGCAAAAATACTGGATAAAGAAAACGGAGGGACCTTTGGATTTGAAGTGGGCGAAGGGTATTCGATACATCAGAAATACCTGAACAACACCAATATTTTATGTACAACCTTCAGTTCAGAAACCGGATCTTTTGAGGTCATCGATTTCATGCCACGCTACCATATAAGCGATTCTGACCGGTTTTTACCTGCGGAAATTTATCGCTATATCCGCCACCTGTCGGGCCAACCTGTATTTAAGGTGAATTACGATCCAAAATTGAATTATGCCCTTGATGAAGTTGCCCATACTATCCAGGACAACCACATTCGCACCTATTCTGCTAAATGGCCAACCGACTGCATTTATTTATATTCCAGCATTGATTTGACGGATATACTGGAAAAAAAGGAAATCCGGCTTTGCCGCAATGAATTTTTATTTCTCTCCTATAACCAGAAAGTTATTGAACTGGATTACGACAGGGTTTACCTTGAATATCAGCGCACAAAGGTATATTGGCTTAACTGGACAAACAGGTCAAAAAAATACACCAAATACAACGATGCCATACAGCGCAGCCTGCTTATTCTCAAGATAATGTCGTATGAACCAACCGGAGCAATCCTTGCCGCATTAACTACAAGCATACCCGAAACCATCGGTGAAGTGCGCAACTGGGATTACCGTTTTTGCTGGCTCAGGGATGCCTCCATGTCGGTCGATACATTGCTGAGGATGGGACATTATCATACCTCTCAGCAATTTCTCAATTTTATCATGAGAATTTTAAAATCAAAAAGCGATTCATTCATCATTATGTACGGAATAAGAGGTGAACGCGATTTAACAGAGACTTCGCTGCCCCATCTGGCAGGTTACGAAAACTCAAAACCGGTCAGGATTGGTAATGCAGCTTATAATCAAAAGCAAAACGACGTATTCGGCTACTTGCTCAATGTTATCCACAAGTATTATGAATTCTTCCCCGGAACACTGGATGAAATAGAGGATATTTGGGAGATTGTCCGAAATATCATCCATTCGGTTGTTGCATTCTGGGAAAAGCCTGATAAGGGAATATGGGAAATAAGGAATGAAGACAAGCACTTTGTCTTTTCAAAGGTTATGTGTTGGGTTGCCATGGACAGGGCAGCAAAAATAGCACGGCTGTTGCTTAAGCAATCGTATGCGGATGACTGGCAGGATATTGCTGATGAAATCAAAAATGAAATCCACCGTCGTGGCTGGAACGAGGAATTGAAAACATTTACTCAATCCTATGATTCAACCGAACTGGATGCTTCATTGCTGTTGCTTGCTGAATACGGTTTCCTGGCATATGAAGATGAAAAGTTTATCCAGACCGTTGCTGCCGTAAAGAATGCCTTATATTATAATGGATTGATGTACAGGTATACCACATCCGATGATTTCGGCAAACCAGTCACTTCCTTTACCATTTGCACTTTTTGGCTTGTACAGGCATTGTATAATACCGGTAAAAAAGACGAAGCCGAACAAATATTTACTGACCTGCTCAATTGCGGGAACCATGTAGGCCTTTTTAGCGAAGACATTGATTTTTATTCACGCAGGTTATTGGGTAATTTTCCCCAGGCTTATTCTCACCTTGCACTCATCAATACTGCCACACTTTTTGCAGAAGAGAAGAGTGTTTCAAAATTTATTAAACCCTGACCTGATATATCCGAAGCGTCAGCGTGTTTAAAATGTCAATGTTACCCCAAAATATCCATGCCTGGGTAATCCCGGGTAATAATAGCGGGGCTCATTGCCATTTATCCCTATGGCATTGGTAATTAACATGGAAGCATAGGATGTATTGGTGAAGTTGTTAATGCCTGCGTAAACACCAATACGTTCGAATATTCTTCCTTCGATTTCAGCTTTAACTTTAATATTTCCCAACGTATAGCCCTTATAAGTTTCTGCATTACCGTCATCCAGGAATTGCCGACCATGATGGCTTACGTCGGCAAAAATTTCAAGAACACCAATCGGACTCCATTCCAGTTGAAATACAACCACTTGCGCCGGAATACCCGGCAAATGATTGTTGGCATGATCAGCACCGTTATCTTCAAATGACACGAACATATTGGATGAGCTTGTGAAGGCCAGGGAAGTCAATACTCTTCCCGGGAATTCATCCGAATTCAAAACCAGGGCCTTAAGCATCATTTCAATGCCCATGTGCCTGGTTTTGCCGGCATTGATTCCTGTAAAAATATCTTCGGTTATACGTTTGGTAACCAGCAGATCCTTAAGCTCGATCCAGTAAAAAGCGATATCCATGGATAATGACCGACGAAGTAAATTAAGCCTGGTACCGAGCTCGAATTGCCAGCCATTTTCATGCCTGATATCATGGTTAACATCCCCTGCGGGAAGCAGTGTTTCTTCAGGTGAAGGAAGAGAAAAACCATGACCGGCCGAAGCAAAAACAGCCAGCAGGGGATTTGGTGAATAATTTACGCCAAGGCGTGGTGAAACTATTACCGGAAATTGCTTTTTTCCTGATTGGTCGCCATTTTCACTGTATAAATCCTGTAACCTGTACCCGATGGCATTAACCGCACCAGCCAGCGAGATATATAATTTCTCAGTTGGCCTGTAGTACAGCATGGAAAAAGCATTCATCTGGTATCTTGTTTCTTTATTGTGATTAATCAAATCATTGGTATCCAGTTTCCATGTATATTTTTCATTGATCAGTTCTGTGCCTACAATCAGGTCAGCTTTGGAAAAATGGATAAAAAGCTTGTTCCTGATTCCATAACCCACAGAAAGGTCATCGAGGTTGTTAAAAGGCCTTCTTTCATAATTATCAGTTAACCGCCCGAATAAGATAAGCTTATTGCTGACCCGTGAAAATGTCCTTTGCAACGATATCCCCCCCATTACCCTGGTATATTGCTTATATCCATTTACAGATCTCCAGTTTTGAGCTGCTGATGAAGGATCGTTTAAAAACTGCGTTTTGCCCAATGAAGATGGGATACCACTTTTTACCGCTCCAAACATGAATAATACACCGGCCTTCCAATCCCCGATATCCTTATCGAGTGTGGAAATCAGGGCTGTTCGCCTGAATTCGCTGTTTTCGCGATAGCCATCGGATTGCAAATGGCTTAAAGCAGCCCTGAAAATTCCCTTTTGCAGTGGAATACCGGAGTTCAACCCTGCTTTCAGGGTTTGATAACTTCCATACTGTAAGGAAACGTCTGTACGCTTGTATTTGTCTGATGGTGTATACAGATTCAAAACACCACCCAAACCCGAACCATATAATGCCGAAGAGGGTCCTTTGATTACCTCTATCCTGGAAAGGGCCTGAAGGTCGAAATCCTCAGGAGCTGAAAGGCCGTCGGCTCCGGTAACAGGAATATCATTAATATACGTTCTTATGCGGTTGGTATTATAGGGTGTCCGGCTGCCCATTCCCCTGATAACGATCCGATTTGTTGTATAAGTCCCGGTTTGTGCAGAAATACCGGGCAGGTAATTCAACAGTGTCCCTATGCTGGTTTCATCTGACAGCAGCCCATCCTTTAATTTTAAGGCCGAAATTGCCCCCGGAATAGTCCGGATATTACCGCTTAAATGATAGGCATCAACGGTTACGGCGTTCAGGTTGTAAACAGAGTCATTGAACGCATTGGCAATTGAATCGCTGTATGACTGGGCAAAGCTTGTAAGTCTGCCTATAAAAAGCAGTAAAACTCCAATTCCGGCACTAACTTTCATGGCAATATTGAAGCTCAATCATCCTTTGCCGGTGTTAGTCGTATGATTTTTCCCGGATTCTCAATGGCAACATATACATAGCCATCCGGACTCATAACCACATTACGGACACGCCCGATGTTTTCAAGCAGCTTTTCGGTATGCAACACAGAACGACCGCCCAGCACAACCCGCTCAAGGTACTTAAAGCTGAGGGATCCGACCAGTATATTGTTTTTCCATTTGCTATAACGGTCACCTGTAACGAATGTCATTCCACAAGGAGCAATTGAAGGGGTCCAGATGTAGACCGGCTGTTCCATTCCTTCCTTTTCGGTGAGATCGGTAATTATTGATCCATCATAATCAATTCCATAGGATATTACTGGCCAGCCATAGTTTAACCCCGGTTTAACAAGGTTAATTTCATCCCCGCCGCGTGGTCCATGCTCCGTAACCCATACATCACCGGTTACAGGATGAATGACCGTACCCTGCGGATTGCGGTGACCATAACTATATATCGATGGCAAAGCACCGGGTGTGTTCACAAAGGGATTGTCAGCCGGGATAGTACCGTCATCGTTTATCCTGTGAATTTTGCCATTGCTGTTATCGAGCTTTTGCGGAAAAACAAAATGCTGACCCCTTTCACCAATTCCAAAATACAGGTGACCATTTTTATCAAAGGCCAGCTTGCATCCAAAATGGTGTCCCCGGTCGGTATCGGGTATTCCTTTGTATATCAATTCCTGATTAACCAGGTTGTTTTCTTCAAGCCGTGCACGCATAATTGCAGTATTTCCCTCACGCCTGTCGGCTTTGGTATTCAATGCAGAATAAGAGAAATAAATCCAGCCGTTGTTTTCATAATCGGGATGCAGGCAAATATCCATCAATCCTCCCTGTCCAAATGCCATTATGGGAGGCAATCCTCCAATGGGAGCTGACAACTTGCCCTGAGAAAACCGGTATAATTTTCCTTCACGTTCTGCAATAAGCATATCTCCGTTGGGTAAAAAGGCTAGTCCCCAGGGAACTTTTAAGCCGGAAACTATGGTGTCCACGCTGAATACAACTGATTCACTCACCACAATATTGGCAGCAGTTTCAGCAGGCTTTAAAGCGCTTCTGTCATCAGGTATTCCCCGTTTTACATAAGCAGCAAGGTCAGCAATTTCCTCGTCACTGAATGTCCTGGAAAAAGCCGGCATACCAATATCTTCAATTCCCGACTTTATGCTTTTAATAACCGATGCATTGTCATTTTCCTCCATCCAGGCCTTAGCTGCAAATTTTTCCAGATTTCTACCGTGGCAACCTGCACAGTATTTCTTATAATTTAGGTAAGCTGGTTGTTGCCGCTGAGTATCTCCCATTTTGTATGACTTTGAGCTTAAGCTCATTAAACCTGCAAAAACAAGGGCTATTAATACGCCTGATAAGTATTTGCCAAACTTCATGATAGATGGTATGATTTTCATAGTAACCACTGATTGATAATTTTTGTTTACAGTCTGAAACAGAAACACAAACATTTGTGCTATCCAACTGTTAATTTAAGAAAAGTAAAGGTAAAAGCCATGAGAAAATTAAAGTTGCAGGTCCAGATGTCAATTGATGGATTTATTGCTGGTCCTAACGGCGAAACTGATTGGATGGTTGGGAATTGGGATGGAGAGTTGAAAAAATATGTATATAACCTTACCAGACCGGTAGATTGCATCGTTATTGGAAGAAACCTGGCTGGCAATTTTATAGATTCATGGCAGGATAGGCATAGGGAGAACTCGGAGGATGTTTTTGCCCGTAAAATGGTGGATACACCCAAACTCGTTTTTTCAAGAACATTAAATACAATTACATGGAAGAACACCAAGCTTGTAAAAGGTGATCTTTATGAAGAAATACTACGAATGAAGAAGAAGAACGGCAAAGACATTATTGCCTATGGGGGAGTCATATTTTTATCATCACTCATTAAAACAGGACTGGTTGATGAATATAACCTTTTCATCAATCCTGTTGTACTGGGCGACGGAAAGTCAATTTTCAGGGATTCAGAATTTGCAAGGTTCAATTTGGTTTATTCAACCTCATTTGATTGCGGTATAACGGCACTTTGTTATACACGCGAAATGAAAGCTGAAAGCAATAATAAAAACTACAGCTGGCTGACAAATTCAGTGGCGGGTGAATAGCCTTTCAGTCTTTTCACTAAATTCGATGTCCGAAATAAAACAGGACATGGTATGAACGCATTTAAGTTTGTCAGCAGAATATGGCTTTTCTCGCTCGTTTTTTCCGGAAATATTTTCGGCCAAAGAAACAGCAATGCACAAACCGATTCCATCCCTTATAACTGGAAGAATGTTCGTTTTGTTGGTGGTGGTTTTGTGGATGGAATTGAGTTTCATCCTTCTGAAAAAGGTTTGGTTTATTGCCGCACCGACATGGGAGGCGCTTACCGCAGAGATGCCGGATCATCAATATGGATTCCGATGCTGGATTGGGTTTCATACAAAGACAGGAACCTGATGGGGGTTGAAAGCATAGCACTTGATCCGTCAGATCCGGATAAGCTTTATCTGGCCTGCGGAACTTATACAAACCCGGCAGCACCCTATGGTGCCGTTCTCAGGTCGAACGACAGGGGAAAAACGTTTAAAAGAACCGATCTGCCATTTAAAATGGGAGGGAATGAAGACGGCAGGGGTAATGGTGAAAGGATGGCCGTAGACCCGCTCAATGGAAAAATTCTTTTCCTGGGCACCCGGCATGCCGGCTTGTGGAAAAGCACCGACGCGGCCGTAACATGGCAGCAAGTGGAGGGATTTCCTGATCCTGCACAATCATCTCCACCCGGGATGAAAGACCAGGATAGCATAGGCAGGTGGTTGCGACAAAACAGGGGAAGCGGAATAATCTTTGTCATTTTTGATTCCGGTAAATCTCCGTCAGCCAATGCGTCACAGGTTGTTTATGCTGGCATATCCCGTGTCAATATGAGTAATTTATACAGAAGTTCCGATGGCGGCGAACACTGGGAGCCCGTTGCCGGACAACCGGTAAAACACAGACCCACCCACGCCGCTTTATCAGCCGATGGGTTATTGTACATAACATATGGTGATATGCCGGGACCTTCGGGAATGACAGACGGCGCTGTATGGAAATATAATACCCGGTCGGGGGAATGGATTAATATTAGCCCGGATAAGCCTGATCCTATGCACAGGGCATTTGGCTATGCATCGGTTTCAGTTGACCGTCAAAATACGAATAATGTTATTGTAAGCACTTATAACAGGTACAAGGTAGATAACGGGGAAGATATCTTCCGCAGCACGGATGGGGGCAAAACCTGGAAACAGGTGTTTAAAGCTGGAGGCCGCATCGATTCAAGGCTGGCGCCCTATACTGCGCATACAGGGATACACTGGCTTTTTGATATCGAAATTGATCCTTTCGATGCTAATCATGCCATTTTTACAACAGGTTACGGAGGGCACGAAACGTTTAACCTTACCGATAATGACAGGGATTTGCCCACAACCTGGGGAATAATGAGCACCGGAATCGAAGAAACGGTCCCCCTTGAACTGTTGAGTCCGCCCAAAGGTGCATGGGTTATCACTGCCATAGGCGATTATGGTGGAGCAGTGCATTGGGATTTGGATAAGCCCTCACCCGAGGGAAATTTCTCCAATCCGCGTTTCGGCAATACCAATGGAATAGCCTGTGGGTTAAAAGAACCACAAATAATTGTACGCGTTGGAAGGGCTACCAATGACAATCCCGGGAAAACCATCGGTTATTCTACCGACAGTGGAAGATCATGGTCACCTTGCATTCAGCTTCCACATGTACAAGCTGCACTGGGCGATATAGCAGTTTCCGCACACGGTGATCGGTGGATATGGTCTCCCGACCCTGTTTATGAAGGATTCGGCCCGGGCAGAAAGGCAAATATTTTACCGGTGTACCTTACAACCGACCAGGGAAAAACATGGAGGGAATGCGGTGGTATACCAGGAAACACAAGGGTTATCGCAGATGCAGTAAACAATGAAAAATTTTATGCTATCGATCTCTTTGGCGGAACCTATTATTGTAGCATTGATGGTGGGGTGAACTTCCTCGCATATCCGCTTGAACTACCCAATGGAGTACCTGTTTCCCGTATCAACCGTGGTGATTCGCGCGGCGGCCAGGACAGAATTTATGCTACACCGGGTATTGAGGAAGATTTATGGATTGCTGCCTTTGACGGGCTTTATCACAGGGTATCCGGAAAATGGTTGTCAGTTAAAGGGGTCGAAGAAATGCATGCCTTTGGATTTGGTAAAAAAGCACCCATAGCGCTTTATCCAACACTATTCATGGTCGGAAAAATCAATGGCTTGCATGGCATTTTCCGTTCCACCAATAAAGGCGAAACCTGGCAAAGAATCAATGATGACAACCATGAGTGGGGTCTGTTGCTTCATATAACAGGTGATCCCAAAAAATTCGGCCGGGTTTATGTTGGAACACATGGCCGGGGAACTATTTATGGTGATGAATATTGATTGGATTACCGCGTATGAAGGTAATTGTAATCGAGCAGCATTGTTCTTAAAAACCGTTCGGCCTTAAGATCACTGGCGATTCCAAGCTTCTTTTCAATGGCGTTCTTGGCTTTTGACGCCAATTCAATGGATTCTTCACAACAGTATGACTCATCTACATAATTAAGGATTTCCTTTATGGTATAAATGTCGGAATCCTTAAGCATGGCAGCCTGCCGAAATGTTACTTCATGGTTTTCAGGCAATTGAATCAATATTGAATCCTGGTTGACCAATTCCTTTACCCTTATTACCGTTGTATTGGCAGCAATGTCACCCAACCGCTGGCCTTTGCCGTTCACAACCACGATAGCCGATGCAATGGCACCAAAAAAAATCCATATGTCAACTATTCTGAAAGCCCACCGGATAAACAATGAAATGAAATCTTCATGTGATCCGTCGATCTTTACAACTTTGATCTTCATGATTTTTTTACCCCAACTCTGCCCTTCCATCAGCAGTTCACTTAGCAGGTGGTAGAAAACAAATACCGGTATAACAAGGAGACCATACGTCAATGGCGAACTCCCCTGAATACCGGTGAAAAGCAGTATAATTGCATAAATACCTATAAATGCATAGTCGATGATCGATGCTACTATTCTTTCCCCAACACTTGCCACTGTTTGCTCAATGACAATATTTTGTGCAGTAGGAATGGCAATTTGGCTCATAAATTATACTTAAACAGCGGTAAAATTGAAAAAGTTTTTAATATCTTACGATATATTTCAGATTGTGTTTGGCTTTTATGAATGAAATCCGTTTCCTGCATAGTAATAAATCAAGATGGGAAGAGTTTGAACAATTGATTAATACTGATTACCAGGTAAATCCTGATAAATTGTCCGATCTCTATGTATGCTTAACCGATGATTTGGCTTATGCCAGAACCTATTTCCCTGGTTCACGAACCGAACAATACCTTAACCATTTAACCAGCAGGGTACACCAGATGATTTTTCGCAGCCAGCCGGTGAACCGGAATGGCATTGTCAGGTTCTGGAAAAATGATTACCCGCTTATTGTTTATTCATGCAGAAAGGAAATATTAATCTCCATCGCGGTATTTGTGGTTGCCGTACTTATCGGATATGTCTCCAACAAGTACGATCAGGAATTTGTGCGAATTATCCTGGGCGATAGTTATGTAAACATGACATTGGCAAATATTGATAAAGGTGATCCAATGGCTGTGTATAAGAGCATGAACCAGGTAAACATGTTCCTGGGCATAAGCATGAACAATATTTACGTATCCTTCCTTGCCTTTGTGTTCGGCATATTCACTGCCTTCGGTTCGGGCTTCATTTTATTGCAAAACGGTATTATGCTTGGAACATTTCAGGGATTTCTCATACAAAAAGGTTTGTTTCTTGAATCAGTTTCAACCATATGGATACATGGCACTATTGAGATTTTTGCCATTACAGTTGCTGGTGCAGCAGGTATTGCTATGGGAAACAGTTTTGTTTTTCCTGGCACATATACAAGACTTCATTCATTCAGAATGGGCACATTGAAAGGAATAAAACTGGTGGCCGGGCTTATTCCCTTTTTCATAGCTGCAGCCTTTCTGGAGGGTTTTGTTACAAGGTATACAAGCGCACCCTATCTGCTCAAGTTTTCAATCATAGGCGTATCCCTGATCATTATCATCTATTATTTCTTTATATACCCCAAAAAAATCAATTCAAAAACCTTAAGTTATGGAACAAATCCAGGTTAATTTCAAACAAGTAAGAGATTTCGGTGAAATCTTCAATGCTACTTTCTCCTTTATCAGACAGGAGTTTAACTCGCTGCTAAAATCCATTGTTTATTATGCCCTGCCCTTGCTCGTCATTACTGCCATAATTGGAGTTCTTATCAATATAGAGCAACAGCGGTTTACGAACTCAATAATGCTGGCTGACCCTGCAAATATGGAAGGGCAACTGTCCAGTCTGGGTGGATTATATTTATATTACTTCCTGTACATTATTGTGCATGTGTTGGGCTTAAGCGCTTTGCAATGCACTGTTTTAGGATACATCCGGCAATATGTACAGAAAGGCAAAGGCAATTTCACACATGAAGACGTGTGGGCCGAAGTAAAGAAGAATATTTTTCCGGTTTTAGGAATATCGCTGCTGGTTTCCATCTTAATCGTTATCGGATTTATTCTGTGCATCATCCCCGGAATTTATCTTGCAGTATCATTATCGCTCATCCTTAGCATATACGTATTTGAACAAATCAGCTTCGGAGACGCATTCAACAGAAGTTTCCGGCTCATTGCAAAAAAATGGTGGCTCACATTCGGCATCATCATAATTTTTTATGTCATCCTATATCTCGCCATGCTGTTGCTTTCGATACCGTCAGTGCTTATGGGACTTAAAACATTTCTTGGGGTATTTAAAAATCCCGGAACGCCAACCGAGTTTTCCACTGCTTTCTATATTGTCAATTCAATAACCTCTATGCTTACCTATGTTTTGTTTACCATTCCCATCATAGGTATTACTTTGCATTATTTCAGCCTGGTTGAAAGCACAGAAAAAACCTCACTTCACGATAAGATTGAACAAATTGCCTGAAATGTCCCTTTTTAGGATTCTATTAGCTACTTTAATTTTTACTTTATATGTATCACCGGTATGCCAGGCCGGTGATACGCTTATTTACCAGCAAACGGATCATTCGTTAATCAAGTTGAGAATTCCCCATCAGGAAAAAATTGATACTTATTTAGAGGACAAGGATTACCATTACGGTGATGCTTTCGTACCAACCAAAAACAATGGATTCTTTCAGAAGGTATGGACTGCAATTATTAAATATTTCGCAAAAGGAATCAAAATGCTCGGTGTATTGCCTACCCTGACAAAAATTCTTCTATTGATTGCCTTTGCTGTTATGGTATATATAATTGCAACCCGGACAAAACTTTACAGGCTCTTTACCAATGTCCAGGAACTGCCTTCGCCAAAAGTAATTATCGTTGATGAAAATACTTCCTTTGAAGACTTTGATTCGGCAATTGCGCATGAGCGATCAAAACAGAACTACCGAAACGCCGTACGTTTACTGCATCTGAAAATTCTAAGAGAGCTTGAAAAAAATAAATTTATCCGGCTTTCCATTGATAAAACGAACTATGATTACACGCGTGAGTTAAAAAATTCCCCGTTAAAACAGAATTTTATCGGTTTAACAAATCACTATAACCATATATGGTATGGTAACCAAACGCTTTCTGCTCCGGATTATGAATCACTCGAAAGCAGTTTTCAACAGTACGCCGGAATGATTAATGCGCAACATGAATAAGAAAATTCTCTCTATATTGCTTGTTTTGTTTATAGGCTATATTGTGCTTCAACACCATATGCCCAAACCGGTTGAGTGGAATCTGAGTTTCAGCGGTACGCAAAAGAAACCTTATGGCTGCAAGGTGATAAAAGATTTATTGGATACGATTTTCCCCGGCGCAGAAATTGAACTTAACCAGTCATCCTTTTTTTTATCACTCAATCAAAGCGAATCATCCGGAGAGAATCTCATTATTGTTACGGACAGATTCAGTCCGGATGAATTTGACATGGAGGCGCTTTTAGCCTATACTGCCAGGGGCAATTCGGTGTTTATCTCCAGCCTTGATTTCCCCAAAGAACTACTGGACACCCTGGCATTGAAGACAAATATCACCATCATTGACACATCTCTGTTCAAAAGAAACCAGGAAAAACTTATCCTTGCTTATTCACCTGAAAGCGACAGCACCTATTTGTTTACAAGAAGGATGGCGGAGCATTATTTTACTTCGTACGACAGTGCAACTTCTTGCCTGGGATATGACCGGGCCGGAAGGATAAATTTCATCCACCGGAAATTCGGGTATGGCACCATGTATTTGCATTGCCAGCCCTTAGCGTTTACAAATTACCATATCCTTTATGGCAATTTTGAATATGCCTGCGCTGCCTTATCGGTTTTGCCTGTAAGAAATACCATTTGGGACCAGTACTATAAACCAGAAAAATTCATCGACTCATCGCCGGTAAGGTATATATTAAGCAATCCTCCGTTGCGCTCGGCCTGGTATGTTTTACTGGCCGCATTGACGTTATACCTTATCTTCGGATCTAAAAGACTGCAGCGTCCGGTTCTGGTGATCAGACCTCCTGAAAATACATCCCTGAATTTTATCAAATCGGTTGGAAAACTATATTACAGAAGCCATAACCATGGTGATTTGGTAAAGAAGAAAATAAGCTATTTCAAGGATTTTTTAAGGACCCGGTACAATTTTAAGAATTCCTTTTCCAATGACCATATTCCGCTGCTGCGTGAAAAATCGGGAGTAGATAACAACCAATTGGAAAAGCTTTTTAATGCAATAAACGGAGTCGAAGGCATCAGTTATCCTGATAAGGACGACTTGATTAACCTGCATCATGAAATCGAAAAGTTTTATAAAACCTGTAAATAACATATACAATGAATAATCAGGAAACAAATGAATTTGGTGATTTAAGAAACCTGCAGGAAACCGTTAATCGACTGAAAAACGAAGTTGCCAGGGTTATCGTAGGCCAGGAAGAAATGGTGGAATTGTTTTTTGTTGCCATCCTGGCCAATGGCCATATTTTACTTGAAGGTGTCCCCGGCATTGCAAAAACACTAACTGCCAAGGTAATTTCAAAACTTATCTCGGCAAGGTTTTCGAGGATACAATTCACTCCCGACCTTATGCCATCAGATATTACAGGGACATCAGTGTTCAATACAAAAAATGCTTCGTTTGATTTTAATGCAGGCCCCATTTTTTCCAATATTGTACTTATTGATGAAATAAACAGGGCTCCGGCAAAAACCCAATCAGCGCTTTTTGAGGTAATGGAGGAAAGACAGGTTACAGTGGATGGTAAAAGCTACACCATGGAAGATCCGTTTCTTGTATTTGCCACGCAAAATCCATTGGAGCATGAGGGTACCTACCGGCTGCCGGAGGCTCAACTTGACAGGTTCCTTTTTAAAATCGAGGTAAATTATCCTTCACTCGAAAACGAGGTGGAAATTGTCCTAAAAGCGCACGAAAGAAGGGAAAAGGCAGAAATAACCGGCCTGGATGCTCTAATATCCATAAATGAACTTATCAAATACCAAAAGGCCGTTCGCTATGTCCACATCGAAATTCCATTGATGCGTTACATTGCAGAAATAGTGCAGAAAACAAGAAATCATCCCTCGCTATACCTGGGCGGATCGCCCAGGGCATCCATCAATGCCCTTACTGCCAGCAAGGCATTGGCTGCCATAAATGGCCGAAACTTTGTAATCCCAGAGGATATCAAAGCTGTATTGCTTCCTATTCTCAATCACAGGATTTACCTGACACCCGAAAAGGAACTTGAAGGACAAACTGAGCGGCAGGTAATAACCGATATTATTGCCTCTGTTGAAATACCCAGATGATAAAGTCTTTTATACATATTCCGGCAGCAATATTCCTGGGCAAGCGCTTTTATCTGGCTTGTTCCTTACTTATCCTGCTTTTTACTGCAGGATTTTTCACGGGATTTTTCTTTCTCATGGGTAAACTAGGCTTGCTCATCTTCATTTTGGCCGTTATTGTTGATTTCTACCTGCTTTTTCTGGTTTCAAGGGAGCCTGTATTGTTCACAAGGGAGATACCGGAGAAGCTTTCCAACACAGATGAGAATAAGATATCGGTGTATATTAAAAACAATCATATTATTCCCCTTGCTGTTGCAATATTTGATGAGTTACCAGTCCAGCTTCAGATTCGCAACTTTCAGCTTAAGGCAACCCTCACGCCTTATGAAGAAAAGCATATCGACTACTTCCTTACACCTAAAAGAAGAGGTGAATACATTTTTGGCCGGTCACTGTTGTATATATCAACAACCCTTGGGTTAATAAAACGAAGGTTGATCTTTAACCGCGAAAATAAAGCGGTTCCGGTATATCCTTCGTTTCTGAATATTCGCAAGTTTGAATTCCTCGCCATATCAAACCGTCTTACGGAGGCAGGAATAAAGAGAATTCGCAGGATAGGCCAGCATTCCGAATTTGACCAGATAAGGGATTATGTGAGAGGCGATGATTTGAGAACGGTTAACTGGAAAGCGACGGCAAAAAAAGGCAGGCTCATGGCCAACCAATATCAGGACGAAAGATCACAGCAAATTTACAACATCATTGATATGGGCAGGCTGATGGAAATGCCCTTTGACCATGTTTCTCTCCTTGATTATGCCATTAACTCATCACTGGTGCTTTCCAATACAGCTTTGTTTAAGCACGATAAAGTTGGTATGATCACCTTTAATACAGACATAAATACCTTCATGCCTGCTGAAAGAAAAATGAAAACCATGGCAGATATGCTGGAAAGGCTTTACAAGCAGGAGACTTTATTTGCAGAGTCCAATTATGAATTGCTTTTTGTATCCATTAAACGACTCATACCGCAAAGAAGCCTGCTGATTATGTATACTAATTTTGAATCACTGGCATCACTTCAAAGGCAAATACCTAATTTACAAAAACTTACCCGCAATCACTTACTGCTGATCATCATTTTTGAAAATTCTGAGATTTCCGAATTCCGCAAGAAGGAGGCACAATCGCTGGAAGACATTTATGTGCAGACCATAGCCGAAAAATTTATGTACGATAAGAAATTAATTTTAAAGGAACTCAACAAACACGGTATTATTTCTTTGTTAACCCGCCCTGCTGATCTGTCGGTGAACCTTATAAATAAATACCTTGAACTGAAGGATCGAAACCTGATATAAAGGTTGATTAAATAAAAAACAGACGATAAAAAAAGAAGAAAACCGCAGAAAGAAGCGCTGTATACCAAACTATACGCCTGATCTTTACCTTCGGAAATACCTTGCAATCATTTTGCACTTCAACCAGCAACAGAAAAGGAAGAAAGTAAACAAGCGGATTATACTGAGCCGAAGCACAAAACTTAACCCTTAATAACAAATAAGCCGCTCTTGTCATTCCACACAAAGGGCATTCCTCACCTGTTATATGCCTGAAAACGCAAACAGACAATTGTTCATCAAATATGAGGTCTGCTGGTATGAAAATCAGCATTAGTATACCATACAGAATAATGGAATACTTGATGACCAAATTTGATTTCACCATATATCCCCTTAGCCTCATTAGTCAAATTTTCCTACTTGAATAACAAGCATTTAGCTGTTTATTCATGATTTTTTACTATATTAATGCAAACATTTCAAAGCTAATGGAAAAGCTTATCATTTTTGTTTTCACAGTTATTTTCATTTTCCTTGCCCCTTGCTGTGATAACGCCCAAAACAAAATAATCTCCGGGAAATCCTTATCAGGTGATACCGATACGATGTTAATAAACACTACAATTCGCCATGCATTTGTACTGATAAGGAAAAATCCCGATCATGCTTTAGAGCTATTAAACAATGCAAGGAGAGCATCCATATCCTCTAACTATACCGAAGGAATTGGAAGATCCATTGATTACATGGGGATGGCCTGGTTTTTTAAATACAATTATGATTCTGCCATTTCTTATCATAAAAGAGCATTTTTTGTCTTTGAACGAATTGATAATAAAAAAGGGATGGCTTTGGCATTACTTCATCTGAGTTATGATTACAGCCTGTTGCATGAACTTGAAAAATCGCTTGAATGTGCAGAAAAAGCAAGGAAGTTATACAGCGGGGAATATAATTTCATCGGTGAATATAATTGTATTGAAGCCTTAATTTACCTGAACAGACAAATGCAAAATGACCGGGCTTTGGATTCCCTTGTAAAGAGTATTGTTGTGGCTGCCGAACGAACCGGTGATGAGAAAAAAATTGCCAACAGTTACTACAATCTTGGCAGTCATTTTATTAACCAGGCATACCTCAATATGGCCATTGATGCTTTTTATAAATCTTTGAGAATTGCAGAAAAATCGAAAGATTCAACCGGGATTGCCAATGCATTGGGAAGTATTGCGTTGGCTAATCTTTACATGCAGGAGTATGAGCAGTCAATTAACTACTATAACAAACAAAAGATCATCCTGGAAAATCAGAACAATGAATATGAACTTGCAATTACCTACTCAAACATGGCTATGGCATATTCAGGTCTTGGAGATCATGAAACAAGTCTTTTTTATCATTTCAGCTCATTAAAGCTGCTAAACAATATGAAATATGGCCTGGCCCTGAGCAACTCGCTTTATAATATAGGGTATACTTACCTGCTCATGAACAATATAGATTCTTCCCTGCATTTTACACAGCAGGCTTTTGACTTGGCCGAACAAAACAATTATTATGAAATACGCTCAAAATGTTACCTGACTTTTGGTAAGATCGAAATGCATAATCACAACATGAGCAGGAGTTTAGCATTACTGGAGAAAAGCGTGGA
Organism: uncultured Bacteroidales bacterium; assembly: GCA_964646255.1. Lineage (GTDB taxonomy): Bacteria > Bacteroidota > Bacteroidia > Bacteroidales > UBA10428 > UBA5072. Next base: position 16,866 of record CAZYDI010000014.1, read on the forward strand.
GTATGCTGAAAAATATAATTATCCGGATATACTTCTTGAGGCATCAGATATGCTTAGCGGCTTGTATGGTAGCCAGCATGACTATCAACGGGCTTTTCACTACATCAGGCTTAATAATAAAATTAACGACAGTATTGTTTCGGAGAAAAATGTAAAGAGAATAACACAATTGGAAATGCAGCATGCATTTGAAAAAAAGCAAAACGATATTGAAGTTAAACATGTACAGGAAAAATTAATTTATGAAACCAAATTAAAACGCGACAGGATAGTTCTTATTTTCTCTTTTATTGTAGGTTCATTAATCGTTATATTGGGAATTATTTTATACCGCTACTTTTTGAAAACAAGGAAGGCTAATAAAGAAAAGGAATACCTGTTAAAGGAAATCCACCACAGGGTAAAAAACAATCTCATGGTGATCAGCAGCCTGCTTAACCTTCAATCAGGATCAATCACCGATGCCACTACCAAAACTGCGGTAAAGGAAAGTCAAAACAGAGTAAAATCAATGGCGCTGATTCATCAATTGCTTTACCAGTCGGAAACATTTACAAACATTGATTTTCCAGAATACTTAAGCCAGTTGATGGAATCGTTGCAATCCACCTACCATAAACCCGGCTCAAACATCCGGTATCAAATTGATGCTGATAATATTACGCTTGATATAGATACAGCCATTCCCCTGGGATTAATAACCAATGAGATCGCTACAAATGCTTATAAATATGCCTTCATTGACTGCACGCCAGGTTTAATCAATATTGAGTTTAAGCATTTGAAAGGCCATGCATGTTTATTGAGAATCTCCGACAACGGAGTTGGATTGCCCCTTAACTTCAATCCCGATGATTCCAATACATTAGGGTTAAAGCTTGTAAAGCTGTTATCGAAACAAATTAAAGCAAAGATGGATTTCAAATCGAATAATGGAGCCGATTTTCAGTTAACGTTTAACGAACAAATTGTTTAAATGGCACACATTAAAGTACTTATTGTTGAAGATGAGCTTATCATTGCTGAAGACATGAGACAAATGCTCCGTGAAATGGAGTATGAAGTTATCGGAATCACGGGAGATTGTGAAGAAGCAATGGAACTACTTTCATCTGACACCCCTGATATTGCGCTCATTGATATACACCTCAGAAAAACTGATGATGGAATCAGGCTGGCGCATCATATTCGTGAACGGTATCATATGCCGCTTGTTTTTGTTACCTCCTATTCGGATAAATCCACTGTTGAGCAGGCCAAAAAGGTAAAGCCCGATGGATATATAGTAAAACCCTTCAACAAGGAAGATTTATATACTTCCATTGAGATTGTCCTGAGTAATTTTGGGGGAATTCAACCAAATGCATTTACTGACGACACATCCAAAAGCGTTGTCATAAAGGATAGTATATTCATCAGAAAAGATCACATGTTAATCAAAATCAGGTTTGAGGAACTGGTGTGGATAAAGTCAGAGCAAAATTACCTTGAATTGCATTGTCGCGATGCACATCATCTTATCAGATCAACATTAAAAGAATTTATGGAAAAGCTTCCCGCATCATTCATCCAGGTGCATAAATCTTATTGTATTAATATACCTTACCTTACTGCCATAGACAGAAATACCGTTTGGCTGAAAGAGACAAGTTTGCCTATAGGAAGAGCCTATTTAAAGGAAGTACAGGATAAGCTTAATTTACAGATTTAGTGATAATTGACAAGCCGTAAGCTTCTGTCAATTACATTCATCCCTCCCATAAGTTATTGGTCACAAATATTTGACATGGGTATTGAAAAATTGTAATTTTGCAGTGAATCCTATCAGACCGTTGTATGAAAATCTGTTTTGTTTTGTTCGTGATGGTTCAATCGGTTCTGGTTTCTGCCCAGAATGTGGTATCTCCTACTGAGATCGATCAGAATACGTATGATGATCCGGTTGAATCAGGCTTACCTGCTGAAACTGCTGATGCAAGCAAATATGAGTTCCGAAAACAGGGCCTTTTGATATATCCTACCCGTACTGCCGCTATCGTTAATGTTATCTTCACTGTCGAAAACGAATCGAGGCATACCGGTGAGTTTTATGATGCTGCCGGAAATTTATTGCGAAAAGTGATTCTGGATGCTATTCACAATGAAATAAACCTTAAGGATCTTGAAGAGGGGAACTATATTTTACGGGTAATTTCGCCGGCTAAACCAGTGACAGAAACATCCATTATCATTGACAAGTCCCTTGCCGAACCTTAATAGAAAACACAGTCTCCATCACCATCCTGAAAGTTCAGGCTGTCAACAAAATCAAGTTTCCTGGAAACAAAGTAGTGCCTGAGGATTGACTTTTTATAAAGAAAGCCCTTTCTCACTCTTTTTATTGCTCCGCACAAAGGCTCATTAAAGCTGGTAAGCATGTTCAGCTTATGCTTTATCATATATGCCGAAAGGATTTCGGCAATGGTTGATAAACTTTCTGTTTCGGCAAAAATATATGGCACTGTAACATGTTTGTTCCTGATATTTACCATAACCACTGCGCTAATCCCCTGGCTTTGTTTTCTAATTACAATGAATTTATTGGTAAATTGCCGGGCAACCGATGTAAAATAGTAGCGCTTGCTTTCCTGATCTTTTTGGTCTTTTTCAATAATCCACGGATTGCGGATTATCCATAATAATTCATTTGGCCCACGCTGTGGCCAGGTATTGACTGCATTCAGGCTGATATGGTCACAGGCATCCTCATCAGGCACATCAAAAATCTGGTAAGCATCTTTGTGGCTGTCACGTGATAAAAGATAAAACCTGGTATCTGCCAATACATTGAAAATTGTATCCAGGGTGACAAATAACGGCTTCAGTGTATTAAAAATCTTCGCCTTGGGAGGTAAGATTTCCGACAGGTTCATTCTTAAATATGCGCGTATACCAGTCTTAACCATAACAGGATTAAACATTCGTGAGCGCTGGTATAGCCGGGTTAACGATGGTTCAAAATTCGTTATAAGAATTCTGTTGTTCCAGGCTTCCATTATATGAAGGAAAAGCGTACCGGCAATGGGTTCTGAACGGCGGTTTTCGTCAACCCAGAAACAAGACAGCCAGCCGACGCGGACAGGCTCATGATGAAGAAAAAGACAATCGGGCAACACTCCCAGATACCCTGCCAGTAAATGATTATCGAAAACAGCAGCAAGCAATATATCAGAATCCTCAGCCCGGGGATTGCTGATTTGCGAAAGTGCCCTGTGCCGGCTTATAGGAATAAATGGTAAATTATTGAATTCATCACTGAAAATGAATTCTCTAAGTTGCTGCCTGTTAAATAACCTGGTTTCCATTTAATGACGCAGGATAATATTTTTATTCACTAAAGCCTTCAACATATAATATACATATTCTCCGTATACGATATTTTGAACGGGAAAATTGCCAACTTCCATGGGAATTCTCTGGATATTCCTGACACAGGTATCATGCTTAATGCCGGCACAACCAAAGGTCAAATCGGCCAAAGCCCGGGTACCGAACAATTCCCGGAAAAATGAACCCGGCAGGCCATGATCGGTAAAAGGAAAGGAAAACAATCTCAAATCACTACCGAACTGCTGTTGCACATAACGTATACTTTGGATAACCTGCGTTTTTTGTTCTTCCTCATTTATTGATGCAAATAGCGGATGATCGACACTATGTGCGCCAATGATGAATCCTCTGTCGGATAAAGACCTGATCTGTCCGGCAGAAAGATAAGGCTTGTGCTGGCTGAGATAATCCATGAAATTAACATCAAGCAATACGGCAAACTCATCAAGCAATCCGCGGTTCTGATAACCAATGGTAAGCAAATACTTGCCGTCATTATCGTAAGGCAGGCGGTGATCCATCGCGCACTGTTTTACCCTGTCGAGGGCGGCAGTAGATTTATTTTTATGCAAATGCTCAATAAGAATGCCGGCCTTGTACCTGAAAAATAAATCCTTGTTATCAACAAAAGCACTATTCACAAAAATGACGGCTTGTAATCCTTTTTTTTCCAGGATTGGTGCGGCAACATCATAAACCTCCCGTAGTCCATCATCAAATGAAATAATAAAGCCTGTTTTCTTCCTTCGGTCCTTTATTAAATTATTAAGTGATCCGGATATGTCCGACCTGCCATACCGCGATACAAAAAAATCAAGATCGTTTTCAAATTGCCGGGAAGTCCGAACCCGGTATAAATGCTTAATATGAATAACATCAGTATCAGAAACCAAATGATAGAAGGGAAAAATGAACGTCTGTCTGGTTAATTGCATTAATAGGCGCAAAGGTATGATTGTGGTAAGTGCAGAAATGGAATAAAAAAACTGTTTCAAGCTATCACAGGTTTGGTGGTTAATTCAGACTATGGTGCTCATAATGAACATAATTCGGAACAAACTGTTTATTTACCCTGATGCCGCTTGTTACATGTAACAGGCATTGGTTAAAGGAAATTTAAAATTAACACTTTTTAATAATTACAGCCCTTATAGGGGATTCTAAATACTTTGAGTTTAATTAATATTGCCACACGAAATGAATTGGATGAGGAAAAAAATATTCATGGTTCTCGTCGCCACTATTCTGGTATACTGGGTTGCGCTATCGCAGGAGTTTGAAGTGACCTTTGACGATGAACCTGTTGCCACTACTACCCTTCCCGAAATAGAAAAAATTGATGTTCCGACCTTTTATGATACGTTGCGGAGTAAAATTATCGATAAGGCCAAAGAGCATATAGGCGTTAATTACATATATGGCAGGGCAGACAAGGACGGGTTCGATTGTTCGGGTTATGTACAGTTTATCTACGGTCAGCTGGGATATACTTTACCGCGGTCATCACTTGAACAATATAATTCTTCGAAACACCTTAAATCACATGAAGCCAAGCCAGGTGACCTTGTATTCTTTATTACCCGGGGTAACAGAATCTCACACGTGGGCATATATTTAGGCGACAACACGTTTATTCATGCTCCGAGCAGAGGCAAACAGGTGTGCATAGAAACACTTGACAGCGGCTTCTTTAAAAACCACCTTGCAGGATTTGGTACGATGCTGGAAATAGGATTGTAATTCCTTTTTCACAAAAAATGCAAAAATGGTTGCATGGTATTGTTTTTTTATTTTACTTTGTATTTCAAAGTACTTTTGAAATGAAAAATAAAAGGGAACCCATTCAGCAATTAAATGACATCCGCACATTCATGGAGAGATCGTCACGGTTTATTTCCTTAAGCGGTTTGTCGGGTGTTTCAGCGGGAGTTATTGCTCTAATTGGCGCAGGCATAGCCTGGTTATACCTTGATTTATCGTATTCATTTTTCAATATTGATGCTTATCTGCTACGTGAAAATAATCTGACCTACAATAAAATCTGGCAATTTATCATTGCGGATGCAATCATTGTTCTTATTCTGGCCATTACTGCGGGCATATTCTTCACCACAAGGAGGGCCCGGAAAAAAGGGCTAAAAGTATGGGACAGCACGGCAAAAAGGCTGGTTATTAACTTGCTTATTCCCCTGGTGGCAGGAGGTTTGTTCTGCATTGTACTGTTTTATCATCACCTTGTATTTCTTATTGCCCCGGCCTCCCTGATCTTTTATGGTTTGGCACTAATAAACGCTTCAAAATATACCTTGCATGAAATCAAAATCCTTGGACTTTCTGAAGTAGCCCTTGGACTAATAGCATCCCTCTTACCCGGATATGGATTGATTTTCTGGTCGGCAGGTTTTGGTTTATTGCATATTATATATGGTTTGGTAATGTATTTCAGGTATGAAACATTGCCTGAAAAAGATTAATTGCCTTGTACAGTGAAGGACCTGATTTCTAAATTAAACAAACAATTTGAAAGCCGCATCAGGCTTGGCATTATGTCGGTGCTTATGGTTAATGAGTCCGTTGATTTCATTACCCTTAAGGAACTGCTGGATGTTACCGATGGTAACCTGGCCAGCCATTTGAATGCATTGGAGAAAAACGAGCTGGTTGAAGTAACCAAGCAGTTCGTTGGTAAAAAGCCTAATACCAGATATTCTGTCTCCAAAAGCGGTCGTAAAGCGTTCACCAGTCATTTGGAGACGCTGGCCAAACTCATTCAGCAATAATTTTTTTATCTATAAACTTTGTATTTCAAAGTACTTTTAATAAATCATACATATGGAAACAAACGAAAAAACAATCATCGATCAGGCTGTAAAAGCAAGTAACGGGTTTTTTGGTTCCCTGGGTTTTAAGCTTGCTTTTATTGGTTTTTTAATGCTGCTTCTGTTAATACCCTCTACCATGATTCTTAATCTTGTAAGGGAAAGGGAACAACGGAGGATGGAAACGGAGAACGGAGTTACGGCTATATGGGGGAATGAACAGACCCTTGTTGGTCCTGTATTAAGCATCCCCTATGTTGAAGGCAATAAGGCAACCGTCAATCACCTTCACATTTTGCCTGAAAACCTCAAAATAGAAGGCAGAGTTGAACCCGAAGTCCGCAACAGGGGAATTTACAAGGTGGTAACCTATAAAACAGTCCTGAATGTTTCAGGATCATTCAGGGAAATTGATGTATCCGGTCCGGGACTGCCTGAAAGCATAATAGCCAACCCCTCATCTTTTCTTGAAATTGGAATTAATGACCTGCGGGGCATTAACAAAAGCATTCTGATTAAATGGAACGATGATGTAATTCCTGTTATTCCGGGGCTTAAAAGTAAAGATATTTCGGGTTCCGGCGTCCATGCACCTGTAAACCTCAATAGCGATACTGTATACAATTTTTCTTTTGAACTTGACCTGAATGGAAGCAAGACCTTGAGTTTTGTTCCGCTGGGAAAGGAAACCAATGTTTCCATTATGTCGCCCTGGACGGCGCCGAGCTTTAACGGGGCCTTTTTGCCCGATGACAAGGACATCAACGATAAGGGATTTTCGGCATTTTGGAATGTACTTCAGCTCAACAGAAATTACCCCCAACAGTGGACGAATGATCAATACGATGTGGACGATTCGGCCTTTGGTGTGGAACTTATTACCAGTGTAGATAACTACAGAAAGACAGAACGATCGGTTAAATATGCCATCCTGTTCATTGGGTTAACCTTTCTTGCCTTCTTTTTTTCGGAGGTTATGACAAACAAGCGCATTCACGCTGTAAATTACCTGCTCACAGGATTCGCCCTGTGCGTATTTTATTCGCTGCTCACAGCCTTGTCTGAGCATATCAATTATAACCTGGCGTACCTTGTTTCAGCTGTTACCATAATAAGCATGATTGGATTGTTTGCGCAATCGCTTTATAAAACCAGGCGTGTTACCTTGATTATAATTTCCATATTGGTTGTTTTATATACGTTCTTATTTGTTATTTTGCAGTTAACGGACTATTCGCTCCTTTTTGGAAATATAGGCCTTGTTTTGATTCTTGCGATTGTAATGTATATTTCACGAAAAATTGACTGGTATTCACCGGTTAAATCTTTAAAACCATAATTCAAACAAAAGCATATGGAAAGACATCCTCAGCAGGGAAGCTTTATCGATGCCGTACGCTATGCAATAAGCGGTATAAAAATGGCAGTGAAACGCGAAAAGAATATGCGCATTCATACCCTTATTTCCATCCTGGTAATAGCAGCCGGATGTCTGTCAGGAATCACCAGGATGGAATGGATATTGGTCATTCTTTGCATGGGATGTGTAATAGCTGTAGAATTGCTGAATACAGCCATTGAACGGATGGCAGATATGATCACACTCGAAAAAAATGAAGGCATAAAGATGATTAAGGATATTTCTGCAGGTGCCGTATTGATTGTATCTGTTATGTCATGTGTGGTAGGGATCATTATTTTTGGTCCCTACCTTCTTGACTTCATTTGAAAGCCAGGTATCCGGCATTTGCTTCGAATCTGCCCGGGATAACCTCCCGCGCGGATTTGTCTGCTCAAACGCAAACACACTCAATCAACAGGATTCTTTTGGTTTTGGCAGTTACCTTAAATCGGTCATCCAGGCGGTGATTTACCAGCCACACAATACTGCCGTTGCTTTCAAGGATTTTTAGCTTTTTCTTTTCGGGCAGAGGAAGTTTAATATTAATCAGAAAATCGCTTACTTTCTTTGAACCGTTCAGGCCAAGGGGCCGGAACTTATCGCCTTCCTGCCATCCCCTCAGGATGAGAGGAAAGTGTAACTTTCCGGCATCAATTACCGCAATGTTTTTCGCACTGGGGATGGAAAATTCAGGCTCATGATGATGCCATGACAGTTTCAGGTGAATTGGCCGGGTTATCACGGTTGTTTCAGGTAAAATCACAATATCATCTGTTGCTGCCGGGAAGCGTTCAGTAATCATCAGAGCGTCGCGGTCGTGTGTAATGGTATGCGTTTGGGTATGAAATTGCTTTCCGGTGGAGGAGCCGAATGTATTCATCAGCATTTCATCGCTCAGTTGCGAAATACCGTAATCGCGCAATAACTCATACAAAATAAATCCGCTTTCGGGATATTGTTTTAACCGGCTGATACTAATGAATATTGCGCCATCTTTTTCAGTCCATACATTTTCCTTTACCTCTCTGAGCACCTTGTCAACCAGGCTTCCGGCCTGCTCAATTCGCTTAAAGGCATTGATGGCATTTTGCATAAAAGCCGGGTTAATCGACTCAAATGAGGGAATGATGGAATGCCTTATTTTATTCCTGTGGTATTTTGTTTCAGTGTTGGATGAATCCTCACGCCATTTTAAATTGCACTCCCTGGCATAATCCGTGATCATTTGCCTGGATGCAAACAGCAGAGGCCTTACAACTCTTTTGTTCACCGCTTTAATGCCCATCATGCCCCTCAACCCTGTACCCCTGGCCAAATTAAGCAGAACAGTTTCAACAACATCATTCCTGTTATGTGCAACAGCAATATAATCACAACCATTAATGATAGCACATTCTTCAAACCATGCATAGCGCAGATCCCTTGCAGCCATTTGTATGGAAATTCCCAATTCCCTGGCTTTATCTTTGGTATTGAATCTTTTCACATAACAAGGAACGTTCATTTCAACCGCCAGGGCTTCTACAAATTTTTCATCAGAATCAGATTCATGCCCGCGCAATTGAAAATTGCAATGGGCTATACCAAAGTTCAGTCCGGCGCTATGAAACAGGTGAGCCATCGCAACGGAATCAATACCGCCGCTGACAGTTAGCAAAAACTTGCTGTTCAGGGAACAGTTGCAAGCGGAATCAAGGTATTTTTTAAACGCTTCAACCATCAGTGATACTATTACATCTGTGTTAGCACCCATTCATTGTAGCGGGCGCAGCACATCCACAAATGTGGTGCTAATTTAATCATTAATCTCATTGAAATGGTTTAAAAGGACACCCCGCCGGGGTGGGTATACCCCGGCGGGGTGTCCCTTTTGAGGTGATATAGATCATCTAATGATGATGGGGGTATAATAATCCATGGGAAATACTTGGTTAAAAATTGCTATTTTTAACCATGGAAAACTTAAGTCCTCTGGAAAAAACATGGGTCAGTTCTTTTGGCAGTGATAACAGGTCAAAGATTCTGCAATCGATTTTCGAGATCAGGAAATCCGGTTCGATTAAAATATTACCGGCTGTACTCGCCCTTATTAAACAAAATTCCGATGAAGAAATTACAGCTGAAATCCTCCGGTTGTTGAGTGAAATTAAATCACCTGAGGCTGTGCCGGTAATAGCAGAATCCCTGCGAATTATGGACTTTGGCGACAACCTGAATTTAGTTGTGGCATCATGCTGGCAATCCGGACTCGATTTCAGTAAACATTTCCGCGTATTTGCCGGGGTTTTCATCAAGGCTGATTATAAAACAGCGCTCGAAGCATTTACGGTAATTGAAGAATCACTGGTTAACGCAAGCACTGATGAAGTCAATGACTGCCTGCATTACCTTAATCAATCCGAATGTATGGTCAGCGATGAAAAACTGCCTTTATTCCGGGAACTCAAAAAAGTAATGGAGGAATTTAATTAATTGTAGCTCGAGAAATACTTCATAAACTGCGACCGTTCATATACGGAAGGGTTGGCAAAGTTCTTGTAATTCAGCCTGCCCCTGAAATCTTCAATTGTTTTAAAGCCCTTCCTCTCCATCCATCCTGCAATTTCATCGTTCATAACGGCGATATGCTCATTTCCTTTTTCATACAACACGGAACAAACCTGGGTTACTTTTGCTCCCGCCAGTATCTGCTTAATGGCTGCCTTGCCATCATGTATACCGGTAGAGGCTGCAATATCAATTTCACTCACTTTATCGGATATAATACCTACCCACCGGAGCGACTGCCTTATGTCAGCAGGAGTGCTAAATACCCCCGATGAAGTAAGTTCCATATTTTCAATGTCAATGTCAGGTTCATAAAACCGGTTAAAGAGCACAACAGCATTTGCGCCCCTCATATAAAAGTTGTTAACCACGTTCACCAGGTTGGAGAAATGATAGCCAATTTTAATTGCAATTGGAAGCCTGGTAACATTTCTCACTTTCTCAACCAGTTCGTTGTAGTAGTTTTCATATTTTTCAGAAGATACCCCTACACGCGACGCAATAAAAAAGACATTCAACTCCAATGCATCGGCACCGGCATGTTCAATATCCCGGGTAAAAGAAACCCATTCGTTTACCGACATACAGTTAATGCTGGCAATTACCGGAATGGTTGCTGATTTTTTTGCATTTTCAATGATCTTTAGATAGGATTCCAGTGATTCGGCCTTGGAATATCGGGTAACATAATCAAATGATTCCGGAGAAAGACCGTTCTCAACAAACTTTGAGGCTTCAAAGTTGATCTGCTCTTCAAAGAGCGATTTCAGCACAACAGCACCCGCACCATTGGATTCAAGCTTAATAATCTTCTCGACCGAATTGGTCAATCCTGAACTGCTGATTACGATCGGACTTTTTAATTTCAATCCCATGTAGTTGACGCTTAAATCACTCATAGCCTATGTTTTTACTGGTTATAATTTCTTTCTCCGAAAATAATACTGCCTATCCTCACCATGGTAGATCCTGTTTCAAGGGCAATTTTATAATCCCCCGACATACCCATTGAGCGTTCAGAAAAAGCAGGATCATTCTTGAAGAGGGCAATTTTCAATGCATTAAAAAAGTTGAAAAGGTCAAGAAATTCACTCTTTATCTGGCATTCATCTTCGGTAAATGTAGCCATGCCCATCAAACCTTTAATGCGTACATTTTTCATTTCCCTGTATTGACCGGAAGCCAACAGTGTTTTTGCTTCATCCCTTGACAGTCCGAATTTTGTTTCCTCCCTGGCAATTCTTATTTGAAGCAAACAATTGGTTACCCGGTTCAGCTTAGCAGATTCTTTATTGATCTCAGCAAGAAGTTTGAGGCTGTCAACCGAATGAATGAGGTGTACAACAGGAATTATGGATTTTACTTTATTTGTTTGCAAATGACCGATGAGGTGCCATTCAGTATCTTCCGGCATCTGTGGAACTTTTGATAAAATTTCCTGAACCTTGTTTTCACCAAAAGCGCGCTGACCCGCATTATAAGCCTCCATCATCAATGAAACCGGCATTGTTTTTGAAACTGCAACAATCTTAACCGTTTCGGGAATTTCTTTACGAAGTATCGTGATATTTTCTTTTACACCCATGCTTCAGCTTACTGGCAGATTTAACCAAAAATAGTAAAAAGAACATTAACCGCGGGCAGATACCGGGTTGAATCTAAAAAAAATGGCAGGCCAATCGAGGCCTGCCATTTTTATATGTCCGGCAGAAATTATTTCTTCCAGAGCTTCTCCATCTCCTCGAGGGTTTTACCCTTTGTTTCGGGAACCATCTTCCAAACGAAAATAAACGACAGGACACTCATAATTCCATAGAACCAATAGGTGCCACCGCTGCTTAATTCCATCATCGCAGGATACGTAGAAGATATCAGATAATTGGCAGTCCATTGTGCTGCTACAGCAATAGCCACTGCCCTGCCCCTTATTTTATTCGGGAATATTTCAGAAATCAGCACCCAGCAAATCGGACCCCACGACATCATAAATGATGCCGTGTATATGATTATAAAGATGAGCGTGCTGATGCCGATTACATTCAGGAAGGCCAATGCACCAATGGCAAACATGCCGATGGCCATACCTATCGATCCAACCATAAGCAAAGGCTTTCTTCCCCATTTATCAACAGTGGAGATGGCCAGCACGGTAAACAAAACATTTACCAGTCCCATAACCACTGTTTGCATCATTGAGGCATCTTTTGCAGCGCCCATGCTTTCGAAAATCCTGGGAGCGTAATACAATGCCACATTAATGCCCACAAACTGCTGAAAAACAGAAAGCAGTATACCTATGATGATAACCACCTTTCCATATGCGAACAGCTTTCCCGAGGATTTCTCAACCGTTACTTTTATTTCCTCGAATATCTGCCTGGCTTTATCAACGCCATTTATTTTGGTGAGAATACGCATAGCTTTGTCGTCATGACCTGAAAGTGCCAGATAACGTGGCGTTTCGGGAACAAAAAACAACAATATCCCAAACAGGCCTGCAGGTATTGCTTCGGATATGAACATCCGTCTCCATCCAATGGAATCAATCCATTCGATTGTTTGTCCATGAGCTATTCCCCAATTGACAAAGTAAACAACGAGCATACCAAAAATAATGGCAAACTGGTTCCAGGATACCAATCTGCCCCTGATATCGGCCGGGGCAATTTCACCAATATACATCGGACAAATTGCAGAAGCTAATCCCACACCAATACCACCAATGACCCTGTAAAAATTAAACATATACAGCAAGCCAAGGGTGGGAGTTCCTTTCTCAAAGAACAGAAACTCGGGATAACCTGATCCAAGGGCTGACACAAAAAACAGAAACGAAGCCAGCAACAAAGACCTCTTTCGACCTAACCGCGAAGAGAGGAATCCGGATAGCAATCCTCCAATTATACAACCAATAAGAGCACTGGAAATGGTTGCGCCATGAATCCAGGAATTTAACCCAAGATTATGGATAAAGAAGGTCTGCAACGACTTTTCTGCTCCTGAAATTACGGCTGTATCATAACCAAACAGCAATCCGCCAATTGTTGCAACAAGCGTAATACTATATATAAAAAAAACATTGCGGCCTTTCATGCCTGTTTTGCTTAAATGTACATATTAATAATGGCTTCATAAAGTTCCTGCTTACCGCTGGTAGCTTTAGGTTCGCCATTCTTCATTGCAATACCGGCAAGATCTTCGAGCTTGAGTTTTCCTTCTTCGAAAGCTTTACCATCGCCTGAATCAAATGAAGCATACCTGTCTTTACGCATTTTGAGGTAAGGTGACTTTTCAAGGATGTTTTGAGCAATGGTTAGTGCCCTGGCAAATGCGTCCATTGATGCAATATGCGCAATGAAGAGGTCTTCCATATCGGTTGAGTTTCTGCGGATTTTTGCATCAAAATTGGTACCGCCACCCTGCAGGCCACCTGCCTCAAGGATAACCAACATTGCTTCAACCAATTCATAAAGGTCAATCGGGAACTGGTCGGTATCCCATCCATTGAAATAATCGCCACGGTTGGCATCAATACTTCCAAGCATACCTGCATCTGCAGCCACCTGAAGATCGTGCTGGAAACTATGGCCTGCCAAAGTAGCATGGTTAACTTCAATATTCAATTTGAAATCTTTATCGAGTCCGAAATTGCGTAAAAAGCCAACTACGGTAGCAGCATCGAAATCATACTGATGTTTGGTAGGCTCCATCGGCTTGGGCTCAATAAAGAACCAACCTTTAAAACCATTCTTGCGTGCATAATCCTTAGCAGCATGGAGGAATTTTGCCAAATGTTCCTGTTCACGTTTCATGTTGGTATTCAGAAGGCTCATATATCCTTCGCGACCACCCCAGAAAACGTAATTTTCGCCACCCAGGGCTATTGTTGCATCGAGGGCATTTTTAACCTGTAATGCAGCACATGTAAGCACGTTGAAATCGGGGTTAGTTGAAGCACCATTCATGTAACGTGGATTGGAAAATACATTGGCAGTTCCCCAAAGCAGTTTTACACCGGATTCCTTTTGTTTTGCACCGGCATAATCAACGATTGACTTCAACCTTTTTTCATAATCCTTAAAAAGATTGCCTTCATCAACCAAATCAACATCATGGAAGCAGTAGTAAGGTACGCCAAGCTTGGTTATAAACTCAAATGCAGCATCCATTTTATCTTGTGCTTTTTGCATTGTATCAGAGCTCTCATTCCACGGCATAGGCCTGGTAGCTGAACCGAATGGATCGCTTCCGGTTCCACAGAATGAATGCCAATAAGCAACAGCAAATTTAAAGTGATCCTTCATCGTTTTATTGCCAACCTTACGATTCTCATCATAGCATCTGAAGGCCAAAGGGTTCTTTGATTCCCAACCTTCGTAGTTGATTTTTCCTATCCCCGGAAAATACTCCTTTTTACCAATCGTTACTTTCATATGATTTTTATTAAGTTAATTGTATGTAAAGTTAAATACTAAACGATTTAAACTAAGCTCCCTGTTTTTGCAATGCTTTTTTTAGCATACTACTCCATTTTCCGTATGCTTCGGCATATGCAGCAGATTTTGACTTATCAGGTTCAATGGTAGAAAGTTTTTTCAAACCTTCAAATGCCTCTCCGGGTGATTTGAAAATTCCGGCACCCAACCCAGCACCTAATGCAGCGCCCTGTGAGCCATCGGTATTGTATAATTCAATAGTTGCACCCGAAATACCGGCCAGGGTCTCCCTAAAAATGGGACTCAGGAACATGTTTGCATTGCCGGCACGAATAATGGCCGGTTTAATACCAGTTTGCTTCATTACTTCCATTCCGTAATGGAAGGAAAAAACAATACCTTCCTGTGCAGCACGGGCCAGATGTGCATTACTATGACGGTTAAAATCGATATTTCCAAAATAACTCCCGGTATCAGCATTTCCGAGCACACGTTCTGCTCCATTACCAAAGGGTAAAATTACCAGTCCGTCTGACCCTATGGGAATCTTTGCGGCAATTTCATTCATCGCCGGATAGTCCGATTGAGAAAAGCCTGCATTCCGCTTAATCCATGAATTCAGGATACCGGTACCATTGATACACAAAAGTACACCAAGCCTGATCTGCTCCGTGGTATAGTTTACGTGTGCAAAGGTATTAACGCGTGACATAGGGTCGAATTTAACCTCATCCGATACACCATAAACAACTCCAGACGTTCCTGCAGTAGCAGCAATTTCTCCCGGCTCAAGAACATTAAGCGAAAAGGCGTTATTGGGCTGGTCACCTGCCCGGTATGCAACGGTAATACCGGGTGCTAATCCCAATTCAGCGGCAGCTGCTGCACTTACTTTTCCCTGTTCAGAGAAGGTGGGTTTTAGATCGGGCAACATGCTGGCAGGAATGCCATAATAATCGGTAAGAAAACCTGCCGTGGTCTTGTTCTTAAAATCCCACATAATGCCTTCGGACAAGCCGGAAATGGTTGAACAAATTTCACCGGTAAGCTTCATGGCTATATAATCGCCCGGCAACATAATCTTGTATATTTTGCTGAACAGTTCAGGCTCATTCTCTTTCACCCACTTCAACTTTGAAGCGGTAAAGTTTCCCGGTGAATTCAGTAAGTGGCTCAGACATTTCTCTTCGCCGATCTCAGAAAAGGCACGGGCTCCAAATTCAACAGCCCGGCTGTCGCACCATATGATGGAAGGCCTTAAGACTTCATGGTTTTTATCAATACAAACCAAGCCATGCATTTGATAAGAAATACCTATTGCCTTTATGTCTGCAGACTCAGCACCAGAGGAATTAAGAACTTCACGGGTTGCCAGTTTCAGATTCTCCCACCACATATGAGGTTCTTGCTCAGCCCAACCCGATTTAACTGCTTTAATGGCCATTTCCTGCTTAGGATAAAAGGCTGCAGCAACACATGCCCCTGATTGAGCGTCTACCAGACTGGCCTTAACCGATGAACTTCCGATGTCGTATCCCAATAAATACATAATGAATATTTTAAAGTTTATAAATTGAACCCGCTGGCTACCTTGCGGTGTTTTTCATATAGCCGTTTATCAAATTTATAGAGTTGTGCAGGTTTATGACTAACCTCCCTTTCTTTTTCAGCAAGAGGCATAAGGAATTCCAGAGGCTTAAGTTTCTTCCTGAAATTTCTGTTATCGAGTTTTTCTCCAAGAATGGCTTCGTACAGATTCTGCATTTGCCTGATTGTAAATTTCTTAGGGAGCATTTCAAAACAAAGGGGCTCGGTTCGGATTTCTTTGCGAAGGGCCTCCAAAGCTTTCATAATAATAATATTATGGTCGAATATCAACTGTGGTAGTTGCTTTACCGGATGCCACAATGTTTTATCCGTAATGTTGCTTTCTGAAATTTTTATCAGGGAATAATACGCCACCGTAACTACCCTGTCGACTTTCAGGCCACTTGTTTTATGCAGCCATTTAAGGTCTTCGGGAGGAGAAGTACGGTCGGGAGAACTGAATACACCAAATTGTTTAAGAAAAATGCTGCTTAGCCCGGTTAATTCCTTTAACGTGCGGGCAGCCGATAAGTCCAGATCTTCCGCTTCGGAAATCAGGTTTCCCGGGAGCTTTAATTTATGGCCTTTAATATGGCCGTTTTTTACCTTTTCACGCTCAATAAGCAACACTTCAAGCTGCTTATCATTAAAGCCAAATACAACACAGTCTACAGACACATGCGGATTTAGTGCGGTAACCTGCCTTTTTTTCATAGCACCAATATATGAAGAAAGAAAATTATTTCCAAACTTAGCGTATAAATTACGCTAAGTTTTTTTATTTTTTTCAGGATTATTTTTGATTAAGTTTGTGATAGTAAATATTATTGTCTATGAAAATTCAATTCCTTGGCGCTGCCCGTGAGGTAACCGGCAGCAAACACCTTATTACACTTGATAATGGAAAAAAGATATTGCTGGATTGTGGTATGTATCAAGGAAAAGGTCTCAGTACAGATGCCATGAACCGAAATCTTGGATTTAATCCACAGGATATCGATTTTCTGATTTTAAGCCATGCCCATATTGATCACTCCGGTTTAATACCATATATTGCCAAACTTGGCTTCGAGGGTAAGATTATCACCACACATGCCAGCCGGGACCTTTGCTCCATAATGCTTGCCGATTGCGGTAAAATACAGGAGCATGATACACAAATGAACAATAAAAAAAGGGCTAAAAAAAACCTGCCTCCCCTTGAACCGATATATACAAAAGCAGATGCAGATGCGTCCATGCAATATTTTATCGGTGTTGCTTACGACAAACCTTACCGGGTAACCAAAGGTGTTAAAGTTACTTTCACCAACTCGGGCCATTTATTAGGCAGCGGCGTGGTGAACCTGAGGATTAAAGAAAACGAAAAAATCACTACCATAGCGTTTACAGGCGATATCGGAAGGCCGTCGAACAGAATATTGATAAGCCCGCAACCATTTCCACAAGCCGATATCGTCATTTGCGAGTCAACGTATGGCAACAGGTTACACGAACCCTATAAAAACGCGGAAGAAAAGCTATTGGCCATCATTAAGAGAACTTGCGTTGAGAAAAAGGGAAAGCTGATTATACCTTCATTTAGTGTAGGACGTACCCAGGAGGTAATTCTTTCATTGAACAATTTTTACAATGCCGGGCTGTTGCCACGCATTAAGGTATTTGTAGACAGCCCCCTGTCGGTTAATGCCACCAATATTTTCAGGTTACACAAAGAGTGTTTTAATGAAAAGGTAATGGAACTCCTCGAAACTGATCCTGATCCTTTCGGATTCAACGATTTGCATTTTATTCAACAAGTGGAGGATTCAAAGCGGCTCAACGATATTGAAGAACCCTGTATAATTATTTCAGCATCGGGGATGATGGAAGCCGGGCGTGTAAAGCATCACCTGGCAAACAGCATTTCGTATTCAAAGAATACCATTCTTGCGGTGGGTTATTGTTCGCCAACCACACTTGGTGCACGAATTCTGAGGGGAGATAAAGAGATCTCAATTTTTGGCAACATATATAAGGTGAATGCTGATGTGGAACGACTGGACTCCTATTCCGGACATGCCGACTATAATGAAATGATTCAGTTTCTTGAATGCCAGGATAAAAGCGCTATAAAGCATTTGGCATTGGTGCACGGTGATCTTAAAGCACAGGAATTCTTTAAGGAAAAACTAAATGAAGCAGGATACCAGGATGTGGTAATTCCTGAATTGGGAGAAGAGCTCGTGGTGTAACCCGGATGCTTTGAAACGGGCCGTGTTTGACTTTGTGCTTCTCCTCCGCTCATGGTGATTGTCAAGCTGATCGGATTCAGAAAAATTTGTTTTGTAACAGAAAAACGCTACCTTTGCGTCCTGTTTTTAATAACCTTTTTAATTTATTTACACTATGTTAAACCAATATGAAACCGTTTTCATTGTAACTCCCGTTTTGTCTGAGGCCCAGATGAAGGAAGCGGTTGAAAAATTCCGTGGTGTGATCACCTCCAAAGGTGGTGAGATCGTCAACGAGGAGAACTGGGGATTAAAAAAACTGGCCTATCCCATTCAAAAAAAATCGACCGGATTTTTCAACTTGTTCGAATTCAAAGCACCGGGCGAACTGGTGAAAACTTTGGAAATTGAGTATAAACGTGATGAAAGAATCATCCGTTTTCTTACTACAAAACTTGACAAGCATTCAATTGAGTATGCTAGCAAGAGAAAGAACAAAAAAGAATCGGCTGTAAAAGTAACGGAGGAATAAGCTATGGCAACTGTATCACCAACTAGTCAATCGGAAATACGCTACTTAACACCACCGGCTGTTGAAGTAAAAAAGAAAAAATATTGCCGGTTTAAGAAAAACAAAATCAAATTCGTGGATTATAAGGATCCTGAGTTTTTGAAAAAGTTTTTGAATGAACAGGGCAAAATTCTACCCCGCCGGGTAACCGGAACTTCATTGAAGTTTCAACGCAAGGTGGCCAACGCAGTTAAAAGAGCACGTCATCTGGCTTTGTTGCCTTATGTAACCGATTTGTTAAAATAGTAAAACCGATTTGAACATGGAAATTATTCTGAAACATGATGTACCGAATTTAGGGTACAAAGATGATATCGTAAATGTACGGAACGGCTATGCCCTTAATTACCTGATACCCCAGGGACTGGCAGTTTCAGCAACCGGTTCTACACTAAAGGCCCATAATGAGATTCTCCGCCAAAGGGCACATAAGGAAGAAAAGATTAAGCAACAGGCTGTAGAATTGGCTGAAACACTTAAAGGTGTTTCATTATCCATTGGTGCAAAAACCAGTACCAAAGGAAAGATTTTCGGCTCAGTTAATGCTATTCAGATAGCTGAAGCTTTGCAGGAAAAAGGATTCAATATCGATCGCAAGAATATTTCCTTTAAGGAAGATCTCATAAAGGAAGTAGGAACCTACCATGCAAAAATCCGTTTGCATAAAGAGGTTCATGTTGAAGTACCATTTGAAATAATAGGTGAATAAGTGGATAGAAAACCAAGGGAAGTATTTAACATTTCCAAAACAAAAAACCTGGTGATTTTCACCAGGTTTTTTTATATACTGTTTTTATGTACTATACTCTTTTCAGCATTCTTTCCCAACGGATCTTACCCAGAAAGTTCTTGTTTCTGTCAAGTGATAACCAAATCAGTTTAGGTTTTCCAATGATATGGTCTTCGGGTACAAAACCCCAGAACCTTGAATCGAGACTGCTATGCCTGTTGTCTCCCATCATCCAGTAATAATCCATCTTAAAAGTATATTCAGTGGCCGGCTGACCATTAATATAAATAATGCCGTCTTTTACCGACAAGTCATTCTTTTCATAATAACCGATAATCCGTTCGTACAGGCAAAGATTCTTTGTATCGATTTTAACCGTGGATCCTTTGGCCGGGATATATAACGGTCCGTAATTGTTCACTGACCACCTGTAATTGGTGTCATGGGGGAACAGGTCAAAAATAAAAGGATCGTTATATGAGTCATTGGGTATGATCTGCTGTACACTTTTAAACTCGCTTATTTTATCGAGTTCTTCCTGGGTTAGGAAAACCTGGATTACGTTGGCATTGCGGTACACCTCATAAATCTCCATCCTATCGAAGACTTTGTTGGATATATTTTGCCCCTCCTTTAAAAATATGTAATAGTTGTGCTGCAATCCGGGAAACTCTTCCTGTGGTACACCGTTGATATACACTCTTTTGTTTGTCATGCGCAAGGTATCACCAGGGATTCCGACACAGCGTTTAATATAATTGTCACGCTTATCTACCGGCCTGATGGAGATATCGAAATTTTTCCATATTCCTGCACGGGCCTCATTGTAATATTGCTTATCTGATTTCAAAGGCCTTCCATAATACTGGTCCTTCATTTTTCTCATCGTGGCTGAATCCCTGACTATCGAGTAATAACTCACATTCTGGTGTGCAAGGACAACCGTATCACCGGCAGGAAAATTAAACACCACCGCATCATTTCGTTTTATCTTTCCAAACCCGGCCAGCCTTTTATATGGCATTTTAATCCATTCAATATATGATTTGCCACCTACAAGCGGCATAGTATGCTGCGTAAACGGAAACGACAGGGGTGTATTTGGTAACCGGGGGCCATAAGCAGCTTTGCTAACATAAAGATGGTCACCTACCAGGAGGGTATTTTCCATTGACCCGGTAGGTATTTTATAGTTCTGGAAAAGGAAGATATTGATTAAAGTAACAGCAATTACAGCAAATATCAACGCATCCAGCCACTCAACTACCTTGCTGTTATCGCCGTTTCTTTTCTTCCAGAAGGACCAGTTAACCTTTTTGGTAATGTACATATCAAATATTACGCCCAATCCGAAGAGAAACCAGAAATTATTGAGCCATATAACCCAAAGAATATATATAAAGGCTACTATGCCAAACCATATCCAGTCTTTTCTATCTGCTTTCATATGTACAATGTTTTGCTGTTAAATGTAATATAAATTTGGCTATAATGTCAACGCCAATGAAGATGAACCAGGTTTACGGTATATTTTTTAAGACTTTTTAACTGAAAGCAGCGGATAATTATAGCTTAATCAGGTCATGCATGCTATAAATTCCTTTTTTATCCTTAATGAATTCGGCAGCCAAAACGGCACCAAAGGCAAATCCCTGGCGACTTTTTGCTTCATGGGATATTTCAATACGGTCAACAGATGAATTCCATGTTATTATGTGAGTCCCGGGTACTTCATTTTCCCTTACGGCGGTAATTTTTACCACATCGTTGTTGCTTGCCTTGTTGAGTTCCCATTTTTCCTTGTTCTTCAAAACGGAAATCATGTCGTTGGCAAGTGAAATTGCTGTTCCGCTTGGGGCGTCGAGCTTATGAATATGGTGTATTTCTTTCATTTCCACATCATATCCCTGAAGGGTATTCATAATACCTGAAAGATATTTGTTTAAGGCAAAAAACACATTCACTCCAAGGCTGTAATTGGAGGCATAAAAGAATGTCTGCTGTTTTTGCCGGCAGATTTTTTTCACTTCATCAATTTTATCTATCCAGCCGGTGGTTCCGCAAACCACAGGAATGTTGGCATCAAAACACTTCAGTATGTTTTCAAATGCGGATGCCGGTGTGGAAAAGTCAATGGCAACGTCTGCGCGCTTAAGGTTTTCGATTGTTTTTTGGTCCTGATTGTCGATGTCGATTTTCAATACAATTTCATGATTTCTTTCAAGGGCAATTTTCTCTATTTCCCTGCCCATTTTTCCATAACCAAGCAGCGCGATTTTCATTGTATGTATTTGTATAAACATGTAGAGACGCATGATTATGCGTCTCTACAATATGGTGACTATTAAAAAATCTTTATTTTACAGAATTAACAACTGCTTCAAATGCTTCGGGATTATTCATGGCAAGGTCGGCGAGGGCTTTCCTGTTCAGTGCAATTCCCTTTTCATTCAATTTACCGATGAATTCGGAGTATGACATACCATGTTGTCTGGCACCTGCGTTGATACGTGCAATCCACAATGCCCTGAAATTTCTCTTCTTGGTTCTGCGATCGGCATAAGCATAACCCAATCCTTTTTCCCATGTGTTTTTGGCAACTGTCCATACATTTGCTCTTGACAGGAAATTACCTTTGGTTTGCTTAAGAATCTTTTTTCTTCTTGCTCTTGATGCTACTGCATTTACTGATCTTGGCATAATTTAATGATTTTTGAATGGTTAGCGTTCCGTTTTACCGGAATCTTTCTGGCTAATTCACTCGGTTAATACTAAAATAAACTTAGTTGGCTAATAAAAGTCTTGCATTCTTCTCATCAGTCGTTGCTACCAGGGTTGAATAACCCAGGTTTCTTTTGCGCTTGCCCGACTTCTTGGTAAGAATGTGCCTCTTATAAGCATGCTTACGTTTAATTTTTCCTGTTCCGGTAAGATCATATCTTTTTTTGGCACCGGAATTAGACTTCATTTTTGGCATTATACAATCTATATTAAGTTACTACTTCACTTTTTTGGGTAGCGGATTAATGAGCATAATCATTCGCTTGCCTTCCAATTTAGGGCTTTGTTCAACTTTTCCGATTTCGGCAAGGTCATTGGCAAACCGCTGAAGCAGGTTCTCGCCATCTTCATTATAGACGATTGACCGGCCTTTGAAAAAAACATAAGCCTTTACTTTTGCGCCTTCCTGAAGGAATTTTTGGGCATGTTTCAGTTTAAAGTTGTAGTCGTGATCATCGGTATACGGTCCAAAACGTATTTCTTTCACTACAATTTTGGCAGTTTTGGACTTAAGTTCCTTTTGCTTGCGCTTTTGCTGGTAAAGGAATTTCTGATAATCGATAATCTTACAAACCGGAGGATTTGCATTGGGTGAAATTTCAACCAAATCAAGCTCCAACTCCTCAGCCATTTTAATGGCTTCTTTAATTGGGAAAATCCCCGGCGTTTCGAGGTTTTCACCTACCACGCGAACCATGGGTGCTTTAATTTGATAGTTTATTGCGAACTGGGGTACTTCTTCCCTCCTGATTTCCCTTCTGAAAAATGGTGTTGCTATACTCGTTCCTCCTCCTTTTTAGTTATTAATCTGTTTTATTGTCGTGTATAATAATCAAATGCCTGTTCAATTCAACTCCAGTTGTTTCTTAAAAAAATCGGCAAATTCTTCGAGCTTCATTGAGCCTTTATCACCTTCACCCTGCCTGCGCACGGCTACAGTACCTTCTGCCGCTTCTTTTTCACCAACGACAAGAAGGTAAGGAATCCTCTTTAACTCATTGTCCCTTATCTTCTTACCGATCTTTTCGTTCCGGGAGTCAATCAGGGTGCGAATATCGTAATTATTTAGGAAATTTAAAACTTTTTCCGCATAATCATGGTATTTTTCACTTATCGGTAACACCACCACCTGGTCAGGCGTAAGCCATAATGGGAATTTTCCTCCTGTATGTTCAATTAAAACAGCTACAAACCTTTCCATTGATCCAAAAGGCGCACGGTGGATCATAACCGGCCGGTGCCTTTGGTCATCGCTGCCTGTATATTCCAATTCAAACCGCTCAGGAAGATTGTAGTCGACCTGTATGGTTCCCAGTTGCCATTTGCGACCAATGGCATCCTTGATCATAAAATCGAGTTTTGGACCATAAAAAGCTGCTTCACCCAATACGGTTATCGTTTGCATGCCCTTTTCCTGCGTAGCTTCGATAATGGCCCTTTCAGCCTTGTCCCAGTTCTCATCGGTACCTATATATTTTTCCTTGTTTGCAGGATCGCGCAATGAAATCTGCGCAGTAAAGTCCTGAAAATCAAAAGCTTTAAATACCTTGTAAATGATATCAATTACCTTGATGAATTCCTCCTTAATCTGGTCAGGCCTGCAGAACAAATGAGCATCGTCCTGTGTAAATCCCCTTACCCTTGTTAGCCCATGCAATTCGCCACTTTGCTCGTACCTGTATACTGTCCCAAACTCTGCAAACCTTATGGGCAAATCTTTATATGACCGTGGTTTACTCCGGTATATTTCACAATGGTGAGGGCAATTCATTGGTTTCAAAAGAAACTCCTCTCCTTCCTCCGGCGTATGAATAGGCTGGAATGAGTCCTTTCCATATTTTTCATAATGTCCCGAAGTAACGTAAAGCTCCTTTTGTCCGATATGCGGTGTAATAACAGGCTGATACCCGTACTGAACCTGTATCTTTTTCAGAAAGTTCTCCAACCGTTCTCTTAACATCGCACCCTTTGGAAGCCACAATGGCAAACCAGCGCCTACTTTCTGTGAGAAAGTGAACAACTCCAGCTCGCGGCCAAGTTTGCGGTGGTCTCTTGCCTTTGCCTGCTCGAGCATCACAAGGTAATCATCAAGCATTTGCTTTTTTGGAAAGGTAATACCGTAAATCCTTGTAAGCTGTTTGCGTTTTTCGTCACCTCTCCAATAAGCACCGGCAACACTTAAGAGCTTTATAGCCTTAATATAACCAGTATCCGGCAAATGAGGACCCCGGCACAGGTCAGTGAAATTACCATGCTTATATAAGGTAATGGTACCGTCCTCAAGATCATTAATAAGTTCAACTTTATACTCATCGTGCTTTTGCCTGAAAAGCTCAAGCACATCCTTCTTGCTGATCTCCTCTCTTTTATAAGGATTGTTCTTGCGGCTCAGCTCAACCATCTTTTCTTCTATACGGGGCAGGTCGGCTTCACTTATTACCCTTTCATCACCCGGATCAACATCATAGTAAAACCCGTTTTCAATGGCCGGTCCAATCCCAAATTTCATACCCGGGTATAAAGCTTCGAGGGCCTCTGCCATAAGGTGTGCAGAAGAATGCCAGTAGGCATGCTTACCTTCATTCGAGTCAAATTTGTGCAGGTTTATTTTCGCATCAGTATATATGGGCCGGGTAACATCCCAGATCTCATCATTAACACTCACTGCTACAATTTCACGGGCTAAACTATTGCTTATGCTTTTTGCAATTTCAAGTCCATTGATACCGGGTTCAAACTCCCGAACTGACTGGTCGGGGAAGGTGATTTTTATCATCAACTAATTTATTATTGTGAGGCCCAAAGATAAAAAAAAACGTCTATTTTTCGGACGTATCCAAACTACAATAATACCGTATTATGTTTCGCGCATACCTTTTAATATTTGTCGCACTCCTGATACCCTCCCTGATTTTTTCACAAGCTGCCCCTGAATTGTCCATAGGAAAAATTTTCAGGGAATATGATCTCAATGCCAAAATTTTGGGGAAAACGTATGCGCATGCTGATGGTGAAAACTATAGTATTTTGGAATATTCACGTTCCATAGTTCGTTATGACTATGCCACCGGCCATAAAAAGCATATTTGTTTCACGGCCGATCAATTGCCCGATTCTATAGCGTACATTGATGATTTCCTGTTTAGTGAAGACGAAACAAAAATTCTGCTCACCACCTTGTCTGAAGGAATATACCGTCATTCTTTCAGCGCCTTTTTCTGGATTTATGATGTGCCAACTGGTAAACTTATAGCCCTTGACGAAAGCGGAAAACAGCAGCTCGCCATCTTTTCACCCGATGGAAGCAAGGTAGCCTATGTTAAAGACAACAATCTTTATTATAAAAACCTTGCAGCCAATTCAATACATAAAATAACCCACGATGGTGCTTTTAATCAAATCATTAACGGAGCTCCTGACTGGATTTACGAGGAAGAATTCGGCTTTTCACGTGCTTTCCATTGGTCGCCAAACAGCAAAGAGATTGCTTTTTACCATTTTGATGAATCAAAGGTAAGGCAATTTGATATGGTTATGTATGGCGAAGTATACCCGTCGCTCCAAAGTTTCAAATATCCAAAAGCCGGTGAATGCAACTCATCGGTAAGCATAATGGTATATAACCTTGAAACCGGAACGTCCCATACGATGTTGGCAGGTGAAGAGGAAGACCGGTATATACCAAGAATAAAGTGGACCGCAACGCCGGGTAAACTCGCCATTGTTACATTAAACAGGTTACAGAATCAGGTAAAGGTATCTTTGGCCAATTCCGTAACAGGCGTGTCGGAGGTTGTTTATGAGGAACAGAATAAGCGGTTTATTTCGAAGATTAAAGACGATTATCTTTATTTTACCGCCGACCAAAAGTATTTCATCATACAAAGTGAAAAATCAGGATTCTATCATTATTACCTCTATACTATTTCGGGAAAACCGGTTAACCCTATTACCAGCGGTAAGTGGGAAGTTGACCAGCTTTTGGCTGTTGATGAGAACAAGCGGAAAATGTATTTTATTGCCAATGCAGAATCCGAAATTCGGAAAGATGTGTACGCCATAAATTTGGATGGCTCGGAGATGAGAAAGCTCTCAAGCCAACCGGGCTCCAACAAGGCAAGTTTTAGCCGCACATATAAATATTACATAAGTGAGTGGTCCAATGCCAATACCCCTCCAAAGTATGCCGTAAACAAAATCAACGGATCCGAGATCAGGGTTATCGAGGACAATGCGGTTCTTAAGGCTAAGATCGAACGCTATGGATTTGCAAAAAAAGAATTCATTAAAATTCCGGTTTCTGATAGTCTTGAACTCAATGCCTACATTATAAAACCTGCCAATTTTGATTCTATATGCAAGTATCCTTTGCTGATGAGTGTATATGGTGGGCCGCAATCACAGGATGTAGTTGATGAATGGGATTTCAGCATGGCATGGCAGCAATATATTGCTCAACAGGGAGTTGTAGTGGCCTGCGTAGACAACAGGGGAACGGATGGCAGGGGCGAAGAATTCCGTAAAAGCACTTTCATGCGGCTCGGAATACTCGAAACCGAAGATCAGGTGAATGCAGCCAGGTTCCTGGGACTTAAACCATGGATAAACAGGGACCAAATTGGTATTTGGGGCTGGAGTTACGGAGGATATATGACCCTCATGTGCCTTACCCGCAGTACAGGTGTCTTTAAATTTGGAATAGCCGTAGCCCCTGTTACTGATTGGAAATTCTATGGGAATATTTATACCGAAAGGTATATGCGGAAACCAAAAGACAATCAGAAAGGATATCTTGAAAGCTCACCCTTAAACCGCGCATCGCAATTAAGCGGTAGTTTATTATTGGTACATGGCACTGCAGACGATAACGTGCATGTGCAAAACTCGCTTGAAATGTCGCAACAGCTTATCAAATATGGCAAACAATTCAGCCAGTTTATGTATCCTGATAAGGACCATAGCATAAAAGGCGGCAATACACGCAATCACCTTTATTCGATGATGAGTGATTTCATTCTGCAACATATCAGATAACCAGTAAGGGTTACAGGTAACGGGTGACATGTGTGGATTGGGCTATTGAGGCGGAAGGGAAGTTAGAGGCAAGTCAGGGACAGGTGACAAGGGACAAGGGACAAGGGACAAGTATTCACAATCCGGCATATATCTCCATGCAGCTTTCGGATCATTTGAATACTTGCATGAACTAATTAATTGGGTATCGTAAAAATTTAATCAACATTTATGCGCTTCCATGCCATTAAAAATATATTTTTACTGGAGCATATTAATTAAATATAATATATTATGAGTGAACCTATTAAAGTAATTTTAAAACAAAAATCAATCCCCACCCTTGTAGATTTTTGCCTTGAAGAAAAAATTGAGTTTAATGTACGTCCACAAGCTTTTCCTGATACGGATTGGGAATTTAACCTGCTTGTTAAAGACATTAAAACCGCTGTTATGACTGGAATGTTCCTGCGCGAAAACCGGATTGACATTGCCGGAACGGAACAACAGCAGCAACAAAAAGTAAAAAAGGCACCCGTAAAGAAAAAAGATGAAGAAAAACCCCCTGTTGAAGAGCCTCAAAACCCCGATACCAGCACACAAGGTTTATTCTGATAAATACATTTTGTAATAGACTCCATGCTTTCAACACATTGCTATAATGTGGGCATGGAGTTTTCGATTTTATATTAATAGGTATTCAGCCACCTGTACCTTCTTGCTGTGTCGCCGAATTTAATGGCAGCCATGAATTCATGTGAACCATAGGTTTGTTTCCCAATTTCACTGAAATTGTAATCAAAACCATAGCCTACATAGTATTTATCAAACCTCGCACCAAAATATACCACCAGGGCATTTTTTGTGCGGTAGGATAAACCACCCCAGTAATTGGCTTTGTAATAAACCCTGGCATTTATATCCAGTTGCGGACGCGAGGCAGTTGGTATCTTCACCAACATGGAAGGCTCAATTGAAAAATCATTATTAATCTCATAAAAATAACCGGCCATAAGGTTATAGTTTCGTTTTAGCCTGTAATCGCTTTCATCATCTCCAAAGTGTATTGATGACTGGAATATTTGCATTACCGATACACCACCATAAATACCGGTTGAAGTATAAAAAACCCCAAAATTTGCATCGGGTATATACAATGTACCCCGCATGCCGTCAAGTAAGGGATCCATATCATTATCGCCCAGGTCAACTTTATCCTTATTCAGTTTAAACTGATAAAACAATCCGGAAAGGCCAAAAGAAACCTGCCCATCCTGCAAACCAATGTGATATGCATATGTACCTTCAACCCCTGTGCGGTCAAGCGGCCCTTTATGATCATTAAAGATGTGTGCTGCCCAACCTACCCTGCCGGATCGGGAGCTCATTCTCTGTTTTTTTCTTACCGATGCATTCTTCGATATGAAGCTATTCCTCAGTAATCTTGAATCCATGGTAACTGCATGGGTTTTAGGAGTCCCCTTAAAACCAACCCATTGCTCCCGGGCAACCACACCGATGGTTGTATTACCATCTATGCCCGCGGTTGCGGGATTCAACAAAAACTTGTTGAAAGTATACTGACTATATACAGGCAATTGCTGGGCATCTGCACAATGCATCATTCCCAGCAAAACGACCAGTATAACCAACGATTTGTATAAATTCTGCATAATCAGGTTTTATTCAGGGTTAGGTTATCTTACAATACTTATGGTTCCGGTAATCACATCGGAATTGGAAACATGAAGGTCGATGATATAATAATAGGTCTCAACCGGCAGATCTTTGCCGTTAGGACCTTTACCATCCCATACCACCTCACTGTCGCCGTTGGTTTCATGAACCAACCTGCCCCACCGGTCAAACACCTTAATGTCGGCATCGGGGAACATCGTAATTTGCTCTATGTCCCAGGTATCATGGAAACCGTCCTCATTGGGAGTAAACGTATTGGGAATGACCAGTAAATTAACCGGAGTACATTCTCCAATTTCAATTTCATCATATCCTTCACAGCCAAACTCATCGGTAACCGTTACGCCGACAAGCCCTGTACCTTCACGCACGATGATGGAGGGTGCTGCAGATCCCACTGTCCAGTTGTAATGTGCAAAGTCTCCCGGATCAAGTACCAGGGAATTGTCATCACAAAGGATGGTATCAGGTCCCAGGTCAATCTGTGGATTAGGATGCAGTGTTACCATTACAGTGTCGGATGCAAAACAATTATATTCGTCAGCCACCCTCACCGATACTGTTTCAGTTGTACTTGCAGTATAAGTTGATCCGGTGGACAGGTTGTGCCACTCGTATGATGCATAATCTTCCTCGAATTCCAAAACGACAGTTTCGCCCTCGCACAAATCAATATTTTCACCCAGCTCAGGATTGGGCTGTGAAACCATAACCAGTGTATCCCTTATTTCGCTGCTACAACCATTTTTGGTCTTGATTAGCCCGATGGTATATTCACCCGGGGCCATGGTCCAATCCACCGAAATCTGATTGGTGTCGCCCACTGTTATTCCAAGCTCAGATATGCTCCAAGTATAAGTGGCATCCGCATCATCATTTATATAATATAGCGATTCCGTAGTTCCTAAGCAGATAACATCTACGAATCCCTGAGGGAAAGCGCCTGTGTGGGCTGAACGGATTTCTTCAGCAACCGGAATAACCAGCGCATTTGCAATGGTATCATTATCCCATCCACTGTAACATCCGGTGGAAGCATCATACGCTCTTACCCACACCTGAATTGATGAAGATTCGATAACATTTGCAGTGAAACGATATGGGTCTGAATCATCGGTATCAGCAATGGTATTGCCTTCATTTGTTGAAAAGTCAATCCTGCTGCCATTGGTTGTTGCAAGGAATTCCACTTCGCCCGAACCACATCTGTCCGCAGTGACAATATTGGCAGTTGGCAATGTATGTATTGTAATGTAATCATCTTTTACAATAGTATCGCCTGAACCGCCCACAACGATCAATTGCACAGATTTGGAACCGGGACTATCCCAACTAACCGAATGAGGTCCAAAGCCTGTTATTGTATCAACGGATGCCCCATTGCCAAATATCCAAATGTACTCACTTGAAGGCTCAGCATTGGTAGTAAGGTTGGTAAATTCAGCTTCTTCACCCGGGCACAGTTCGGTATCATCAGCAGCAAAATCAGCTTCCACATTGCATCCGGCAGCCTGATGCAGAGACACCCTGCCGGAAGTATCCGAAATGCAACCTTCGCTGTTGCTAACCAGGAACCGGTACGCCCCTATAGGTAAAGCATCAAAAGTATATGACACACCAATACCGCTATAGCTTATTGATCCTGTGGTATCAGTGATAGTCCAGTTTCCGCTTGCCGGCAGACCGTTTAATTCAATACTTCCTGTATTTACATCGCAGGTAGGCTGAACCACCGTACCGATTAACGGTTCTGAAGGAACAGCAGGTTTTGTATTGATGGTAGCTTCAGCAGCATTAGAAATACAGCCATCTGCATTTCGTACAGTGATGGAATAATCACCTGCAGGCAATCCTGAGAATATTCCGGTGGTATTGGTGTAATCAACACCGTTGATGCTGTAACTCAACCCGGCTCCAAGAGGACTTGTAATGGTAACCACACCGGTATCTGCATCGCAATTGGTTTGAAGTATGCTTAATACGGGTGTTTCTGGTGTATCCGGGGCAGCATCAAGGGTAACCTCTGCTGACGGATCTGACGTACAAGTACCGTCGGAGACAGTAAACGTAATGGCAACACCCGAAGGAAGCCCGCTGATGGTGGTTGTATCTCCACTGCCATTGGAAGTAATGCTACCGGGCATTCGGGTCAATGTCCAGTTACCTGAAGGTAACCCTGAGAGATCAACACTACCGGTGGCAACTGTGCAGGCAGGCTGTGTAACCGCACCTATAACAGGAGCATCCGGAGTTGAAGGCTGTGCATCAATTGCTACATTATTCGTTTCATCCGATGTACATCCAAGGATATTGGTAACCGTAAAAGTATACGTTGTATTGCCGGTAAGATCTGTTATTATTGCTGTTGTACCACTTCCTGTATTTGTCTCGCCACCCGGCAAACGGGTTATAGTCCATTCTCCGGAAGCAGGCAAGCCACTTAACTCAACCTGGCCGGTTTCAACAGTACAATCCGGATTGGTTATATCGCCTACAATCGGTGCTGATGGGGTAACAGGTTGTGCATTAATTACAACACTGGCTGATGCCGGTGAAATGCAGTTTTCTGCATCGGTTACGGTAAATGTATAAGAACCCTGTATTAGTCCCGATACAGTAGCCGTAATGCCAGTTCCGGGTGTTGTCACAGATCCGGGATTGCGTGTTAACGTCCATGTGCCGACTGACGGTAATCCGCTTAATGCAACACTACCTGTAGAGAGTGTACAAGTAGGATCGATAATTGAATCAATTACCGGAGCCGATGGGCTGGCATGTATGGTTACCGTATGGGTGGCTGTCCGAGGTCCGTTGCATCCTGCTGCACTGGCCG
>CAZYDI010000015.1:0-42803 GCA_964646255.1 uncultured Bacteroidales bacterium
GACAATCTTCAACAATGGAATAGTAAACAATTGTATTCTATATAATAGCCTGACACTACCGTGATTTTTTCCCCCAGTATGTGGTATTTTGATTCTTTGCTATTCCTGCATACACAAATGTTATCCGGCGCGGTGTTGCTTCCCAGTCCACTTCGCGCTCAACACACACGACAACATCACCCAGGGTGAGCTGTTTTTTGTTTTCATCGTAACTCCAGTTACCGGTGAGTGCGCCGGTCATGGTACCGTCGGCATTAAGGTTTATTGCTGAAGCTGTGGCTTGCTGGCGATATTGGTATGCCAGGTTAATGTGTTCCCATCTTCCGATAAGGGAATCGGATGTAATAGTGCCGAAATCGGGTACAGCAGCGTACCTTTCAGGCAAAGCAACAGGCCAAAGGTCATCCGGCTCAGCCGGAGAAGCCGGGCACCATACAATACGGCGCACGTGGCCCATCATAATTGCATTGGAGTATGCATTGCCTCCGACATTTTCAGGAAGCCTGCCCTGCGACATATAGAACCATTCACCGGAATTTTCTTTTTTAAAGATACAGCAGTGTGCAATACCTACCCATCCGTAGCTGAGATTGAATTTATAGGGATGCGTAACGATCGGATAGCCATCACCTTGTCCGTTGGTGAAATTTCTTCCTGTAATATCGAGGTATGGGCCCCCGATACTGGTG
The DNA here is from genome assembly GCA_964646255.1 of uncultured Bacteroidales bacterium. GTDB lineage: Bacteria > Bacteroidota > Bacteroidia > Bacteroidales > UBA10428 > UBA5072. The sequence goes on from CAZYDI010000015.1 coordinate 690, forward strand.
CTTCTTACCACCCGTGTATTATAGGGAACATCAAGGCCATCGTATGCCATGAACAAATAATAGTAACCATCTTTATAAATAATTTCGGGAGCTTCACTGCCCTGCCAACGTGAAGATGCTGTACGCGTACCAATTCTGGGGCCGTACCGGGCTGTAAGCTCACTTGCACTGTTGGCCCAGGGTTCACCCTGGGTATTTACAGGCTTGCCGGTTGCTGAATTAAGTTCCAGCAAGGCAAAACCACTGTGCCACGAACCGTATATCAGGTAATGCTTGCCCTCCGGTGTCACTATGTAGGTAGGATCGATTGCGTTATAGTAAAAATACCCGTTCCAATCATTCAAACTGCTGCGGTTGTAATTGAGCCCACGATCTGATGATGAAGTAGTAACATATCCTTTGTCGGTCCACACCGCTCCGGCAGGATCAGTAGACTCGCACATTCCTATAAATGCCCTTTCTGTCCAGCTTCCGTCGAAGTTTGCGGCGGTATTTGCTTTACCGCTTTTGATGTAGTTATCGATAATTATGCTGTAGTACATCCGCAAAACTTCCTGCCCGCCCGCATTCACCCTGCGCACCACCGGAGCCCAATATCCATACCTTATGTCGCTTAAGGCAATTGGGTCAAGGTCCATTCGCGAACGTATGGAGTTGAGTGAATCAGCAACCCAGGACGGGGCCTCGTAAAAAGGTCCGCCCACCCATTCCCAGTTAACCAGGTCTTTTGACCGTTTGCCCTGAAAATGACCGTGTCCTTCGTGTTCATTGCCATACGAGGCATCGGTGCCATACATATAGTAATATCCGTTGAACCAGGCAACCGATGGATCATGAACATTGGCCAGGTTCCATTTATTTCTGTTTGCCCATGATGATATGGCTGAATAATCGTCAGCGTATGCCGGAATGGTAAAAGCTGTTACTGTATCTATATCCACTCCGTCATTATCATGGTCATCTTTTTTGCAGCCTGCGGACAATAATACATGTATGCCGGCGATCATCAACAAATAATTCAATCTCATACGCATAATGTTATACATGAACAAAACTTCCTTATCAACATCTTACATTGATGCTGATAAGGAAGTATCTAATGTACAAAAATGATCATTAATCCAACGCTACCACCGGGCGAATGTTGTATTTTGCACGAAAAGCGGGTCCGTTATCTTCATTTTTGTTGGCTGAATTTCCAACCAGGTTAGGATTGGCATTCAGTGTCGACTGATAAATGGGGAAATATTCGTGTCCCCTGTAGAAGTATTGAAATGATGAAGCATCTGCAGTTTCAGCAGTCAGCAGTTCGGTAGATGCTATAACATTTCCTTCCCCGTCTTTTGGTGCCAGCTGATAATAGCCATGCTCAATCAGCTGATTCATGCGGCCTTCATCATAGAAAAAGCCCCAGCGCAACAGATCGATACCGCGACCGTTTTCACAACCGAATTCCTTTGGTCGTTCAACGTTTGCAATCTGCTCGAAAAGATGATCTGCCGTTGGGAAATCTTCAAGTTCAAGATCCGGAAGTGCAACGCGGTTACGTACTTCGTTGATATAATCAATGGCGATTTGGGTGGGGCCATTGATTTCATTTTCGCATTCAGCAGCGCGAAGCAGAACATCGCTATAACGCATAAGACGAAGGTTTATACCACAATGCAATCCTGTGGTTATAGAACTGTATATGTTATTGCGTGCATTGGTGAATTTGGCTATTGATATTCCACCCTGGGCGGTATTGGACAAGGGTGTTACCGAAATATCCTGCTGATAAACCGTGTTGCTGCGTGGATCGCCACCGGGATATGCTGCCGTTGCCTGGTCGGTATAGCTGTCATAAGCAGGCTCATAGGTAACCAGTGTCCAGTATAAACGGGGATCGAGACGGCCATCGGTACAATTCTCAGCCCTGAAGAGATTATACAACCAGGGTGCGCCTGCAAGGTCACCCCAACTGCCCAGTTGTTGCGAAGCATAATTGCTTTCCACCGCATGACCCTGGGTAGCCTGTGAACTTATGTTTACCGGGGTCCATTCCTGGTCGGTACCACCTGTTCCATAGTCCATATACTGAACCTCGAACAGGCTTTCGGAGTTATTCTCGTATGCCGCACCTTCCCTGAAGTTATCACCATAGTCATCGGTAAGTTCATAAAAGCCATAATCCCCACCGATAATATCTTTCAGCACTTCATATGCCTCCTCATATTTCTGGCGGAACATCAAAGCCCGGGCCATGTATCCGGCTGCAGAACCGCTTGTGGCACGTCCTTTAGCCCATTCACCACCTGCATCACGGGTTGGCAGCATTTGCATAGCCAGTGCAAGATCAGCCTCAATTTGATCGAATACAGCGTCCTGAGTAACATTGGAAGCATACATGGTGTTGATGTCTGAATAAGCAGCATAATCGGTAAACAGCGGAACAGTCTGGTAGTAGGTAGCCAGTTCATAATAGGCCAAAGCCCTTAGAAAATAAGCCTGTCCGGCTATTTTATTGTAGGAGTCCTCAGACATATCCACACCATCAACTTTCGACAGTACGAAGTTGGTGCGGTTAACCACATGATAGCAATCGCGCCATATCCATTGGTCACCAATTTCAATTGTACCGGGAGAATTGAGATTGTCATATTCCAGATACCATTGCTGGGAAGCATTCCATACTTCGTCGCCCCTAACCGCATCAAGTGTATAACCTACACGAGCGAAAGTACCTTCGAGACGAATACGGTTATAGCAGGCGATGATTGCCTCCTGGAGTTCTGATTCAGAATCACCAAAATCATAGGTAGTCTGATTATTCGGGTTCGTAACATCGAGCGAATCATCACAGGCCATTAAGCCTGCAATAAGCGCCAACATTGTCAGAAATATCTTTACACTTTTCATAGTAATGTCCTGTTTATGATTAAAATTTAGAATGAGAAGTTGGCTCCGAACATGATGGTTCGCGGTGTCGGATAAGATGCATAGTTATATCCCGGGGTGAATGTACCACCGGCAAAGTCTACGTTGTATCCTTTGTACTTGGACAATGTGGCCAGATTCTGACCTGATGCATATACGCGAACACGGTGAACATAGCCGCTAAACCATTTCTCAGGCAAATTATAGCCAATTTCGATGTTGGCAATTTTCAGGTATGATGCATTCTGCATGAATCGCGAGCTGAACATATCGTTGGTGATTGAACCTGTCGATTTATATGCCACACGCGGTATATCGGTATCCATATTTGTAGGAGTCCAGGCATTCAGCAGATCTACGCTCTTATTAAGTGCCCCATATGAACTGCTCAAAGTTACATCCACGAAATCCACTGCCTTGAAACCGGCAGCGCCATAGGATGCGACACTCAGGTCAAAACCATTCCATTCAACACTAATATTGAAACCATATAGTATATTAGGAATCCCACTACCCAGGAATTTTCGGTCAGCATTGGTAATTTCACCATCAGGTATCGGGTTTCCATCGGCATCAAATGCTCCGGCGATATCTGCATAAGCCACATCACCGGGTTGGGCTCCGGGTTGATTGATATGCTGTCCCAATGAATTAACGCGGTTATCTATTTCGGGCTGCGACTGGAATATGCCTTCATAAACATAACCGTAGAATTCTCCGATTTCACGTCCTACTTCTGTTCGGCTGTTACCATCAGTGCGGGGTTCATTGGAAACACCCAGTTTGGTTACCTCGTTTTTGAGTGTCGACAGGTTGGCAGAAATGTCGTACTTAACAGCATATTTACGGTTATGGTAGGCAAGCAGAAACTCATAGCCTGAGTTTTCCATTGTTGCCGCGTTCATTGTTACCGTAGCATTAGTTGCTCCTGCCTCGGCCGGAACTGCTACACTATACAGAAGGTCTTCGGATGTTGACTTATACCAGTCGAAGGTAAATTCCAACTGATTGCTGAACAACCCGAGATCAAGACCAAAGTCAATGGTCTTCTTCTTCTCCCACATAATGGCCTCATTAACATAATTTGATACAGCCGAACCGGTAACCTTGGTATTTCCAAAGCTATAGGTATAGTTACCCCTCGACATAACATCCATGTATTGGTATTCCCCAATGTTTTCATTACCCAGCACACCATAGCTACCGCGAATTTTCAACAGGTTGATGGTGGTTTTTGAAACAGGGAAGAATTCCTCCTGGTCGATACGCCAGCCTGCTGACAGAGACGGGAACCATTCCCACCGGATATCGGGAGTAAGACGGCTTGAACCATCACGGCGTGCTGTTAACGAAAGAAGGTATTTTTCACCAAAATCGTAATTGAAACGCGCAATGTACGATTTCAATTTATGCTCGTTTTCGGGACTTGAAGCATCCGTTTCCACGGCATTGCCAATTTGAAGGAAGTATGGCTCCGGCATGTTAATACCCCTGGCTGCAACATTGTGAAAAAGCTCACGCTCGAAAGTCTGGCCTACGACAACATTAACATGATTGAGTCCAAACCGGCCATCATAGGTAATAAAGTTTTCGATGAGGGCCGTACTATAGTTACGATAGCCTTCCGATAATACCTCATCTTTTTTGGAAAGATAGTTTGTTGTACTCTGAATAAAGGCAGGAACGAAGGTAAAATCTTTTGCCAGCGTTTTGCTGTATGATACGTTAAGGTTGTATTCAAACTTGTGATTACTGCTTTCGATACCAAGCATTTCCAACAGGTTGACATTTGCCGACCCGGAAGCAACCACACGGTCAACAACAACATTTCTTTCCAGGGTGCTGTTGGTGAGCAGCGGGTTGGTAATACGGATATCTCCGTGCACATCATCGTAGTAGGTGCCAAAACCATGGGAATCGTAGGTATATTCTGTAGCAGCCGGAATTTTGTCATCCAGAACCCAGGTTGACTCATCGTATGCTTTTATACTGGGAGGCATAATCAGGGTAGAAGCCATTACCGGGTATTGGGCGCCCCAGAGTCCCTGCACATATTCGTTGGCATTGCTGAGGGCCATATTATCCTGGTTACTGTGGCTGTAAACCAAACTGGTTTTAAACCTGACAAACTTAACATCCATGGTATTGTTAATACGGGCTGTGTAGCGTTGCAGGTTAGGACCGGCACCTTCAATGGTACCTTCCTGTGTATAATAGTCGAGTCCTATATTGTAGGTATTGTTTTCGCCACCACCGGAAAGGTTGACATTGTGATTCTGACGAACTCCTGTTTTGAATACTTCATCAAACCAGTTGGTATTAACTTCATTGGGATCCAAATATTTAGGACTGGCAGGATTGTATCCGTCGGGAACGTCCATCCCGCTGTTCTGGAAAGCCATGGTGACGTATTGTGCATACTGCGTGGCATCCATTACATCATATACGTTTTTCTGCACTTTGTCGAAACCCACATAACCACTGTAGTCCACCTTCATAGCCTGGTTTTTCTTACCCTGCTTGGTAGTGATAATAACCACGCCGTTGGCAGCACGTGAACCATAGATTGCAGCTGCAGAAGCGTCTTTAAGTACCTGCAGGGTTTCAATATCATTCGGTGAAAAGTCACGTATTGTTGTACCCATAGGCACACCATCAATTACGTACAATGGAGCAGTACTGCCGAATGAACTGATACCACGGATTCTGACTGTAGGATCTGCTCCCGGTTGTCCGTCGGATGTAATCTGAATACCGGCAATCTTACCCTCCAGCATCGTGGAGATGTTCGAATGGGATACTTTCTTCATTTCTTCGGTATTGACCACGGCAACGGAACCTGTCAAGTCCACCTTACGCTGTGTTCCGTATCCAATTACAACAACCTGGTCGAGTTCCTGAAATTCAGCCGTCAATGCTATATTTCCAAGGTCGGTCTTTCCTCCTACCGGAACTTCCAACGTTGTGTAACCGATAAACGATACCAGCAGCGTATCGTAGGGAGGAACTGACAGTGAGAAGTTACCATCAGCATCGGTAACGGTACCGATATTTGTTCCTTTTAATTGTATGGTTGTTCCGGGCAGGGATAATCCGGTTTCGTCAACAACTTTTCCTTTTACCGTAATATTACCCGGTTGTGTTGTTGACATTGGGTTGGCATTGTCGGTGCCTTCTGCGTATGTTGCCGGTACGACGGCCAGCAATCCCAACAGAATTAAATATATATATTTCATGGTATAAATATTTTTATCTTTTATATATCTGCTTAATACTATTCTAAAACTACCCCTGGCCGCAAGGCATAACCTTTAAGTGCCTGGCTGGTTCCGGCCATCTTCATCTGGGCCTGTGTTTCAACAGACACGGTCAGGGTAATTTCAACCGTAGCACCGTCCATGTCGGTTAGGAAATTATCCCAATCGAAATTATTGGTTAAGTTGGTTCCAAGGTAATAGGTTCCCCAACCAAAATTATCGGCACGCAGAATAAAAGCTTCCTTGTAATTCACACTGGTGCGGTTGTATCCGTTGGTTAAAGCAAGAAGCCAGTTGTTCCAGTTGTTTACACCGTTGTTATAGTTTACAAACTTGTAATGGAAAAACGCTTCGCCAATAACCGTTGTATTTACGGTAAATGCACTCCACCAGGGTGTACTATTGTCCTCAAGGCCAATTGTTGTGGCAACGGAATATGGGTACAACCAGGCAGTATTATTGGCTGTGTCGGCAAGTGCACAATAATAAGTTTGTGCCGGATCCATAATCATGTGTCCGCCTTCAGTAAGCAGGAATGAACCGTAACCTTCAAAAGGAAGCCCGGTGGCAAAAAATGTATAGGTATATACATCATCATCCGTGGTTGTGATGGTGGCCGTCATGTCGGCCCTGTAAGTCAGCTGTTCTTCGGGCTCTTCAGGAGGTTCAATAACTGCCTTTGAAGGGAGAAGATAAGCCTTTTTCATTTCGAAATGGCTGCCATCGGCGATGAGGAAAGCAATGATATCATCTGTTGCGGATACCTCCTGCTGATAAGTCTGGGTCAGCGTGGTTCCGTTTGTTCCAACTGCCTGAGCGGTAACAACAACAAAGCCATTGGCAGTGTGGTCAATCTCTAACGTAACATAGGCTCCCTGCATGGTAATGCGGAAATCGTTCCATATATCGTCATCCCCATCGGTGTCGGGATAGTCCTGTGTAATATTGGCGAGATCGAAAAGATAACCTTCCGCTGCCATTGTTCCGGCCCAACCGTATGCATCAGACCGCAGAACAAAATATTCTTTATAATTTGCCGCATCGGACCGGTCGGCAACATTGTTGGTAATAGCGAGATTCCAGTTGTTCCAGTTGTTAACTCCGGTACCATAATTGACAAACTCCAAATGCAACAGCTTATTTGCCGGAACATTAAAGTAATCGGAAAAATAGGCCCACCATCCGGCACTGTTATCTTCAGGTCCGACAATGCCTGTTACAATGGTCAGGTAAGTAGTATCGCCGGTATTAGGCTTTGCAGCTTCAATCGAGTCGATTCTCCTCTGCAGGTCAGATGGAGCATCAATGGTATAAAGCTCAGCCTTCTCACAGCCCAAAAAGACAAGTACTGCCAGGGCTACCGCGCATAAAAAGCAATGCATCAGTTTAATCGTTTTCATACATTAGAAGTTTAGTGGTTTTCATAATAATTTCACAGGTTAGTTCATATACATTAGTAATATGGTATAAGCAGGTTATTTGTAAGGGAATTTTTCCGATATAAAATTAAGTTGATCGGTTTTTTAAAGAGGGTACGTATTGATAATTTGGGAGGACAAATTGATAATTACCAGAAAAACACATGGCTTGTAATAATCTGGCAATTAATAATTTGATTAAAAAACAACGGAATACAGGTGTTCTGCCTTCGCATTCAGCACAATATGCTGATATACTATATGTTGAACCGGCTTGCTGGTCTGATGATCTGCAGGTATGATGGTCTGCCGGATACCGGATGATGGATGCGGGTGTGCTGGATGTATGGGCTATGGCCCTTACCAAATCCCTGCTTAATCAATTAAAGTTCCAGCTTATTTTGACCTTCATTCAGAACATATTCTTTTCCCTTCCATACAAAGGTCCCCTGAAGACCCGGAGGCAGAAGAATGTCGGCAAAGAATTTTTCTTTGTCAATGGTATATTTAACTGAAATATTGCCAAAAGGGTGCGGAACAGAACCGGAAACCTTTTTGAGGTCACCCGGATGGGGACTTATTCTTACTTTCTGAAAGCCGGGAGCATCTGTATCAATACCCAGCACTATCCTGAAAAACTCAATGTTCGGACTTGATCCCCAGGCATGACAATCGGAGCGTGCTGTATTGATATCTGAATCCTCAGCCCAGGTTGTCATTCCCATGGCTATGTTTTCATGCCACTTATCAAGCCATGTAAGGTAATCATTTCCCATACCGGCTTTCACGAGCGCAAGGTGGTAATAATACTTGAAATAGATGGATGCTTCGGTCAGGGTTTTATCCGTAAGCATTTTGCGGGCTGCTTCGCCTGCTTGTTGTTCATTAAACAGGTTTGCCAGGATGGCAAGAGAATTGGCATGTTGCGAAAACTTGTCTTTCTCAGGAGTGTCGGCAAAAAGTCCTTTTTGCTCATCCCAATACCTTGCCCTGATGGTGTTTGCAAGTATAGTACCACGATGGTTGTATTCGTCAGCCATAGCTTTCATCCCAAGGTTTTCCTCGAGCTCAGCTGCTACCTGGTATGCCAGTAACAGCTGAAGATCAAGTATTCCGGAACTTCCATCCTTGCCGGCAGGAGCAACTCCGCCTCTCCAGCCCGGCCTGTTTTCAACCCAATCAGTAAAATTCCAGTACGGAACATTTCGCAAACTTCCGTCCGTCTGCTGGTACCTGTTAAAGAAGCCGAGTATTTGCCGTGTACCTCCGATTTTTTCTTTAACAAACTGGCTATCCGGTCTGTACATCCAAAAATCATGCAGCATACCAATATACCAAAGCGAAAATGTAGGTATGATTTGCGGAGAGAAGGAAGGATGACGGCTAAGCGTAACCCCCTCAGCGATCCTTGAATGATCCATCAAATTAATGGCATTTTTTACCAGCCGTTCGTCACCGCTGTTGTATAAACTGATCAAAGCCTGAATACGCGTATCGCCGATATACTGAAGTTGCTCATAGTATGGACAATCCATATAGGTTTCCAGCGCACATAACCGGGCTGTCCGCCATCCTATATCGAGGATTTTCTGCAATGCCGGATTGTCGGATTCAAATCCTGCCAACCGTTGAAACGGGTAACCGGTAAAGGTTCCATATATATTATCAATCATGAGTGCGTCATCTTTTGTGTCGATGGTAAGCAGTATATACCGGAAGGTACGCCAATACAAGGTAGTGAATTCCTGATGTAAGGTTCCGTCAGATACCAGGCTGTCTTTCCGGCCAAGGAATATCTTACCTTTCACTTCATTGCGGTTTCCTTTTCCGTTAATATTGTCCCGCCCCATATAACCTCCGGAGGTAGTGCCATACAATTCGGAATGCGCCGGTACAAAAAGCGCTTCAGCATATTTAAGGGTTATTGATGCATCTTTTCCATTGCTAAAAAGCATATTCAGGTATGCATTGGTAAGATACCCCTGGTCAAGCAGCAAGGTTGCGTGTGTGTTCGGAGGGATGGTAACAGGAACTGCCATGGCAGGAAATCCATCCGGAACAGTTACACCTGAAGACTCTCTGGTGCTTTGCAACCGCTCGGAGGTAAGCTCCATCGGGGGTATGGGTGATGGTACCAGCATCCATCCAAAAGCATCGGACAATCCTTTAGGGGATCCTCCTCTCCAAAAAGCCAGCCGTGCTTTCTGCCATGCTGCATCATTAAATTCAGACCGTATCCAACCAGTCATGCTCTTACGCATATCCTTGAATTCCCCGGGTCCGGCAACATAATACCCGATGGCGTCGTTCTTGGTAAAGGGTGCGTAGCTGCTGTCGATGGTACACTTCCATGATTCGTTGGTATTTACCATGCATTCTGCGCCAGCGTTTCCCTGGAGAATGAAACCTGTTTGCCATGATATTTGTGCCTCTGGCCTAAGCCGCCCTTCGTTCCACACTTTGGCAGCAATGGTATTGATTCCCGGCTGAAGATACCGGGCCAGATCGACAGTTTCAAAATTCCAATAATACATATCACCACGCGCAGGTCCCAAAGAGGCAAGCTTTCCGTTTATATACAGTTTATACCGGTTATCAGCCGAAACATGAATGATAAAGGTTGCGGGCACAACAGGGAGATCAATGGTTTTTCTAAAAAGGTATACACCATAACCATCCGGTGATGCTTCCGGAACAGTAATCCACCTGGCATTCCATTCCCTGGTTAAAATATCGGATGATATTTCCTGTGAAAATGCCTGTAGAACAGCAATCAGCAGAACCGATATGATGCATGCTTTTTTCATAATGGGATTTTTAAGCGTATAACAATGGTTTCTCCGTACAAAAAGTACGAAAAATTTCAGGATAAATGAGCATCGGGAAAATTATAGTTTCCTCCGGCTATATCCCAAAAATAACGTTAATGTGGTGGCAGACAATATCAGGATGATGGTTCCTGAAATTGCCAACCCTGCGCCCAGGCTGTGGTGATCGGTAAAATATCCGGCAAGTGGTGCCAGCATAGCAAAAAATACCCTAATGGTTAAATCGCGCAGCGACATTACTGTTGCCCTTATTTCACTGCCTGTATGCCTGTTTATATAATTCTTTAACACCGGGGTGGCGATACCCCTGAGCATGTAGAACAAAGCCAGCAAAGGGATTATGAACGCGGGTGGAATCATTCCCGAAATAATCATGAAAACAGGAATGGTTATGGCTATCAGTATTAGCAGCCTCCGCTCTCCCATTGCATGCTCAATTCGATGCGCAACTATGGAAGAACCGCCCGTAATCAGGTTCAGGCTTGTCCACACTGTTCCAAAAAGAGCAAGGGGCAATAGCATTTTTTCAAACAGCGGTTGAGCAAACCATGCCATCTGAAGTGTGGCAGCGCCAATTATGGATGAGAACAACAAATTGAACCGTAAATCCTTTTCTTTAAATACAATGCGGTAAACGATACCTGCCAGGTGCCTTACACTGCTTTTTTTTTCTTTTGCTGATGAACGATCAGGCTCAAACAAGGTTAGCGCAGCGGGTACAGCAATCGAAGCAATAACGGCCTGTACATAGAAAGGCCATCGAAGGCTTATCAGCGCCAGTGCTCCGCCTGCAATTCCTGCAAAAGCTTCGGATACGTTTCCTATGGAGGCGTTAAGGCCTTCAAACCGTGTATATTCTTTTTGCCTGTTTTTATAAGCGAGTGAATCATACAGCATGGCTGAATCGGCCCCGGAAACAAAGCTATGCCCTGCCCCAAGGGCAATTTCGGCAATGATAAATCCGATATAGGAATAGCTGAAAGAATATCCGATAAAACCGGCAGCGGCCAAAAATGATCCGGCTACCAGTGTTGTCTTCCGTCCCAGTACATCGGCAAGGTAACCGCTGGGAAGTTCGAGCAAAATAATCACTACCGAGTACACCGATTTCAACAGCATGATCTCGGTAATGGAAAGCTGGTTTTCCTGGTAAAAGGGAACAATAACAGGCATAACCAGTGAAAACCACTTGGAGAATTTGATGATGTTTAAACGGATGATGTTGCCACGAACTTTTGAAGGCAAGGATGGATATATCATGGTAATTGATTCATAGCCATAAATCTCGCTCCTTCATCCGTGACAACATCCATAGTCTGCAACAATTTTCTTATATGGTGGTGCTTCTTTCCACCCCCGGCTTCAGGTCGGTAAGTTCTTCAATCCGCACCGGCCTTCCTTCATCTATGCTCTTGCGGGCAGCTATTCCAATAAGTATTGCCATAGCACCGTCGCGTAAATTTGCCGCATGCTTTAAAGGATCAGGAGCATCAGGATTTTTGAAAAGCTGATCCTGCAAGCGCCTGTCTCCGCCTCCATGGCCACCCCTAACCCGCGGAACTTTAACCATTTCGGACTGTCCGAAGTTTTGCGAAACCACAATTTCATCATACAGCGATGATTCGGGTTCTGCAGCCTGGTTCATTTCACGGGCATGACGGTCAGCCTGGCTCACTTTTTCCTCATTCCGCCAGGGTAAATCCTGCCATGTGTCTATACGGCCGGTCATTCCGTTATATGCTATGGAAAAACCTTCAAATGGGGAATATGTGGTTAATGAATAGCTAACCTGAACATTATTCGCATATTTAATCTGCACCGCCATTTTATCAAAGATATCTATTTCATTCCGCCATAAGCAATTGTCGCGTATATAACCGTCATAATGCTCATTGGCAACATAAAGCTCCATCATTCGTTTATCCCGGGTAATATCAAAGAAAAATTTGCATTTGTCTTTATGTTCGCATCCCCTGCATTTACTGCCCCTGAACGGATTGTTTTTACCGTAATGCTCCAGGGCACCATAGGCATTAACTTCAACAGGATCGGAATCAATCCACCAATTCAATAAATCAAAATGGTGGCTTGATTTATGCAGCAGAAGTGTTCCGCTTTTGTCGCGGTGTCCGTGCCATCTTCTAAAATAGTCGGCGCCATGAAACGTATTCAGGTACCAATGAAAATCGATGGAAGTAATGGTGCCAACCCTTTTTTCCACAAGCAATTCTTTCAATTTGGTAAATAGTGTTCCGTAGCGGTAATTAAACCCTACACGCACTTTTTTATTTGATTTTCGCTCGGCATCAAGAATTTGCTGACATTTAACCTCATCGGTGGTCATCGGTTTTTCAGTGAGCACATCCGAACCGTATTCAAGTCCTTTAACAATAAACTCATGGTGATTGGCATCCACGGTTGTTACCATAAGCAGATCGGGATGCGTTTCCTTCATCATCTTGTCAAAGTCCTCATAGGTATTACAATTCACACCCATAAATGTTTTGGCCAGTGCAAGCCGCCCGGGGTTATTATCACACAAACCAACAAATTCAACCATATCACCATACTGGTCAATAACATTCTTTCCCCAGAATCCTGTTCCCCTTATTCCGGTTCCTATTAAAGCTACCCTGAGCTTTTGTGAAAAACCTTTTCCATATACCACAGCAGGATTTAATAGTACTCCGCCTGCTGCAACAAGTCCGGAGGTCTTAATAAACGATCTTCGTTTCATGATATATTAAAATTAGTGAGTATTTATCAGGAGTATTTGAAAACAAGGTGCCTGAATTTTTGATTAACTGAATGACATGGGTGATTATTTACTCATAAAGATAATCATGACAAATGAAAATCAAGATGCACCCCTTATGTTTTTTCTCCCTGTAAATTCATCAATGCTCATCAATCAGTTTTAAATTCCATTTCCGAAATAATTTCCGGCAAACCAAGTAAAGTCCATTTTTTTGTGATGGATAACAGCGCTTCAGGAATTTCACCAGTAAGCCCCTGTATAACGCCCGAATATCCTCCCTTATCGTCAATCCATAAGGCAATGTCACAACGTTCATCAAGTTCCACGGAAAAATTTGCCGTAGAAAATCGTTTCAGTGAACTCGCTGCAAGCGCTTGCAGTTTACCACTTTTATCTATGCGCACTCCGGCAATTCCTATTGCATCAATATAAACCGGGTGTTCATCGATCATGAATTTTGTTTTCATGGTGTCTCCACTTACAGCCCGGGTACCGGCCACAAGGATAACGGTGCCATCAATTAATCTTGAAAAGCCCGTTGTTGGCGGAAAATAAGAAATTGTATTAAAACCCCTGAGCCTGAAGTATCTGCTGTCCAAAGTATCAGTGGCCGGAGTTTGCTTTTGCACGTGTTGATCCTCTAATATTTGAAAAACTCTGGGCGTAGCTTGTCTGTAGTCATTAACAGTTTCAATGTATGCACTTGTATTTGACTGATTAACAGGCGTTCCGTCAAAATAGTGTGTCCATTCACCTACCTGAAGCAGCGCTGTGTTTCCTTTTACCGCTTTTGCAAAAAAATCGCCAGTAACCTGCTTTTCATATTCCGGATGGTAAAGAACAATTAAATTGTATCGCTGTTCCCCGTAACATACCCAGCCTTCTTCGTTTATTTGCAGGCTGCCGTTCTCAATTTCACTTGTAGGTATAAGATCGGTGCGGTAGCCATTAAACCAAAGGGTGTCGGCCAGTTTCATTCCAACATCATTATGGTAAGCCCCTGCCCAATTTCCGGCAGCGGCATGGCCAAAAATAACTGCAACACGACAGTCAACCGGGCTGTTTGATATGTAATTCAGCAACCTTATTCGGGTTTCAGCGCGCATTACCTCGCTGTCATAAATCGACTGAAATCCAAGGTAATTAATTCTGCCTCCCGCCAGCGCGGAACTCCACACCTGAACCGGTAAATTCATGGTGTAATACATATTGTACCATAGCGGGCTGTTCCATTTTTTGCACAAGGCTGTTCGCACAGCAAATGGAACTATTTCATCGGTCTGAGCCCAGTCTCTTTTAGCTGCCCACCAGTCGAGTCCGTTTTTCTTAAATTCATTATAATCGGGATAAGGCCACCAGGTCGGATGAACTGTAACCACAGCATGCTCACCATATACCTCCTTTACACAATGGTAAAAATCATTCTCAAGTTCGACGTTTCTTTGCCGGATGATTTCCATAAAGAAGTTTACAGCCACCTGCCGTTCCATTTCTCTTGCAGGTATGGCATGTGTCATTAAAAAACAATCTGCCAGTAACTCCCTGCCTCCTGTTTTTAAAGCATATTGCTTTGCCATGTGCGCTGAGTACCAAAAATCATGAATTCCTTCCTGATAAAACCTGGGAAAGTATGGAGGAAACCCCCACTCATCCTTACAAACACCGGCAACGGGCACATCGGCATATTGCTTTAATATTCGTTGCTGGAATGCTTTAAGATTAGGAGAAAAAACATCGGGGTAAAACAGGGTAAAGGACACCATGGCGCAAGCGAAAGTATTTTCATCAACAGCTCCCGGTAAGGAAATCTTAATAGAATCTTCCGAAATGATAGTGGCTTTACACGCTGATGTAATGTCCATGATTGAAACAGGTATTATGCCCGCAGAATTGGTTTTATAGCTGTATACCCGCAAAAGTTGATTGCTCAGGGCATTGTATGGCGGTATTTTCCCCCCGGCATAGTGGTCATAAAGGTTATCAATACTGTTAACAATTATATCTACCGGTTTATGCAGGGATAAAGGTATTTCCTTCAAACGAAGCATCTGTTGCAACTCATCAGGATAAAGGGCGCGAAAAGTTCTCCGGGCCGAACGGACATCCAAATCCGGCACCAGGGCAATATTGTGCTCAGCGGCATACATAGCAGCACTTTTCACCTGCCTGTATACAATCTCGTCGGTAACTTCCTTATCTGGAAATCGGAGAAAAGGAATGAGGATGTTGTACGGAGAATGTGCACCGGCTTGCTCAATGATTACCTTGTACCCATCAGGCGACAAGATGTCTTCATTCCATACCCAAACACCCATAACCGGCATATATTGCGGGGATAATTGATTACTGCCGGGAATTGATTTTTGCCCCGGTAATACCGGGTATTGCAATTGTGCATACGAATTAAATGCACAAACAGGAAGAAACAGCAGGAACAGAAAGTAAAAGAATGTTTTCATAATCAATGATTTTAACTGAAAAGAAACCGGCAATCAGTATTGCTACATGAATTGCCGGCTCTCCCAACGAATAATGAACCAATACTTATTATTGATAATCCGGATTTTGAACCAATCCGTTCAGGCTACGGTCAATTTCAACCCGTGGAATAGGCATCAGGTAGAATTTATCGCTCCATGTACGGGTAATCAATTGATTTACTGCATAGTCAAAGCTTTTATCTGCTCCATCCAACGTAATGCTGATACCCATGATAGGTTTGGATTCGGTTTGCGGCGCTATCTTCCAACGGCGCACATCATAAAATCTGTGCCCTTCCAATGCAAGCTCAATGCGCCGTTCATTCACTATACGGTTAAAGAGATCATCACCGGCATCTTCAATTTCAGGCATATCAACACCTTCTCTTGCCCTTACCTCATTCAGGTAATCACGCGCAACATCCTCGTGACCAAGCATGAATTGTGCCTCGGCATAATTAAGGAGAATTTCTGCATACCTGAAAACAATCCATGGAGAAGTCGGGTACAGCGTTCCTCCTGTAGGCGGAATATTTTCAGGAACAAATTTTTTGGTATAATAGCCGCTCATGGTTCCATTCCAGTTATCTATAGGTCCGGTACGGCTGTCATCTCCGCCAAGGTATGTTTCTGTTTCACGATTCATCCATACTGCACCATCATAAAGAATGGTGGCATAGAAACGTGGATCGCGGTTTACATAAGGATTTTGCGGATCAAAGCCAGATGCGGGATTAACTGTGCCATCGGTTAAATAAGGCTTTTCACCATTGGTCATTTCGTAATCATTTACAAGGTTTTGCGTTGGCGAATCCGAACCCCATCCGTGATCACCGTTACGCCCAACCTGCAGGCTCAATTCAGACCTGTTTGCCTGTGACTGATAGCGCGCAAAGATTATCTCATTATTGGGTGACAGGAATAAGCCATGATAGTCGGGATGTAATGCATATCCTGATGTTAGCAATGCTTCAGCTGCGTCTGATGCGGCCTGCCACTTTTCGGTGGAATTTGACGGATTATTCAATGGACTGGCAGCATATAGCAGCACACGTGACTTTAGGGCTCTGGCTGCGTCGGCAGATGCCTTACCCAGGTTAATGCCGGTTTGATTATCAGGTAACAAGCTTATTGCTTCATCCAATTCATCCACAATGAACTCAACACATTGATCATATGTATTTCTGGAAACACTATAATTTTCCTGTCCCAGTTCAAACAGGAAATCAATAATCGGGACACCACCGTAAGCCCAAATAAGCCGTGAATAGACATACGCCCTGATGAATTTCATTTCACCAATCATCTCATTTTTAATACTTTGTTCTACCGGTGCGGCATCAATTTTCGAAAAGAACAGGTTGATGTTCCTGTTTATGCCATACATTTTTGACCAGCAATTCAACGACGGATGTACCTGGGTTATATTATCCGGGGTTAAAACACCCTGTGTTACCAGCTTAAAGTTTACACTTCCCTTAATGCTATGCAATTCATCGGTTGCATGACCGATTTGTGTTGTCCTGAATAATTGCTGCTCAAAGGCAGAATTATAGCATGAATTCATAAAAGTGCGTATCAGGTTGGCATCATTCCACACTTTATCATCGGCAATTTTATCCAGTGGTGCAATATCCAGAACGTCGTCGCATGAACACAATGACGCGATGAATACCAGCAGGGTTATAATTTTAGTTTTCATAAGTTCTCCAATTAAAAGGTTAAGTTAAATCCGAAATTGTAGGTCCTCTGCGGCGGATAGTACCAGAAATCGGTAGTTTCCGGATCAAAACCAACATCTTTCATATGATCGTAGATCAGGAAAAGATTGTAACCACTAACATAAGCCCTGAGGCTTTTAATGCGGGCTTTTTCCAAAATCTTAGAAGGTATGGTGTATCCTAATTCAAGGCTCTTCAGGCGCAGGAAGCCGGCATCCAGTATCCAGTGAGTACTTGGATTTGTGTTGTTATTGAAATTTGTATTGGAAGCTCGTGGCATGGTAACACCTTCGGTGTTATCAGGTGTCCAGCGTCCATCGGCTCGCCATTGAACAAAATTGCCAAGCGTTGAGCTTAATACGGCAAAATATGGCTGCGGTGTTTCTCCTGCATTGGGCTCATAGTCAAATACATATGTCTGTGCATTTTCCTGACCCTGGAGCATGAAGGAAAAGTCAAGGTTTCTGTAATTCAGGGTGCCGCTCAGGCTGTATACAATTTCAGGGGTATAGGACTGATCGAGCCGTTTTCTGTCTCTTGAGTCAATAAGGCCATCACCACTCAGGTCCCTGTATATGATATCACCTGGTTTTGCGCCGTCCATATGCGGCGTATTGTTGATTTCATCCAGATCACTGTAAATTCCTATGGCTTCATAAAATAAAACGTCGGGGCCAATTGCTTTTCCCTTCTTATATTGATATGGCAGGGCTGCAGGTGCTTCGTCGGCTACGGTTACTTCATTACGGGCAAAAGCATAGGTTCCTGTCAGCGAGTAAGTGAGGTTGTTGGAAATTTTGTACCGGTGTGTCAGCAATACTTCAAATCCATGATTTTTGACTTCACCAAAATTCTCCATGGGAAGCCTCAACCCTGTATAATCAGGAACTACCACTGTTCTCCGCATAAGTATGTTAGAACGGCGGGTGTTGAATATGTCTATTTCGGCACCCAGCAAACCATTCCACAATGAGAAGTCAATTCCAACGTTGAAGGTTTTTGCAACCTCCCATGTAACTTTGCTATTGGGAGAAACACCCGATAAAAGGGTTTGAACATCACTGCCGCCAATCACGTATGTGTTTGCGGCACCTGTTCCGTAGGTGTAATTCATATAATGCTGAAAAGGACTGATGCTGTCGTTACCCATTTGTCCATAGGAAACCCTTAGCTTAAGGTTATCAACAGCCGTAATATTGTCCATAAATGTTTCCTCTGAAACCCTCCATCCCAAAGAAATACCGGGGAAATGTCCCCAGCGCTTGTTTTCCGGGAAATTTGGCGATCCATCAGCACGGTATATAAATTCAGCCATGTATTTCCCGGCATAATCATAGGTTGCACGTCCAAAATAATTGGAGCGGCTGTTTTCAAGTGCCGAACCATCAGCTGTCCATTTGGTACGGTCACTGCTGCCCGCAAACAATTCAGGAATTGCTGTTGAAAGGAAATCTGTTCGTCCCGAAATGGTATAATTTGCTTTATATTCCATTTGTTCATATCCGGCCATCAGCCCTATTTTATGCAGGCCGATTTGCTTGTTGTACCTGACAATTGCATTCAGGGTCATGGTGGTAATCTGGTCGAATCTTTCAGTTAACTGAGCCAATGCAGGTGTATCACCCCCTGCACGTTCCCTTAAGTAGGTGTCGGTGGCATCTTCATACCGGTAAACATAACTCGGAGTTTTGAAATACTTGGTATGGTTGTACGATGCATCGTAATTACCACTTCCCGATAATTGGAGGCCTTTCACCCATGGAATATCCAGTTCGAAATGTAATTTCGATTGCGCAGCTTTGTAGTTTTCGTCCTGAGAACCTCCGGCATCACTGACCCAATTGATCAGGCTCTGGTTATCACGGTTGCCCATTGGCAGCTTTGTTCCCGGATTAAACAATGTCCACTGGGGAAGATATAAATACATGTGACTGTAAATTCCCCTGGCATCGGGATTGCCCGGAAGGTGTATATCGTTAAACAGCCCGGCTACGTCCAACCCTACCTTCAAATATTCGGTTGCCTTAACAGTGACATTTGAACGAAAATTGTAACGGTCAATACGTGTACTGCCATACCTGAAATGACCATCCTGACCCATTTTGCCAAGTGAGAGAAAATAACTTAAGTTATCTGTGCCTCCTGAAACCGATAAGTTTAAGCGGCTTTGAGGGGTATAATCCTTTATCATGGTATCATACCAGTCGGTTGTGGTATACCCTTCCTGCGTCCCCTGGCGGAAAAGGCTCAGCTCATCATCAGAGTATTTATTGTTGGGGTCGCCGCCGTCAATATCAATTCCTTCGTTGTGTATGCTGGCGAAGGTAAAGGCATCTCCCATTTTTGGGTTACGGGTAGGCTGCGAGAATCCCTGGTTGTAAGAAAAGCTGAAAACTGCCGGTCCTGCCTGCCCGCGTTTGGTGGTCACAAGGATCACACCATTGGCTGCCCGTGCTCCATAAATGGCAGCCGATGCATCTTTCAGAACCGAAATATTTTCAATGTCGTTGGGATTGATCCTGCTTAAATCGGGCCTTTCCACACCATCGATAATGATAAGCGGGTTTGAAGCTCCTGTAGTACTGCGTCCGCGAATGAAAATATCTATGTTTTCCCTGCCCGGCTCACCGGTACGACTATTGATCATAACCCCGGCCATCCTGCCAGTCAATGAATTCATTACATCGGGAGTTTGTGTTTTTAACAGGTCTTCTCCCTTAACGGCAGCGACGGATCCTGTTACGGATGCCTTTTGCTGAACGCCATAGCCGATAACAACTACTTCTTCGAGGTTCTGAATATCTCCCACCAGGGCAATGTCCACCACCGAACGGCCGTCGATGGAAACCCTCTCAGATAAATATCCGATGAAAGAGAAGATGAGAACGCTGTTTTCTGTGGGAACTTCTAAACTGAACGTACCATCAGCATTGGTCACTGTTCCTGTATTGGTTCCTTCGATGCGCACATTTACCCCGGGCATAGGATCGCCGGTGCCGGCATCCTTAACGCTTCCTGTTACCTTTTGCAATTGCAACAGAGCCTTTGGACTGATTACCACCAGGTTGTTTTCCAACACCTTGTATGTTACGTCCGAAGCGGCCAGCAATTTATCAAGGATTTCCTCTACTCTGTTATCATTGGCTTCTATGCTAACAATCTGGTTTAAGTTGGTGAAGTTCTCATTGTAGAAAAAACGAAAATCTGTCGTTTCTTCAATCAGGTCAAGTACTTCTTTCATGCTCTTGTCTGTCATACTGAATGACATTTTGGTCTGCTGGGAATATACCGATGCAGAAACCGGAATAAGCCCGACAAAGGCTAAAATCAGGATAATTTTCATGGTAAGGGTTAATTTCTTAAGGTTGGGATATCGGTCCCAAATACAAATTCTTTCAGGATTTTTCATAAATTCGTATTGTTAAAAGGTTTATAATACTGCCCCACAGGCCGCGAAACCGCAAAGGCAGTGTTAAAAAAATCTCGAGACAGTCACGTCCGGCTTCCAGCAGGGCGTGATTTTTTTCTGTGTGTTGGATGTTTTTTCTGGCAGGCAATAGTTTTAGGTTAATAATCAGGGAATTAGGGCGCACTAATCTTATTCGGTTTTATGCAGGTTATAATAATCAAGCACTCCTTTATTTGAATAAAGCCTTACATCCTTGCCTTTTATCTCAAACCTCACCGGTGCAGACAGCTGCAAAGCAGTTAGCACCTGCTCAAGTGATTCTTCGAGCAACGTTCCTGAAAAAGCATATTCTTTAAGGTCTTCATTCATAAAAACAATGTTCACATCATACCGTCTCTCCAGTTTGGGAACAAGGGAACCAAGCTTTTCATTCTTAAATATCCAGCGTGATTCCTTCCATGAAGTATAAATACGGGTATCCGGCACATCTGTCACAGACAAGGGTATGGTCCGGGATATCTCATTACGTGGTTTTAGGGTAGTCTTCTCCGTGTTTTCATTCGTCTGTAAAAGAATGTCTCCTGTTTGTTTTAGAAATACAGCGTTCTGCCTGGGTTTTAAAATAACCGGCTTATAGTCCCTGGCCCGGGGTTTCCTGGCAAGCGCAATACTCACACTACCCTCTTCGAGCGTGGTTTCAATGGTATTTTCTTCATCATAGGCTTTCACATTAAAAGCAGTTCCCAGTGCTGTTACCGAAATGCAATTCGTATTCACGATGAATGGCAGCCTTGCATTTTTTGCCACTTTGAAATAAGCCTCCCCACGAAGCTCAACAGCACGGGTGGTAAGTCCGTAACTTACCGGATAGCGGAAGGTGGTTCCGGCGTTTAGCCATACTACTGTACTGTCAGGAAGCGTGATAAAGGACCTTGAACCCTTGGGTGCTGATGTTTCAACGTACTGATCCGGGAACATCACCCCGCGGTCTTTCTTAAAAACAATGAAGCCTGCAATCCCCAAGCCTATGAGCAGCAATAACGTGGCAGCAGCTTTATAGAGGGTGGAAACGGATAACCTGATTTCAGGCCGGGGTCTTCTTCTTATATCACGCAAATCAATGCTTTCTTCAATCTTCTGCCATTTGTGGCTGTCGGCATTATCGATGTCTGAAACCGGAACCGAAGCATAATAGAGTTCGCCAATTTGCCTGAAATACAACAAATTCTCCTTGCTTTTTCCAGTCCAGGTTAATAATTCGTCCGCCTGTTCCTGTGTTAAGGAACCCTCATAATACCCTATGATGATTTCCTGTAATGATGGTGAAATTTCCAATGTTTCAATTTTTTGTTCCTGCTTATGGACACAAAAAAAGTGTGTTGGTATTACAAGGTGGATTAAAATTTTTGTGATTGATGTATTCAGCGTAGATCAGGCAGGCTTAGAAGACCAGCAGACTCAGGAGGCCAGAAGACTTCAATCTTTCCCTTAATTTAGCCAGTGCCCGGTATATTTGCACTTTAACTGTATTTTCCGATATCTGAAGCTTTTCGGCAATTTCATGATGCGACCATCCCTCTCTCCGGCTCATTACAAAGATTTTACGACATTCAGCCGGCAATATTTCAATTGTTTTTTCTATTTCAATATCCAGTTCCTTATACAACAGTGTGGAATATGGAAGCTCATCAGCATCCCGGGGCATTAATTCAAACAGCTTTTCGTTTGTAAGGGAATCCAGGCTGGCAAAAAAACGGTGATGACGCTGCAGATAATTCATGCAACTATTATAAATACTTCTGCCCAGGTAGCCTTTCAATGAAACGGAGGGAGAAAGAATTTCCGGCTGCTCCCAGATTTTGACAAAAAAGTCCGATACCAAATCCTCTGCCGTTTCCTGCGAATGCAAATACGACCGGGCTAAACGACATAAACCAGGATAGAAACTGTCGAACAGCATTCTAAAGGCTTTATAGTCGCCGGATTGGATGGCCAGGATAAGATATTTCTCGGTGTCGGTGAGCATGGAATGCTTCCTGAGAAGTTTGAATAAATATACTCATTTTTTGTTACTTGCCTTCTCATGAGCAATTCCAACAGAAGTCACCATCAGATGGACTTAATTAGCCTCAAGCCCAAATCGGTTATGGGCTTTTTGTCGCCAAAAGCCTTATGCCACACAGCCATGGCTGCCCCGAGGGCTGTTGCATTATCCATTTCGGAAATGTATACTTTTCTATCCTGAAGCCTGCCTGCAAGTAACCGGGTAAATATTTCATTACGTGCAAAACCTCCGGTAATATACACCACTTTTGACGCATCGCCTGCCGGTATTACAAGGCTTAATGAATCCATGCAAACATCCACCAGATCTGCCATAAATTGATGATAAGCCTCATCGAAAGTAGAAAATACCGAAAGCGATACCGATTTATCCAGGTAACCATCGGGAACACCCTGCCTGAAAAACATGGGCTTACGGTTGCTTATCAACCTTGAAATCTTGTCATCGGTGGTGGTGAGTTTTTTATAATAATCATTTCCAACCCCAAAGTGCAGGCTGATATACTCATTGTGAATGTCATGTATATGTCCCATAAAAAGGCGCGATGACTTCACCTGTTGTTTCCTGATGCTCATATAACACAGTGAATCGCACTTCAATTGATGGGGAGTGAGGGGCTCATTGTTGAAAGGATTCATAAAAATACACCATGTACCGGTAGAGATAAGGATAAACGGATCATCCGATTCCGAAAAATAAGGAACAAGTGAAGCAGAACTATCATGTATCCCGATGCCGGTTTTTATCTGTGTTCCTGCAACGTCTGCATCGTATGTTATATCATTGGCAACCGGTTGGGGCAACTGAATACCTTCGTCTGACAGCCACTGATGGTATGTATGCGCATCGAAATCCCACATGGCCGTATGGCATCCGATAGAGGTATACTCCGAAACACATTTCCCCGTGAACAAATAGCTTAAGTATTGAGGAAAATGAAGTATGTTTTTCACCCTTCCAAATACACCTGGCATGGTTTGTTTAAGCCACTTTATCTGAAGGCCTGAATTCAGCATGCCCAAAGGAGGAGATGCTGTTCTCCGGCTAAACTCTTCAATTCCGCCATACCGCTCATAAAATCCCGTCATCACTTCATCAGGCATAGGCTTCAGGTAATTGTACACCGGTGTAAGTCTTTTACCATCTTTGTCAAGGTACATCAAACTTGCGCCATACGTGGTAATGTTTAATGCTTTAATATCGTAGCTCCCCGATTGTACTGCTTCTTCCAGACGGGATTTCATCCAGCCTTCAAGTTTCACAACATCGTCACAGGCAAAGCCATCGTCATCAGTGATCTCATCAAACCTGACTTCTTCCTGGTGAACAAGGTGAAGTGACGCGTTGAACAACAAGAACTTTTTATTGGTTTTGCCTATGTCAAAAATTGCAATTACCGCTTCGCTCATAACTGATTACTGTCGTTTGCTTAAAACGTCTTTTTCGTATTGTACTATTTCTTTAATGTAGTCCTGTGCAACAGGAACATCATTAAGCATACAATAATAGTTGTAAACGGCTCCCAGCGGCATCGTCTTCATTACCTCAAGCAGGGCCAGGCGTTCAAAATTCTGTCCGGCCTCTTCATACTTTAATAATGTTTCGAAAGGCTCGAGCAAGGCATTAAGAAAGGCAACCTGTGCTGCCCTCACACCAATAACGTAAGCGCCAATCCTGTTTAAGCTTGCATCAAAGTAATCGAGCCCGATATTTACCCTGTTCAGCGCTTTGCTGCGTATTATTTCACCGGCGATCAATTGTATTTCATCATTGAAAATTACCACATGATCGCTGTCCCACCGTACACCGCGTGTAACGTGCAACAACAATTCATCAACAAATTGTAAGATGGATGATATTTTATCACCAACCTGTTCGGTTGGGTGAAAATGCCCGTTATCCAAACAAATGAGAATATTGTTTTTGATGGCATAACCAAGATAAAATTCAGCAGAGCCTACAACCATTGACTCCGAACCTATACCGAAGAGTTTGCTTTCAACGGAATCTTTCAGCTGCGTGCGCGGGAATTTCTCCGACAATATTTCATCCAGCGATTCCTTTAGCAATACCCTGTGGGTAAAACGGTCAACCGGAATATCCTTTGAGCCGTCGGGTATCCATATATTATTCACCGCGGGAGTTCCAAGTTGCTTTCCCATTTCTGCAGCAATTCTGCGTGTACGCTTTGTATGCTCAATCCAGAATTTCCTGTACTTTGCATTTTTTGAAGACAAGGTGAATCCGTCATCAGCATAAGGATGTGAGAAGCACGTGGGATTGAAATCCAAGCCGGTTTCATGTTTCTTTGCCCAGTCTATCCATGTTTGATAATGGGCAATGTCTATCTGGTCGCGGTCGACTTTTTTCCCTTTAAAATCGCCATAAATGGCATGAAGGTTCAGCCTTTGTTTACCCGGCAGCAAGGACATCACCTTATCGATATCCTGTTTCAACTGATCAATGGTCCGGGCTTTCCCGGGATAGTTACCGGTAGCCTGTATTCCGCCTCCTCCAAGCACAGCGTCAGGCGTTTCGAATCCGCCAACATCATCAGCCTGCCAGCAATGCATACTGATCTTTACCTGGTCGAGACTTTTGAGCGCGGCATCAGTGTCTACACCAAGAGCAGCGTACTGTGCCTTTGCATCGTTGTAAAGTTGCGTTATCTTATTGTCTTTCATGGCAGTATTTTTTCGTTGATATTAATATGTAATTGAATATTGCTGTCTGTTTCAGAGTTTAATTACAAAGGTGGACAGAAGCAATATGATAAGACCGATAATGAGTATGGTTATGGTTTTTCTTCCGGAGCCTTTCCATTCCTTTAAAATGATACCCCATATATTGCTGAAGAGAATATTCATGGACATTAGTATGCTCCAGGCAAATGCCATCATCGAAACAGGGAGTTTGCTCTCACCCATGCCCATGAAAAAGAATTGCATATACCAAAGTGTACCTCCTATCGCGGAAAAGACAATGTTATTGAGCAAAACAGGAGCAGCAACAGAAAAATAGTCGCGGCCTGTTCCGTTTTTGATGTTTAGAAATACACAATAAATAAGGTTGGTTATAAAACCTCCCAGTGTAACAAAAATAATCACGGGGTTTTTGGCAAACAACGGATTGGTGCCCATTTGCAGTGCAGTATCTTTAATCGGCTGCCCGGCAGTAAGTCCGAAATTAAAACAGGCACTCATAATGCCCGACAGGATGGCTATCAAAATCCCTCTCTTTAAAGCAAATTCTTTTATGGATGCCTTTTTCTGCTCCTCTGACAGGTTTTTATCTTTAAGGCTTGCTGCATAGCCTATAATGGCAATACCGGCAATGCTTACTGCAACACCAATAAGAATGAGGATTCCCGAGCGATCAGCAAGTAAATTCTGGCCATAAACCACCGGGGGTACCAATGTTCCTATTCCGGCGCACAAGCCAAGTGCAATGGACTGTCCCAAGGCAACGCCCAGGTAGCGCATGCTTAACCCGAATGTAAGGCCACCTATTCCCCATAATGCACCATAAAAAATTGCCCATAACCTGGCTGAAGAAGGGGATGAAACGATAATATCACCCAGGGTTCCGGATGGCACTGTAAGCCATGCAAATAAAACGGGAACAATAAGCCATGAGAAGATTCCCTGAACAAGCCAGTACGACTCCCATGACCAGCCCTTGATTTTTTTTATGGGTACATAAAAACTGGCAGCGCATATACTGCCGATTGCCATAAGAACTATACTTAAAATTGAATCCATAGGTTAAAAATTATTAGTAAATTGGCTTCATCCTAAACCAAATATATTATTCATTTTGTGTGTTTTCAATATATATTATGGCAATTGTTTGTGTAAAATGATACCCGCTTATGTCTCATCGTTTTAAGTACCTTACCCATAATCCTGAAGATAAAGGCTGGGGTGTTTTCCTTACGGTTGTGGGAACAGCAAGGGTTGAGCCCGATAGCGAGTATCCTCCGTCGGGGCATCCCACAGGCTATCATTTTAAATGGACATCAGGCAGGGTGCTGCAGGAATACCAGATCAACTACATAACCTCGGGAGAAGGCATTATCGAAACCCGGGAGGGCGCTTATAAAGTGAGTGAAGGATCAATTATCCTGCTGAAACCCGGAATGTGGCATCGTTACAGACCCCTTAAGCGCACGGGATGGACCGAACACTATATCGGTTTCATGGGCGATGTAGCTGATATCATGATAAGGTCAACGCCATTGCTGAATGATAATCCCTCCATAATGATCGGCTTTCAGGAGGACCTGATCAGACTATTCCAGGAAATCACGAATGAAGTGGAATCGGAAAAACCCGGATACCATCAGGTATGTTCGGGTGCCGTAATCCATATTTTGGGTAAGATTATATCGATAAGGAAAAATGTAGGCTTTAAAAACACCGCAATTGACAAGACAATTCAAAAGGCCTGCCTTATCATAAGGGACAATTGCAACGTTAACCTCAACATTGAGCAGTTGGCAAACGACCTTAACATAAATTATTCCCTCTTTAGAAAAGCGTTTAAGAAATATACCGGACTTTCACCCATGCAATACCATACATCGCTAAGGCTGAAGCAGGCCAATTTTCTGCTCACCAATACCGATTTAAGTATAAAGGAAATATCCTACCGCCTGGGGTTTTGTTCCGTTTTTTATTTCAGCAAATTATTCAACGAAAAAACCGGCATGTCGCCTGGCAATTACAGAAAAATTAGCCATCCCGAAAAATAACCTGTTTTAATTCTCCTTTACCCGCAATGCCCTTAGATCTTACCAATAAAAGCAACAATCCGATGACAGAAAATCCCGATCTTACCCTGGCGTTCGATTTTGTTCAGTATACCAACCGGAATATCTTCCTTACCGGAAAGGCCGGTACCGGTAAAACGACCTTTCTTCACAACCTGAAAAAAATTTCACCGAAACGAATGATTGTGGTAGCACCTACCGGAGTTGCGGCCATCAATGCCGGGGGTGTAACTATTCATTCATTCTTTCAATTACCCTTTCACCCGCATATTCCGGCTTTGTATGTTGATGCAGGAAATGCCCCGCCCGTTGAATCATATTCATTTAAACTGAACCGGGAAAAAATCAGGATAATCAAAACACTCGATCTCCTGGTTATCGATGAAATCAGCATGGTGAGGGCTGATTTGCTCGATGCCGTCGATATGGTTTTGCGCAGGTATAAGGACAGGGATAAACCATTTGGGGGTGTTCAATTGCTAATGATAGGTGATATTCAGCAATTGGCCCCTGTTGCAAAGGATGAGGACAGGGAACTTCTTGAACAATATTACCATACCGCTTTTTTCTTTGGAAGCCACGCTCTCAGAAGCACCGATTATATTACCATTGAACTGAAATATATTTACCGTCAGCAGGATGAAAAGTTCATCGGCGTACTCAATAAAATAAGGGAAAATAACCTTGATGCAGAATGCAAGGAAACGCTTAATTCCAGGTATATTCCCGGTTTCGACGCAGAATCGGGTGGCTATATTACGCTTACAACCCATAACGCTCAGGCAAATGCCATTAATGAATCCCGCTTAAGCAGCCTTAAAACAAAGGAATGGAAATTCGAAGCCGATATAACGGATGAATTTCCTGAATATGCCTTTCCCACTGCCAAAGAACTTGTGTTAAAAACAGGTGCCCAGGTTATGTTTGTAAAAAACGACATCTCGCGCGATAAACTTTTTTTCAATGGAAAAATTGGCAAAGTCCAGGGCATTGAGGACGGCCGTATTCACGTTAAATGCCCCGGGGATCTTAAGGTCATCGAAGTTGAACCTGCCGAATGGCACAATATGAAATATTCCCTCAACGAAGAAACCAAGGAAATAGATGAAACCATCATAGGTACTTTTAAACAGTATCCGCTTAAGCTGGCCTGGGCGATAACCATTCACAAAAGCCAGGGATTGACTTTCGACCGGGCCATTGTGGATGCACGTTCCGCATTTGCACACGGGCAGGTTTATGTAGCCTTAAGCAGGTGCCGCACGCTCGAAGGACTTGTTTTAAGCACACCCATTGGTCAGCAAGGCTTAATTAATGATCCTTCTGTTACCGGTTTTATCAGGGAAGCCGAAGGCCATATGCCCGGAAGAAGCCAGCTTGAAGAATCGAAAAATGCCTACCAGTGGTTTTTAATCAATGAATTGTTTGATTTCAATTATTTGTTGATAAGCCTGTTCTATCTTATAAAAACCATTAATGAACATAAAGAAAGCCTGCTGGCGGAACTTCCTGCATTGGTGCAAAACCTGGTTCCACAGGTAAAATCGGAAATTACAGATGTTGCAGTGAAGTTCGGGCATCAGATGAGCAGGCTGAACAACCTGAATGGTGATATTGAAAGCAACGGGATGCTCCAGGAAAGAATTGCCAAAGCCAGCACTTATTTTTCCGGCAAGGTAAACGTTATATTGGAGTCCATAAACAGCCTGCCAACGCATTCTGATAACAAAACAGTTAAAAAAGCCCTGGAAAGTGCTCTTGACAGAATAAAAAACGAGTCGTCGGTAAAGCTTGCATGCCTTAAGTGCTCAACATCAGGCTTCAGTGTTAAAAACTACCTTAATGCAAGAACCAGCGCCACACTCGATCAAATAATTCCCCAAAAAAAGAATCCGGTTCCAAAATTTCAAAGTGAATTGCCAAACCCGTCGGATGTTGTCTTGTTTAACAGGATACGGAAATGGAGGGATCAAAAAGCAAAAGAAACAGGGTTGCGCCATTATATGATTATGCATCAGAAAACCGTTGCTTCCATATCCAACCTGATGCCACAACATATTGGTGAATTATCAGGAATTAAAGGCCTTGGTAAAGCTAAAATTGAAAAATACGGACAGGAAATAATCGAGATAGTCAATAATTACTTGTCAACACACAAGCAAAGCAAGTGAGTGCTTTTCCTAAGTGGATGGATTGGGCAGGGTGAAGGAAAATCTCGTGCCAACGCCCTGCTTACTGTCAATCATAATATCGCCCTTGTGTTTTCGCACCAGATCATGGCAAAGGATCAGTCCGATCCCCGTACCTTTCTCATTTTTAGTTCCGTTGGTACTAAAACCTGATTCAATTTTAAACAACTTATCCACATGTTCGGGTGGCATTCCTATTCCCGAATCTGCAACTGACACTGTAATAAAGCTTGGTGCCGCTACTGCCGATACCGTAATTTTACCCCCTGCGTTGGTATATTTTACCGCATTGGAAACCAGGTTTCGCAGAACAATATGAATCATATTAAGGTCAGCATATACTTTAATATCCGGTGAAACATCGGTTACAAGGGATATTTTTTTCTCTGCCGACTGATTTCTGTATAGCGCAACAATTTCATCGCATATATCGGCCAGGATGTGCATTTTTGGATGAAAAGCTATGCTGTTGGTCTGAACCATCGCCCATTCAAGCAGGTTTGATAACAACACATGGGTTTGGGTAGCAACATCATTGATTATTAGGGCATAATCAGCAATTTGCTGGAATTTGTTATGCTTTACATGATCGATAAGCATTTTACTAAAGCCGATCAATGAATTAAAAGGACTTTTAAGATCATGGGCGATAATGGAGAAAAGTCGATCCTTGGAAGCATTGGCCTCACGCAGGTTCTTTTCTGAGACTTCCAACGCCTTGCTCGCCTTGATGCGCTCAATTTCATTGGATATGCGGGTTCCAATGATCCTGATTATTTTTTCGGCCTGGTTAGGCAAGTTAAGTTCTTGCCGGGACATCGCCGATAAAATTCCATTGGCTTTGCCTTCTTTGTTGTACAATGCTGAGCCAACGTATCCCTGAATATTCATTTCACGAAGGTCTTTGGATTTGGGAAATGATGACCTGACATTTACAGGATATACACAATATCCTTTGCGTGATGTAATGTCGCATGGTGTGCCTTCTAAATTATAGGTAAAGCCACGAACGATTTTACCATCGAGGTACATGGGAAATCCTTCCACAGTATTGGCTGAGGTCATCAATCCAATTATTACACATTCCGCATTAAGCCATTCGGACAACCTTATTACGATTTTTTCGAAGAAAGACTCGCCTATTTCACCCACAGCTGTTTCTACCAGGGCATGAAACAGTTTCTCCCGCTGGAGATACGCTTCCTTTTCTTCTTTAAGCAATTGATTCTCATGGTAAAGATCAATTTCAATAGGGTCCATATTGTCCATCGTGTATCTGTAACAGACTAAGAACCGGATAGCCCGGATTATAAGCAATATTTATCAGAAGGTGATTTGGGTTGCCTCAAATATACAAATCATTTTGAGTATAACCCAATCTTATTTCCGGTAATTAATTGTCCTGTATTTCAGATACTTTTACCACCACTGACGGAACGCAGATGAGCCTGCTTAGTCGGAAACCAGTTCAATTGACAAGGCAATCTCGTCGTAGATAAACTGGTCTTTTAATCCGGCAACCACTGATTTCGACTGATAATTAACGTCCCATTCAGTGCGGTTTATGGTAAATTCAGGTGTGCTTGCGGTGAACCTTCCGTTCAACAAATTAATGCTGGCATCGAAGCTCACTTTTTTGGTAATTCCTTTTATGGTAAGGTTGCCCTCAATTCTGTGTGTAGCTTTGTTGACATCGCCCGGGTTGTTTTTAAGCTTTGACACCCTGGTAATATCAAACCTGGCAGTGGGGAATTTTTCCACATCGAAAAAGTCCTTTGATTTCAGATGGTTGACCAATTTCTCATTGGATTTTGAATCCGTAAGGTCAGTATCCTTTATCGTTTGCATATCAATCACAAATGAACCACCCTTTACAATATTATCGTCAATGCGGAGGAATCCTTCTGACAACTTTACATAACCATGGTGCTCACCTGCAGGCTTTTTTCCTTTCCAGTTAATTTTGCTTTCCTGCGTATTGATTTTTATTGCCTCTTCCGGTTTACCTGCTGAAATGCACAGAATAAAAACCAAAGATGATAACAAACAGAAATACTTTTTCATGGCTTTCCAATATTGTATGTTAACGTAAGATTTGTGTGGCGTTCACGTATACCTTTTAACATTGGCATAATCCAAATATTATGCCACTTGATTGACTTAACAGGTTTTTAACAACGTTTAACACTAATCAAGTTCTCTTGTAATGTTAATGGCTGCAATAGTACCGTCGGAAATAGCAGTGGTTATCTGACGGTACTTCTTACTGCGGACATCACCTACGGCATATACGCCTGGTATATTGGTGCGCATGTCTTCATCTGTGGTTAAATACCCGAAGTTGTCCAATTCAAGGATCCCGCCGAATACTTCAATATTGGGTTTCATTCCAACAAAGATAAATACACCATCGGTTATCACATCTGCGGTTGCGTTTGTTTTTAAATCCTGAACCTTAACGGTAATTTTATCTTCTTCCCGCAAAAAGGCACGCGGCTCATGGCTGAACATTACTTTCACCCGTGGATTTGAAAGTAATTTGTCCTGAGCTTGTTTATTGGCCTGAAACTTATCGAATTGATGAATAACGGTAACCTTTGCTGCAAACCGGGAAATAAAATCAGCTTCTTCCACAGCTGAATTTCCTCCTCCAATTACGATCACATCCTTATCAACATAATACTTGGCATCACAGGTTGCACAATAGGAAATTCCTTTACCCTTCAACTCTTTTTCACCCGGAATATTTAAATAGTTCGGTGAGGTTCCGGTGGCAATAATTATTTTCTTCGCTTTTATGGTTTCATAATCATCGAGGGTAATTTCCTTTTTTTGAAGATTCACCTTTGTAACGTCAACGGCAACTTTAAATGTAGTGCCACACTTCCTGGTTTGTTCCGACATGTTGTGTGACAACAAAAAGCCGGGTTGCGGATCAATAAAACCAGGATAATTTGAAACCTGGTGCGTTAAACTTACATGTCCGCCGGGTAATCCGGTATCGATGAGCACGGTGTTTATTTTTGCCTGGCACAGGTATAATCCGGCCGTAAGCCCGCCCGGTCCGCTGCCTATTATTGCCACGTCATAATCTGACTGAAAGGGGGTAATTTTACTTGAAATTAACTCCGCCTTTTCTTTTGAAATCATGGCATTGAGATTATAGATAATTTCTGAACGCTTAATACCTCCTGATAATCGGATGCCTGTTTCTTTTCCTTTATCAAAAAATACAAGTGTAGGAGAGCTTAATACTCCAAGTCGCTCGGCAAGGTCGCGATTCTGCTGCCTGAATACTTTCACAAACTTAATTTCATCACCATAAAGCAAATCAAGTGATTCAAATTTGGGTGCCAATGCCTCACATGGAGGACATTCAGTGGAATAGAAATCGAGTACAACTTTACCCGACTGCAGGACTTCCTTCTCAAAATCCACAGCATTGATTTCTTTCATTTTTTTGGAATTATAAGTGAAAATAAAAATAGCCTGATATTCTGTCAGTCGGCATACAGTGCTATGCCAAGTTCAAGCAATTCACGTACAGGCCGGCAATCTGCCGACATTAAATTCTTTTTATGGTTAATTGCAACGCTGGCACACCCACCTCCGCATGCCAGGCGCAAATTGCAGTCATTGCACTCCTTAATGCTTATCACATCCCTATTCTGCCAGTTTTGAATTTTTTCTTTGTTTAAAACAACCTGAGGATAGAATGATCCTATTTCTTCCCCATCCTTGCCAACAGTGGCGGTGCAAGAATAAATCCGGCCCGTATAATCAAACGCCCATTCGGTCTTGCATCCGGGACAAGAATCAAAAAGCGGATCGGGCAATTCACCGTTTTCAAAAAGAAATTTGGAAACTGAAAATGCCGGTTTGTGAAAATGAAGAATATGAGGGAATTTACATACCAGTTTATATAGGTCCTTATATAAATCTATCCTGGAATAGAGCTTTGATTGCTCGGATTGACAATAATGTAACTCGTAATTTCGACCCAATTGTGTTTTAAAAAGCGATGAAGATGCCCATCCTTTGTCAATTGCGAACTGCGCAAGTTCAGGCAAGCCTTCAATGTTGTCCCTGTCAATCACTGTTCTCAAGTTAACAGGTATATTTGCCTCCAATGCTGCATCAATACCAGTCACTATGCGCTCAAATGTTTTTTTTCCATTCTTCAGGGCCCTGCGTTGATTATGCATTTCTTCCGGGCCGTCAAGGGTTACCTGTACCTCCCTTATGGCTGCCTTTGTAAGGAACGGCATATATTCTGCCAGATTGAATCCATTGGTAACAACTGACAATTCTAGGCCCAGTTCATTGCATTTGCCGGTGAAATATTCAATGAATGCTTTATGCTCTGCCCCTGCCAATAAAGGTTCACCTCCGAATAAGGTAACATACTTTTTTCTGTGCCGGAAACTGCTTTCAATATGACCGAAAAAAGCGCCGGCAACTAGAAAAGGGTCAGATCCTTCCTTATTGCCGTATCCGTCCTGGTAGCAGTATGAACAATTAAAATTGCATGCATATGACGGGGCATAAAACAGTTGTACTTCATCAGTATCGCGGGAATCTATAAAATCAAGATACTTCTTTTTAAACAGTTTATCCTCCATTACCGGATCAACAACATATCCTTTTTCTTCGTATTCTTTTTCGGAAGGTATTTTTGAATTTAGAAAGCATGCTGCTTCCTCCCGCGATAATACATCGGCATTTCCCGATAAAAGGTTTACAATGAAATACTGATCCGAATCGTGGATTTTCGAAAGAATATTATGTTTTGAAAACTCCATCATTCTTTAATCATGGCATCCTGCCACTACTTTGGAATTTTTGGCACAGCATTGTGCTGTCTTTTGCTTTTTCTGCAATTTCTTTTTGCTCTTTAAAGTTTTCATGGTAGACATTATTAAAAAAATGGTTACAAATATTATTTGTCAGCCACAACAACAGCATGTTGAAGCCTTTTTACCAAATACAGTGAAACTGCTTACTTCAATCATTCCCTTTGAATAAGGCTTGCTTTCTTCCAAAACAGAAATCTGGGTAAAACCGGCACTAACCAATGTATTCATATATTCCTGCCTGGTCACGGCTCCGGCCCAACATTCTGAAACAGCAACAGGATCTGAGCTGTATTCCGGTGGCACCGGCTTAATGGTGTAAATGTCACTTACCACAAATCTTCCCCCCGGCTTAAGGATGCGGTAAATCTCATTCCAGACTTTCTGCTTGTCAGATGTATGATTGATGGTGCAATTTGAAATGACAAGATCAGCAATCTTATCCGGAATCGCAATATTCTCAAGGTCAGATTGAATGAATTTAACATTGGAAGCGTTTAGCTTCATTGCATGCCGCTGAGCAGTTTCAATCATTCCATCTGAAACATCCACACCATAAACAAAACCTGTATTACCGACTGCATCAGCCATTCTAAGCACATCAGTGCCTCTTCCGCTGCCTAAATCAACACAACATTCACCTGAACGAGGCTCTGCATAATTTATAGCCCCGCCGCACGACAGGCAGCAATTATCAACAGACAATGCAGTATAACGCTGGTTTATTGATGAAGTATCCATAATTTTTTTTTCAAATATATGTATTTATATAAATATATCAATATTATCGGTAAATAATTAATCTTTTACCCATCCGTTAAGCACATTTTGCCAGTGTTCTTCTGGAAAATTAGCGATTTTTTTTATGTTATGAAAATGGTGAGGTGTGCCATGAGCAAAATCTTAAAATGTCATGGTGAACACCGTTTCAACATGGGGCTCAGAATGCGCTGTAATTGTAGCATTGTGAAGGCGGAGTATTTGCTTGGACAAACTGAGTCCTATGCCTGAGCCCGATGGCTTGGTGGTAAAAAACGGGATAAAAATCTTGTCGAGGACGTCACGCAGGATACCCGGACCATTGTCTATTACCTGCAGGGTAATGCGCCCTCGCTTATTGATATAGGACAACAACTGGATTTTTGGATCCTTCTGCCCGTGGAGCGCATGGATCGCATTTTTCAGCAGGTTAATCAATACCTGTTCTATCAATTTGTCGTCGGCAGTAAATTCAAGGCTTTCAGGATCAACCTTGACAATAAACTCAATGCCATTGTGCTTAATTTCATCATCCATCAACTTAACAATATTTTCATACAACTCACTCACCGAACATAGCTTGAAATCGGGTTTTGGGATGCGCGTCAGGTTTCTGTATGTATTGACAAAATGAAGCAATCCTGTGCTGCGCTTATTAATGGTTTTTAAGGCTTCCTGTATTTCTCCTACCGTTTCACGGTCGATACTCAACTGTGTGCCGTCATTATCGCCTACCATGCCTTTGAGCATAAGGTCAAGGGTTGACGATAGTGAGGCAATGGGTGTAATGGAATTCATAATTTCATGCGTAAGCACCCTTATAAGCTTCTGCCATGCCTCGGTTTCCTGTTCTTCGAGTACGTTTTGAATATCCTTGATGGTAACCAGGTAAATCAACTTGTCTTTTACCTTTATAGTCGATCCATATATAGCGAGCTGCAGAAAGTCATCATCATACTGTACTTTAACCAGCTTGTTTTCTCCCGGCTTAATGGTTAACAGGGTATTTACCAATTCGGCACTTAAAGGCTCAAGGGCTTTTATATTGCGCAAGCTGGCCATTTGGAACAGCTTTTTTGCGGTTTTATTGATAAGTTCAATATTGCCATCGGCACTGTAGGCGATAACGCTTACATCGATATTCTGGACAATAGTCTGCAGATAATGAAAGCTCTCTTCCTTTTCAGCCCTTACTTTCTGAAAATCCTGCATAACCTCATTGAATGCCTTATTCAGCTCATTAAAAGTTCCTCCCATTCCTTCAATCTGAAAGCTGCTCTGGAATTCGGAAAAACGAATCGACTGCAAAAAGCTTGTCAGCTCCCTGTTTGTTCTGTCCAGGAACCTTATCAAGAAGGCAACCTGTAAAATAATGATTACTGCCACTATGACAGGTGCCACGAGCAAATGATACTCATATATGGAATAGAACAACAACAGGATTGTCAGTCCCAGTAGAATCACCCGGAAAATAATATTATACCGGAAATTTTTAAAAACCATATTTTTCCATCCTGCGGTATAGAGAGGTTCTGGTTAGGCCAAGTTCCTGGGCAGCCTGCGAAATATTGCCCTGGTTTTGTTTCATCACTTTTTCAATAACCCTTCTTTCTATTTCATCAAGGTTATAGGTGTCAAATTCAAGGTCACCCGACTTCTTATGCGGCGACGACAGTACAAAGTCATCGGGTTCCAGTGACGGTGTTTCTGTCATGATTACCGCACGTTCAATGGCATGCTGCAATTCGCGCACATTTCCCGGCCAGGTGTAATGCATCAGTTTTTTTAATGAGGCCGAGGTTATTCCCCTTATGGGTTTACGGTATTTCTTGGCATATATCTTAAGAAAATGACCGGCGAGCAATTCA
Organism: uncultured Bacteroidales bacterium; assembly: GCA_964646255.1. Taxonomy (GTDB): domain Bacteria; phylum Bacteroidota; class Bacteroidia; order Bacteroidales; family UBA10428; genus UBA5072. The sequence goes on from CAZYDI010000015.1 coordinate 37,982, forward strand.
ATATCATCACCCCTTTCCCTTAGCGGAGGCAGGTGAATCTCAACAGTATTAATGCGGTAAAGCAAATCCTGCCTGAACTGGTTATTGCTTACCGATTCATACAAATCGCTGTTGGTAGCACATATAAGCCTGACATCAACCGATACTGGTTTGTTGGCTCCCACCCTGGTTACCTCACGGCGTTCTATAACCGTAAGGATTTTCGACTGCATGGCAAGGGGGAGGTTGCCAATTTCATCCATAAACAGTGTTCCCTTTGATGCAATTTCAAACCGGCCGGGTTTTTCCTTTTTCGCATCAGTAAAGGCACCTTTCTCATGGCCGAACAATTCGCTCTCGAATAGGGTATCGCTTAACGACCCAAGGTCGACACTGATGAAAACCTCATCCCTGCGGGGAGAATTCCTGTGAAGTGCCCGTGCCACCAATTCCTTTCCGGTACCGTTCTCGCCCAGGATCAATACATTGGCATCGGTTTGCGCTACTTTTTTGATTGTATTAAACACCTCCTGCATCCTTGCAGACTTGCCGATAAAGTCAGTGAAAGGCTGATCCATCACCGCGCTCATTTCCTTTTGCTTAGCCCGCAGGTCGATTGCCTCAAGCCTCGATCGCCTGAGTTTTACCGATGATGATATGGTGGCCAGCAGTTTTTCATTCTGCCATGGTTTAAGCACAAAATCGGTTGCCCCCGATTTAATGGCCTTAACGGCTTTTTCTGCATCGCCATATGCAGTGATGAATACCACAACAGCCTGAGGGTCGATCTGCAGAATTTTGCCGAGCCAGTCAAAGCCCTCCTGCCCGCTTATGGCATCCTTATTAAAATTCATGTCGAGCAAAATCATATCAAAATTTTCACGTGACAACAATTCCGGAATTTTATCAGGATTGTTCAGTGTGGTAATGTTCTCCACATGGGGCTTTAGCAATAATTTAAGCGCGAACAATATATCTTCATTGTCATCTACTGCGAGGATATTGCCGGTTTTTTCAGTCATTTTTCAGGTTTTAATCACGTACATACAAAGTTAATCAATATTATGGAAAATGTCCGTTTTCGTACGCTGTGTGTTTCACTTTTATACAGAATAGTTTAAAACTAATTTAGATGCTATTTAATAATTTATTGTATTTTAACGCCTTAAAGTAATTGGCATAATTCGTGCTAATTAATGGTCATATTAACATCCTTTCATCTCAGCTATTATGGACGGCATGGACCGTAAAATTGAAAAAAAACGATTCGGGAAAAAGCAGATATGGTTTATAGTTCTATTTACTTTATTGTTGCTGCTGTTTATGCAAATGATTTTTGGGGACAAAAGCACGAAACTGAATGTTGAAAACGAAAGAATTACCATCGCGGAAGTAGTCTCAGGAAAGTACCAGGACTACATATCGGTTAACGGAACGGTTGAGCCGATTCAATCCATTTATCTCGATGCTGTTGAATCGGGTAAGGTTGAAGAAATTCTTATTGAGGAGGGCACCACCGTTAAACAGGGTGATGTAATCCTTAAACTTAGCAATTATAATCTTTTGCTTGATATATCAGGTAATGAAGCCGAAGTGGCCCGTGCTGTAAACGACCTTAAAACAGCAAGAATAAACCTTGAGAATCAGAATATCCAAACACGATCGACCATATTGCAACTGGAGTATTTATTGCGAAAGCTGGAGCGGCAATACAACAATAACCTGAAATTGGTATCCCAGAACCTGATATCCAGGGAAGAATTCGAGTTTTCAAAAGAGCAGTATGACGAAACTGTTTTACAGCTCAAACTTCAAAGGCAAAAATTTATCAGGGATTCAATGTATACCGTCACCAGAATTGATGCGGATGAAGAATCCATTAAGCGTATGCAGCAAAACCTGAACCTTACCCGCCGCCGCCTTGAAGACCTGAGCATTAAGGCCCCGGTAGCAGGCGAACTCGCTACACTGAATCCTGAAATTGGTGAGGTTATTAATTACGGTGCAAGAATAGGCACCATCAATATACTCGAATCATACAAGATGAAGGTGCTGATTGATGAGCATTATATAACGAGAATCAACAGAGGCCTTAAGGCTGATTTTGATTTTGCCGGAAAGAAAAATCAACTGCGCATCATAAAGATTTATCCCGAAGTAAAAAACGGAACCTTTGCCGTTGATATGGAATTTACCAGCGAAATACCCAGGCAAATCCGCATAGGACAAACTGCCCGCATACACCTGGAACTGGGTGAATCCGAGGATGCCCTGTTGCTGCCCAAGGGAGGGTTTTACCAGCAAACCGGAGGACGGTGGATATTCCTGCTGGATGAATCAGGCACTGTTGCCACCAGGCAGGCAATTGAACTGGGCAGGCAAAATCCGCGTTACTATGAAGTTCTCGGAGGACTAAAAGAAGGAGACAAAGTAGTGATTTCAGATTATGAAAATTTTGGTGATGCCAGCAAACTAATGATTAAATAGTAATATATTACGCATATGATAAGAACAACCGATATGGTAAAGGTTTTCAGAACCGATGAGGTTGAAACCACAGCACTTAACAAGGTCAATATCACTGTTGAGAAAGGTGAATTTGTTGCCATCATGGGTCCTTCGGGATGCGGTAAATCCACATTACTCAATATACTGGGATTGCTTGATTCTCCAACTTCAGGCTTGTACTATTTTAATGGCGAAGAAGTTTCCCTGTATAAAGAAAAACAGCGCACCAACCTTCGTAAAGGGAATATCGGTTTTGTTTTTCAGAGTTTTAACCTTATTGATGAACTTACTGTTTATGAAAACGTGGAATTACCTTTGTTGTATTTAAAAAACACCTCCGCGGAACGAAAACATAAAGTTGCTGAAGTACTGGAGAGAATGAAAATTACGCACCGGAGAAAACATTTTCCTCAGCAATTATCGGGAGGGCAACAACAACGGGTTGCCATTGCCAGGGCCGTTGTTACCAGGCCCAAGTTGATACTGGCTGATGAACCTACCGGTAACCTCGATTCGGCAAACGGAGAGGAAGTGATGAATTTACTTACCGAACTGAACAACGAAGGCACAACCATTATTATGGTTACGCATTCACCCTCCGATGCCGATAAGGCCCACAGGATAGTTCAGCTGTTTGATGGTCATATAGTAACGGAGAATATCCGGCAGATACTTTAATGAATTCAGATTATGAAAGAACTTTGCATTCCCCTTCCCGGCTTAAAAAACAATGAAATAGCCGAGGTAGCTGTTTCCCTGTCGGGACAAAAGATGGTGTACAACTTTCGTTTGGAATCCTTTGCCTGGGAGGTTGGCAAAGAATTTTCCTCATTGTCGGATCCGCTGGAAAAATCACTGGCAAGAATTTATAAGTTAAAGGAAGCCATTGAAAGTTATGATCCGGAATGGGAACTTATTCAGATCTTCAACCCGGAAAGCAGTTCAGATCATGTTCAGGTATTGTACCGAAAAAAAGTAAAACAAATCCAATAACTATTAACCATAATGAAAAAAGCAATCGTGTTTTTTTGTTCGATCTTGTTTTTGGGATCTTCATTTCTTCAGGCGCAAAAAGTGTGGACCCTGGAAGAATGCATCAATTATGCACTGGAAAATAACCTGCAAATAAAGCGACAGGGGCTCAATGTTGAATACAACAAAAACAACTATGGGCAGTCAAAATTCAATTTATTGCCGAACCTTAATGCCGGTTTAAGCCACGGTTATTATGACAGTTATGGACAATATGTTGTTGACGGAAAAATATATTCCAATGATCTATGGCGTGGTGGTGTATACCTGAACAGTTCACTTACCCTGTTCAACGGTTTGCAAAAAATCAACGACATCATGCAGAAAAAATACCAGTTTCTTCAATCACAATCTGATCTTAAAAAACAGCAAAACGATATTTCAATAGCCCTTGCCAATGGATATTTGCAGGTATTATTTGCTAAAGAACTGGTGGAGGTAGCTGAAAGCCGGCTTGAAGTCACCACCCTGCAATCAGAAAGAACAAAAAAATTGCTCGAGGTAGGCAATGTTGCCCAGGGTGAATATTTGCAAATTAAAGCCCAGGAGGCAAATGATAAAACCGGACTTATCAATGCAAAAAACGACCTTGAAATCTCATACCTTAACCTTACCCAACTCCTTGACCTGGATTCTACGGCAGGGTTTGACATATTTGTACCGCAGGGCATTGAAGTAGAGTTGCTCTCACCTCCGGAATCCGTGCAGGAAATTTATAATGCAGCACTGGACAATATGCCCCAGATTAAAAGCGCTGAGTATGCCCTGAAAAGTTCAGAAAAACAACTCAACAAAAGCTGGGGACTGCTAAGTCCTTCAGTATCGGTGACTGGCTCATTAAATGGCGATTATGCCAAGAGCAAGGATATTGATGCAGATCCTTATCTGGACCAGATACAAAACAACCAGAACAAGAGCATTAATCTTAGTGTGAATATTCCCATTTTTAACCAGATGCAGGTAAAAAATGCCATTAGCAATTCAAAATTACAGGTTGAAGACCAGCAATATCAGCTCGATCTTGCAAAAATGGCGCTGTATAAAGAAGTTCAACAAGCTCATGCTGATGCATTGGCTTCGCGTGAAAAATACTACTCCAGTGTTGAAGCAGTAAATTATAATGAAGAAGCTTTTAAATACACCAGTCAGAAGATGGATGTCGGGTTGGTGAATTCGGTTGATTATAACATAGCACAAAATAATCTTATCAGCGCTCAATCAAGCATGCTGCAGGCCAAGTATGAATACATTTTTAAGCTGAAAATCCTTGATCTTTATATGGGCAAGGTAATTACGCTATAAT
>CAZYDI010000015.1:42903-48023 GCA_964646255.1 uncultured Bacteroidales bacterium
ATTTTTAAGCTGAAAATCCTTGATCTTTATATGGGCAAGGTAATTACGCTATAATTCCCGGCCAATAACATAAACATCCTGTGACTTTTTGTAAGAAAAGTCACAGGAACATCTTCCACAATTTATCCCGGGCAGGCACTTCTGCAACAATCTCCATCATCTCCTTTTTCACCGGGTGGTTGAATTTTATCTTGCGCGCATGAAGACTGATACCTCCATCGGGGTTTGAACGTGCAAAACCATATTTTAAATCACCTTTAATAGGACAACCGATAGCGGCAAGTTGAGCCCTTATTTGATGGTGGCGGCCTGTTTCAAGATCCACTTCAACCAGGTAATAATTATCAGATCTGCCGATAACCTTGTAGTTTAATACTGCCTTTTTATATCCGGGGGCAGATTTTGTATGGCAATACGACTTGTTCTGTTTCTCATTTCTTGACATATAATGCTCCAGGCGGCCGGAGGAATCAGGTGGTGGATTTTTTACAATTGCCCAATATGTTTTTTCAATAGTACCCTCTTTAAACATAGCGTTAAGCCTGCTAAGCGCCTTGGATGTCTTAGCAAACAAAACTGCCCCGGTAACAGGCCGGTCGAGCCTGTGAACAACGCCCAGAAAAGCTTCACCAGGTTTACTGTACTTGGCTTTCAGGTGCGCTTTAACAAGGTCATCCAACGCGGCATCACCTGTGGCATCCTTTTGTACCAGGTCGTGCTGTGTTTTATTGATGGCAATAATGTGGTTGTCTTCAAACAATATGTTTAGTGCAGACATGTATTTATGCTATGTGGTAAGGGGTGATGCCTCTATCGCCGGCAAAACTGCTGCCATCACTCATAATTCATAATTCCTCATTTATAATTCATCAATATTGCTCTTTTTCACCAGGAAAGTCCACGTTCTTTACATCGGTTATATAATTATTAACCGCACTTGTAATTTCCTGGTAGAGGTTTGCATAACGCCTGAGGAACCGGGGTGAAAAATCATGGGTAATACCCAGCATATCGTGGATAACCAGAACCTGTCCGTCAACATGTCTGCCTGCACCTATGCCGATGATGGGAATCTTTAATTCCTGGGCCACTTGCTTCCCGAGCTGGGCGGGAATTTTCTCCAGCACAATAGAAAAACACCCTGCTTCCTGCAGTGCATGAGCATCTGAAACAAGCCTTTTAGCTTCCTGCTCATCTTTGGCGCGCACCACAAAAGTTCCGAATTTATGAATCGACTGTGGGGTAAGGCCAAGATGACCCATAACAGGTATTCCGGCCGATAAAATACGGGTAACTGATTCTACTATCTCAATTCCACCCTCAAGTTTAACGGCATGAGCACCCGTTTCCTTCATGATTCTGATAGCCGAATTCAAGGCCTCAATGGAATTTCCCTGGTATGAACCAAACGGAAGGTCAACAACAACCAGCGCTCTTTCTACTGCACGAACAACTGCAGAAGCATAATAAATCATTTCGTTCAGCGTGATGGGCACCGTTGTTTCGTAGCCAGCCATTACGTTTGACGCTGAATCCCCTACCAGAATGACATCGATTCCTGCCCTGTCAACTATCCTGGCCATGGAAAAATCATACGCGGTTAGCATGGAAATTTTTTCACCACGTACCTTCATTTCCTGGAGTACATGGGTCGTAATCCTTTTTGGCTTATCAGCAGATGCAACAGACATAAATGTGCTTTAAAGATGTAAATAGGCTCGCAAAGTTTAAAAATAAACATGGAAATTACAACAGATCTCTAACAATCTGTCTGTGTAATATGTCGTGAATATCCATTGTGGCAGTAGAACACGGCCTGTCACTGTCTATTTGTCAGCATCAGGGCTATGGCATAATACTTGTCATTCAATGCAAAACAGCATTGATTATTAACATTTAAATATATAAAGCATGAGTAAAATTATTGGAATTGATCTGGGGACGACCAATTCATGCGTATCAGTTATGGAAGGTAATGAACCGGTTGTAATTCCCAACAGCGAAGGTAAACGTACAACTCCTTCGATGGTAGCATTTATGGACAATGGAGAAAGGAAAGTTGGCGATCCTGCAAAGCGTCAGGCCATCACCAATCCCACAAAAACGGTTTCTTCCATTAAACGTTTTATGGGTGAAACTTTCGACAAAGTTCAAAAGGAAATACACCGTGTTCCCTATAAGGTAGTTAAAGGAGACAACAATACTCCCCGCGTGGTTATAGATGACAGAAAGTTCACTCCTCAGGAAATTTCTGCGCTGGTGCTGCAAAAAATGAAAAAGACCGCAGAAGACTATCTGGGCCATGAAGTTACTGAAGCCGTGATAACTGTACCTGCATATTTCAGCGATTCGCAGCGTCAGGCAACCAAAGAAGCAGGCGAAATAGCCGGTCTGAAAGTAAGACGTATTATCAATGAACCAACTGCTGCTTCGCTGGCATATGGTCTGGATAAAAAACACCATGATATGAAAATCGCCGTTTATGACCTGGGCGGCGGTACATTCGATATATCCATTCTGGAATTGGGCGACGGCGTTTTCGAAGTGAAATCAACCAATGGTGACACCCACCTGGGAGGCGATGATTTTGACCACGTCGTCATTGAATGGCTGGCTGAAGAATTCAAGAAAGATGAAGGTGTTGACCTGCGAAAAGATCCAATGGCATTACAGCGTTTGAAAGAAGCCGCAGAAAAAGCCAAAATTGAACTTTCCAGTTCAACACAAACTGAAATCAACCTGCCATATATTATGCCGGTTGACGGAATTCCCAAGCACCTGGTTAAAACGCTTACCCGGGCTAAATTTGAAAGCCTGATTGATTCTCTTGTACAGGCTACCATTGAACCCTGCCGCAAAGCTATGCAGGATGCCGGTTTGTCAAACTCCGACATTAGTGAGGTAATCCTGGTAGGTGGTTCAACCCGTATTCCGATTATCCAGGAAGTGGTGGAAAAGTTCTTTGGACGTAAACCTTCCAAAGGCGTTAACCCCGACGAAGTGGTGGCAGTGGGTGCTGCAATACAAGGCGGTGTATTAACCGGTGAAGTTAAAGATATCCTTCTGTTGGATGTAACTCCGCTTTCACTTGGTATTGAAACTATGGGTGGTGTGGCAACACGGTTAATTGAGTCCAATACAACCATTCCTACCAAGAAAACCGAAACATTTACCACAGCCTCAGATAATCAGCCCTCTGTAGAAATTCACATTCTCCAGGGTGAAAGGCCCATGGCACAGGACAATAAAACCATCGGCAGGTTCCACCTCGATGGAATCCCTCCTGCACCAAGAGGTATCCCGCAGATTGAAGTGACCTTCGACATTGATGCCAACGGTATATTGCACGTTTCGGCCAAGGACAAGGGCACTGGCAAACAACAGAGCATCAGGATAGAAGCTTCATCAGGATTGTCTTCCGATGAAATCGAAAGAATGAAACGTGAAGCCAAGGAAAATGAAGCACGCGACAAGGAACAACGCGAACAGGTAGATAAGATGAATGCTGCCGACAGCCTTATATTCCAAACTGAAAAACAGCTTAAGGAATTTGGCGATAAGCTACCTGCTGATAAGAAAGGCCCGATTGAACAGGCGCTCAATAAACTTAAGGAAGCCCATAAGGCAAAAGATTTTTCGGCCATTGACAAAGCTACCGCTGAATTGTCGGCTGTATGGCAAACTGCTTCGGAAGAATTGTATAAGAACCAGCAGGCCGGTCCCCAGGGTCCGCAGGAGGGTTATACCGCCGATGCAGGTCAGGCCCAGGGAAACACCGGACAATCCAAAAAGGATGATGAAGTTACCGATGTTGATTTCGAAGAAGTAAAGTAAAGTTTAGTAAAGTTTAGTATTTAGTGATGAATTGAATAGCTCCGCATCAACGGAGCTATTTTTTTTTCGTCCTGATAATGCCGGTATTCCTTATTGATAAATAATGGTTTACCATTGCGGATCAAATTCAAAAGATACCGGGAAAAGAAAAACCCGAAGCTTAGCATTGAACTAATTCCGGGCTTTCAAACCTTAGCTGTGCCTGTGTTTCTATTCAGTGGTCAGGGTTCCGAATCTATAATTAAGTCCCCGCTGGGCAAACAATATCAGCAGATTATCTCCCGGGTTAAAATAGTGGATCTGAGGTTTAAATACAACCTCAGCTGCTACCAACGAGGTGAAGGACTCTTTTGTTAATTCCCCGTTTTCCCGGTTGATTTTTATAATTGCAGGAACTGCCTTCTCAACGCCGGAGGCCTTAATAGCGATATATTTCTCCTGCATACCGGTCTTTGCAATATTCTGGGCATTGTCATTGAAGGCAACATAGATATATTTGTTGTCAAGCCATGTTAATGCTGAAAGATACTCGCATTTCTTTTCAACGCGTTTCATGGTATAAAAAATATTGATATTTGACCGGTCATTCTGTGTTTTAGGTATGCGATAAGCCCTGATAAGATCGCCCTGTGGTGAAATATCAAAAAGAACCAGATCAATAAAGTATGTGTATACACTCGTAGAATTTCTATTATAAATGATCTGCCGGCTGTATTGCTCTCCAACGATAATCATTCCACCATCATCCTTGCTTATACTGCTCATATGAGAGTAGGCCATATTTTTGGGTGCCTTGGGACGATTCATACCAATCGTTTCTTTGAATCCTGCCTCAAATTCATCAATTTTATTTATCGTTATTTCTTTTGAGAACCTGTCAAGGCACATATACAACAAGCCTTCGTATTTGCCGCTTACTGTATACAAACCTGTTAAAACAAGGTTGTTTTTATTATTATAGCTCAACAGGATACTTTTAATCACAGCATTAGGATGGGTTTTTGAAAGGTCGATTTTTTCTTCCCATTTTTCATAATCGTTATGGGCATCATAAGAGACTATGCTATAACCCTCTTCCGTGTGTTTTATATAGTACACGGAACCATCATTGTCAATCGTATAATTGAATGTGCGGTAGTTTACATCTTCTTTTTCCAGTTTTTCGGTTCGTTCAAGCAAAATATCCAATGTGCCGTTAAACAAAACATATTTGTCCTGATGAGTTTTCTGGCTTCTGAAATAGCAGTAATGGTTGATCAGAATCTTTGTTCTGTCTTCCGAAACAA
>CAZYDI010000016.1:0-47651 GCA_964646255.1 uncultured Bacteroidales bacterium
ATTATTCGCTGTAAGAGATTCTCCAAATCCTTCCTTCAACAGAATCGGAAATATACAGTGAACCGTCGGGTCCTTGAGCAAGGCCAGTAGGCCGGTATTTAACATTATTAAGGTTGGTAACCCGACCTGAACCGGCAAAGCCAGTGGCAAAAATTTCCCAGTCGCCCGAGGGCAAGCCGTTTTCAATGGGCACAAACGCAACAAGGTAACCCTTTTGTTCCAATGGCGCACGATTCCATGATCCGTGGAAGGCAATAAAAGCACCTTCCTTATATTTTGCCGGAAACATGTCGCCTGTATAAAAAAGAACATCATTGGGGGCATAATGACCCGGAAATGCCAAAATCGGGTCCCTGGCATCCTGACAGAGGCTAGCCGGCAGGGTATCACTGCTGTATTCAGGATTTGCCATTTTCTTGTTCTCAATATGATTATAGTAGCAGTACGGCCAGCCGAAAAAATCCCCGTCTTCAACAAGAAGGAATTCTTCGGCTGGAAGTTCAGCACCCTGTTGTTGTGAAAATGATTCGGGAAAATCCTGATGAAGCCTGTCGCGTCCGTGCTGAACCACATACAGTTTATCATTTGAAGCGTTCCATGTAATCGCCACCGAATTTCTTATCCCCGATGCATACCTGTAGCCATGGTTAACCTGGTCCTGGTTGGTTTCGTCGGTTTTAAACCTCCAGATTCCAGCCTGTCTTTCCAGTTCAGGGCACGGGTGAATTCCCATCGACCCCGGTATCCGATCTTTTTCCTGGCAGGTATTTGAAGACGAACCGACGTTCACATAAATGTTGCCGTCGTTATCGAGCGCAAAGGTCTTATCAGGGTGCAGGTCCTGGGAAAGGAATCCGGTAACGATTGTTTCTGTTTCAGCGGCAGGAACCAATTCGTTTTCTTTAACCGGAACCCTATATATTTCGTCATAATTGCTGTAATACAGGTATCCGTTTTTATGTTCGATTCCTGTTGTGAGGGTTTCTCCGAAGTATGATGTTATATCCGCTTTTCCGTCGTTATTTTTGTCTTTCAGGGCTACAATACCACCGTTGTTTTTGAGTTCGCGCAGAGCGACATATACAATTCCTTCGCTGCTAACGGTAATATGCCTTCCGGCTCCAAGTTCATCGGCAAAGACTGTAACATTAAATCCCTGTGGTACGATAATTCCGTTAGCGCTATCAATTGTGTTCATGGTTTCTAACAGGTTATCGGATCCATTGTGGGTGCATGAAGACAGGGTTCCCGCCAAAAGACACATGGCAATTCCATGGATATTTTTCAGTTTATTGCGCATAACTATTAATTTATTGGTTTAATGAGGTACCAACAAATCAAACTTCGTTTAGGTTCGATTTTTTTCTAATCAGGCAGTAATCGTTAAACTCAACCTAAATAGTAATTTTTTTTCGCTACAAGTTGTTTTTGTTAAAAAAACATCTACCTTTGCAAGCCAATTTTAAGGAAAAATATATACAAATCAAAGCATAAATGCCAACGATACAGCAACTAGTAAGAAAAGGCAGGTCCACAATTGAGGATAAGAGCAAGGCTCCGGCATTGAACTCATGTCCCCAGAAGCGTGGTGTGTGCACGCGTGTTTACACAACCACTCCCAAGAAACCTAACTCAGCTATGCGTAAGGTAGCCAGGGTAAGGCTTCAGCATGGAATTGAAGTTACGGCTTATATTCCCGGTGAAGGTCACAATCTTCAGGAGCACTCAATTGTAATGATACGTGGTGGCAGGGTGAAGGATTTACCGGGTGTTCGCTATCATATCATCAGAGGAGCGCTTGATACATCAGGTGTTGAAGGTCGAAACCAGCGCCGCTCAAAGTATGGCACAAAGAAACCCAAGAAATAATTTTTTGAATAGACAATAAAATGAGGAAGTCTAAACCAAAAAAAAGAATATTGTTACCCGATCCTAAGTATGGTGATACGTTGGTAACCCGTTTTGTGAACAACATGATGACCAGGGGCAAGAAGAGTACAGCGTATGATGTATTTTATCAGGCGCTTGACCTGGTTGAAAAGCGTGCCAAGGATATTGATGCAAGTCCGCTCGATATCTGGAAGAAGGCGTTGGAGAACATTACTCCTCAGGTTGAGGTGAAGAGCCGCAGGGTAGGTGGTGCAACTTTTCAGGTTCCTACTGAAATACGGCCCGACAGAAAGATTTCCATCAGCATGAAAAACCTGGTTCTGTATTCACAGAAAAGAGCCGGCAATTCAATGAGCGATAAGCTCGCAGCTGAAATACTTGCTGCCTATAAAGAAGAAGGTGCAGCATTTAAAAAGAAAGAAGATACACATAAAATGGCAGAAGCTAACAAGGCATTTGCGCACTTCAGGTTCTAATAAGGATATTTGACATTGCGGTTTTTTAGCCTATAGTTACACTAGCTGATAATTAGTGAAGAATGGAATTTGACTTGAATTATACCAGGAATATTGGGATTATGGCCCATATCGACGCCGGTAAGACTACTACCTCCGAGCGTATCCTGTTCTATACTGGTATGACTCACCGGATTGGAGAGGTACACGATGGCACAGCCACCATGGATTGGATGGTACAGGAGCAGGAGAGGGGAATCACAATAACATCAGCAGCTACCACAGCATTTTGGGATTACCACAATCAGAATTATAAGATCAACATTATTGACACCCCGGGACACGTTGATTTCACCGTAGAGGTTGAACGATCACTTCGTGTACTTGATGGTGCAATTGCCGTTTTTTGTGCAGTTGGTGGTGTTCAGCCACAAAGCGAGACTGTATGGAGGCAAGCCAATAAATACAATGTTCCGCGAATTGCATTCGTGAACAAAATGGATCGTACAGGAGCTGACTTCTTTAACGTGGTAAAACAAATAAAGGAGAAATTGGGTTCCAATCCTGTACCGATGCAAATTCCCATCGGCTCCGAAGACAATTTCAGGGGACTGGTTGACCTGATTGAGCGGAAGGCCATTGTGTGGATTCCCGATGAAAAATTAGGAATGCGGTATGAGTATACCGAAATTCCCGAAGATATGGTGGATCTTGTTGAAGAATGGCGTGAAAAGCTCATTGAAGCAGTTTGTTATACCGATGATGATTTGCTGGAGCGTTTTCTTGAAGACCGTTCCTCCATTACCGTTGAAGAATTCATGGAGCATACACGCAATGCGGTAGTCAGCCAGCAGGTTGTACCGGTACTATGCGGTGCTTCATTTAAAAATAAAGGTATTCAGCGCCTGCTGGATGCTATTTGCGCCTTATTGCCGAGTCCGTTGGATATTGCAACGGTTAAAGGCCACAATCCATATACCGATAAGGTGGAAGAGCGGAAAGCTGATGAAAATGAGCCACTTACCGCCCTTGCATTCAAAATTGCAACCGATCCTTATGTTGGCAGGCTTACCTATTTAAGGATATACTCAGGCGCGATTGATTCCGGAATGCAGGTTTTAAATCCGCGAACCGGGAAGAAAGAAAGAATTAACCGGTTATACCAGATGCATGCCAACAAGCAGAATGCACGCGAGCGTGTAGAAGCCGGTGATATTTGTGGCGTGGTTGGTTTAAAAGAGGTGGCTACGGGTGATACCTTATGTGATATTAAGAGCCCGATATGCCTTGAAACAATGACCTTTCCTGATCCCGTTATTGGTGTTGCCATTGAGCCAAAGACCCAGGCCGACATCGATAAGCTGGGTATAGCGTTGAACAAGCTGGCCGAAGAAGATCCTACCTTTAAGGTTAAAGTGGATGAAGATTCAGGACAAACCGTTATCAGCGGCATGGGTGAATTGCACCTTGAAATATTGATGGACAGGCTAAAGCGCGAGTTCAGTGTAGAATGCAACCAGGGTATGCCGCAGGTTGCCTATAAGGAAGCGCTCACCACAGTGGTTAAGCACCGTGAAATATTTAAGAAACAGACCGGCGGTCGTGGAAAATTCGCAGATATTGTATTTGAATTATCCCCGGCTGAAAAGGGAGTAAGCGGTTTGGTTTTTGTTGACGAGGTGAAAGGCGGAAATATTCCCCGGGAGTATATACCTTCCATTGAAAAGGGATTTCGCGAAGCAATGCGCAATGGTATTCTTGCCGGTTTCCCCATGGATAGCTTAATGGTGACCATAAAGGACGGATCATTCCACCCTGTGGATTCAGATTCCTTCTCTTTTGAAATATGTGCAAAGCAGGGATTCAAGCACGCCTTAAAGAAAGGAAAAGTTGCACTGCTGGAACCCATCATGAAAGTAGAAGTGGTAACTCCGGAGGAAAACATGGGCGACATTATCGGCGATTTCAACCGGAGGCGCGGACAGATTACCGGTATGGAATCACAGGGAAATCTCAGGGTTGTTTTATCCAATGTGCCGCTTGCCGAGATGTTCGGTTATGTAACCGTATTGAGAACGCTTTCATCAGGCAGGGCAACATCCACCATGGAATTTTCGCATTATGATATAGTACCTCCTGCCTTGTCGGCTGAGGTAATTGAGAAAATCACGGGAACGAAAGTATTAGTATAAAGAAAGTAAGATCAACATACATGAGCCAGAAAATCAGAATTAAGCTTAAATCGTACGATCATAACCTCGTAGACAAGTCTGCAGAGAAAATCGTGAAGACGGTTAAGACTACCGGTGCTGTGGTTAGTGGTCCTATTCCGCTGCCTACGCATAAAAGAATTTTTACTGTATTGCGGTCGCCGTTTGTGAATAAGAAGTCCAGGGAGCAATTTCAGCTTTCATCGCATAAGCGGTTACTGGACATTTACAGTTCAACTCCGAAGACCATAGATGCTTTGATGAAGTTGGAATTACCCAGCGGTGTTGAAGTTGAAATTAAAGTCTGAAACATTTAACTGAAAAAAAATGCCAGGATTAGTTGGAAAAAAGGTCGGAATGACCTCCGTATTCGATGAGAACGGTGTTAATGTACCCTGCACTGTTCTTGAAGTTGGCCCCTGTGTGGTTACCCAGGTAAAGACCAAGGAAAGCGACGGCTACAAAGCGCTTCAAATCGCCTTTGACGAAAAGAAAGAAAAAAATACCGGTGCTGCCATGAAAGGTCATTTTAAGAAGGCCAGCACCACGCCAAAACGTAAAGTTGTTGAGCTTAGCGGTTATATTCGTGACTGGAAGATAGGTGATGTGATTACCGTTGATTATTTCAAGGATGACGCATGGCTTGATGTTACGGCCGTATCAAAGGGTCACGGTTTTCAGGGTGTTGTAACCCGTCACGGATTCAGTGGCATTGTTGGTACCACACACGGTCAGCACGACAGGGAAAGGGCGCCAGGATCACTGGGTGGTTCATCATGGCCTTCACGTGTATTTAAAGGTATGCGCATGGCCGGAAGGACCGGTGGAAGGAGTGTAAAGGTCCTGAACCTGAAAGTACTCAAGATCATTCCTGAAAGCAACCTCTTATTATTAAAAGGTTCGATCCCGGGTTCAAAAGGAACCTATGTAATAGTTGAAAGTCCCGACAGAACATAAAATTAACTGTGAGTGATGGAATTAGCAGTATTTAATAAAACAGGAAAGGAAACCGGCCGCAAGGTTGAGCTTAAGGATACCATTTTTTCCATAGAGCCCAATGATCACGCCATTTACCTTGATGTTAAACAATTTCTGGCCAACAAACGCCAGGGAACGCATAAATCAAAAGAGCGTAACGAGATTTCTGGCAGTACAAGGAAATTGAAGAAACAAAAGGGTACCGGTGGCGCAAGAGCCGGAAGCATCAAGAATCCTTTATTCACCGGTGGAGGTAGGGTATTTGGTCCGCAGCCCCGTGATTACAGTTTCAAGCTGAATAAAAAAGTAAAGCAGCTGGCACGTAAATCAGCCCTTACTTACAAGGCAAGGAACAATGAAATCATGGTAGTAGAGGATTTTACCCTGGATGCTCCAAAAACCAAAGATTATGCCGCAGTTTTAGCCGGCCTTAGCATCAATGGTAAAAAGTCTTTAGTGGTTCTGAATGAACCAAATAAAAATATATATTTGTCGTCCCGGAATTTAACTGGAACAAGAGTCGTAACCGCTTCGGAGTTAACAACTTATGACATCCTAAATAGCGCATCGCTTGTGTTTTTTGAGAGTTCACTCGACAATATTCAGAAGAGTCTGTAACCATCTAATAGTTTAGAAATGGATATTATTGTAAGGCCGGTAGTAACAGAAAAGATGAATGCCCAGGCAGACGGCCTGAAGAAATATGGCTTCATCGTAGATAAGAAGGCCAATAAAGTACAGATAAAAAGGGCCGTTGAAAATCTTTACGGCGTAACGGTAGAATCGGTTAACACCATGTTTTATGCCGGCAAGCGCAAGTCAAGATTTACCCGTACCGGATATGTTTCCGGAAGAAGAAACGCCTATAAGAAAGCGGTGATCACCTTACGGGAAGGCGATACAATAGACTTTTATAGCAATATTTAATAGTATATTATGGCTGTAAGAAAATTAAAACCTGTAACCCCGGGTCAGCGACACAGAGTTGTTGCATCCTATGACGACATTACAAGCAATACTCCCGAGAAATCGTTGATGAGGCCATTGCAGAGAACAGGGGGTCGTAACAGTGACGGAAAAATGACGATGCGGTATATTGGCGGTGGCCATAAGAAGATGTACCGGATCATTGACTTCATCAGGAATAAGGATGGCATGGGAGCCAAGGTAAAGACCATTGAGTATGATCCCAACCGTTCGGCCCGTATTGCACTTGTTGTGTATGAAGATGGTGAAAAGCGCTATATCATTGCTCCTGCCGGATTAAAGGTAGGTCAGGAAATTCGTTCGGGTGCAGGTGTTGCTCCTGAAGTTGGAAACTGCCTTACACTTGCTGAAATTCCTCTGGGAACGCTGGTTCATAATATTGAATTGCATCCCGGCAAGGGTGGTGCGATGGCCCGCAGTGCCGGTTCGTATGCCCAGCTTACTTCACGCGATGGCAAGTATGCCATTATGAAGTTGCCTTCGGGTGAAACGAGAATGATACTTACTGCATGCCGTGCTACTATTGGTACAGTGTCGAATCCTGATCACGGTCTGATTCGTTCGGGAAAGGCAGGAAGAACACGTTGGCTGGGTCGCAGACCGCGCGTTCGTGGAGTGGTTATGAATCCTGTGGACCATCCGATGGGTGGTGGTGAAGGTAGAGCATCCGGCGGACATCCACGGTCACGCAAAGGATTATATGCCAAGGGTATGAAAACCCGCAGGAAGAAGAATCCTTCAACCAGGTTCATTATTGAAAAACGGAAAAAATAATTGACATCATATTATGAGCAGGTCATTAAAAAAGGGTCCCTTTATCGAATATAAGCTTGAAAAGCGCGTACTTGATATGAATAAATCGGGTAAAAAATCGGTTGTAAAAACCTGGTCAAGAAGGTCACTGATCTCTCCCGACTTTGTTGGTCATACCATTGCAGTACACAACGGCAACAAGTTCATACCCGTTTATGTAACCGAGAATATGGTAGGACACCGTTTGGGCGAATTTTCACCCACACGTACGTTCAGGGGACATGCAGGAAAATCAAAAGAATAGATAAAAATCCATTAAAATTCCAATAAAAATGGGTGCACGTAAGCGAATAGCAGCAGAGCAACGAAAAGAAGATAACAAGAAAAAAGCCATGGCAGTGTTAAACAACTGTCCTACCTCACCACGCAAAATGCGCCTGGTTGTTGACATGATCAGGGGTATAGAAGTGAATAAGGCACTTGATATTCTTCGTTACAGCACAAAAGAGCCTTCGAAGAGAGTTGAAAAGCTTTTATTGTCAGCAATAGCTAACTGGCAAAAGAAAAATGAAGAGGCCCGTGTTGAAAAGTCAAATCTTTTTGTAAAAGAGATTTTTGTGGATGGTGGCCGCCAGTTGAAGAGGTTGCGTCCGGCACCACAAGGAAGAGGATACAGGATACGTAAACGTTCAAATCATGTGACGATCGTACTTGACAGCCTTGTAAGTAATGTAGAGGAACAAACCGAAAGTAAAACAAACTAATATTAATGGGACAGAAAGTCAATCCGATAAGTAATCGCCTGGGAATCATTAAAGGTTGGGATTCCAATTGGTATGGCGGCAAAAACTATTCCGAGAAACTGGTCGAAGACTATAAGATCCGTGAATATCTTACCGCGAGGTTGGCAAAGGCCAGCATAGCAAAGATCGTTATTGAACGGACGCTGAAACTTATAACGGTAACGGTTAACACAGCCCGTCCGGGGATCATCATCGGCAAAGGCGGCCAGGAAGTTGACAAGCTCAAGGAAGAATTGAAGAAGATCACAAGCAAGGAAGTGCAGATCAACATTTTTGAGGTTAAAAGGCCTGAACTTGATGCGGTGATTGTTGCCAACAATGTAGCCAGGCAGCTCGAAGGCAAGGTTTCTTATCGCCGTGCCATTAAGATGGCCATTGCATCAACCATGCGTATGGGTGCCGAGGGTATTAAGGTGCAGGTTTCAGGACGCCTTGGCGGAGCTGAAATGGCCCGTACCGAAATCATCAAGGAAGGCAGAATTCCCCTGCATACATTCAGGGCAGATATTGATTATGCTCTTGGTGAAGCGCTTACCAAAGTAGGTTTGATTGGTGTTAAGGTTTGGATATGCAAGGGCGAGATTTACGGAAAACGTGACCTGGCTCCCAATATTGGCGGAAAAACCGCGAAGCCAAAAAGCAATTTTAAGAAACGCAGAAAATAAGTGATTTCCACTATAACAGGATAACGATATGTTACAACCGAAAAAATCAAAATTCAGGAGGCAGCAGAAGGGCAGAATGAAAGGAAATGCCCAGAGAGGACATGACCTGGCCTTTGGATCCTTTGGAATTAAAGCCCTTGATAAAGCCTGGATAACAGGCCGGCAGATTGAGGCAGCCCGTCAGGCAGTGACGCGTCATATGAAACGTGAAGGACAAATCTGGATACGAATATTCCCTGATAAGCCAATAACCAAAAAGCCTGCTGAAGTTCGTATGGGTAAAGGAAAAGGAGCACCCGAAGGTTTTGTTGCCCCTGTAACACCCGGAAGGATACTGATAGAGGCCGATGGTGTACCCTTTGATGTTGCCAAGGAAGCTCTGCGTCTTGCTGCGCAAAAGCTGCCCATACCAACCAAATTCATCATCAGAAGAGATTACGAATACGCAGACAATTAATATAAAAGTTCATGAAGACTTCCGAGATACGTGAATTATCCGCCAAGGAGATACAGGAGCGGATTGAGAATGAGAAAAACCTCATTTTCCGGCAGAGAATGAATCATGCCATTTCTCCCCTTGATAACCCGATGAAAATTCGGGAAACCAGGAGAAACATTGCCAGGTTGGAGACCATACTACGTCAGAAACAGAAAGAAGCCAAGTAAAAGGTTAAATTGAACCCAATGGAAGAAAATAGAAATTTAAGGAAAGAACGGATCGGTATTGTTGTTAGCAACAAAATGAATAAGACCATCGTGGTGGTTGAAAAACGCAAAGTTAAGCACGCCATTTACGGGAAATTCATTAACCGGACCAGTAAGTTCATGGCCCATGATGAAACCAATAATTGTAATATTGGTGATAAAGTAAAAATCATGGAGACACGTCCACTGAGCAAAAATAAAACCTGGAGAGTAGTTGAAATCATCGAAAGAGCTAAATAACTATGATACAGCAAGAAAGTAGATTAATAGTAGCGGATAACAGCGGAGCAAAAGAAGTGCTTTGTATCCGGGTACTCGGTGGCACGGGCAGGAGGTATGCTTCTGTTGGCGATAAAATTGTGGTTACCGTAAAAAGTGCCCTTCCTGCAAGTGAAGTAAAAAAAGGAACAGTAAGCAAGGCCGTTGTTGTTAGGACCAGCAAAGAAATACGCAGGCCCGACGGATCTTACATCAGGTTCGATGACAATGCCTGTGTGCTTTTGAACAATGCTGACGAAATCAGGGGTACCCGTATATTCGGTCCTGTTGCAAGAGAGCTGCGTGACAAATACATGAAGATTGTATCACTTGCGCCTGAAGTGTTATAATATTAAAATTCAAATCAATGCAGAAAAAATTCCATATTAAGAAGGGCGATACTGTTTTCGTTAATGCCGGGGAAAATAAGGGTCAGCAAGGCAGGGTTCTTGAAGTGATCCGGAATAAAGACAGGGCAATCGTTGAAGGTATCAACCTGGTAAGTAAACATACCAAGCCCAATGCAAAAAGTCCACAGGGCGGAATTGTAAAAAAAGAAGCCCCGGTGCATATTTCAAATCTTATGCTGGTTGACCCGTCAACCGGAAAACCTACCCGTATCGGCCGCAAAGCCAATGATAAGGGTTCGCTTGTGAGATATTCAAAAAAATCAGGGGAGGAAATTAAATAATGGCTCATATACCTAACCTCAGAACAAAGTACCGGGAGGAAATCATCCCGGCATTGACAAAGGAATTCAATTACCACACGGTAATGCAGGTTCCAAAGCTTGAGAAAATCGTTATCAACCAGGGTGTAGGACTGGCCGTGAGCGACAAGAAAATTGTTGACACTGCTCAGGAAGAACTCACCATGATTACCGGTCAGAAAGCTATTCAGACCATGTCGCGCAAGGACATATCAAACTTTAAGCTGAGGCGCAAGATGCCCATTGGCGTGAAAGTTACCCTGAGGCGTGATACCATGTATGAATTTCTTGAAAGGCTCATATCCGTTGCATTGCCACGTATCAGGGACTTCAAGGGAATCAACAGCAAGTTCGACGGGAAGGGGAATTATACGCTGGGAATTACCGAGCAGATCATTTTCCCTGAAATTGACATCGACAAGATCAGCAAGATTCTCGGAATGGAAATTACGTTCGTTACTTCCGCTACATCCGATGAAGAAGCATTCGCACTCCTGCGTGAGTTTGGATTACCATTTAAAAATATCAAAAAGAACTAATATATATGGCTAAAGAATCATTGAAAGCCCGCGAAGTAAAGCGTAAATATCTCGTTGAGAAATTTGCCGCCAAAAGAGCGAAGCTGAAAGCCGAAGGCGATTTTCAGGAACTCAGCCGTTTGCCCAGGAATTCAAATCCTATACGGTTGCACAACCGCTGCAAGCTTACCGGAAGACCTAAAGGTTACATCCGTCAGTTTGGAATCAGCAGGATAGTATTCAGGGAGCTTGCGTCAAAGGGATTGATCCCCGGTGTTAAAAAAGCCAGTTGGTAAACAAAGGTGAATCAGAAAAAATTAAGAAAATGACAGATCCGATAGCAGATTATTTAACCCGGTTGAGGAACGCAATTTCGGCCCGCCATAAGGTGGTTGAAATCCCATCCTCCAATCTGAAGAAGAATATAACCAAGATTCTCTTTGATAAAGGTTACATTTTGAATTACAAGTTTGTTGACGACAAACTGCAGGGCAGCATTAAGATAGCATTGAAATATCATGCTGAGACAAAACAGCCGGCAATACGTGCACTCCAACGGGTAAGTTCGCCTGGATTGCGTAGGTATGTTGGTTCAGAAGAACTTCCCAGAGTGCTCAACGGCCTGGGCATTGCCATAGTTTCCACCTCAAAGGGTGTAATGACCGATAAGGAGGCCAGGAATCTCAATATTGGCGGTGAAGTATTGTGTTACGTTTATTAAACGGAGGAATAATCAATGTCACGAATAGGAAAACTCCCGATAAAATTACCCCAGGGTGTTACAATTACAGTAAAACCCGATAACACTATTGTTGTCAAAGGGCCTAAGGGTGAACTCAGCCAGGCGGTTGATCCCGACATTAAGGTTGAAGTGGAAGACGGAACCCTTCAGGTTACCCGGCCAACCGAGCAAAAGCGCCATAAAGCGATGCATGGTTTATACCGGTCGCTCATAAAGAATATGGTACTTGGTGTATCCGAAGGATATAAAATTGAAATGGAAGTTGTTGGTGTGGGCTTTAAAGCTGAAGCCAAGGGACAGGTGCTTGATCTGAGCCTGGGATATTCCCACGACATCTATTTCCAGGTACCGGACGAAGTAAAGGTTGAGGCCAAAACCGAAAGAAGAAGCAATCCTATTATTACTTTAACCAGCAATGATAAGCAGCTTATTGGTCAGGTAGCAGCTAAGATTCGTTCATTCCGCGCGCCGGAACCCTATAAAGGTAAAGGTATTAAGTTCGTTGGTGAAGTATTAAGAAAGAAAGCCGGTAAATCGGCCACAGCCAAATAAAATAAAAAGATCAGATTATGGCTTTAACAAAAATTGAACGCAGAGAAAGGATTAAGTTGCGTATCCGTAAACAGGTTTATGGAACAAAAGATCTCCCCCGGTTGTCGGTATTCAGGAGCAACAAGCAGATCTATGTTCAGATCATAGATGACCTGGAAGGTAAAACATTGCTTTCGGTTTCCTCAAAAATGAAGGAGATAGCTGAAAAAGCAGGAATTACGAAACTGGAGCAGGCCAAATTGGTCGGAAAGCTAGCCGCTGAAAAGTCAAAAGAAAGTGGCATTACACAAGTGGTATTCGATCGTAACGGGTACCTGTATCATGGAAGAGTAAAAGCACTGGCTGAAGCTGCCAGGGAAGGTGGACTTAAATTTTAACGTATTATGTCAAACGTAAGCATTCGAAGAGTAAAGACTACAGACCTTGATCTGAAAGACCGTCTTGTAAGTATCCAACGTGTGACCAAGGTTACCAAAGGTGGTCGGACCTTCAGTTTCTCAGCCATCGTTGTTGTTGGTAATGAAGATGGTATAGTTGGTTATGGATTGGGAAAAGCCAATGAAGTAACCACTGCCATTGCAAAGGGTGTTGAAGATGCAAAGAAGAACCTGATAAAAGTGCCCGTTTATAAAGGTACCATTCCTCACGAACAGGTTGCCAAGTATGGCGGAGCGCAGGTGTTTCTGAAGCCCGCTGCCAGTGGAACAGGCGTAAAAGCCGGTGGTGCTATGCGCGCCGTATTGGAAAGTGTAGGAATACATGATGTGCTGGCCAAGTCGAAAGGGTCATCAAATCCGCATAACCTGGTGAAAGCCACATTTAATGCATTGTTGCTGATGCGGGATGCATATACTGTAGCGCAACATCGCGGAATAAGTATGGATAAAGTTTTTAACGGTTAATCTGAGAATTTTCTACCAATGGCTAAAATCAGAATTACACAGGTAAGGAGCAGAATTCACTGCACAAAACGCCAGAAACTCAATCTTGATGCCCTGGGCCTCAGAAAGCTGAATGCTACAGTTGAGCATGAAGCCACTCCCCAGATTCTGGGAATGGTTGAAAAAGCAAGACATCTGGTTAGAATAACTGAAATTTAAACATATAAAGATATTTACACTATGGATCTTAGTAACTTAAAACCGGCTAAAGGGTCAGTTAAGAAGGAAAAGAGATTAGGCAGAGGCCAGGGTTCCGGCAGGGGTGGCACTTCTACAAGAGGTCACAAGGGCGGACAGTCACGCTCCGGTTATTCACGGAAAATAGGCTTTGAAGGCGGACAAATGCCTTTGCAGCGTCGTGTTCCAAAGTTCGGATTCAGCAACATGAACCGCAAAACTTTTAAGGCGATTAACATTTCAACCCTGCAGACATTGGCCGATTCAAAAAACCTGTCAACCATTGATATTAATATTCTGTCAGAGGCCGGCCTGGTTTCGTCCAATGATCAGGTTAAAATTTTGGGTAATGGTACACTGACCAGCAAACTTGATGTTAGTGCACACGCCTTTTCGAAGTCAGCCAAGGCTGCCATCGAAGCTCTACAGGGAACGGCAACTATAATCTGAAACCCTCATGAAATCATTTATTCAGACATTAAAGAACATTTACAAGATTGAGGAATTGCGGACAAGGATATTTTACACCTTGTTTATCATTCTCATTTACAGGCTTGGCTCAGAGGTAGTATTACCCGGTGTTGACCCTGCTGCATTGGAGGCTTTTGCTGCACGTGCAACACAGGGTGTTCTCGGACTGCTGGATATGTTTTCGGGAGGTGCCTTTTCCAATGCTTCAATATTTGCATTAGGTATCATGCCGTATATTTCGGCGTCGATTATTATACAGCTGCTTACCATTGCGGTTCCTTATTTCCAGCGCATGCAGAAAGAAGGTGAAAGTGGTCGCAGAAAGATGAACCAGATTACCCGTTACCTCACGGTTATCGTGTTGATTCTCCAGGCCCCGGCCTATCTGACACAAATACCACCGGAGGCGCGGATTATGTCGCCTTTAATGTTCCAGGCCTCATCGATCATTATTCTGACAGCCGGTACAATATTTGTGATGTGGCTGGGTGAGCGTATAACAGAGAAGGGAATAGGGAACGGTATATCCCTGATCATTATGATCGGGATTATTGCCCGTCTGCCTTTTGCCATAACCAGTGAATTTACGGAATGCCTTAACGGACAAGGCGGACTGGTAAAGTTCCTTGTTGAAATTGTATTCCTGTTGCTGGTGATTGCCGTTAGCATCCTGCTTGTGCAGGGAACGCGCAGAATACCTGTTCAGTATGCCAAGCGTATTGTGGGTAACAAACAATACGGAGGAGTAAGGCAGTATATACCTTTAAAAGTAAATGCAGCCGGTGTAATGCCGATCATTTTTGCCCAGGCCATTATGTTCCTTCCCTTGTCATTTGCCAGGTATACTGAAAGCGGCGAGATCTTTTCGAACTTTGTTGCAGCCTTCTCCAGGTATACGAGTGTATGGTATAACGTAACTTTTGCCCTGTTAATCATACTTTTTACGTATTTTTACACGGCGATTATTATGAATCCTACACAGATGGCTGAAGACATGAAAAAGAACGGCGGATTCATTCCGGGCGTTAAACCAGGCAAGAAAACAAGTGAATTCATTGACAGTGTAATGTCGAAAATTACATTGCCCGGATCCATGTTCCTTGCACTTGTTGCGATACTGCCGGCCTTTGCAAGTTTGTTCAACATTCAGGCCAGCTTTGCGCAGTTTTTTGGCGGTACTTCACTGCTCATCCTTGTAGGTGTTGTGCTGGATACATTACAGCAAATTGAGAGTCATTTGCTCATGCGCCATTACGACGGGCTGATGAAATCGGGCCGTGTTAAAGGCCGTGCAGGTGGAGTGGCCTCAGCAATGTAATTAGATTGAAGTTCTTTGATGATTCATTATAAGACAGCGGATGAAATTGAATTGCTAAGAGCAAGCAATAAATTGGTCTCCAAAGCACTTGCAGAGGTTGGCAAAAGAATTGCGCCCGGTGTATCAACACTGGAACTCGATAAAATAGCAGAAGAATACATCCGTGATCACAACGCAATACCGGGTTTCCTGGGATACAAAGGGTACCCCAAAACACTTTGCACGTCGGTTAATTCACAGGTGGTTCATGGAATCCCTTCGGATTACAGGCTCAAAGACGGAGACATTGTTTCGGTAGATTGCGGAGTGCTGTTTCAGGGGTATTATGGAGATTCAGCCTATACCTTTAAGGTTGGAAACGTGTCTGATAAAGTGAAGCACCTGCTGAAAATTACCAAGGAAGCACTCTACAAAGGCATTGAAAATGCCATCGAAGGAAAGCGGATTGGGGACATCAGCAACGCGATTCAGGAGTACTGCGAACATGAAAGTTTCTCTGTTGTTCGTGAAATGGTAGGACATGGCATTGGCAAGTCAATGCACGAATCGCCTGAAGTGCCGAATTACGGAAGACGCGGACAGGGTGCAAGGTTGCAAGCCGGGATGGTAATCTGCATAGAACCCATGATTAATATGGGAAGAAAGGAGATTACCCAGGATAATGATGGATGGACCATTCACACTGCCGACAGATTGCCTTCAGCACATTTTGAACACTGTGTGGCAATAGGCAAGACGAAGGCCGATATTCTCTCAACCTTTGAATACATTGAAGCAGTAGAAATTAAAGAAATAGCCAGATAAAAAGGGTCAACTATGTCAAAACAACCATCCATTGAACAAGATGGCGTAATTAAAGAAGCTCTCTCCAATGCAATGTTTCGCGTGGAGCTTCAGAACGGGCACATTATTACAGCCCACATATCGGGTAAGATGAGGATGCATTACATCAAAATCCTGCCCGGCGACAAAGTGAGAATAGAGATGTCACCTTATGATCTGACAAAAGGAAGAATAACATTCAGGTACAAATAATTGACTGATTAATATGAAAGTAAAAACATCCATCAAGAAACGCACTGCCGATTGCAAAATCGTTCGCAGAAAAGGACGTTTGTTCGTGATTAACAAAAAGAATCCGAAGTATAAACAGCGTCAGGGCTGAGAATAACATTTAATATCATTAATATAAAAGTATATGGCTAGAATCGTTGGTGTCGATTTACCAAAAAATAAGCGGGGTGAAATAGGGCTGACCTACATTTTCGGACTCGGACGCAGTTCCGCCCAGAAAATACTTGAAAAGGCCGGCGTTGATAAAGATGTAAAAGTTAAAGACTGGACTGACGAACAGGTTAACCTGATCAGAAAAGTAATTAACGAAAATTTTAAGGTTGAAGGTGAACTTCGTTCGAATGTTCAGCTTAATATCAAACGCCTGATGGATATTGGTTGCTACCGGGGAGTAAGACATCGTCTTGGATTACCGGTAAGGGGCCAGAGCACAAAAAATAATGCCCGTACCCGTAAAGGACGCAGAAAAACAGTTGCTAATAAAAAGAAGGCTACCAAATAAGGATTAAATTATGGCAAAGAAAGCTGGTATTACCAAGAAAAAAGTTGTAAAGGTTGATCCTGTAGGCCAGGCACACGTGCATGCCTCATTCAACAACATTATTATTTCATTGACCAATAGTCAGGGACAGGTTATTTCATGGGCCTCTGCAGGTAAAATGGGATTTAAGGGTTCCAAAAAGAATACCCCCTATGCTGCACAGGTTGCTGCTGCTGATTGCGCAAAAGTTGCTTTTGACATGGGCCTGCGCAAGGTAAAAGCTTATGTTAAAGGACCGGGAGCTGGAAGAGAATCAGCCATCAGGACTATCCATACATCGGGCATCGAGGTTACTGAGATTGTTGACGTTACTCCGCTTCCCCACAATGGTTGCAGGGCACCCGGAAGAAGAAGAGTATAATTGAATGGCAGCATAATAATTGAGATTTAATAATTTACATCAGAAATGGCAAGATATATTGGACCAAAGACAAAAATAGCCAGAAAGTTTGGAGACCCTATTTACGGGCCGGATAAGAGTTATGACAAAAAGAATTATCCTCCCGGACAACATGGCGCTAACAAAAAGAGGAAAAAATCTTCCGAATACGGTATTCAGCTTCGGGAAAAACAAAAAGCCAAGTATACTTACGGAGTACTGGAAAGACAATTTGCCAATCTTTTCGACAAAGCACAGCGCAGCAAGGGTGTAACCGGCGAAATTCTTTTACAATTGCTCGAATCGAGGCTCGATAACCTGGTATTCAGGCTCGGTATTTCACCTTCAAGGGCAGGCGCACGCCAGCTTGTTACTCACCGTCATATTACCGTGAACGGACAGGTTGTTAATATTCCTTCATTCCTGGTAAAACCCGGTGATGTTGTTGGTGTTCGTGAAAAGTCAAAATCGCTTGAAGTAATTCAGGACTCCCTGGGTTCACGCAGGGTGAATGTTTCCTGGCTTGAATGGGATGGCGCCAACCTGGCAGGCAAGCTCATCAACAGGCCTGAGCGTGATCAGATTCCTGAAACCATTAAGGAACAGTTGATCGTTGAATTGTATTCTAAATAATTGAAATATATATAATATGGCCATATTAGCTTTTCAGAAGCCCGATAAGGTGATCATGATCGAATCGGACGACAAGTTCGGTAAATTCGAATTCCGTCCTTTAGAACCTGGTTATGGAATTACCATTGGTAACTCATTACGAAGGATTCTTCTTTCATCCCTGGAGGGTCACGCGATTACAGCTATCAAAATTGATGGAGTTGAACATGAATTCGCTTCCATCACCGGTGTCATTGAAGATGTGGTAGAAATCATCCTGAATCTTAAGCAAATAAGGTTTAAGAAACTGGTTGACGACGTTAACGATGAAAAGATCATGGTAACCCTGTCTGACCAGACTACCTTTAAGGCCGGTGACCTAAACAGATTCCTCAGCAATTTTGAGGTATTGAATCCGGAATTGGTTATTTGCCATATGGAAAAGGATGTTGAATTGCGTATGGAATTCCACATCAACAAAGGAAGAGGATATGTTCCGGCAGAAGAAAACAAACCCTTTGATGCGGAATTTGGATTGATACCCATCGATTCAATCTATACCCCGATAAAGAACGTGAAATACGCTGTTGAGAACTACAGGGTTGAACAAAAGACCGACTATGAAAAACTGCTGGTGGAAATTCTTACCGATGGATCTATCCATCCCAAGGATGCCCTCAAGGAAGCAGCAAAGATCCTGATTTATCATTTCATGCTGTTCTCCGATGAGAAGATAACCCTCGATTCGGAAGAAAGGGCTGCCAATGAAGAATTCGATGAGGAAGTGCTTCACATGCGCCAGTTGCTCAAAACCAAGCTTGTTGATCTCGACCTTTCCGTGCGTGCATTGAATTGCCTGAAAGCTGCCGAAGTTGAAACCCTGGGCGACCTGGTTAAATTCAACAAGAACGACCTGCTGAAGTTCAGGAATTTTGGCAAGAAGTCATTGACCGAGCTCGATGAATTGCTTGAAAACATGAACCTTTCATTCGGCATGGATATCCTTAAATACAAGCTTGACAGAGACTAATTTTTAATTTACAGGTAGCAATACCAGATTTAATTACCTGATTATCATGCGACATAATAATACAACGAATAGTTTAGGAAGAAAGAGCGCACACCGCAAAGCGATGCTTTCAAATATGGCATCCTCGCTTATTTTGCACAAGCGTATTAAAACCACCACCGCAAAGGCCAGGGCATTGAGGGTATTTATTGAACCCATCCTTACCAAGTCGAAAGAGGATTCCACCCATTCCCGCCGGTTGGCATTCACATACCTGCAGGATAAGGAAGCAGTATCAACGCTGTTTAGGGACGTATCCCCAAAAATCACCGATCGCCAGGGCGGATATACCAGGATTTTAAAGATAGGTGCACGTGCAGGTGATGCTGCCGATATGTGCTATATTGAATTGGTTGACTTCAACGAAGTCATGCTCAATGCAGGTGCAGCAGGTGAAGGTAAAACAACACGCCGCAGCCGCAGAGGTTCAAAGAAAAAAGCTGAAGGTGAAACTGCTGAAAAATCAACTGCCGACAAAGCAGTGAAAGCAAAAAAAGCCCCTAAAGCACCCAAAGCTGAAGGTGAAAGCCAGGAACCCGTAAAGGGTGATGAAGCTGCCTCAACGGATGCTGAGGTAAAAGAATAATTCCAGCCGTAGAATACTAAAATAAATACAACAATGGGACAAATAGCACACGTTCATGCTCGTGAAATACTTGATTCAAGAGGAAATCCAACCATCGAAGTTGAAGTGGTTCTCGAAAGCGGTTTTGTAGGCCGTGCCGCAGTTCCGTCAGGTGCTTCCACAGGTGAAAATGAAGCACTCGAGCTCAGGGATGGCGATAAAAAAAGATACCTTGGCAAAGGTGTTCTTAAAGCTGTTGACAACGTAAATAAAATAATTGCCAAAGAGCTTATTGGCATGAATGCCCTTGATCAGGTGGCAATCGACAGAAAAATGATCGCCCTTGACGGTACCAAAACAAAGAGTAACCTCGGTGCAAATGCCATTCTTGGCGTTTCACTTGCCACAGCCAAGGCTGCGGCTATGTATCATGACATGCCCCTGTACAGGTATATTGGCGGAACCAATGCAAAAGTTCTTCCTGTTCCCATGATGAATATTATCAATGGCGGTTCACACAGTGATGCACCAATTGCTTTCCAGGAGTTCATGATCCGTCCTATCGGCGCTGCAAGTTTCCGCGAAGGATTGCGCATGGGTGCCGAAGTATTCCATTCATTAAAGAAAGTGCTTAAGGACAGGGGTCTTAGCACCGCTGTCGGCGATGAAGGTGGTTTTGCCCCGGTATTGAATGGCACGGAAGATGCACTCGAATCCATTATTAAGGCAATTGAGGCTGCTGGTTATAAACCCGGCCGTGCATCAGACGGTGGACAAATATCCATTGGCCTTGATTGTGCTGCATCCGAATTCTATGAAAACGGAAAGTACAATTATGCAAAATTCGAGGGAAATAAAGGTGCAGTTCGCACATCGGCAGAACAGGTTGCCTTTCTTGAAAGCCTTATCAATAAATATCCCATCGATTCTATCGAAGACGGTATGTCGGAACACGATTGGGACGGCTGGAAGCTGCTAACCGACAAAATCGGCAGCCGCTGTCAACTTGTTGGTGATGATTTGTTCGTAACCAATGTAGAATTCCTGAAGAAGGGTATCGATATGGGTTGTGGAAATTCAATCCTCATTAAGGTAAACCAGATCGGTTCACTTACTGAAACCCTCGATGCAATTGAAATGGCACACAGGGCTGGTTATACTTCAGTTACTTCACACCGTTCAGGTGAAACCGAAGATGCTACCATTGCCGATATCGCCGTTGCAACAAATTCAGGACAAATAAAGACCGGATCGCTGAGCCGCTCCGACCGCATGGCAAAATACAACCAGCTCCTTCGTATTGAAGAAGAGCTTGGTGACCTGGCCATTTATGGTTTTAAGAAATAGTTAACCATACCAACAATAAGCAAAACACCCCGGGAAATTCCCGGGGTGTTTTTGTTTTAATTTGTTTTCTTTACAACAGCCCTTGGTTTTGTTCCAAAATGAAGATGGTTATAAATAAAGTCGGGTACAGGTTTAAGCGAATATGTTTCCCATCGCACGAGTTCAAAACCTGTTTTATTGATCAAATACATAAAGGAACGTTTGCTAAACTCATTGCAATGCCCTGGGGCATACCCCGCCTTGTATTTTTTCCGCAGCCATTTAAACCTGTTCCTGAACCGTTGTATCCGGTGCGTAAGGCTGTTGATATTGGGAAATTCGAAATGGGCATAGCCATGTGGTGTGAGTAAACCGGAAATTTTATTCAGCGCTTCTATTGAATCGGGCAAATGCTCAAGAACATGCCTCAAGGATACCAAATCGAACTTGTCAATCTGGCATTTTTTAGCTTTTTGTGGCAAATGTTAAACAAAACCAGGCTTTTGGTGTTCACTTATAATAAGTGCCCAAAACCCTATACATCAATATTTCACAAGCCAAAGACGTATTACTAACCTTATAACTTTCGCATGGCAGGACTTAAGGAAACACTCTACCGAAAAATTCAAACGTGGAGACCACGCATCAAAAACCTGCTCGATGAGCATAGTGATGTGGTTGTTGATACGGTAACCATTGGGAAGCTGCTGGGTGGTATGAGGGAGTTGAAATGTCTTGTTACCGACATTTCCTACCTCGATCCTAATGAAGGAATACGTTACAGGAATTATACCCTTCCCGAATTGTTTAATAGGCTTCCCAAACCAAAAAATGCAGAAATGCCTTACGTCGAGGGTGTTTTTTATTTGCTGCTTACCGGTGATATTCCAACACAGGAGAATGTGAACGAGGTATTGGATGAATTTAAAAAAAGGCGTGTACTGCCCAGGTATATTATCGAAATCATCGAGGCTTTTCCGAAAGGAACTCCCCCCATGGTAATTTTTTCTACGGCTATTCTGGCTATGCACAGGGAATCGTTTTTTGCCCGAAAATATGATGCCGGGTTGAGAAAAGATGACTTCTGGGATCCAACATATGAAGATGCCCTTAACCTGATTGCCAAACTACCCGAAATAGCTGCCTGCATTTATCATAAATCGTACAAACAGGGAAAGCGTGAATTCTCAGATCCAAACCTGGATATGGGTGCCAATTTTGCCCATATGCTGGGCATCGGCAAACCTTATGACGATGTCTCGAGAATGCATTTTATTCTTCACAGTGACCACGAAAGTGGTAATGTAAGCGCCCATGCCGGACATTTGGTAGCCAGTTCTTTATCAGACATATATTTGGCCATTTCATCCATGATTAATGGTTTGGCTGGGCCTTTACACGGACTAGCCAACCAGGAAGTTCTGCGGTGGCTTAACGAGGTACAGACCAAAATGGGCAATGAAGTGCCCTCGGAGGAGCAAATGAAGAAATTTGTATGGGATACGCTGAAATCAGGACAGGTTATTCCCGGTTTCGGACATGCAGTGTTGCGTATTACTGATCCCAGGTACACTATACAACGGGAATTTGCACTTAAACATATGGCCGACGATATCATTTTTAAATATGTTGACCTGCTCTATAAGGTGGTTCCTCCCATTTTAATGGAACAGGGTAAGGCAAAAAATCCTTGGCCCAATGTTGATGCACACTCCGGAGCAATTCAATGGCATTATGGTGTAAAGGAATATGACTTTTATACCGTGTTGTTCGGAATTGGCCGGTCCATTGGTATATGTGCCAACATCATATGGGACCGGGCGTTAGGATATCCACTTGAGCGGCCTAAATCAGTAACAACCGAAATGCTTGAAAGAATTTCCCTTGGCGAAAAACTTGACATTGATTAGTAATCACCATTGATCATACCACCTCCTTAATACCCGGCAAAATGCCGGGTTTATTATTTATGCCCTCCTCAAATTGGTTATCGTGCAGCTTATTCATTGTTATTTTTATTAAAATTAGTTACTTTACTAAATTCAAAATAATGGGTAATGCAGGGGTTACGTTGCCGGTTCATTATATTCACAATTCTGATATACAGCTATTTAGGCGCGCAGGAGTATTTGGCTCCTGAATTGCTTACGGCTGAAAATGACCTTTCGTCGCAGCAGGTCACTACCCTTACCCTTGATCGCTATGGGTATTTATGGGCAGGAACTTCATTCGGGTTAAATCGATATGACGGATACCGCTTCAGGCATTTTTTCACCTCATCAGCCGGCAATGCATCAGCCGGAGTACAGCAAATAATTAAGACACGTTGTGACAATGCAGGTAATTTATGGGTACTGCATAAAACCGGTTTAAACCGGTTTGATTACCGGACCGGTGAAATTACAAAATATACGGTATCACAATTCGATGCCGTGTTCAAGCCTCACTTTGCATTGATTGATTTTTACCCGGCCGACGATGGTTCTGTCTGGGTTCTGAGTGATCATTCGCTTACCCGTTTTAATCCCGATGAGGTTATCAATACATGGCTGTTACCCGCAGAGCTGACTGAGGCCAATACGGTGCCAACCTGTATGGTAGCCAGCCAAAACGGTAATATCTGGATTGGTACCTCCAATGGACTGTTTCAGTATAACACTCAGCAAAAGACATTCAGGGAGATAGCCGGAACTGTATCATCTTCGCAAATGAGCAACAGCAGAATAACCTGTATGTTCCTGGATACTGACAATGCGGTTTGGATTGGAACCACCAACGGCTTGAACAGGGTTGACCTGGTTGATTTCAGTATATATGAATTTTATCCTTCGGGTTCGCGTGCATCCCAACCCATTAATGAAATTAAGGACATTACCAGTGCTCATGCCGAAGAGCTTGTGCTTGCCACCAATGCCGGAATCATTGTATTCAACACGCAGAATCAGCAATTCAGGCATGTTTATTTAACCACTGAAGGCAATATAAATGCCGTTGCGGCAGATTCTTCAGGTATGGTTTGGGTAGGCACTGCAAAAGGAATACAGAAAATAAGGGAATCAAAAATGCTGATACGCAATTTTGATGCCCGTACGCCTGATTTACGGCTCGAAAGTAACCATATCGGGCTATTGTTGCATGACCAGAACGACCAGCTTTTCATTGGGTATAACAGCAGCAGTTTCAGTATTGCCAACACACGCTCATACAGAGTAAGGCATTATAAAAGTATTGACGGGTCTGCAATAACCGGATTTTATCAGTTTCGTCCGCAACAGATCCTGATACTCTCTGAGCATGCGATTGAAGTGTTCTCAGGCGAAAGTAACCGCACCCGGTTATCAGCCGCGTACTCATTTATTGATGAGCAATTGCTGCGCGGTGTTATTCTCAACTGTGCCTATTTTGACGGAGAAAACACATTGTGGCTGGGTACTTCGGCAGGCCTGCAATGCATACGGTTTGATTTGGGAAGGCATTACACACTGAATAGCCTGAATTACCAAAACCAGCAACTGAACCTGGGCGAAATTTTTGATGTCAAAAAAGACAGGTTTGGAAATCTATGGCTGGGTGCTGCCGCCGGGTTAATTTACTACAATCCGGTGAAGGGGAATTTTAAACAATACACACCCTATGACATCAGCCTGCTCAATACGGACCATAAAGAAGTATATACGATAATAACTGATCGTTCCGGCACATTCTGGATTGGTACTTCAGCAGGTGCTTACAGGTTCGATGCTTCATCGCGCGAGTTTAATGCCCTTACCACCTCATCTAAATTAACCAATGCGGCGGTAAAGGCAATTGATATTGATTATCATGGCAATATGTGGCTGGGTACAGAAACCGGGGTGTTTCATTACCTGCGGAGCACAAATACCATTAAGGGATATGACCTGAAAGAGGGGCTGATTAATAGTTCATATACCTCCATTACCTCAGATATCGACGGACGGATATTTTTAGGAGGCCCCAGGGGATTGTCGATAGTTAACCTGCCGGGTGTAACCATGCAAAGCAAGGGATCGCCCAATATAATGATAACACGGATAAAATACCTTGACAATAATCCCCAGGCAACTGAGCTTTATTACCATGTGCCGGATACCATACACCTGCCCTGGTCCAAAAAACCCCTGCAGGTGGATTTTGCCGTACTTGATCTTTCACGTCCTGAGCTTAACCGGTTTCGCTACAGCCTTGATAAAGCGCGTGATGTAAGCAATCAATGGCTGCAATTGGGTGAAAGGAATTCACTGATACTATACAGCCTGGCTCCCGGCAAGTATATCCTCAGAATCAATGGTTCTGATTCGGATATCGTTTGGAGCAGCAAGATTACCTCAGTAATGATTATTGTTGATGCGCCCTATTGGAGATCAACCACAGGCCTGATTATAATTATTCTCATCGGGCTGGTATTGTTATTTTTCTTCATCAGGTTCTGGATAAGGCAATTCTTTAACCTGAGCCGTGAAAACCAGGAGCGCGAAATGTTTGCAAAGCAAATCATGCTTCAGAAGGAGGAGCTGACACTCAAAAATAAGGCCATAACCGACAGTATTAATTACGCCAAGCGGATTCAGACAGCCATGCTTCCTCCATATAAGTTATTTAAATCCATTTTTCCATCGTCATTTATTCTGTTTATGCCCAAGGATATTGTGAGTGGCGATTTCTATTGGGTGAATAAGGTGGGTAACCGGATTTTTATATCAGCCGTGGATTGTACAGGACATGGCGTGCCCGGTGCATTTATGTCGATTATTGGATTTGAGCTATTCAGGAAAATCACAAATATCGAAGGGTTGACAAGGCCTTCAGATGTTCTCAATCGACTCAATGATGATTTTCATGAGATATTTAAGGATGTTGACAATGTGGTTTTACGCGATGGGATGGATGTGGCCTTTTGTTCCATAGATAAGAAGGACATGATCCTTGAATTTGCGGGCGCATTTAACCCGTTGTACCTTATACGCGACAACAAAATTATGGAAATCAAGGGCGACAGGTTTGCGATAGGCCTTGATGAAACCAATTTTAAAGAACAAACCTTCAAAAATCATATTATTCCGATTCAGAAGGGCGATATCATTTACATTTTCTCTGATGGATTTGCCGATCAGTTTGGTGGCCCGGATGGTAAAAAGTATAAATACCGCCGTTTCAGGCATCTTTTGCTTAATCTCCATCAATTACCCATGGAGAAACAGCATGAGATCCTCGAAAGCAATGTTATGGAATGGAGGGGTGGACAGGAACAGGTGGATGATATCCTGGTTATAGGGATTAAGATCGATTTCTGATTATTAAATATAAATGATAAATTATTGGGGTAGAGGGTTTTGAGTCTTGAGATAGTGTCTTCTCTTATTCATACGGAACACTCAAAACTTAGCATTCATAATTCATCATTAACTTTCCAGCAGTACTTTCATTTTATTAACCAGTACGTCGACCTGGAAAGGTTTGCTTATATAATCATTCATGCCGGCAGCAAGGCATGTTTCCTTATCGCCTGATAGTGCATTGGCAGTAATGGCAATAATAGGCGTCTGCGTATTTGAAGTAGCCTCAAGTTCCCTTATTTTCTTGGTAGCAGCAATTCCATTAATCACCGGCATTTGAATATCCATGAGTATCAGATGGTATTTTGCGGTTCCGAACTTATCCAGCGCATCCTTGCCATTATTGGCAATATCAATATTCTTTACATGATTTTTCAGGCTGAGGATGATGATTTTTTGATTGATTGCATTATCCTCCACCAGCAAAATATTGGCATTTTGTAACTCCACCTTGTTTTTCGACTTGATCAGCTGGGCCACGTCTTTGTCCACTTCCGTCTTTGGTGCTCCTGATGAACCTTTTTTAAGGCTGAATCCAAAATGAAGGACGGTAAATCCCATTGCAGCGTCAAATTTTAACTCACCACCGTAATACTCAATGATTTTTTTGGCAATGGTGAAATCGATAAAATAATCGTCGGGCTGATAAGAACCTTCCTTAATCATTTCAGCGTCAGGCCGTGTGTAGTAATTACCGTACTCGTCCGATTCAAGTTTAAGCTGCGGGCATTTTATATGAAATAACAGCCCTGCTTCATTTTCAGTATCATTAACCTGTTCGACGTCTATCTCTATGAGCAGTTTGCCGCTTTGGTTTGCCTTAATGATGTTTTCAATGATATTGAGGAAAATTTGCTTTATGCGAATAGGATCGCCCAGGTATTGTGTTTTAATGTTTCTTGAAACGCGCAGTGTTACTTCGAGTCTGTCCTTGTGCTGATCGCGGAATAGCTTTAACGTATTATCTATGGTGGAATAAAGGTCGAAATTTACCATACTGCTTAGTTCCTTTTCAATCTTAACTTCCGATACTTTGACAATATTGTTGACAACATTGATCAGGTTAATGGTGGAAGCCAGTATAGTATCGAAAAGGTCACGGTGTTCCGAATCCAGTTTTGACCTGTTGATAAGATTTGAAACAACCGTCAGGTTGTTCAAGGGAGTCCTTATTTGGTGAGACAGCTTTGAAAGAAAGTCATCCTTTTGCCTTGTTTCATTCTTCGATTCAATGAGTGCTCTTTCCATTACAGCAAGGTTGTGTGTTTTCTGAAACTCATTCAGGTACACAAGGAAATGAATAATGGAATAGGTGGCAAGTACCCGTAAGGCTGTTTCGAAGGAATAGGGCTGGATAAGTCCCAGTTTTTGCTGAAAGATGAAGAACAGCAGAATAACCAGGAAGATGCAAAATGAAAAAATATTTCCCCGTCGAAGGCCGAATAAAAGTATGGCTACGGGCGGAACAGTAAGTGACCAATAAATGCCAAGTCCCGAAGGACCTCCGGTATACAACAGGTATAATACCTCGAAGCTGATAATTGCGGCAAGCAGTACGCGGGCTGCTTTTTGATGCTTTGTTAAAATAAAAAACACCAGGAGGGCGGCAAGCGCTAAAGTGCAGCCCATTAAAAACCAGGCCAACTGATAATTTAAAGATCGCAGGGCAATAATTCCGAATAACAAATTTATAACCAGGGCCGTAATATTAACAAAATGTATAACAAGCATCTTGTTTACTACATCAAGATCGGCCTGCTGCAGGAATTTTTCGGTAAACCGGGTAAGTAAGTTGTACAAAGGATTCATCCGATTTCTTAGTTATTGGTGGTGAACATTTTGCTGAACCTGATCATTACGATAAATATAAGAAATTATTAAAGACAAATTTATCCAAACGGTTTGCATATTTTGTTAAGACTGATTGGCCCGATTTTTGAAATTTGATTTTGACATGAGAACTTATTTGAACTTATATATGATAAGCTTATTTTTGTAATACGCTAATCTTATGCAAATGTTTCCTAATAGTAGGTCAGGCCTTATATTTCTTTTACTTTTATTCGGTATTTTCAGCGTTACTTATGCGCAAAATTCTTCAGAACAAGTCGTTAAATATTCACCGGATTTCAAGTTTAAGGAAGGAATTTTTTTAAACTTTGACCAGGTCAGGCAAAACGATCCTGTATTAAAATCAAAGATCATCACGAATGTTGAATATGATAACCCTGACTTTTTTGAGCGCGTTCTGAAGGAAAAAAAGCTTCAGGTATTTGACAATTTGGGCGTTAAACAGGAGATATCAACAAAAAACATCTGGGGTTTCTCACGCAATGGTGTTTTATACATCAGCATTAATAACAACTATTTCAGGATTACCATCATTGGCAATATATGTCATTTTGTTGCCAGTCAAACAACCTATCGGAACGATTACAATCCATATTACTATTCCAATCCATACTACAATCCGTATTATCCATACTATCCCTCAGCACGCAGTTCTTCTGATGTTGAATTAAAACAATACCTGCTTGATTTTAAGACAGGTAACGTTTTGGAGTATGATGAAAAAAGCGTTGAGTTGCTGCTTATGGGAGATCCAGAGCTCCATGATGAATTTGCAGCGCTTAGCAAAAAGAAACGCAAACAGCTCAAGTTCTTATATATCAGGAAATTCAATGAAAAGAATCCGCTGTATTTTCCGGTAAATTAAACATACACAAATGAAAAAAACAGTTGCTATTTTACTATTTATCAGCGCCAATATGCTGAACTATGCCCAGGGTTATGTTCCATCGCGTGAGGATGTGGATGCTTTCTTTACTACCCGTACTCTTGTGGTTTTAGAAGATAATCCGCTGTTGGAGTATAATTCCATTATTAAAAAGGTTATGCAGCAGGAATGGAACATTACTGAGTTTGCATTCATCACCGACAAGGAATTTAAGGAAAAAAGAATGGATGCGCAGTATTCTTTTATATACATGACAGAAGTGAGGTTTGAGGCCGATAAAACCGATGCTGCATACCGGTTCCTGCATTTATCGCTTGGAGGTGATTATTACCGGTTGAATGAAATGCCTGATATCGCTTCGGTGCCACTGGCGTATTTTAACGTGGAAGAAGACCGCTACTCATACAAGCTTGCCATACTTGTGAGGTTCCTTCAAAATCACGCCAAGCTGATTAAAGAGCATCCCGAAATCATTTCATCCAATGTGTTTAAGCATTACAATGATAACATCAGGGATATACGCGATAAAACGCTATACCTGCTGAAAGAGGAACTGGCACCTACAGTAAATACCGAAGCAAAAATTGCAAAGGTATACCCCTATAAATTTAAGCTGGTTACCATGGAAGACATTGAGGAGGCAATAAAAGAGCGTAATCCCGATGTGGTGTTTTTGCATAAGGTGGGGCCGGAGGGGACCAAGCTTGATGCCAGGAGTTATAAAGTGATAATAGGTGCCGCTGATGCCAATTTTTATTATTTTGATTACCATAAGATAAGCAATAAGAATCCCGATGGCTTTCTTGAATCCGACTTCAACAAGCTGGTAAAATAATCGGGAAAAATTGCTGCACTTCAGAATAATTTGTATTATTTTAATGAATAAATAACACTGGTACATTGAAGCGACAATCCATAATTCTGGGTCTTCTGTTTTCCTTGCTGTTGCCTGTTGGTATTGTTAATGCCCAGGACAACAGCAGGGTGAAAGTATTGCTGAGCGAGGCCGATGCCCTTATCGCAGCAAATGATCTCAATGCCGCACTGGTAAAAACGAGGGATGCCTTAGCCATTGACCCGGAGTCGCATGAGGCAATGCAGAAGCAAATCAAGGTTCTTTTTCAGATGAATAACGAGAAGGAATCGGTACGGCTGGTTGATGAAGCCATAAAAAAATATCCCGGTGAAGCCGGTTATTACTATTTAAGGGGGCTTATAAACAACAGCCGCGAAAAATATTCAAGGGCTATTGAAGATTACACCAGTGCCATTGAAATTAACCCTTCTGACTTGCTTTACCGGTGTTATCTGGGAAGAGGCGTGAGCTACTTTAAATTGCTGGAATTTGATGAAGCGCTGGCCGACTTAACTACTTCCATTCAGCAAAACGATACTGTTGCCAGTGCTTATTATACCCGGGCAATGGTTCACTATGAAATAAAGGATTACGATTCGGCAGTGAAGGATTTTAAAAAGTCACTTGATTACTCTGAAGGAAATGCAGCTCTGTATTTCAACCTGGGAATGGCCTATTTCCGTCTTGAACAGTTTAGCCTGGCATGTCCGAATTTCAATAAATCATGTTCCATGGGCAATATCAATGCCTGCAGGATGTCACTTATGGAGTGCGCAAAGGCCATCCCTGAAGTAAGGTGATTTTTATTACCTTTGGCATTTAGCCTCAAAATGGACCTTTCCATTGTCATTGTAAACTATAACGTTAAGTATTTCCTCGAACAATGTTTGCATGCCGTTTCACAGGCCATTACGGACATGGATGCGGAGATCTTTGTGGTTGACAATTGCTCCGCCGACGGTTCGGTGCTAATGATAAAAGAAAAGTTTCCGCAGGTTAAGCTGATAGAAAACACTACCAATCACGGCTTTGCCAAAGCCAACAACCAGGCCGTGAGGCTGGCTGCAGGCAGGTATATTCTGCTCCTTAATCCCGATACTGTTGTTCAGGATGACACCTTTGTATCATGCATCGGCTATATGGATGCCAATACCAATGCAGGTTGTATGGGGGTTAAAATGATTGATGGAATCGGAAGGTATCTTCCTGAATCGAAAAGGGCTTTACCTACTCCACTTGTAGCTTTTTATAAGGTATTCGGACTATCCAGGTTATTTCCACGTTCGAGGCGATTTGCACAGTATCACCTTGGATATCTTGACAGGGACAAAATTCATAAAGTTGATGTTATTTCCGGCGCATTCATGCTGATAAGAAAAGAGGTGCTGCAAAAAACGGGCTTGCTCGATGAAGATTATTTCATGTATGGAGAAGACATTGATTTTTCATACAGGGTTAAGCAGGCAGGTTATGACAATATATATTATCCCCTTACAACGATAATCCATTACAAGGGGGAGAGCACAAAGAAAAGCACCATCAACTATGTGCTGATCTTTTACCGGGCCATGATCATCTTTGCAAAGAAGCATTTTAAAGAATCCACCTTCAGGTATTACTCCTTCTTCATTCATATTGCCATTTATTTCAGGGCCGGAATTTCCATACTTAACCGATTCATTGAGCGCATTATTACCCCTCTCAGTGATGCATTGATCATTTATGCGGGATTCATGCTTTTCCTTCCTTTTTGGGAGAAGCACCACTTTGGCGAGCCGGATTATTATCCGCCTGAGTACATGCAAATAGCGGTTCCAGGTTATATTTTAATCTGGGTGTTCTCTGTTTTTCTTGCAACGGCGTATGAAAAGAAGGTTAAGCTGGCCGACCTGGCCAGGGGAGTGCTTACCGGCACCGTAATTATCCTGGTGATTTACGCTTTGCTTCCCGAATCGTGGCGTTTTTCACGTGCCCTTATTCTGATAGGCACAATCTGGGTTCTGTTGACAACAATTGTAGTCCGCTATTTGTTATCAAGGTTGGATAAAAACACATATGCCCTTGAATGGTCTAAAAAGAGGAAAAGGATTATTATTGTTGGCAACGCAAAGGAGTGTCAAAGGGTTTATTCGCTCATTAACCAAACCCAAATTGTGCCAGAATTGCTAGGATTTGTGAATAACGGAGATAAGTCAACTACCGGCGATTACATTGGTCATCTCGATCAAATTGACGAAATAGTGCGGATAAACCAGGCTGATGAGCTTGTGTTTTGCGGTGCATCAGTGTCATCGAAACAAATAATCAAGACCATGCTTCAGTTTACCGACACCGGTATTGAGTTCAAGATAGCCCCGCCTGAAAGCATTTCGGTAATAGGCAGCAACTCCAATGATACGGCAGGTGATTTATATGTTTTACATTTCAATACCTTATCCCGGAAACTGAACAGGCAGAAGAAATGGCTGCTGGACAAATTTCTGGCAGTGATCTTTCTTGCGTTATCCCCGCTTTTGCTCGTATTGGTGAAAGAGCGGGCAGGACTATTACGCAACATATTCAGGGTAATGTTTGGCATGGCTTCCTGGGTGGGGTATCATCAGACCACCGGAGGGGAGCACCCCGGCTTGCCCGAGATAAAGGCTGGCGTGCTGACACCTGCGCACCCGGTGATGAAGGCAATTACGGACAGGGAGTATATAGAGAAAGTAAATTTATCTTATGCTAAAGATTACCGGTTAACCAATGATATACGAATCATACTTTCAAACATACGATATCTGGGTCGAAATCCATTTCTTTAAGTTGTTACAAGGCTAAAAATGGCAGTATATAATTATGAGCTGGTTTTGCCCGCTATGGGTGAAGGAATTATTGAGGCAACCATTACAAAGTGGCTGGTTTCAAAAGGCCAGCAGGTAAGCGTTGATCAACCCCTGGTTGAAATAGCGACCGATAAAGTGGATTCAGAAATTCCGAGCCCTGT
This sequence comes from uncultured Bacteroidales bacterium, assembly GCA_964646255.1. Lineage (GTDB taxonomy): Bacteria > Bacteroidota > Bacteroidia > Bacteroidales > UBA10428 > UBA5072. Next base: position 32,632 of record CAZYDI010000016.1, read on the forward strand.
TGAAGGAACGATAACAAAACTGATTTACAGGGAAGGTGAAATTCCCAGGGTAGGGGAGATCCTCGCGCTGATTGAAACCACTAAGCCGGTTGAGGGTCATAAACAACCTATGATACCTGAATTGAACAGGCAGATAACCGTTGAGCAAAGAAAAGTCCAGCCCCAGGCAATAGCGCCGGAAAATGATGCAGGTGACAGGATTGTTACTCCCCTTGTTAGAATGCTGTCAAAGCAAATGGGTATAGGTGCTGATGAATTAAAAAGAATAAAGGGTTCGGGGGAAGGCGGAAGACTTACCCGTGATGACCTGGGCAAATATATATTGCAGGGTCGCAGTTTTTCAGAGAACGGACAAAGCAGGGGAGCAAACCATCAGCCTTTGGCCAGGCCTGAAATACATATCGGAGAAGATGATGAAGTAAGGGAAATGGACAGGATGCGGAAGATTATCGCAGCCCATATGAGTACTTCAAAGCGCATTGCCCCTCATGTAACCTCATTTCTTGAAGTTGATATCACTGCCCTGGTTCAATGGCGCGAAGATAGGAAAGCACATTTTTTAGAAGCTGAAAATGCAAAGCTTACCTTCACACCCATATTTGCGGAAGCTGTAGCAAGCACTTTAAAAGCATTTCCGGGCATTAACGTTATGGTTAACGGAGATTCCGTAGTGTTTAAGAAAAGTATAAACATCGGAATAGCGACTGCCCTTGCCGATGGAAACCTTATTGTACCTGTAATCAGGAATGCGGATCATGAAAACCTGGCCAGCCTGGCGCGAAAGATTACTGATCTGGCATATCGTGCACGAACAGGTGGTCTGAACCCCGAAGAAATCAAAAATGGCACCTTTACCATTACCAATATCGGCCAGTACAATAACCTTACCGGTACACCAATAATAAATCAGCCCCAATCAGCCATTCTCGCTTTCGGGACAATACTTAAAAAACCATGGGCGGTAAAAACACCCGAAGGTTATGGAATAGCGGTAAGGGATATTATTATGCTTTCCCTTACTTATGATCACAGGGTGATTGACGGCGCTCTCGGTGGCAGGTTTTTAAGCACTGTTGCTGAAAAACTTGAAAAATTCGATATTTCACGTTAGGGAGAACCAGTGTTCCTGTACTATCCACGAAAATTGGTTGATAAATACCCGCGCTTAAGTTGAGTATTAAGTACCATAATTGCTATAAATTATTAAATTTGTTTTCACAGATGAATAATTTATGAAATCTTATCCCGTTTACCTATCCACCATTCTCCTAATCACAGGCTTATTTCTGTTGCCTATTCCGGTATTTTCGCAAACTGAAGAAAAACAAAAAGATCTGTTCGTAGAGGCAGAATCGTACTTTTTGTTTGAAGAATATAAGGATGCATTGCCTCTTTATATGCAAATTTTAAGGACTGATCCCGAGAATTACAACATCAATTATAAAATTGGAATTTGTTACCTGAATGATGTTTACCAGGTTAGCAAATCTATTGAATACCTTGAAAAAGCAGTAAAAGGAACCCGCTCAGACAGCAAGACAACCAGTTTTAAAGAAAAATTCGCTCCTCCTGAGGCCCTCTACTTTCTTGGAAATGCTTACCGTGCCAATAACAAACTTAATGAAGCCATAGAAGTATACGAACAGTTTAAAACGGTTCTTGATCCGGCTGTTTATGATGTTGCACTGGTTGATCAGCAAATTGAATCATGCCGGATAGCTGCCAATCAGAAAAAGAACCCCATGTATTTTATTTCAGCCAACCTGGGTGAGGGCATCAATGACAGGTTTGAAGAAATTAATCCCCTGGTATCAGGTGATGAAAAAGTGCTTGTGTTCACACGAAAACTGCAGTTTTACGATGCGGTGTTTTATTCAAGGTTTGAGAACGGAAAGTGGACTGAGCCAATAAACCTGACCCCCTCTTTTGAAGTGGATGGCAATACTTACTGCACCGGAATTTCCTATAAAGGTGATGAATTAATCGTATACAGGAGTGATAATTATGACGGGAACCTGTATTCAAGCTCCTTTAAGGGCGGCAAATGGACACCGCTCAAAAAGCTGAACGGAAATATCAATACAAAATACTGGGAGTCGCACGGGTCATTTTCTGCAGACGGCAAGACGCTATATTTCACAAGTAACCGCGATGGTGGCTACGGCGGACTCGATATTTACAGGAGCGAGCGTGCAAAGAACGGTGAATGGGGGCCGGCAATTAACCTGGGACCCGTAATAAACTCCAGATATAATGAAGATACCCCCTTTATTACCGATGACGGCAAAACCATCTATTTTAGTTCAATGGGTCATTACAATATGGGCGGCTATGATATTTTTTACAGCACCAGGCTTGATAACGGGCAATGGGCAAAGCCGCTGAATGCCGGCTATCCCCTGAACACAACCAACGATGATATGTTTTTTGTTCCGGTAAGGGATGGGGCCTATGCTTATTATTCAACATATGACCCTGAGGATTCTTATGGAATGGCTGATATTTACAGGTTGGAAGTATTTACTGACCTGCATCCGCGGAAATTTATCCTCAATGGAATAACGAGAACCGATGGCTCAGTAAGCAATCCCAGGTATACCCAGTACCTTGCAACCCTCACAGATACTCGCACAGGAAAGGTAGTTGACCAGACTCATTTAAACCCGGATGGCACTTATTCACTTGATGCCCGATCGGGTGAGTTTGATCTTAAAATATCAGGAGAGGGAATTAATACCACATCAGAGAAAATTGTAATACCCATCAATAATCAGGGCAATATTATTGCCCATTCCACCACACTCACTCCTTCGTCGGTTTCGCACGCCATTGCAGAGGAAATTCCTGAATCATCCAAAGAAGATGTTGTTACGGGACCAACGTTTTCGATTCCGGTAACCAGCTATGAGGTAACTACCAATGAAGCCATTCCGATAAGGCTTGATGTTGAACGAAACACATCCCTGAAAGTTATTACGCAGGTGGATGGTAAAACACAAAACATTGAAACGCTCGAAATGAAGCGCCGCAGGTTTGTTTACCTGTATACACCAAAACCGGGACTGAATACCCTTATTTTCACCTTGTTTAACGAAAAAGGCGACAGCACCAGGCGCGAAGTATTCATTAATTACACGGCTCCTCCTCAAGAAAAGGTGTTGCCACCTGTAAATTTCATAGCATTATCGGATAGCGACAGGTTTGCAGGCACAGGTTCCCTGACCGGCGGTAAACTGGGAGATTTTCTGAAGGATACTGATTTCAGGAAAATGGAATTCAATTCTATTTCGGATTTTTATGATTATCTCCTGCAAAATGCTGAAGCTAACGGATACCAGGTTTCGGATGTGAATGAACTGATGCAAAAATTCCTGTCTCAAAAAGACCTTAACCTTTTCTACGATGAAATGGTAAGCCATGCCTCAGACAGCCTGGTAAAAACACTGAAAGCCACAAATTTACGCGAAAACAAGATTTTTACCGCCGATGCCTTGATGGACCATTTATTCAGGAATTCAGGCACTTCAAATTATACCCTCGAAGAATTGAGGGCTGCATTGTACAGAATTGCTTCATTAAACCGCGATCCGCGCGATCTGCTTATTCTCTTTGAGTCATATTCAACCGGAAAGCTAAATGAAAAGCTTGACAAAATGTTGCAGGAAAGCAATAAGTACTCCGACACCAAGGCTGTTGCCGATGACATTATTCAGTCCTTCATTCAAAACGAGTTCCCCGCTGAGGAGCTTGAGTCGATGCTGAAACTTGCGGCTGCAGACATCAATATGCATTTCCTTTCGCAAAGCTTAATTTTCATTTCCTCCGATAACCTTAAGCAAACACTGCTCGATCTTGATTTGGAGAAACAGGGTATTTCCAATTCGAGTGAGTTGATTTCTTATTTGATGCAGACCGCCGATACAAGAAATTACTCCAGGCAGGAATTGCTTGAAAATATTGATAAGATCAGGAAAGATCCATATTATTTTGTCGACCTGTTCCGCAAGATGCTTGCCGAAAAGGCTACGGGAAGCCTGAAGGAGTTTCTGCAGGAGATTGATATTCGCCACCTGAAACTGGATACATATGAGCAATTGATCAGTTATTTGCTTGCACAGTCGCAATTCCAGGATTTCAACAGAGAAATGATATACCAGCTATTGCTTGATATTATCGATCCGAAAAATGTAGCTGAGTTTATCCGGCTGTTAAGGCAATTTGCTGACGAAAGGATTTTGAAGGCCCTTGATGCGTCGAGCACCAGTGATTTTTCAAAGCCGCTTGAGGTAATACAGTACCTGCTTACCGTTGCCGATCAGTATAGTTATTCAGAGCGCGACCTTCTCAGGGCTCTTCTTAAGATGATGTTGCGCACCGGCCCGGATACTTCTGCCCCTGATAAAAAGTCCGGATGGTTCTCCGGTGTGGATAAGCCTGCCCTGGTAACGACCCTTGTTATTGTAAATGGTATCATTATCCTGTTACTGATTCTGTTTTGGTTGAGAAAAAAGAGGAAGCATGAGTAAACGGGGCATTTTCATATTGTTTTTATTATTCATGGGATTTACGGTGTCGGGACAAAAAATTGTTCCCACGCCGGCTGAACTCTATGTTGATGCTACCGAGTTTATTTATTCGGGCGATTATTACGATGCCCTGCTCATTTTGGTATCACTGGAAAGCAAAGGATACAATACTGCCAATATCAATTACCTCATTGGTGAATGCTACTTAAATATTCAGGGTCAGAAAACAAAATCAATTCCTTTCCTTAAAGCCGCTGTTCAACAAATATCGGCGCGATATTCAGGTGCCACTATCGAAGAGGAATCAGCTCCCGTGAAGAGCCTGCTATACCTTGGAATTGCTTACCGGCTTAATTATGAGTTTGATGATGCCGTGAAGTGTTTCAATGATTATATCAGAAGCCTTGATGATACGGACAGGGATAACCTCCGGCTTGCCGAGTTTCACATGGAAAGATGTAACCATGCCAGGGAGCTTATGGAATCGCCGGCAAAATTTACCGCCGACACCCTTGATATCTCTTTAAGCGCTGCGGCTTCAAACTTCAATGCCATTGTAACAGCCGACGAAAAAGTGTTGTATTATGTTCATCAGTTCAAATTCTATGATGCTGTGATGCGCACATCAAGGAATGATGCATTCTGGCAGGCCCCGGAGAATCTGACACCATTGATTAAGTCCGACGGAGATCACTATATAACCGGAATGTCATCAGACGGGAATCAGATTTTCCTCACCAGCTACGATCCTTATCAGACAGGGGAATTGTATACCACCTGGGTTAAAAACAATGTGTGGTCACCCATGCTGAAGCTTAACAGCAATGTTAACACACGGTTTAACGAGACGCATGCAACACTTTCACCTGATAGCCGGACGCTTTACTTTACCAGCGACCGCAAAGGAGGATATGGCGGCACCGATATTTACAAGTCGGTTCTGCTGGATAACGGGGAATGGGACAAGCCGGTAAATTTGGGCCCGCTCATTAATTCACCCTTTAACGAAGAATCACCCTTTGTTACACCCGACGGAAGAAAATTGTTCTTCAGTTCACAAGGCCATTACAATATGGGCGGCTATGATGTTTTTTATTCCGCCCTTGGAAATGATGACAAATGGCTTCCGCCGGTAAACATTGGCTACCCCCTGAATACAACCGATGATGACCTTTTCTTTTTCCCGCTCGACACGGGGAATATTGCCTATCAGTCAAAATATGGAAAAAATTCAGCTACCTCCGATGTGGTAAGGTATAACATTGATGCGTATGGAAACCCTGCACGTTTCGCGGTAAATGGCAAAATCGATTTTGACAATGAAGGTGATGCTGATCCTACCAGCGTGACAGTTTCCTTTATTAATAAGCACAACCGGGATACCCTGGCCTCTAAAAGACTTAACGACGATGGCTCGTTCAGGCAAAAGCTTGCTGGCGGTAATTACCTGGTTAATATCTCACATAAAAACAGTCAGCTGTTTTCAAAAGACCTTGTTATTCCTGCCTATTTTCCGCACAATAACCTGGTTTTTCATGAGCACATTACGCTTCCAACGGTTAAGGCAGCCGATACCGTATTTATTGGCCCGGTGCTTTTCGATTTTGATAAAAGTAGCTTGCATGAGGATTTTTTAAGGCAGCTTGACGCGCTTAAAACGTTGATGAACAGATATCCCGAAATTCATGTGCTTTTGAACGGCTATACCGATGCGCTGGGCAGTGAGTCATACAACATGAAATTGTCGCTCAGGAGGGCCGCCGCTGTTAAGGATTATCTGGCCGGATCAAATGAGGTTTCCCAAAGGGTTGAAGTAAGGGCTTTTGGAGAGAGCAATCCGGTTGCAGTGAATATTTCGCCCGATGGCAAGGATTCTCCTGAAGGAAGGAAGTTTAACAGGCGGGTGGAGATTGAAATTGTCAATTCTCCGGATACAATAGTCATTGTCAATGTTGTGAATATACCTGATTCCGTAATCAAGAAATAAGCATCAGGAACACAAATAATTACAATTAGGGTAGTGAATATTGGTGTTAGAATGGTTAAATTATTAAATTTGCTTATATAAAACCTCCTCAAATGAAAACCCTTCCGTTAATTGCGTTATTTTTTGCTTTTCAATTAGCGTTGTTTTCTCAGGAGAAAACGGCCGAAGAATTAAAAGAGTATTTCTCCGATGCTGAATTCTTCTTTGCACAGGAAGAATACCAGGACGCTTTATATGAATATCTGGAATTGTACAATAAAGGATACAAAGCAAATGCCAATATTAATTACCGGATAGGTATATGTTACCTGAATATCCCGGAGCAGAAAGACAAATCCATTCCATATTTACTGGAAGCTGTCAAGGATGTATCAAAAAAATACGAACCCAAATTTAAGCAGGTTAGCGCACCTTATGATGCTTATTTGTTTTTGGGCAATGCTTACCGTGTTAACAACCGCCTCAACGATGCCATAGCATCCTATACACAATACAAGGAAGTTGTAGGTGTGGCCGAGGAAATCAAGTATGCAGATCAGCAGATTGCTGCATGCAACATTGCGCTCAGTTATATGCAGAACCCTTTGAAGATTAAGCTGACCAATATGGGAGATTCAGTAAATACAAGTTCTTCCAACTTAAAAGGGGTAGTATCGGGAAATGGAAAAACATTGGTTTACATGACTGAGCTTCCTTTCTACGACGCTGTATATTGTTCTTATTATACACCGCAGGGATGGTCGTCACCGGTAAACATTACGCCCCAAATACAATCCGATGGTGATCAGTATGTATCATGCATTTCATATGACGGTGACCTGCTTGTCCTTACCAGGGAAGATGCCTTTAACAGTGATTTATATGTAAGCAGGTTTGTTGACGGCAAATGGACGAAATCCCTGCCAATAGCAGGTCAGGAGATTAATACAAAATTCTGGGAGTCGCATGCGTCGCTATCCAGGGATGGCAACAGGCTGTATTTTACCAGCAACCGCAAGGACGGATATGGTGAGATGGATTTATATGTTGCACAAAAAGATGCAGCAGGAATATGGGGGAAACCGGTAAATATGGGCCCTGTGCTTAATACTCCCCTCAATGAGGATACTCCGTTTATTACTGAAAACGACAGCCTTTTATATTTTAGTTCGCAGGGACATGAGAGTATGGGCGGCTATGATATTTTTGTGTCGAGGCTAGATGCTAACGGGCAATGGTTACCCCCGGCAAACTTGCGTTATCCGATCAATTCCACCGACGATGATCTTTTCTACTATCCCTGGAACAATGCAAGGATCGGGTATTTGTCGAGAATTGAAAAGGATGGTCTTGGAAAGGAAGATATTTATGCTGTGCAGGCATATGGTGATGAGGATTACAATGATTTGATGGCGGGATTTCTGAATTTCAGGAAAGAAGTTCAGCCTGAAATTATTGCCTATGAAGGCGAAGTTGAACTGGTGGAGAAGGAAGAGGAACCTGCAGCAGAGCCAATTAAAAAATCTGAACCGAAAGAGATTTTACTGGAACCGGTATATTTTGCTTTTGATAATTTTCAACTCACTGATAACGGGAAAGCCCAATTGCAAAAAGTTGCCCAATTTATGAAGGACTACCCGGAAGCAAGAATACGGCTAATTGGGCATGCTGATGCCAGGGGGCCGGCCGACTATAACCTTAAGTTAAGCGAAAAGCGGGCTATTGCGGCGCGGACATTTTTAACCGGACTGGGAATTAGTGCAGACAGAGTAAGTACGGTTGGTTTAGGTGAGAGGAACTTTGCAGCCATAAATTCCAATCCTGATGGAACGGATAATCCCGAAGGGCGGAAGTTAAACAGGAGGGTTGAATATGAAATCATTGAGGGAAATGACCAATTGCTGATCATCAGGTTGCCGGAAATCCCGCAATCGCTGAAATTCAGAGATTAGACCAATACATCATGCGTTCAATTCTTTTCATTATTCTGACGCTTACCTTCCTTACTGCCAGTAGTGCGATGTTTCAGGAAGATAAGAGAGAATTGTTCGAAGAGGGCGATTATTTCTTTGCCCGTGGAGACTATGCTGAAGCGGCCTATTACTTCAGGCAGCTTGTTGGTAAGGAAAGCAATAACAGCCATTTCAATTTCAGGCTGGGTGAATGCTATATGAATATTCCCGGCAGTGAGAAACTCGCTATTCCCTGTTTTGAAATCGCCTCCAAAAAGGTGACAGAAAAAAAGGAATACCGGATGCGTGACTTTAAGGAGACGTATGCTCCGCTGCATGCCTGGTTTTACCTGGGCAATGTTTACCGGGTAGCCGGACGGCTCACCGATGCATTGAATGCATACAATGTATTTATCAATTCACCCTACTACTATGGAAATTACAACCTTAACGTGGTGGAGAATGAAATTAAATCGTGTGAGCGGGCAAAAATAATAATGGACAGTCCGGTTAGCGCCAATGTTGTTCCCCTGGACACCCTGATCAATACATTGGCATCTGAGCTGAACCCGGTGGTTTCCAACGATGAGAAAACGATCATATTTGTCCGCAAGCTGAAGTTTTACGATGCTATCCTTTATGCTGAAAGGGAAGGAGAAACCTGGGGGGATGTTATAAATATGAATCCATTGATAGGCTCCGATGGTGATTTTTATCCTGTTTCACTGTCGCATGATGGAAATACCCTGTATTTGCTGAGGATTACAGAAAACAATAAAGACATCTACATCACAAGGAGGCAGAATAATTCATGGACGAAAGCTTCGCCGTTGGGAAAATCTGTAAACACAATTGCGGATGAAACCTGGGCATGCGAATCATCTGATGGAAAAAAGCTTTGGTTTACCAGTTCACGCAAGGGAGGCATGGGAGGCCTCGATATATATTACGCAACCAGGGATAAATCGGGCAATTGGGGCAAGGCTAAGAACGCCGGTAAAGTCATTAATACGGCCTTTGATGAGGAAAGCCCTTATCCTGCAAAGAACGACAATTTATTGTTCTTCAGTTCAAAGGGTCATTACAGCATGGGTGGTTATGATATATTTTACGCTGCCCGGTCGGGTAAATCATGGAAAGAGCCTGTTAACATCGGGTACCCAATTAATACAACCAATGATGACAAAGGTTATATACCTGTGATGAATGGCAGAGCCGGGTACTATTCTCACGTAGATGCCGCTGAAGTGGCCTCATCCGAGGATCTCTACCGCATAGAATTGCGGTCAAATTATCCATTGCCTTGATATGCCAGGCTTTGAAATAATTCTAAGGGCTCCCGAACCTTCCGATATCGAATTGTTGTATCAGTGGGAAAATGATCCGGAAATATGGAAGGTCAGCAATACCACAACACCATTTTCGAAATACCTGCTGGAAAAATACATCGAGAATGCGCATCTGGACATTTACCAGGTGAAGCAGTTACGTTTAATGATAGAGGTGAATGAAGATTCACAGGAAAAGAAAACGATCGGAATCGTCGATTTGTTTGATTTCGATCCCTATCACCTGCGGGCGGGCGTGGGCATTCTTATTGGCAATAAGTCCGACCGCCGAAGGGGATATGCAACAAAGGCATTAAAGATATTGATTGCCTATTGTTTCGATACCTTGCAATTGCACCAGTTATTTTGTAATATTACTATTGATAACAACGAAAGCCTCAAGCTTTTTAAAAAATGCGGTTTTGTAGTAACCGGCCATAAGGCCGATTGGATAAAAACTACAGACGGATATACCGAAGAGCTTTTGTTGCAATTGATCAATACCAGGAGGTAGTCACGCATCCGCTATATTTTTTCCGGCTTGAGGTATTGTTTAATTAAGGAGGGTTTGTGGTTTGAAAACAGTTATGTTATATGGCGTTTTGATGCTTTCCTTTTTAATGCTTTGCATTCCGGGTTCGAAAGCACAGGAAGAATCAGCAATCCGGTCGATTTTGGCTGCCGGTGACCTTAAAAAACTTGAAAAAGCTGAACAGTATAAGGCAGAAGCCGAAGGATTAATTGGTGAGGCAAACCAGTTGTACCTGGAAGTATTCAGTGTGCAATCAAATCCTGAACTCAGTGAAAAGGCCATTGCCAAAAAAGTAAAGCAGCTTGAAACTTCTGCCAGGGCAAAGCAAATAGAAGCTTCAGCACTGAATGAAAAAAGCAATGAGATTAAATTCATCCTGTATAAGCGTTATATTGATGATTTCTGGGAAAAGCATGAAAACCAGGAGTCTTTATACCTGGAAGCCAAGATGATGGAAGAGCAGGCAAGCGACCATTATTTTCAGGGTGTCTCCGCAAGGCTTGAGGCCAGAAAGATGGATGATGGTTTTGCAAAAATTGAAAAGCTTAATGAAGCGCATAACCTGGAAAGTCAGGCTATCCAAAAGCAGGTTACGGCGCTTTCGCATTATCATGGATTAAGTGAAACAGTGGCTGATGTTAGCAATGAAGCGGATATACCGGATGAACCAACTGCACCGGCAGATTCCAGGGTAGATGATGGAATTGTTGCTCCTGCCGTTTCCGATAGCGTTGGCATGGTTGAAGTACCTTTCTCTGACCCTGCAGTGTCGATAAGTGATCAGGATCTGCCTTCTGAACCGGCCATTGATAGTACAGTTCAGCAGTCTATTGAACCGGCTCCCGCAGAACTTCCGCCGGAACAGGTGGAACCAGTTGAGGACATCAGTCCGGGCCATGCAAGCGATATAGAATTTCATGTTCAAATCGCCGCCTCCCGGCGAGCCATTCCTCCGGATGAGCTTAGTTTAATTTACAATGGTCCCCATCCCATAACAATAGTCAGGGAAGACGGGTGGTATAAATATCACCTGAATGCCGGACCGTCACATAAGGATGCTGATCAATTAAGGATATCCTGCAATGTTGTGGGGGCCTTTCTTGTTGCCTACCGTGGAACAGCCAGGATAAACATATTTGATGCCATAAGGATAAGCAAGAGGAGTGAAGCGTTCTGAGTGCGTTATCAGAATGCAGGGAGTCACAACAGTGTTTCGTCCATTAAATCCTTATAATCGGGAATCTCAGCAAGGAAAGCATATTGCCTGCTTTCAAGGTTTATGGAGCAACAGAAATGTTTAATGCCGTTTGTAACGAGCAATAAGCCGGCTTTATGCATATTGTTGTAACGTCCTGCCTGATCAAATACCTGTTGGTTTATTTCGATACCCGGTGCCTTACACTCAACGATCATAACAGGTTTTCCCTGTGTGTTATAAATTAACAGGTCGTACCGTTGGCGGTTACGGTTGATATTAATTCCCTTTTCTACAGAGATTAACGTTCTGGGATAGTGTTTAACTGTAATGAGGTAATTGACGATGTGTTGTCTAACCCATTCTTCCGGCGTGAGCAGAACAAACCGACGCCTTATTTCATCAAAAATGTATTTTTTCCCTTTATCTTCTTTTAACCTGAAAAAATATGTTGGTAAATTTAGCGGTTCCATTGCAGGGAATTATCCTAGTAAATATAAAGATTTGGAACAACAATCCATGAAATAAGCCATGACTTTTGATGCCATCTTAACCGAACTAAAATCAGCCAAATACCGGCCGGTATACTTTCTTACAGGCGAGGAGCCTTACTTCATTGACGTTATTACCGACTATATTGTTGAACATGCATTGCAGGAATCAGAAAAAGCATTTAACCAAACCATTCTGTATGGAAAAGATAGTGATATGGCCAATATCATTGCCTCTGCACGGCGATATCCCATGATGGCACCGCGCCAGCTTATTGTGGTTAAAGAAGCCCAGCAGTTGAGAAACCTTGAAGGCCTGGAAAAATACCTTGCAGCTCCAATGCCATCCTCTGTTCTTGTGCTGGCTTATAAGTATAAAAAAATCGATAAGCGTACAAAGCTGGCCAAATTACTGGCTGAAAAATGTGTTTTCTTTGAGTCGGAAAAAATCAGGGAAGACAAGGTTGCCGTGTGGATAAAAAACCTTGTAAGCGCTGATGGCTATCAAATCGAAGGTAAGGCCGCAAGCCTTTTGGTTGATTACCTCGGAAATGATTTACCCAGGATCACCAATGAAATAGACAAGCTAAAGATTGTTCTGCCATCAGGATCAAAGCAAATTACAGCTGAGCTGATCGAAAAAAATATAGGCATCAGTAAGGATTATAACAATTTTGAATTAAACCGTGCCATTGTATCGCTTGATGTGGTTAAAGCCAACAGGATCATCAATTATTTCTCTGCCAACCCTAAAACAAATCCATTGGTTCTCACTATCTCATCGTTGTTTTATTATTTCACCAAAGTGCTGCTTTTTCATGGGCTGCCCGGGAAAAGCAAGGACGAAGTGGCAAGGGAACTTGGAATTAATCCTTACTTTATTGCAGAATACCAGCAAGCTGCACGTAATTTTCCAGCAGGTAAAACAAAACAAATAATTTCATGGTTACGGGAGTATGACATGAAATCAAAGGGTGGATCGGCTGCTTCAGACGGGGATTTGCTCAGGGAACTTATGTATAAGATTTTGCACTAGATAATTTTAACTGATATGATGACATATATCCTTATTGCATTCACTGCGCTGATATCAATTCCCGCTTTCAATAATCACGACTGGTTTTTAAAATTTCAGTTTAATGCATACCAGGCAGTGCAGCGAAAGCAATGGTACCGACTGCTTACCCATGGCTTTTTGCACGCCAACTGGATGCATCTTATCGTCAATATGCTGGTTTTATTCTTTTTTGGACCCCGGGTGGAGCAATATTTCAAGGAAGTCCTTAATCCTGCTCTTGTGCCCTGGCATCATCTCTTTTACCTTTTGTACTACCTGGCTGCCATTATCATTGCTTCGCTTACCAGTTTATTCAAACACAAAGAGGATCCCTGGTACAACGCTGTGGGTGCATCAGGAGCCGTTTCGGCTGTTTTGTTTACGTTTATATTTTTTAACCCGTGGGAATTGCTTTATTTCTATGGAATAATACCTGTGCCGGGTATTATCATGGGAGTTTTATACCTCGTATATTCGCATTACATGAGCAGGCGCAACACCGATAACGTTAACCACGATGCACATATATCCGGTGCAATATTCGGTTTTGTTTTCCCGCTTTTTATAAACTACAGGTTGTTCATTTATTTTATAAACCGGCTCACTGAAATGTCTTTTTGATTGGCATTATGCCTGTAAACGATTATATATGCTTAAACGGAGCGTATCTTAAATCTTCCGTTCCCAGCCTGTTAAATAATAATCGGGGCTTCAGATACAGCGATGCAGTCGTGGAGTCCATTCATGCATATTCCACCGAGCCTCAGTTTCTCAGCAGGCATTTGGACAGGCTGTCCATTAACATGAAGGTAATGCAGATGCCTGTTCCCGGTTATTTTACAAGGGATAATTTCAGGCAGCTTATTGTCCATTTGCTGAATAAAAATAAGCTTTTCAAGGGAGCCCTGATTCGTCTCACCGTATTCCGAAAGGAAGGCGAAGAGCCTGTCCCGGAAATCAACGAGGTTTCATTTCTTCTGGAAAGCATTCCGCTTGGCTCCGGTAAATATGTACTGAATACGGCAGGCTTAAAGGTTGACTTATGCAACACTTTCACCAAAACGACGGGGCCGCTTTCGTTTGTGCGTGAGGCACATTCAATGCTTTACATGCTTACGGGAATGGAGTGTAAAAGTAGGTTCCTTGATTCCCTAATCCTGCTTAACGAAGCCGGAAGGATAACGGAGACCTGTGATTCCAATATTTTCCTTATCAGTGGTAATGGGTTGTTTACTCCCGGCATAAAGCAAGGCTGTATTCCGGGTATAATGAGGAGTGTTGTGCTGGAATTGGCAGAAAGAGAGAATTTCCGGATCAATGATAACAGTAACCTTAGTCCCGCCGCATTGGATGACGCTGAAGAGGTATTCCTCACCAATGCCAGGGAAGGTATTCGCTGGGTAGCCGCTTACAGGGAAAAGAGATATTTTAATAAAACCGCGAAAATGCTGACCAGCAGGTTAAATGATTGGGCATTTAATGAAAGGGGTTAAGTTCTTTGTTCCTTTTTGCAACAGCGCAAAAAGGAACCGAAAAACGCCGCCACTGCTGAAAACTGGTCTACTGGTCTGCTGGTCTGCTAGTGGAGGAATTGTTGGCAAAGTCGAGAATGTGTCTTCAAAGTCTTCAAAGTCTTCAAAGTCTACAAAGTCTACAAAGTCGGGGAATTGTCGGCAAAGTCGTAGAACTGTCTTCAAAGTCACTCCACAGTCTTCAAGTCTCCAAAGTCTTAAGATCTAAAGACAATCAGATCTGAAGACAAACAGACCAGGAGACCAACCATAAGGCCTCACCTACGGTGCTTGACATGGAATGAAAAACTTGTTTCTACCATAATGTCGCCCCTACAGGGCTTGAAGCTGCAAGGCCCATAGGGCCGGCATTATGGCCTCCTCCCTACTCCCTACTCCCTACTCCATACCCCTTACAACGCTTCGTAAATTAATTTTCTTAACGTTTGCCGGAGTCGATTG
>CAZYDI010000017.1:0-46586 GCA_964646255.1 uncultured Bacteroidales bacterium
CTTCAGCTTTTGTTTTACCTTATGGTGATAGCAGGGAAAATTTTCGAGAATATTAAAACCAAAGCCGGCTTTCTTTTTGCTCCCTATTACCTTTTCATTATGAACTATGCCATTGTTAAAGGCATCATCCGTTTTATGAATGGAAACTATTCGGTAAAATGGCAAAAAGTGAAGCGTACCTGATGAATTTCATTGAATAGAGGCGCAGTTTTTGATTTATTTACAAATTGAACCCTAGATAATGCTACAAATTGTAACTTTGCACCGATTTTCTTTAAACAATTTTTTCGCTTAGCCTGGTTATGAACAATATGCTGATTGAGTTGAACACGGTAAAAGAGGCTGTTGATGATATTAAAGCCGGGAATGTTGTCATTGTGGTAGATAATGAAGATCGCGAAAATGAAGGCGATTTTATTTGTGCTGCTGAGCTTATAACCCCCGAGATTGTGAATTTCATGGCGACTTACGGACGCGGACTCATTTGCGCCCCCATTCCTGAAAAAAGGTGCGAACAACTGGAACTTGAATTAATGGTCCGCAGCAATACCTCGTTACATAGCACGCCATTTACGGTGTCTGTAGACCTTTTGGGGAATGGTTGCACCACAGGTATATCGGCAAGTGACAGGGCCAAAACAATCAGGGCTCTTGTTGACCCGAACACCCAACCCGAAGACCTGGGACGGCCCGGACATATATTCCCTCTCAAAGCTAAATCAAGGGGTGTGTTAAGAAGGCCCGGACATACCGAAGCAGCGATAGATCTTACCAGACTTGCCGGTTTAAAGCCCGGTGGAGCCTTGGTTGAGATTATGAATGAGGACGGAAGCATGGCAAGGCTTCCGGAATTACTTGATATCGCCAAAAAGCATAAATTAAAGATAATTACCATCAAGTCGCTGATTGCTTACATGCTTGAACAGGAGAGCCTGGTAATAAAGGGTGACAAAGCAAAACTTCCGACCAAATATGGCACATTTACCGTAATTCCATTTATACAGAAATCAAACCGCTTTGAACACCTGGCGCTGTTGAAAGGAACCTGGAGCCCTGAAGATCCGGTACTGGTTAGGGTACATTCATCGTGCATGACCGGTGACATACTTGGATCATATCGTTGCGATTGCGGTCCTCAGTTGCATGAGGCAATGAGAATGATTGAAAAAAAAGGCCAGGGAGTGATTGTTTATCTTAACCAGGAAGGAAGAGGCATTGGATTATTCAATAAAATAAAGGCTTATAACCTTCAGGAAAAGGGAAGGGATACAGTGGAAGCAAATCTTGACCTGGGCTTTGAAGAGGATGAGCGGGATTATGGTGTCGGAGCCAGTATATTACATGATTTGGGACTGGGAAAAGTGCGATTAATAACCAACAATCCCGTGAAAAGAGCCGGACTTGAGGGATATGGCATTTCTGTGGTTGAAAATGTTCCGTTGAATATTCCCCCAAATGAGCACAACCATTTTTATCTTAAAACTAAAAAGAATAAAATGGGGCATTTGCTTGATTTACTTGAAGACAAGGATTTCAAAATAGCAAACCACGAATAAACTGAAATAAAATGAGCAAACCGGATATCGTTTTTCTGGGAACGCCGGAATTTGCCGTTGCATCACTTGATGCTATTGTACGAGCCGGATATAATGTTAAGGCAGTGATAACTGCTCCCGACAAACCATCTGGCAGAGGATTAAAAATG
Source organism: uncultured Bacteroidales bacterium (assembly GCA_964646255.1). Lineage (GTDB taxonomy): Bacteria > Bacteroidota > Bacteroidia > Bacteroidales > UBA10428 > UBA5072. The sequence continues at coordinate 1,706 of CAZYDI010000017.1, forward strand.
ACTCCTTCTCCTGTTAAAGAATATGCTGCTGCCAACGGCCTGAAGGTGTTACAGCCCGAGAAATTAAAAGATCCCGCTTTTCTTGGCACACTGAAGGATTTAAACCCCGATTTACAGGTTATTGTTGCCTTCAGAATGTTGCCGGTTGAGGTTTGGAGTTTACCAACACTGGGAACTTTCAATTTGCATGCATCACTTTTGCCCCAGTACAGGGGCGCTGCGCCCATTAACTGGGCGGTCATTAACGGCGAAGAGAAAACCGGTGTCACTACATTTTTTCTGAACAGTGAAATAGACAAAGGATCGATCCTGTATTCACAAGCCATTGATATTGGTGAAAACGATACGGCCGGGGATGTGCATGACAGGCTTATGGAGATAGGTGCTGAACTTGTGGTAAAAACCATCGAAGGCATTTCGCGGGGTACCGTAAAGCCTGTATCACAGCATACACCCCCTAATGGAGAACTATTAAAACCTGCTCCCAAAATTTTCAGGGATGATTGCAGGATTGATTGGAACAGCAGCGTTAAAAATATCCACAACCTTGTGCGGGGTTTAAGTCCCTACCCCACGGCGTGGTCGGAATTAAAACACCGCGATGGTGAAATGCTTACCATAAAAATCTTTTCGGGAAGGCCTGAACCGGCACAACACGCATTGCCGGCAGGCACTATTATCAGTGATGGAAAAACAACCTTGAGCGTTGCAACATCCGATGGATATTACCATATTGATCGCCTGCAACTTCAGGCTAAAAAACAAATGCCCGTTGATGAATTTTTAAGAGGATTCCCTGCTGCTGGAGCGTATTCCATGGTATAGCTATTCAAAATTTATCCTGATTTCTTCACCTTCTTCCTCCATGGCCGGTATGTCATTAACCGGCTTGCTTACCGGTTTCCTGACCGTCTTTCGCAGTTGAAGCACTGTTCCCGGCGCCAGATATGTCCCACGGTTCATATCATTCATCAAATACAGGTTATCCAGCCGGATAGCATATAACTGGGCTATGGTATACATTGTCTCACCCGCTTTAACTATATGCGTCTCTTTTCCTGCTTCAGCCTTCTTACGTTTTGGCTGCAGATATATTACCTGGCCAGGGAACAGTGAATCAACACGTTGGGGAACATCGTTGTATTGTGGGATTTCCCAGCTCAGCTTACCAAATTCCTCCGTAATTGACTCAAAGGTATCTCCTTTCCCGGCAAGTATATATTTTACCCTGTTACGTTCAAAAACCGCTCTTCTGGCGTCGGCCGGCTTAGAATGGTGCGATTTTTCTTTTACCCTTCCTTTAACCGGCGGTTTCATTTTATCATACAGGTGCAAATTGTATTGCTCTATTATTTTAATAAGCGCATTGGCATAGGTAGGGCTTGTTGCATATCCTGCTTTTTTTAAGCCCCTTGCCCATCCCTTGTAATCGGTAATGGCAAGGTCGAAAAGAAAAGCATAGCGTGATTTTGTCCGTAAGTAATCGGAATGGTCCCTGAATGACTCCTCAACAGATGTATATTTCCTGAAACATTCATTTTTTGCATCGTCATCTTCATAAATTCGTTTCCCGTTCCAATCATTATGACATTTTATGCCAAAGTGGTTATTGCCATTACGGGCTAAACGACTGTTTCCATCGGCACTTTCCAGAGCTCCCTGGGCAAGCGTTATGCTGGCCGGCACACCGCTTCGCTCCATCTCCCGAATAGCCATCTCCCTGTATTTTTCGAAATACATCGGCCTTGACATTCTCTCGGAATATTGTGCAAAAGATGCTGCGGAAATCATTAAGAGTATGGCAGGTATATATATAAATCTCATAGAAACTAAAATAAAACCGAATACATGCAAAAATAACGTACCTGAAGACGGTTGTGTTGTTTATAAATCAGGTTTTTTTCAACAGTGATCACTTCAACGTTATGCGCGATCCGTATTTCCGGTTCTCAAGCTTCGTTGCTTCCGTAATAACGCTTTTTTCGCCGCCATTTTCAACAAAAAACACCGCAGCCTTCATTTTAGGAGCCATACTGCCTTCGCCGAACATTCCGGCTTTCAAATACTGCAAGGCTTCATCGCGGGTAATGAACTCAACGATTTGCTGATCAGGCTTCTTATAGTTCAAATAAACATACGGCACATCGGTAAGTATATAGAATTCATTTGCACCGATGGTAACCGCAAGCAACGAGGATGCCATATCCTTGTCGATTACCGCCTCCGCCGGACGAAACCGCCCCTTGCTGTCGATATATACCGGAATGCCTCCCCCTCCGGCAGCGATAACAATATTGCCGCGTAATACAAGTTCCTTAATTATATCGCTGTTGGGGATATCAACCGGATCAGGTGATGCCACCACCCTGCGGAATCCACCATCGGATTTTTTTTCATCCTTGAATACCCATCCCTTCTCCTGCTGAAGTTTCTGAGCCATGGCAGCCGAATAGCTTCGACCTACTCTCTTAACCATTGCCTTAAATGACTTGCTTTTTTTATCAACGACTACCTGGCTGATGAGGCTTACTACATTTTTCTGAATACCATGTTTTACGAGTACATTTCTTAATATGCGTTCAATCATGTATCCTATTTCGCCCTGTGTACCTGCCACGCATATGTCGAGTGGCATCTGAGGTATATTGTATACCTGTTCACCAGCATCGTTACGCTGGAGCAGGTCTCCCACCTGTGGGCCATTGCCATGGGTGATTACAAGCTCATAACCATCCTTCAACAGAAATATGAGGTTTTCGAGGGTTTTAAATGTGTTTTTTTCCTGTTCTTCGATTGTTCCGCGCTGATTATCACGTTGAAGGGCATTACCTCCAAGGGCTATAACGGCAAGTTTCTTCATAACACCTTATTTAAAAGAAAGATAAAAGGTAAACTATTCAAGGAAGGTAAAAAATGACATTGTTCCATAAATAAGCCCTTTCAAGTTATAGTCTTTATCGTTATATTTGAAAATATGAATTTCGTTTTTCATGGAATTGGAAAGAACGTTTGATATACTCACCCATCTTTTACAAATATGTCCTGATAAGGACGATTTGCTGGCCTGTAAAGAAAAAGGCAAGTGGACAAAATTTTCTGTCCGCCAATATGCGTCGATGGCAGAAAATGCCAGCCTTGGACTTATTTCAATGGGCCTCAAAAAGAATGACCTGGTTGTAACCATTTCCAATAACCGGCCCGAATGGAACATAATGGACATGGCCATGAGCCAGGCGGGAATTGTTCATGTTCCTGTTTACCCCACCATAAGTGAGGATGACTACACGTATATATTAAACAATTGCGAGCCAAAGCTGGTAATTGTATCGGACAAATCATTGTATGATAAAATCAAACCCATTGCCGAAAAAGTAAAATCCGTTAAATCCGTATACAGTTATAATGAATTGAATGGTGTACCAAACTGGAATGAAATATTGCAGCAAGGAATAAACAATGCAGGTTCCCTGTTACCTGTATTGGAGAAAACCCGGTTGGAAGTTTCCGGAAATGATATGGTAACCCTGATTTATACTTCGGGAACTACCGGAAATCCTAAAGGCGTTATGCTGTCACATTGGAACATAATGAGCAATGTATATGCCATTACCAAAACATATGATTTTGATACCCGCCATCGTACCTTAAGTTTTCTGCCTCTCAGTCATGTCTTTGAACGAACGATAAACTATTATTTCCAGCGTTGCGGGGTAAGCATTTATTATGCCGAGAACCTTGGCACCATCGCCGAAAACTTAAAAGAGGTAAAGCCTCATGTTTTCATATCGGTTCCCAGATTACTGGAGCGTACCTATGATAAAATCATTGCCAAAGGAAGAGATCTGAAAGGAATAAAGAAGCAGATCTTTTTCTGGGCCGTAAATCTTGGCATGAAGTACAAGATTCCTGACTCCAACGGCTGGTTTTACAAATTAAAGCTAAAGGTAGCTGACAAGCTTATCTTCAGCAAGTGGAGGGAAGCCCTGGGTGGAAACGTTCAACTTATCGTTGCCGGAGGAGCAGCCCTTCAGCCAAGATTGTGTACAATATTTAATGCAGCCGGTATTGAGGTTGCCGAAGGTTATGGAATGACAGAGGCTTCACCGGTAATTTCTGCCAACAGGAAGCCTTCATCAGGCGATATACGTGTTGGTACCGTAGGACCTGCCCTGTACGGCATAGAGGTAAAAATTGACGAAGATGGAGAAATACTGTGCAGGGGCGATAATGTAATGGCAGGATATTATAAAGAACCCGCCCTCACCCGTGAGGTTATTGATGAGGAGGGATGGCTTCATACCGGCGATATCGGCGTTTTAATTGATGGCAGGTACCTGAAAATTACCGACCGCAAGAAGGAGATGTTTAAACTCTCGAGCGGAAAGTACATTGCACCCCAGGTTATCGAAAACAAATTAAAAGAATCCAGCTTTATTGAACAAGTTATGGTCATTGGCGAAAACCAGAAGTTTGCCAGTGCCATTATATCACCAGATTTTAACTTTTTGCACAATTGGGCGATGCGACATGGAATTGACTTCAGGGATAACCGGGAGTTAATTCAAATGCCCGCTGTTTTAGAACGATACCAGCGTGTAGTTAATGAAATGAATAAACAATTGGGACAAACAGAGCAAATCAAGCGGTTTAGAATTGTGCAGGAAGAATGGAGCGCACTTACCGGAGAACTTTCACCAACCCTAAAACTGAAAAGAAAATTTCTCACCAATCGTTATCGTGACTTAATTGAGGAAATTTTTTCTGTACAAAAAGGTGATTAGTAAACGTTTATAGTTATAGAATAATGGGTTCGCAAATATTAGGTCCCTTCGAGGGAAGTGGAGTTCATTTTATGAATTTCTCCGGAAAAAACCTGGCTGATAGGTATGCTCCATTTAATCATTGGGGATTATTGCGCGAAGAACAAAACCTTTGGCCGTATGGAATGGAAAATGATAACCGCCGGCCGCTGAATTTCGGTACCCAGGATTATCTCGGACTTTCGGTAAACAAAAAAATTGTCAATTCTCTTATTCAGTTTATTCAGGATAATGGCATTATTCATAGTGCAGGCTCGCCTACCCTAACCGGCCGGACCATTTGGACAGCAGAACTGGAATCAAAACTGGCCACCCTGCTTAAGCAGCAAACGGCCATGATATACCCTACGGGATGGATGGCTTGCTTTGGGGCTATAACAGGCTTAACCAACAGCAAGGATACATTGGTAATAGATGCCCTGGCCCACAACTGCATGCAGGTTGCAGCCAAATACACCACCAACAGCATCTTCAAGTTCAACCACAACGACATGAAGCACCTTGATTCTGTGCTTGAAAGATGCCGTCAGATTGATGACAAAAACGGACTTTTTATTGTAACCGAGAGCTTGTTTTCAATGAATTCCGATTCTCCTGATCTCAGAAGGGTAATGGAACTGGCGTTTAAATATGAGGCAATCGTTATTATCGACTGTGCACATGATTTGGGCGTAATGGGAAAAACCGGTATGGGTTTGCTGGAAACCATCGATCTTCAATATGCCAGGAACATAATCATTTGCGGAGCTTTCAGCAAAGCCTTCGGCACCAACGGGGGATTTGTAGCGGGACCTGCCGAAATACGCAAGCAAATGATCATTATGTCACCAAGTTATATGTTTTCTACAGGTGCTTCTCCGCTACAGTGCCATATTGCCAGCAGCAGCCTTGACCTGGTTTTTTCAGAAGAGGGTGAAGGAATCAGGAACCGCCTGCGTGAGCTTGTTCTTTTTACCGTGAACAGGTTTAAGGAAGAAGGCTTTACCATAAACGGAATCCCTTCGCAAATTGTACCTATATTAATTGGCAATGAGCGGCTTGCGAGGATGATTTTTAAAAAAACTTTTGAAAAGGGCATGCTCGTGAACCTGGTTGAATTTCCTGCCGTTCCAAAGGGTAAAGCCATATTCCGCTTTCAGTTGATGGCATCGCATCAGGAAAGCGAGATTGAACAGGCCATTGAAATATTAAAACTGGCACGGCTTGAAGTTGAAAATGAAATGACTGAATTAATCGATTAGCGGAATTCAAGTTTATATTCTGCTGTTGCTGAAATGTTGGTTGATTTTTCTTTTTTTCTACATTTGTTTCCAAATTTCAAATTTTCATAATATGGCCATTGTGGGTACAATCCTTCATGAAGTATTCAGTAAGAAGAATCGTAGCCTTGACCAAAGGCTAATCAATTTTGATCAGCAAAAGGCCACCCTAAAAAAGCTGCTTGAAAAAGCACAGGACACCGAATTTGGAAATACCTATAACTTCAGGGAAATTCTTCATAGCAATGACATGGTCGGCAGTTTTCAAAAACAGGTGCCCATATTCGACTATGAAAAGTTGTATGCCAGTTTCTGGCATAAGCTTATTGAAGGCCAACCCGATATAACCTGGCCCGGAAAAGTTAAATACTTTGGCCTGACATCAGGAACGTCAAACGATTCCAGTAAACGGGTTCCCATAACCCGCGACATGATCCGTTCAATCAGGCGCACAGGTACACGACAACTGGTTTCACTGGCCGGGTTCAATTTACCCCACGACTTTTATGAAAAAAGCATCCTCATGCTTGGTGGAAGCACAACCCTTGTCAAATCCGAGAAATTTTTCGAGGGCGACCTGAGTGGCATTCTTGCAGGCCGACTGCCTTACTGGTTCAACGGCTTTTACAAACCCGGGGCTATCGCCAGGGAGAGAGACTGGAATACCAAGCTGGATAAAATTGTCTTGAAGGCCAAAGACTGGGATATTGGTGGTGTATGTGGTGTACCTGCCTGGATGCAAATATTGTTTGAAAGAATTATTGACCATTACGGCCTACAAAATATTCATGATATATGGCCCAATTTCAGGGCATATGTACACGGCGGGGTAAATCTTGCTCCCTATAAAAAAAGCTTTGAGAAGTTGCTGGGCAGGGAAATTATTTACCTCGAAACATACCTGGCTTCAGAGGGATTCCTGGCCTACCAGCGAAAAAAAGACCGGGCAATGCAACTTGTTCCCGACAACGGGATTTTCTTTGAATTTATACCCTTCAACAACAGTAATTTTAATGCCGAAGGCCATCCGGTAGAAAATCCAACCGTATTGACAGCCAACGATGTAAAGGAAAATGAAGATTACGCGGTGCTAATCTCAACCAATGCCGGTGCCTGGCGTTATCTGATAGGTGATACCGTACGATTCACTTCAGTGAAGGATTACGAGATTGTGATCACCGGAAGGACAAAGCATTTTTTAAGCCTGTGCGGCGAACACCTGAGTGTTGATAACATGACCTGTGCTATAAGTGAAATTTCAGAGCGCCTGAATATTGACATCAAGGAGTTCACTGTTGCAGGTATACCGTATGAGAACTTATTTGCCCATAAATGGTACATCGGAACCAATGAACATATTGATGATGTATGCGCTTTTGAGCAATTGCTCGATGAGACACTTTCAAGGCTTAATGATGATTATGCAGTGGAAAGGAAGGCTGCATTGAAAAAAATTATGGTGGAAATTTTGCCTGTCAGGGCATTCTATGATTGGCTTAAACTCAAAGGAAAAGAAGGCGGCCAACATAAATTTCCCAGGGTTATCGGAAAGCAGTACGCGGAATGGGACAGTTTTACGCGCCAATATTTTAACTAGATGGACGCTATTGTTAATGGCTTTATTACAGGTCTGTTACTGAGCATATTTGTTGGTGCCACTTTTTTTATGCTGATTGAAACCAGCATGACACGGGGCTTTAAAGCTGCACTATGGTTTGATGCCGGTGTTGTATTGTGTGATACCTTACTCATCGTAGTTGTTTATTTCTTCGCATCATGGATTAACCAAACCATTGTTAAGAATACGTATTTTAATTTAGCTGGAGGCACCATTTTCGCATTGTTTGGTGTGGGTTACATTTTGTCGCGTCACCGTAAAGGCAGCGAGATAAAGGAAACAGGCAATATCAGGTTAATGCTCAACGGTTTTTTCATTAATTTCATGAACCCGGCCGTTGTATTGTTCTGGCTGGGAACAATGGCCCTGACTCTTACAAAACTTAAGTATACCGGCAAAGAAACCTTGCTTTTTTATATTGCGGCGCTCACAACCATGGCTGCACTTGACATTGTTAAAGCCTACTTTGCTTACCGCATCAGCAATTTATTGAATGCAAAAATGTTAAAAGGAGTTTATATTGTTTCGGGGGCAATCATGATCGGATTCGGTATCTGGCTTGTTATAAAATGAGATTTTTACGGCCGGGCTTTGGGAATTGTGCCAACTTTAATATCAATTATCCTGTTTTTATCGAGCGGCCTGTTAACAAAATGAATGTTCTCAATGGTATAGAAAGCACTTGGCGCTTTGTATTCAATAATTTCCACTGCTTTTCGCAAATTCTTCCGGTTAACAACCACATAATGAATTCCTACTTCACCTTGCATGCCTGAAGCTTTAACCGAAGTAACACCAAAACCTGCGCCCCTTAATGTGTCGGCCAAATCACTTATCTCTTTGGTTATTACCCGGATGAGTTCATGACCAATGGCCAGTTTTTCATCAAGCAGCATGCCTACATAATTGCCTGTTGCAAATCCTGCAGCATAAGCCACATAGGTAACCCAGTTATTCAGATTTTGCATTATCCGTGTTATTGCCACAATCCAGATAAGGATTTCGAAAAAGCCAATAATGGGTGCTATTTTCCTATACCCCTTGGTCATGAAAATAATGCGCATGGTATCAAGGGATACATCAAAAATTCTTAAAACAAATATTAATAATGGAAGCACCAGGTAATCAAAGTAGGCTGAATTCATGAAATCCATGGTTGTTTTAAGCTGATGGTAAAAGGCTAATTTAAGCTATTTTTTTCCAACACAACCTGAATATTCGAAGTGAGTTTTGACCTTTCCGTTCTATGAAGACTGAATCCATGTGATTGAGCCAATGCACTTATTTTATTGCCTGAAAAGAAAAACAAGCGGTTGTTCTTTGCTTTGTTAAAACCTGACCGGGTTGAGAAAAACTCGGTATACCGAGTGCCCCAATGGCGCTTTTTATTATCCCTGTCGGCATCACGGATAATTATTTTCCCGCCTTCGTTCAGTTTTGCCATGCATTGCATAATTAATTCATCCTGCTTGTCTTCAGGAAGATAATGCAACACATCACTTAAAATAAACACATCGGCATTTTCAAAGTTGTATTGGGTTGCATCGGCCGAAACAAACGATATGTTGCTGGTTTTTGAAATACAGTTTTCTGCCAGTTCAATTTTATCGGCATCATAGTCAATGCCCAGAATCTTTCTCGAAGGAGAAATAAAGCCCAGCATGTACGACAGGAAACCATAACCACAACCTATATCAACAATGCTTGCTTCACGCGGAACGAGATCATTGATGGGTGCATAATTGCCTTCGAGTGAAAGCTTTATGCGTGTGTACCATTCCAGCACAGGGCCCTTGTAAATATAGTTCCGGATCACCTTTCGCCTGAAATAATCCGGCGTTTCAAGTATGACTTTCATGCTTCCATACTCCTTTCTGAAGAAATGAAGCATGGATTTTGTCATTTCATGGTAATCATTCCCATAAAGTGGGTCGCCGGGCGCTATCCGCTTACAAATCCGCAGGGTAACGGAACCTCCCCTTAGGTGGTTTTCTCCTTTGTTCATACAATCACCGGCACCATGGATGATAACAGGAATAAGGTCAACTTTAAGCTGGTGAGCCATAAGAAAGGCGCCTTTATGAAAACGGGTGATTGATGAATCGGGAGACCTGCTTCCTTCGGGGAATATAACAACGGAATACCCTTCTCTTATTTTATCTGAAAGTTTCCCGGTAAGGTCACCATATCCTTCCATAACAGGATAATAATCGAGGTACCTGATGACGAACATATATATTGGGTTATTCCAAACCCATTTGGTAGTAAGCACTATGAGCTTCGGATGAAGCATCAGCAACAGCAGGAGGTCGATATGCGACTGGTGATTGCTGATGATAATGGCTGGTTTGGAAAAGTCCTCTGCGTTATCGTTGATTATTCTTTTCTTGATGTGCAGCATTGTATAAACCGGTATTTTGCACCACATCTGTATTCCACGGTGCAAAATGTATCTTTTGACAGTTGACTTGACAGGCATGAGCAAAACCAACAGCAATAATGCGTTCATAAAGATGCAACCAACGACAAAAATTGAAAAAACGATGATGGTGACCAGCAAGTCAGAAAGGGTGACGGGGAGGAAGCGCTTTTTATTGCCCTTTGAAACCAGGTAATTAAAGAATATCGGTTCAAAGGTATAGGAAATTAGCACCACCGATAGCAAGCCTACAATTGATATGAGCGCAATGGAATATAAGGCAGGGTGTTTGGCAAGAATAAGCACTCCTGTTCCGGAAATTGAAATCATTACCGAGATCAGGATACAAGTTTTATAGGATAAAAGATTGCGGGTATTGGTTTTATATCCCTGTACCAGGCCTTGCATAATATAGATACTGTAGTCGATACCCAAACCCGTAATAAAGGATGAAATGATGATGTTAAAAATATTAAACCGGATTCCGAAAATTCCCATAAAGCCCAGCGTCCAAATCCAGCTCACCAAAATAGGAATAAAGGTTACCACGCCCAATTCGATACGTCCAAAAGCAAATATGAGCACGCCAAGAATAAGCAGAAGGCTGGCATTGGCAATAAAATTAAAGTCCTCACCCAGTGTATTTACAATTTGAGATAATACCGATTTGCGGTCGATTACAAGAATTCCGTCATGGTTGTCGAATTGCCCGACAACCTCATCTTTCATACTGCTCTCAAGCTTGAGTACCGTTATAACCGATGAAAAATCCGGACTCTCTGTAATGTTGTCAACAAAGAAAATCTGCTGAAGCGTTTGAAAAACCTGCGAATCGGCAATGGAAAAATCATGATGGATGAGGTTGTTAAAATCATTGAAAGTATTTGGCCTAAAGCCAGCCGCAACTGAAATATTTTCAAGGTTATGCAGAAATTCCTCCCTTCCGTTTTTCTCCCAGAATGCGTTCCAGTCGCCGATCTTTTTTGCCTGCAGGGAATCCGACATGAGCAGGGAACCCGGGGAGGAGTAGCTTTTCACTTGTCCCCGCTGCTTAAAGTGATCGGCTTTCGCCAAAACCTTTTCATTGTTTTCCAGCGCTTCCTGTATGTTTTCACCATAGGCCACGACATACACCGAATTAAGCCTGGTATTGTTAATATTGTTCAGGTGTGCTTCCGTTTTTTGAAGTTCGTCCGACATGTAGTTCATTTTCATCATATCGGTTTCGAAACCCACTCTATTGAAATAAAAAAGCGCCACGCCTGTGTATACTACCATAAAAGCCAGTAACAGCCTGTTCTTGTCAAATGCATAATTGGTAATCCTGTCAAGTACCCTTTCAAGGGCATTCTTTTCTTCGGTTTCATCCCCGGGGCGATGGGAAACCTCAAGGATATGCGGTATGACAACCATGGTGAAAAAAGCGGCAGTAATTACACTAACCGCAGCAAGTATTCCCAGTTCATGCAGCGATTCGGAAGATACAAAAACAAGGGTAAGGAATTCAAATGCCGTGGCAAAACCACAGACAATGATCGGAAATGATACGTCCTTTATGGTGTTTACAATGGAGTGCTTATGTTTGAAATGCGTGGTGATATGCAGGGCATAATCAACGGTAATGGCGAGGATAACTGTTCCAATGCTCAGTGATATAACCGAAATCTTTCCCTGCAGCAGGTAAATAACCGCCAGAGCCATAAGGCCACCGAAAACAGCCGGTAAAAATATTACAGGAAAAAGCTTCTTCTTTTTTACTGAAAACGTAATAATAAGGGTGAGCAGAATAATGGTTATGGTAAGGGTAAACTTGATGTCTTTTTTCAGACGTTCGGCATTACCCACGGCAATTACTGCCGATCCAAAATACCGGATATTTACATTATGATCATATGCTGATGTTATGTTAGCTATGGAGGCATCAAGCAGTTTCACAAACCCGGTATTGCGGGCTGTGGCATTTGACTTATATACAGGGGAAACAAACATCATCAGGTTTTGCAGGTCGCGTGAGTATATGCTTCCGTTCCTGATGGTATAATTTTCATCGTTCTGGTAGGTTCCCAGTTTTCGGAGCCCGAGTGATGCAATCCCTGCCGGATCCCTTATGATCATTTGTTTCATGGTAAAACTGGCAGGAGACAGTAAATTCCTGAGGTTATTGCCGGTGGTTCTCTCTATGTTATCCGGTGTAATGATAGAATCCATCGCCCTGTAGTCATTCTCATCAAGGAACAAAGGCAGGTTTTCGTACACCAGGTTAAACATGGTTTCCATTGATGAGTCGGCCACTTTGTAAGTTATGCCGGCAACGTATTGTTTAAACGCTTCAGAGAGCAAGGTATCGGCCAGCCGGTCACCGGCTTCACCAAGTTCTTCAGGCGAAACAGGATTGGTGGTATCAGACGATGAAATGGTAATAATGATTTTATCCAGAAAACCCGACTGTTCAAATACCTGGTTAACGGCATTCCGCGAATCGCCTCCGGATATCATCCGGGTAATATCTTCTTCGGGAACAATACGGAGTGCCAGAAAGCCGGCAATACCAAAAAGGGCAATAACAATCAGGAACAATACAATCCGTCTTTTCCTGAAAAAATGATACAATGCTAAAAACAAGGCTTCCATTGCTAATTAAGTAATGCGGATTTTTTTCTGAAAACCTTAAGAAAGATATAGGTTATAAGGCCTGAAAACAAGGATGAAATGACAGCAAAAACACATGCACCAACAATATACTGAACACCCACCTGGGTAATAAACCACTTTATTGAAAAATCGGAACTAAAAGGAATATGGTTATCTGCCGACAATACTATTCCACCTGTAATATAACTGAGGTAAAGAATGAAGGGAATCATGGGTGGAATGCTGATATTGGCCGCCACTGCCACTATTACCTTGTTAAGGCGTAACAGGTAAGCCAATGCAAGCGCGGATAAAAGCTGATATCCCCATATGGGAACGATGCCCATAAATATGCCCAGCATAACAGAAAAAGTAATTTTCTGAGCCGAGTCACCGGTTTCAAATACGTTCTTCTTCAAAAATGACCGGATGCTCTCCTTGCGCAGGTACCTGACAAAAGCAAATGGCTTTACATAAGCCAGGGCAATAAATACGCAAATGGCGTTGAGTATGCTGATGCGGACGAAATCGCGGAATGGTCTGAAATGACTAACCCGGTCTTTTTTTTCGGGATAATATACATTAATGGGAATGTGCATAAGCGGAAGGCCTTTCCAGGCTGCACGAATAAGCACTTCAAGTTCAAACTCATACTTATTTGAAAAGAACCGCATATTGGCCAGCGGTAATAAGGGATACAAGCGAAAGCCAGATTGCGTATCAGGCAGATTGACACCTGTTATGAGCTTAAACCAGAAATTGGAGAAACGGTTGGCAAATCCGCTGCCTTTTCGCAGTTTTTCTTCAGGGAGGGTTCTTGAGCCCACAATCAATGCATCAGGAAACTCACTTACCTTTTCAATGAAAAGGTGTATATCGGAAGCAGCATGCTGTCCATCGGAATCCATGGTAACGGCATAGTGAAAACCTTCCTTTACGGCCTTCTCAAAACCCTTTTGCAAGGCATAGCCCTTTCCCCTGTTATCGGGATACCCTACGACATGAACCTGGTTGTACTTTCGGAGTATGTTCTCTGTCTGATCTGTTGACCCGTCATTGACAACAATAACATTCCCTGTCACCTGCAAAATGCCCTGAAGCACTTGCCCGAGTGTTTTCTCATTATTGTATGTAGGAACAATCACGCACCAATTCATCGCAGCAGACTTCCTTCACCTTAGGAGGTATCATTGATTCAATACCAGGTGCAAATATAGATTTTTATTTTACCCCTGAATATTTTTATTCATTAGCGGTAAGACATTCGTGGATGAAAGGACATGATGACGCCGATTTGCCCGCCGGTATAGTTTAATTCGAACTTGTCGCTTTGCAGGCCCCACATGATATCGTCCTTGCCTGCTACATACCTGAAAGCGCCATAGGGTTGCAGGTTAAACTTCCCAAATTGCATGCTGTACCCTGCCTGTAATTTAAACCCGGGAGCCGATGCTTCAAAATCTTCAAATTTCATGAAACTATAGCTGATGCCGGCCCCTATAAAAAAGGCATTTCTTCCGCTTTTACCGGGAAAGTAATAATTTGTACTCAATTCGGGGGCGAACCTTGAAAAAGAATAAGTAAGATTATCTCCACCCGAAACACTAATAAATTTTGGTGCTATGTCATACTCAAGCATTACACCAAAGTCTACAGTTTTTAGCCTGAAAGTTACTCCACCTTTGGCCTCGAGGTACATATACAATTCAGTGTTATAGGTAAGGTCATAACCCGATACCAGATAATCTTCAATATAGGTGTTCACGTCATCGGGATAAAAGAATCCAATACCAAGTCCAATGGAGGGATATACCATAAAGGATTTTTCTGAATCCTGGGCACGCAGGCCGGGTAAAAACACTAAGATATTAACAGCCAGTAAAAAAGCAAGAATTTTTAGGGTTTTCATAGCAAGTAAGTATTTGGTTATTTGAAATATTAAAAGCTGTCCAGCGAAGATATCAGATTGACCAAAACCGCCTCAAGCCTAACACAAACACCCAATGCCAAGTGATATTTGTTGGTTCGGAAAGTTAACACAATATTTCAATATCATTTAAATTTTTTATTATTTTGCAGGCACTTAACCGAACCAACCATTTATAACGAAAAATTCAAAAAACTATTGCACCTAACCTGCTTTAAGAAATGCTCAATATAGGAGAAAGACAGATTTCACTTGAAGACTATTACCAAATTCTTTACAAAAACGAAAAGGTCGATATTCATTCAACAGCAAATGATCGGATAGCAAAGAGTTTCAACTTCCTGGACTCATTTTACAGAAATAAGATTATTTATGGCATTACCACCGGCCTTGGACCGATGGCACAATACCGAATAGATGAGGCCGACCGTTTAAAACTCCACTATAATGCCATAAGGAGTCATGCCTCCGGTTGTGGCGACCCTGTTTCGCCGGTTTACGTAAAGTCGGCAATGATCACGCTGTTAAGCAATTTTTCGCATGGCTTTTCGGGTATGCACCCCGAAGTAATTGAGCTGATTAAAAATCTGGTGAACCTGGACATTACCCCGTATGTTCCCGAACATGGCGGTGTTGGTGCAAGCGGTGACCTTGTTCAGCTTGCTCACATTGCCCTTGTGCTTATTGGCGAGGGTGAATCATTTGAAAAAGGGAAGTTGCACAATACATCCGAGGTATTTGCACGCCATAACCTTAAGCCCATTTCCATACATGTACGCGAAGGATTATCACTGATTAACGGTACTTCCTTCATGACAGGGACAGGAATGGTAAACCTGTTGCACGCCAGAAACCTTGTTAACTGGGCCATAATTGTTGCTTCAATGATAAACGAAATCGTCAGGTCATTTGACGACTATTTCTCCGAAGAACTTAACAGGGTAAAAAAACATAAAGGACAAAATTTCATCGCGGGTGAAGTTCGCAGATTGCTCAGCGACAGCAAACTCATACGCAAACGTGAGGAACACTTCTTTAATGGCAAACACAGCAATGATTATGTAATTGCCGATAAAGTCCAGGAATACTATTCCATACGATGTGTACCCCAAATATTGGGCCCCATTCTTGATACCATTGATTATGCCTCTATGACGCTGGTAAATGAAGCCAACTCGGCATCCGATAATCCTGTGGTTGACGCTGCATCCAACAATATATTCCATGGTGGCAATTTTCATGGCGATTACATATCCCTTGAAATGGATAAACTTAAAATTGCGATGACAAAGTTGTCAATGCTCTTTGAGCGACAATTAAATTACTTTATGAACGACCGGTTGAACAATAAACTTCCGCCGTTTGTAAACCTGGGCAAGCTGGGATTGAATTTTGGGATGCAGGGCGCTCAATTCACTGCCACATCAACTGTTGCTGAAAACCAGACACTCTCCTTCCCCAATTATGTTCACAGTATACCCAACAACAACGACAACCAGGATATGGTAAGCATGGGTACCAATTCGGCTCAGTTTGCTAAAAAAGTAATCGACAACACTTACCAGGTGCTCTCGATAGAACTGATTTCCATAATTCAGGCAATTGATTACCTGAATATTGACACCAGGATGTCATCACACACCAGGGCAGCATATCAACAGCTCAGAACGCTGGTTCCAAGGTTTGAAGAAGACACTATTAAGTATATTGAAATTAAACGGGTTAAAGATTATCTTTGCAATCAATTTATTAATATTCAATAAATTAATATGAAATTTGCGCTGGTAACCGGAGGATCAAGAGGAATTGGCAAGGCTGTATGTATTAAGCTTGCCCAAATGGGTTATCATGTGCTTATCAATTACCTCAGCAATGAACAGGAAGCGCAAAATACCCTTGCATCCATTATTGACGCGGGGGGGAATGGAACATTGCTGCAATTTGACGTAACTGATTATAGTGCAGTTGAAAAGGCGATAAACGATTGGCAGGAACTGAACAAAGATGCATATATCGAGGTTTTGGTAAATAATGCCGGCATAAGGAAAGATATGCTCATGATGTGGATGGAAAACACCCATTGGAATGATGTGATGAACACCAACCTGAACGGTTTTTTTTATGTTACCCGTGCCGTGCTTAAAAATATGCTGATAAAAAAATACGGCAGAATCGTAAATGTTGTGTCGTTATCAGGCCTGAAAGGCCTGCCGGGCCAGGTGAATTATTCGGCAGCCAAGGCCGGCATTATTGGCGCAACAAAAGCCCTGGCCCAGGAAATCGGAAAAAAGAAGGTAACAGTGAATGCAGTGGCACCGGGATTTATTAAAACCGACATGACCAGGGATCTTGATGAGAATGAATTAAAAAACCTAATACCATTAAACCGTTTTGGCTCTCCCGATGAAGTTGCTGAAGTTGTATGCTTTCTTGCTTCTGAAAAAGCTTCCTATATTACCGGTGAAGTTATTTCGGTAAATGGTGGATTATATACCTAAAAATTTGTTTGCGGTTACGATATGAACAGGGTTGTCATTACAGGCATAGGCATCTACTCTTCTATAGGGAAGAATCTTTCAGAAGTAAAGGATTCCTTATACACGGGCAAATCCGGTATTGTACTGGACAGTGAGCGTAAATTCTACGGATACCAGTCGGGCCTAACCGGAAAACTGGAACGTCCTAATCTGAAAGGGATTCTTGACAGGCGGGCCAGGGTATGCATGCCCGATCATGCTGAATATGCCTACGTTTCAGCGGTTGAAGCAATAAACAACGCCGGACTCAGTGAAGCCTTCTTCGATAAAAACGATGTTGGCATTATCTTCGGAAATGACAGTTCCACTCCTTCGGTTATTCAGAGCGCCGACGTTATTCGCGAAAAGAAAGACACTTCGATGGTTGGTTCCGGTGCCGTTTTTCAGTCGATGAATTCTTCGGTAACCATGAACCTTTCCGTAATTTTTCACCTCAGGGGTGTAAACTTTACTTTGAGCGGGGCCTGTGCAAGCGGTTCACATGCAATAGGTATGGGTTTTCATATGATTCGGCATGGTTACCAGGACTGCATTATATGCGGCGGTGCACAGGAGGTGAATTTATTCTGTGTCGGAAGCTTTGATGCACTGGGCGCATTCTCAAAGCAGGAAAGCTTTCCCGAACGCGCATCAAAACCTTTTGATAAAAATCGCGACGGCCTGGTACCCAGCGGCGGTGCTGCCACCATTATCCTCGAAAGTTATGAACATGCTATAAAAAGAGGAGCACCTATTATTGCTGAAGTAGTTGGTTACGGCTTTTCATCCGACGGCAAGCATATTTCTGTTCCTGATGTGGATGGCCCTATAAGGGCCATATCAATGGCCATGAAGGATGGCGGTGTTTCTCCGGCCGACATCGATTATATCAACGCTCATGCCACATCAACACCAATAGGCGATCAGAATGAAGCTAAAGCTATCGATCATGTGTTTGACAATGTGAAACCACTGGTATCATCTACCAAATCAATGACCGGGCATGAAATGTGGATGGCAGGGGCAAGTGAGGTTGTGTATTCCATCCTTATGATGCAACATTCTTTTGTTGCTCCAAATATCAATTTTAACGAACCGGATGAATTTACAGCTAAATTGAATATAGCATCCAAAACAACGCCGCATAAAATTGATACCTTTTTATCCAATTCATTTGGATTTGGAGGAACCAATTCATCGCTGATAATTAAAAGATTTAAATAACAAATCAACCAAATAGACATGACTAAAGAAGAAATTGCAGGGATTATTAAGACATTTTTGATTGAGGAGTTTGAAATCGATGAATCCAAGATTGTTCCAACCGCACATCTTAAAGATGACTTAGGCCTCGAAAGCCTCGATTTTGTTGATATTGCAGTAATCGTTCAGAAGGAATTCGGTCTCACACTAAAGGGTGAAGAAATGACGGCCATCAGAACACTGGATGACCTGTATGGATATATTTTCAATTGTGTACAAAAGAAATAGCCTGTTGTGGCTGAATGGAAAGGCAAAACCCGGGGAGGACTAACAGGATATAAGATTTTTATAGCCGTACTGAAATTTCCAGGACTGTCCTTTGCCTATTTTCTGCTTTTTTTTGTTGCTTTATACTTCTTCCTGTTTAACCCTGAATCATTCAGGCACATATTTCATTTTTACCGCTACAGGCTTAATTTCGGTTTTTTTAAATCAGTAATCGCTGTTTATCGCAATTATTATGTCTTTGGGCAGGTAATCCTTGATAAAACTGCTGCTATGGGAGGATTCAGCACAAAGTTTTCATTTAATTTTGATGGAGAAGAACATCTGAGGGCTATGGCGGCCGATGGTAAGGGTGGACTGTTTATCAGCGCACACATCGGCAATTTTGAAATGGCCGGACATATGCTGGAGCGCATAAAGGCAAAAGTGAACATTATTATGCTTGATGCCGAACACGAAAAAATTAAAGAATACCTCTCCACCTTTACACAACGAAGCTTTAACATTATTCCCCTGAAAGACGACAATTCGCATATTTATGCTATAAGCGATGCCCTAAAACAAAATGAGATTGTCTGTATGCATGGCGATCGCTTCCTTCCCGGAAGCAAAACAATTTCGGCAACCTTAATGGGCAAGACAGCGCTATTACCGGCAGGACCCTTTTACCTGGCAATGAAATACAATGTTCCTGTTTCCTTTGTGTTTGCCATGAAGGAAAGTAAAAGACATTATCACTTTTACGCAACCCCGCCCATGAATTTTTCAATGCCGGGAAACCTTGCCGGAAGGGAGGAGGTATTGAAGCGTATGGCCAGTGCGTACCTGTCCCAGGTGGAAGAAAAAATAAAACGTTACCCATACCAATGGTTTAATTATTACGATTTTTGGAAAGCGAATGACATATCGTGAATTATGAACCCATCCGATTTTGAAATACTGGATTTAATACCCCAACGCCCGCCGATGCAAATGATCGACAAATTGCTCCGGGCAACTGAAAAAACGGCAAGGGGATTACTGCTGATCAGGAGCGATAATATTTTTGTTAATCATGGCATATTAAGCGAGTCGGCTTTGATTGAATTCATTGCCCAGACTGCTGCGGCATTTACCGGGTACAGGAATAAGACAAATAATGCCAGGGTAACCGAAGGCTACATAGGAGCGCTTAAAAACCTGGAGGTATATGAACGTCCGGAGGTAAACAGTGTAATTGAATGCGAAATTGAGGTAATAAACGAAATTGTTGGCTTTACCATTATTGAAGGCAGGGTATTCCTTTCCGACAGGCTCATTGCCTCTTGCGAGATGAGGATACTGCCTGCACCCAGGTAATTTTATAACGGTTCACCATATTCTCCCCTGAAACTGCAAACTGCATTGCCTTCGGCAGATACCGTAGCGGAAAATGGTATGGTACTTTCGGTGCCATGAGTCAATGTTATTGTAAAAAGCATTTCAGGCTGTGTTAAAGGATTTATAAAGCCCAGGTATTTTATATTCAATGCCTTTTTGAGCATTATCTCCCTGCCCAGCAGTTTTTCAAGGAGCTCTTTGGCTATCTGCAGCGTGCAAACACCCGGCAATATGGGATTACCAGGGAAATGACCTTCAAAAAGCGGATGTCCGGGATTAAGAACTACGCTTGCCGTGAGACAGTCGCCCTGATCTCCCGGATTAAAAGACCTGATGTTGAACAATTGATCATTTAGCATTCAATGATTCCTCCTGAATTTTAGACAGGTTTATATGCAATGAGATATTGGCATGGGATAACCTGATAGAATCGGGGCCTTGGGCCGAACCACCATAAACACTTACGTTTACCTTATTTACAATTCCCTTTGATTGCTGAATTGCATGCGGCACCTGACTATTCCGGGCATAGATATAATCATTTCTGCGGCCCTTGTTTTTATACCTGATTATTGAATCGCCTGAACGCTTATCCATAAAACATTCGGGTTGATCTTTATACTTTGCCACCAATAAGCCAATATCATTGGTTATGGTTTTTATCAGCATTTTTCTGTTGATAGGCTCCATAATATAATGAACCCGGGGATCGCTGTTACCGGAGAATTCAAAATCGAATACCTTTAAGCCGATCTCCGTTAGCATTACTACACGATGTGTATCAGCTTCCATTGCCTTAAATACCATGATGCCCGAGAAATGCTGCTTCATAACATCAATACTGGTATTGTACAGGTACTGGCATGTATCGCAGGGAAAAAGACTTACCGTTGAGATATCATTCCTGTAACCCGTGTTTATAGTGCCCGGGAATAAGCGGAGCGAACATGATGAACTGAACAGGGATGTAAAAAGGACCACAATGGTGACCACGGTCAGCGCGTACCTGTTTTTCCCTGCCCTATTTAAAACTAAATTTTTCAATCGGAATATCGGTATTCAGTTTTTTATTGAGGAATTCGATTTTTGTATAATCCCCTCCCTGCTCAACCATGCTGATGCGTGAAACAGTAAAGTCTTCACGGTTGAACCAGATCTGCACCTCGTTGAGCATCTTGCGCATCGCCTCGGATTTTGGAACAAGCGAGACAAAATAATTCTTATCGTCTTCAAAATAGGTGATGGTGTATTCCTTGTCATTCCTGAGAATATCACCCTGTATGCAGCCGCTTATGAATTTGTTCATCTCCTGGAACATCTTGTTCGACTGAATATCATACTGCTTCTGGCCTTGTTCTTCTTTTATGAAAATCTTGCCATCGCTGATGATGATCAGGTATTTATAGGGCTGCAGGTACTCCCAACGGATGTTGTTCTCTTTTCTATAGCAAAAATGACCTTTCGAAACCACTTTGTTGGAAAGGATACTCAGGTTTTTCTCCTGTATAAAATCACTCTCAATGGTTTTTACTTTAGCGGACATGGTCATCAGGTTTTGCCTGAAGGCGGCAACATCCTTCATGGGTGATTTCGGAACCTGAGCCATTATGTTTACACCAATGATAACAGAGGCTATGATATGCAGAAGTCTAATGTACATAAGGTTTTATGTTTAAAAGTTTATCCACCCTGTGTATCTCAAAATTGTTATTCCTGAGGTGCGCAATTAATGATTCCAGCACATTCACTGACCATGGTTTTGTATCGTGCATCAGGATAATGTCTCCGTTTCTGAGCCTTGGCAAAATCCGCCGGCATATTTCGGTGGCATTTTCCAGCACTGTGTCATTTGATTTAATGCTCCAGCCAATGGAATCATAATGCATCCGTTTAATGGCCCTCGCAAGCGGAGGATTGGTAACCCCATATGGGGGCCTGAATATTTTCAGTCGCTTTCCGATAACAGAGAATACAAGGTCATCGGTTTTTTGCATTTCCTTGCACATCAACGACGATGAAAAGAGGTCGAACAGAAAATGGTGAGAATAACTGTGACCGCCTATTACATGACCTTCCTTATCCATTCTTTTGATCATATCGGGATTCATGGCCGCTTTATTGCCGACGACGAA
The DNA here is from genome assembly GCA_964646255.1 of uncultured Bacteroidales bacterium. Lineage (GTDB taxonomy): Bacteria > Bacteroidota > Bacteroidia > Bacteroidales > UBA10428 > UBA5072. Next base: position 23,875 of record CAZYDI010000017.1, read on the forward strand.
GAAGGCTGCCTTTACATTATATTCCTTGAGCACATCAAGGATCAGCGGTGTAACCTGACCATCGGGCCCATCATCAAAGGTTATTGAAACCGCCTTTTTACTGCGGTCGCCATGTATATGCGATTTCAGGTAAAAGTTCAGCTTTATTGACCTCGACCCCCATGCCAGCAATAATGCAAACAGAAGAACGATGCCGGCATATATCCATGCACTTACAGGCATAAGATAATCCAGGGCAATGGTTATTGCCAGAACTATGATAAAGGCCCATATGGTGTTTCTCAGGTTCAGCATTTTTCAAGTAAAAACAATGAATGGTCAGAAAAGCGCGATGTATTATAAATAAGAATTTTTTCTGTTTTGATGCCAGGCTGTGATGGTGAAAAATATGCAGGAAGGCTGCCTGATTTTAGAATAACAGCTGAAAGCCAAAGGGCAAATGCCGGGCAGGTATCGTACTCTCCGCACAATTCCTTGAATCCGATGTTTGCTTTCCCTTTAAAAAGGTCACTTAAAATTTCATTGTATACGGAATCGGTTTTATGGTGCCCGTTCTTCCCGTGAACAACGAGGTCAATAGCAGAAACAGGTGTGTTATTCTGCTGCAGAAAACCCCGTATTTTTTCCTTAATGTTACCAGTTCCGCCAGGGTTATGGAATGTGGATAAACCAACAAGCCTGGCCAAACAAAGGTCATCCTTTATACCACTCAGCATAAAAAATGCAACTCCTTCACCGGGTGTACTGTTCCTCCACAATCCCATCCGGCCGGTTATTTGATATACCCCCGGGGTTAATTCATCAAAACCACCCGCAAGCACGTTCTTTGAAGGATCATCCGAGAGCATAATGATGGCATCAGCAAGTGCATTTTCAAATGAGAGTCCCCTTTGCGTATATGTTGAATTGTAGTTATGGCATTTAATGGCAAGCGCAATTGCCCCTGCGACCGTATTATGGGTGGATTGTATGAATGGAGTCGGGTTAAGAAGCTTTTCCTCATTTTCGTAAATCGAAGCCAGAAATTTTTCGGTGTCTTCAAGGCAACCCATGCCAGTACCCGTAATGATGGCATCAGGATTAGAAATGCCTGTATCCTTAAGGCACTTAAGCGCACTGCAAACACCCATTTTCACTATCCTGCTCATTCGTCTTGAGGCCATAGGGTCCAGGAACTCACGGTATGCAGGCTCCACACAGGTAAGGCGGCCTGAAGTACCGGGCAGGTTTACATCACCGGGAAATACGTTTTCGCCAAAAGTCTTTTGGGGTGATATAATGGATGCTCCGTTAATAAAGACTGCCATATCAATACCTCGAAAATATTAGTGAAGAATTATTTCCTCCGAATCCAAATGAATTGGATAGAATATGACTGATTGAAATATTTTGTATCAAATCCTGTACCGGAATAAAATGTAACTCATTCATTTTTGCTGAATGGTTCAGGTTCGGAAAAATGCAATTGTTTTGTATGGAAAGTATACTAATCACGGCCTCAATGGCACCTGCAGCGCCAAGGGTATGTCCGGTATATGACTTTGTGGAACTGCAATGCGGCACACGGTTAAAAATTCTTTGTAAAGCAAGTCCCTCTGACAGATCATTGTTTTTGGTACCGGTACCATGGGCATTGATATAATCAATGGCTTCGGGCTTTAGTGCTGCTTGTTCCAATGCTTTCATCATGGCAAGATATGCGCCGTTTCCATCAGGAGATGAAGCTGTCTGATGATAAGCATCACAGGCATTCCCATACCCGCTAATCACACCAAGAACAGGTTTTCGGTTTTGGATAGCCTCTTCTGATTCCAATACCAAAAAAGCAGCGCCTTCACCCAGGTTCAGCCCATTCCTGTTTTCATCAAATGGCCGGCATTGTTCCCTGTCAAGAATCATAAGGCTGTTAAAGCCATTGAGGGTAAAGCGGGTTAATGAATCCACCCCGCCAGCCACAGCCCGCTTGATTTTACCTGCCTTTATCATTCGCGCGGCCAGCATGATGGCATTTGCCGACGATGAACACGCAGTGTTTATGGTGGACAGAAAACCTTTAATACCCAGATGATTTGCCATACGCTCTGTGCTGTCGCCGCAATCATGGCCGATTACATCGCGCAGCCTACCTGAATTCCTGTTTTTATTGTAACTTTTATAAAAGATCTCCGACCTGTCCATTCCGCCTACTGTTGTGCCCGAAATAATGGCAGCATCCACCAGGTCATCAGGGGTTAATTTTGCATTGTTTACCGCTTGTTTGGAGGCGATAATACCCAGTAAAGCTGTACGGGTAAAAGTTCCCTGATCGCGGCATTCAGCCAAACTCATCAGTTCATTATTTGAAGCGGCAATTTCAGCAGCGGGGATTTCATTTGCATAAACTGACTCAATATGGCTGATTTTTCCTATACCGGTTTTTTTGTTCACCAATGAATGCAATACCTCTTTGGCATTGTATCCTATAGATGTGATAATACCTATACCAGTAACAAAAACTCGTGGCACAATCAAAATTGTTTATCCTTTGTTATTAGCCCTTATATATTCAGCAATTGATCGCACTGAACGCAGCACCTTCTTTCCTTCCTCAGCAGTGGCAAGTTTCAGTCCATATTTTTTTTCGAGTAAAACAATTAATTCCAGGGCATCAATTGAATCCAGTCCCAAACCCTCAACAAACAAAGGTTCATCTTCATTTATATCTGCGGGTGTCATCTCAGACAGGTTCAACACTTCAATTATTTCCTCTTTCAATTTGTCAATCAGTTGTTCCATATTATTTTCCCTGTAAATAAAATTGTTCCAGTTTATCTGCACCAAAAATAGCAATTCCACCGGTTTCATCCGGGGTTTTTTCAATCAAATACAATATGCCTTCATACCGGTCGCCGTCAAATTCAAGCCATCCGGCAATGCAGCATTCAGCAATATTTTCATCAAGCCATAGTTTTACACAATCATACAGTGCAGCAGGGTTGAAAGCTTTGCTGATGATGAACTCACTTTCGCCAAAAAACCTGTTCCTGATGCATATTTCACCAATGACAATATTGGCCAGTGTGTACACAAAAACAGAAGGGCTCGGAAAATATGCATCGCGGTTTTGAATCGATTGCTGGTGATTTCTGTCAGAATCTATTGAGGACGCTGCGTTATAGAGAACCATACCGACATCCTCCCCTTTGTATTTTTTATCAAAGTCTTTTCCCCCGAGTAGAATTTCAGCACATAAAAACCCCAGTTTACAAAGGTTATCCATTTTGTGAAATTTGGGATAGTTCATTTTAAAGTGCCGGTATACTTCTACAAGGAATGCCGGCGGACGGTTTTCATTTCCTGTAAATATCAGCCCGGTGCCATGTAACACCTGCTGATTACGTATTATGCAATAATCGGTGATGCTGTATCCTTGTTTCATTGCCTGGTAAATATCATTGCAGCATTGCTTCCACCAAAACCAGATGCGATTTTGAGGAAGGATTGTATGGTGTGAACCGAATTATTATCAATTACAGCCACAGGGTTTGAAACTCCTAAAGAAGCATAACCCAGTGTTTTAAAAAGCATGTTGTTCCTCATGGAAGCCACGCCTGCAATTATTTCAATCACTCCGGCCGCTCCAAGTGTATGTCCCCAGTATCCCTTCATACTGTTGACCGGTACATCGGCCAAACCACATCTTGTAAGGGCAATCGACTCCATTTCATCGTTGTATGGCGTAGCCGTTCCGTGGGCTGATATATAGCCGGGCCTGATGCCCGACTTATCCAGGGTTTTGCGAATGGCAATATATAAGCCTTCACCTGTGCGCGAAGGACCTGAAATGTGGTTTGCATCATTGGCTGAAAAACCGTACCCTCCAATTATTTTATCGTTGGGGCTTAACTTCTCATCGGCCGAAAAAATAATGGTTCCGGCAGCTTCGCCCAGCGAAAGACCGTTTCTGTCCTTATCAAAAGGCTTGCAGGGACCCTCACAAAGCGAATGAAACGAATTAAAACCCGACAGCACAAATTCAGTTACTATATCGGCACCGCATACGATAACATGATCATATTTACCTGACCGGATAAGTCTTGTTGCCGTAATAGCGGCCAGCACCCCCGATATACAGGCGTTGGATATAACCACGGGAGTGTGAACCAGTCTGAAATAGTCCTGCAATATTTCAGCGGTATGCCATAAGTAAGCTCTTTCAGTTGAAAACAAACTGCCTGCAGCATTTTTATCGAGAACATCGACATTTCCCTTTGTGGTTGACAGAATGAGCAACACACGGTTACCCGTGATATCAACAGAAGTATTGCTTAAGGCCGAAGTTATCGAAGAAATTGCCAGGCGTTCAAAAAGCGTGTATTGTGAAGGTTCCGACATATGGGAAAAATCGTCATCAAGCCTTTTTCTGTCGATCATGGATGCCCAGAAAGGTGCAGGCGAAATGGCATTTTCGCTATGCAGCATGATACCTGTTTTGCCGGATTTTATTGCCTCAATATTTTCATTGGTCGAAAAGCCAAGTGAGGAAATAATATTGTCTGATATGACGTATACAGGTGATACCATGTGCTATTTAATCAGTCCGTGTTTCTTTTTCCATTCATAAAAGAACGGTGGCAAATCAAGCAGCAATTCCATTTCGGTGTTCAGAAAAACCTGCAATGACGAGCCTGTAGCAACAACTTCAGCAGTATTGTTTCTGTATATGGTATATTCATACATCAGTTTTGCCGATTCGCAATTTACAAACCGTGTTTCTATAAGCGCCGTATCGCCGTATTTTAGCGGTTTCTTATAATCGCAGTTAATTTTTACAATGGGGATCAACACGCCCTGATGGTAAAAATCCATATAGTTTATGCCGTATTGATTGCCAAAGGCTTCCCGTCCATCTTCAAACAACTTGATATAATTGCCATGCCACACAATTCCCATTGAATCTACATCACTAAAGCGAATCAGCGTTTGGGTGCGGCCTACCAGGTCTATTTCCATAAAGCATATCAGGTTATAAAAAAGCCCCGCTGTATTAACGGGGCATAAATATAATGAATAGGAAAATAAAACCTACTGCTCAACTTTAACTTCGGCAGTTTTTAATCCCGTACTGCCATGTATATTACAGTTGCCCTGAACTTCCAGGTAAAGTGATTCAGTGACAACTACTTTATACTCAACAGTAAATTCTCCGGCTGAAGGAAGAGAATTTTTGGCATATGCCCATCGCTGTACTTCTTTCCCGTTGATTTTGAGGTATACCCAATTGGTATGATGGGCATTGCTGTTACCTTTATGTGATACATTAATCACAATGGTAATTTCGTCTCCTTGTTTTACATTTGAAGGAACACTTACTTCCACGTTGGTTTTATTGGCCAGAACGCCTGACAAACCAAGGAAGAAAACAAACAATACTGAAATGGCGGTTCTTTTCATGGTATTCATAATTATCCTTTTAGCCAGATTTTCATAATGTTATAAACAGAACCGGCCCAATAATTCCTGAAGCCGATACCTACAGCTTTTTGTTCATACCGCTTGGCATCAATTATTTCCCTGGACTCCTGGTCAAAGAAAACCACATAGTAACTGCCTGTTTGTTTTGCTTTGTTCAGGTTCTCAGCAATAAAAATAAGTCCTAATCCGGGTTTTCCGGTGCTTTTGTACTTAGCCAGGGCAGCCTTTACTTCATCCGGTGAAATTTTATGTTCGTCGCTGCTGATAATGCTCTCCGGGCTTAATTTTGAGTTGAACTCATTCACCTGTTCCAGATCGATGGCGGTTTCAGTTTTTTTGAAGAACTTTTTCAGGTCAAACTTGGCAGGTTCCATCTGAACAAGCTGGTTAATTGATTTCATGTACTGATTAACAATAGTGGAAGGGTCATCCGTAACAAGGGTAAATTTTGCCTGTGTAAAGTCAATTCCATACCAAACAATGGCTTTCTCTTCCCTGGCTTTGTCTCTGTCCTGAGCAAGTGAAGTAACAACAAATACCAGTGTCATTAATACCGTAAACAGCAGTTTTGTCTTCATATAGTTTAGTTTTTATGGATTTAAAAAGCAAATTTATGAAAACGGTTAAACAAAATCAATGACATCTATTGCCTGTCAACTTCTAACCTTCTGTCGATCAGCTTTACCGGTTTGCGGCTCAGGGGAGGAAACTGAAGACTGCTTATGTAGTCAATGGTCTCAAATGATATGGAAGGAGCCACGCGGAGTTTGGCGCGGAAATGGTCCTTAATGGTTTTTTCGAAATGTTCCGAGTGATCCTTTGACCCGATGCGGATGAGAATTTCATCGGTACCAATTTGGTTGGTGTATACTTCAACAACATAGTTTTTTACTCCCTCAATATTTTCCAGAATATCATATAAAGCGGGTGGATACAGTGTAGTGCCCTTAAACTTGATCATTTGTTTTTTGCGGCCAATAACCGGGCCCACCCTGATTGAATTCCTGCCGCATTTGCAGGGTTCATCATGCGCAGTGGCAATATCACCGGTTTTAAACCGTAATAATGGCATCCCTTCTACACCCAGGGTGGTAATGGTAACTTCACCGGGCGTTCCATTCGCTACCGGGCGATCGTTTTCATCAAGAAATTCAACAATAATTAAATCGGGATGATGATGCCCTCCTACTCCATATTGGCATTCGGTGAATGATGTGGCCATTTCGGTTGATGCGTAAGTCGAATATAACTTTAGTTCGGGCCAACGCTCGGTAATCTTTGTTCCCAGGGTATTGTAAGTAAAATCGGTATTGCGGATGGAATCGCCGATGCACACTGCACGTTTAACACTCGAAGTATGGTGGTTAATACCATGCTTCTCAGCGTAATCGATTACACTAAGGAGGAATGAAGGCACTGCCACCAACGTTGTTGGCGAAAAACGTTGTATTGAGTCCCATTGCAGCTCAGGAATTCCGTTTCCCACACGTACCATGGCTGATTTCAGCATCCTCGATCCGAGAAAATACGCCAACCCGGCCATAAATCTTCTGTCGATCGTAGTCATCAGTTGAAACACATCCTCACTGGTGCAATCGGCAGTTAAGAAGCCGAGGTATTCATTGTAAGCAAGGCGCGTAAGGTCATTATCGGTCATGGCAAAGGTAACAGGCTCACCCATAGTACCTGAAGTGGTGATGTAATCAACAATCTCCTTTTTTTCGACGCATACAAAATCCTGTCCGTATTTTTGCAGGTCTTCTTTGGTGGTAAGCGGTAAGTACTGTAAATCGGAAAGCGATTTAATCCTGTTAATATCGATGTGATTTTCCGTGAACCGCCTTTTGTAAAACGCTGAGTTGGTATTGAGGTATTGGAGCATTTTTAAAAGCCCGCCTTCCTGAAATTTTTGAATTTCTTTTAAACTCCTGGTTTCAATTGCTGAGTCGATCATTATTGTTTTATTTTTTTTTGACATTTCCCGGTCAGCCCGATTAGCCGCTGCTTTTCTTCCAGACCCGGCATGGTTTTGGTCAATGCTTTTGTATAATATCCGAAGGCTGTGTGAAAGTCCCTGGTTTCGTAAAAATAATCACCAAGCCTGGCATAGGTAAGGTATAATTCAGGATTTGAACCTGTGAATTCAGCAATAAAATGGTCAGGCAATGTGCGCTGCTCAGCTATGCATTTGGTTAATTGTGATGAAAGTTGTTTGTATTTCAGAAATGATGAATAGCCTTCGGTTGTGAGAAATGTATCTGCCGGAATCGTGTGAGCGGCCGAGTAAATTTCGCTGCCTGATTCAATGTCAGCGGGTTTTAATTTGAATATGTCCTTAAGGTTATATGCAACGTATTTTCCCAATTGCCAGGGAGGCGATGAAACCCAAAATATCAGGCTGTCGGGTTGGAAAATTACGGAATGGTGTGCGAGCAGTTGGTTAATGGCCAGCGGGTTCCCTAACCCAGGATGAATATCGCCCAACGAATTCCTGTCGCGTAAAATAGCGGCAACTTCAGGTGCAGCAAGCTTATCATTACGGTTCAGTAGTTCATTCACCCGTAAATACCGGCTGCGGGAATCGGATAGCCGTATGTTTTCATTATTTGACTCATCACCGGCAAATGTTTCACCCTGAAAATGATTGGTGCAAATGATATAATCCGCATCGGTACTGTACAATCCTGTTTTCTCGGGTGATTTCTCAATGATGGCCGTCTTATGATCCCTGGCAGAACCAATCATAATGGATTCGGAAACAAACAAATCACATTTTTGTGCAATGGCATAGGCCTCATCTATGGTACCTGCATACTGCAAAATCTCCCTTGCAAGCAGCGTTACAGGAGTTGCTGCTTTGGTGGGAACCGATGATTTGGCAGCATTGAGGGTGACGGTAAGTCCTTTCTCATTCATGCCCGATACCACACCAATGAGATCGGGCCAGGTGATCATTGCAAAACGGTAACCTTCAAAAGGATTAACAAAACATACAATCTTGTTTTCGGCAAATTTATCACCCATATAAAAGTCAAAATTCCTTCCTACCAGCAGTGAGGAATCTTTTGATTTACTGTCCCACACCGAAAAAGAGGTGCAGGCAACCAGGTTCATTCCCTGTAAAGCATGGCCAATATCATGTGCGGCATGATAATTCAATTGCCTTTGATACCCCGAACCGATAAAGTCATATTCTGAAGAAGTGGCGAGCGATGTGCCGTATATTTCCAGTTTATGCTCCATTGCCACCCGCTTATCCAGATCCCTGTTAAAGAAAGCAATGAAATATTTCAGTATTTTCAGGTAATTGTCGGAAGGCACCAATTCCCTTATCTGTTCAACAAAGGCAGTCTCCTGGAAGTACAGTAATTCACGGGTGAGTTTGCCAAAGGCCACACCCCTTTCAAAAGGTTTCCCTTCAAGGTACATTTCCCATAAACCGGTATCGCTTTTCCGCAGCCAGTTGTTTCCATAATTGTAAGCATTATCACCCAGCGCTTCCCGATTAAGGCTTTCATTAAATGGTTCGGGCACAGCAGGAGGACGGTCAATGGCTACAATGGCAAAATATATAAAAAGCGTAACCATCAGCATGGCAAACAAAAGGAGCAGCCTGAAGCCAGTTCGCCTGAATAATTTTTTCTTAACGGTTTGCATTGCGCATTTTCTCCATCAGGTATGTTTTGCCGAGCAATTCAGCACAAGTGAGAAAGGCACCGATTGTAACTCCAACAACACCATGTACGTTGGTGTTTTGCCCGGTTAACAGCAAATTCTTTAAATGGGTCCTGGGCAAAATTAGTGTTTTTAACGGGTTTTTGTAGTCCTTCTGTATCCCATAAACAGAACCCTCCCATGTACCGGTATAGTCACGGTATGTAAGCGGCGAAGAAGTGTAGATAAACCTGACAGCATTGGTAATTCCGGGGAAATCCCTTTCGAGGTCGCGCATAACAAGTTCAGCCTTTCGTTGTTTAAAAGCCTTGTAATCATCACCGCGGTTTTCCACCGTGGTGTCAATCCAGGGCAACACCTCATCCCAACGCATAATGGTATTTACTATAATGGCATCGGTATACTCCATATCGTCAGCCATCGGGGAAAAATGTACCATATAACCTCCGGGCCAGATATCATCGGTATAATGAAAATCATTCCACAGGTCCTTTACGTGGTAACAGAAATAATTACGGTTGATATATTTAAAGGTGTTCTTCTTCATTGCCAAATACAGGGTAAACATCCCGTAGGTTTCGCCAATGCTGCTTATCCTATGCCGGTATGCCGGTTTAAAGGCATTTTCATCCATCATTGTCATGAGGGTTTTGGGATGAATGCCCGAAATGTAGTGGTCGGCTTCAATTATTTCTTCATGGTTTATCTCAAGGGCATTTACCCTGTTGTTTTCATGAAGTATGCGCGTTACTTCAGCTTTTTTAATTATGGTTCCCCCCATTGATGTAATTGATCCGGCAAGCAGGTCGCTAAGCTGCGATCCGCCTCCAATGAACCTGTATGCACCTTCGATATACGATGAATGAATAACCAGCGGTGTGTACACCGGGGATGTCTCCTTCATCCCCCCATACAAAGGAGCCAGACCTGTGAGCACATTCCGGAGTGTAACATCGGAGGTAATTGAATCAATAAAATCGGCAATACTTATTCCATAATACTTGAGATACGTTGTATTGGATGCGGAAATGTTTTCGAGGTTATACAGGTCAACGGAATTCCTTATTTCCTGAACCATAGAAACATATTTTTCGATGGCTTGGCGCTCATGTGGAAACTGTGCCGTAAGGGTTTCGGTGAAATTCTCATATCCCATGGCAAACTTATAATCCACATTATTGTAGCGGATTATATCATAACCATCTTCATCGAGCCTTTTTAGCTTAAGCTTCGAATTGAGATCAAAGTATTGAAAGAGTTTATATAATATCTGGTCCTTATCCATTCCTCCTATATAGTGCATGCCGGTATCGAAAACAGTGCCGCACCGTGAAAAGGTCTGAAGGCAACCACCCAGCACCCTGTTCTTTTCGAGGATACATACATTATAACCTTCCTTTGCCAGAATGTAACCGCATTGCAATCCACCAAGTCCGCTGCCTATTATTGCTACATCAAATTTTTTCATACACCTAGGAAGATTTTATTTTTCTCATGAGGTACTCACCATCTATCAGCTCCGAACAGGTAACAACAGCACTTATGGTAACCCCCAGAATTCCATGCACATTATTGTTTTGCCCGGTTAAAAGCAGATTTCTCAACTGTGTTCTTGGTAAAATCATTGATTCAAGCGGCCTGTTATAGTCTTTTTGCATACCGTATGCCGAACCGGCACGCGTTCCTGTATAGTCGCGCCATGTAAGCGGTGTTGATGTATAATAGGCCTCGATATGATTTCTTAAACCCGGAATCTGCTTTTGCACGGCATCGATAAGGATTTCGGCTTTGCTGCGTTTAAACTCAAGATAGTCATCCCCGCGGTCTCCGGTAAAGGTGTTTTCCCAGGGAGCTAATTCCTTATAGTCCATGTATGTTATAACAGAACCGCTTCGGGCATACGTTTCAGAATCCGACATGGCGGTGGGCATAAAAAGGTAGTTCTGCGGCCATTTGGCAACATCATAGTCAGATGCTACCCATACGTTATCCTGGTTAAAATGGTAAAAATTCGATCTGTGATACGGGAAGGAATTTTTCTTGAATACCAGGTATACCGTAAACATTCCCATTGTATCGTCAAGGCTGTTTATGCGATTGTAAAATGTTTTTCGGAAAAGGCCCGGTTCGGTCATTTTAAAAAGCTGTGAAGGATGTATATTGGCAATAAAGTTTTTACCATAAATTTTCTCGCCATTCTCAAGAAGTGCATAGGTAACAGCGCCATTTTCCGAAACCAGTTTTTCAACCCGCTGCTTTCGGATCATCGTTCCTCCGGCCTTAACAATATTTGCGGTTAAGATGTTCACCAAAAGATGACTTCCGTCGGGAATACGCCATGCACTGTCGATAAAAGAATTATTAATGAGCGCATGAATGTACAAGGGGGTTTTATTTTCATTCGCCGAATATAACATCCCGTTACCGGCCAGGATATTTTGAAGCCGGCGATCGGAAATGACCGAACGTATATAATCTGCCGCACCTATATGAATGTATCTATTGTCGATCATGTTGGAAGGCTTATCTGACAATGAATACATAGATATATTCATGCAAATTTCATGGATTTTCTTAATATATTCCTTCAGTCCATTTCTTTCCGAAGGAAACTGTGCTGCCAGTGTATCAATAAAACGATCCTTACCCATGGCAAACTTATACCGGCCATCGTTGAAATCAATGATTTCAAAACCTTCCTGGTCAAGTTTCTGCATCTTAAGGTTCCCGATTATGCCAAAGTACCTGAAGTATTGGTTAAGCACCTGGCCGTCGTCGAGGCTTTCCGTATAGTTTAACCCGGTGTTGAATATGCAGCCCTTTCGGCCGAAGGTTTGCAATGACCCACCCGGCTTGTGGTTTTTTTCAATAACACATACATTCATTCCTTCCTTGCTGAGTATTTGTCCGCAAAGCAAGCCACCAAGTCCGGCACCTACAATTACTGCATCATAAACCGGCATATTGAAGGAGAATAAGTGAATGCCCTGTATTGTTCAATTGGTTGTATATCAACAAACGGTTAATTTTTTTGCCACTGCCTTTATTCAGTCGAATGGCAGGAGAAATATCATTGTTGCCCATAATGTTTCTGCCAAGCCATAGTGCGAAGGAAACTGCTGTATAGTATTCACCGCACAGGTGCTTAAAGCAGAATGTGTCAGTTTGCTTAAAATTTGCAGCGTAGTTATGGTAAAGATGATCAAAACGGCAATCACCGTTTACACCCAGCATAACACCATCGATATCTTCAATGGTAAGATGCTGACTTTCGAGGAAATGCCTTGTTTCATTCAGGGCAATATTGATCTCTGATTCCGGTGTGGTGGCGAAAGTATGAACGCCTTCGATACATACCGGGTGCTGTTCATCGGGAAGTGATGAAAGCATAAAAAATGCGGCACCTTCGCCTGCAATGGTTCCCGGAGTGTTGCTGTTGATTAGCTGAAGATTGCTGACAGGGCTTTTCCATTTTCCCAGGTAGTGGTGAAGGTGCATGTAATCATTGGTACATTCATCAATGCCTCCGACCAAAACATTTGCTGCATCCGATTCATTCACGAGCATCATGGCATCGATGAGGGCGCTCTCAAAAGAGAAACCCCGGTGACAATAGGTAATATTGTAATTCTGGTTTTTTAGCAGGAGGGATATTTGTGCCGCCACGGCATTATGGGTAGAATTGATAAAGGGGAGAACACTTTGAATATGCTCCCGGTTATTGATGATGTCCATCAAAAATTTCTCAAGGTTATCGAGACAGCCAAGTCCGGTTCCAACAATTATTCCATCGGGGTTTACACCTTCGGCCCTGTTTATGCATTGCCGCGATGTATAAAGTCCCATTTTAAGTATCCGGGGCATCCTGCGGAGCAGCAGCGGGTTTATTAAATCACGGTACTCCGGTTCTATGCATACCAGCCTGTCTGCAACAACCTCGTTGGGCCGGGAAGGAAGTTCGCCGGCATCAAAGGTGTTCTGGGGCGAAATAATGCTGCCTGATTTAATATAAACCTTCATCGCACGCGGGAAAAGATTAAGGTTGTATTGCTGCCTCCAAAGCCAAAGGAGTTTGACATTACATTACCAATGACTTTGTCTTCCAATGATAAAGAAGGGGAGAACGATATCTCGGGCATTTTTTCAGCAAAGCGTAAACCGGGAATTACCTTCTGGTTTTGGAGCGAAAGGCATGAAAAAACTGCTTCAATTGCGCCTGCTGCACCAAGCGTATGCCCGGTGAATCCTTTTGTTGAGCTTACAGGTGGAATATTGTCCTTAAAAATTGAATCAATTGCCCGGCCCTCGGATAAATCGTTGATTTCTGTTCCGGTTCCATGGGCATTGATATAATGAATATCGGAAGGTTCAAGTTGTGCTGAATGCAGGGCTGCATTCATGGCCAGTATGGCACCGGCTCCATCGGCTGAAGAAGCAGTAGCATGGTAAGCTTCATTCATATTGGCATATCCTTTAACCTCGGCAATGATTTTGTCCGGGTCGGCACATTCTTCAGATTCAAGTACAAGAAACGCAGCTCCTTCACCAATGGTAAGACCGTTGCGGTTGCGGTCGAACGGGTGACAACCGTCGGGTGAAAGTATTTCAAGGGCATTGAACCCATTGATGGTAAATTTGGTAAGGGCATCACTTCCTCCTGCAAGCACGCGTTGCAGTTTTTTGTTTTTTATCAGCCGGGCTCCGACAAGGATGGCATTTGCCGAAGAGGAACATGCGGTGGATATGGTTGTAATATGGTGGTGAATACCCAGGCGTGCGCATACTTTTTCGGCACAATCACCGCTATCGAAGAGTTCAATGAGATGCTTATATTCATCACCTGCGAGCAGCGACTGATAGTATTGCTCGTTATAGTCCATTCCGCCAACAGTAGTTGCAAAAACGGCACCTGTATTTTTTTCGCCGGCATGCTTCCATCCGGAGTTACGGGTGGCCTGCTCTGCCGCAATTGTTGCAAGAAGGGTGTTGCGTGTACATGGACTAACAGACAAATCAATGCCTGCCATAAGTGCCAGCTGTTCATTGCCCAATTTAACCTCAGCTACAGGTATATCCCCATGCAGTGAGCTGAACAGTGTAAGTTTGCCAATTCCGCTTTTTAAGTGAATGAAAGATTCCAGGGTTTGTACGGTACCATTGCCAATAGACGATATGATTCCCATACCGGTAACAAAAACCCTGTCAACCATTTTATTCTTTCTTTTTGCGATGTTCGATTATGCATTCAGCCATAGCCCTTACATTTCGCAACACATTGCGTCTTTCCTTAGGATCTTCAACCTTTACACCATATTTCCTCTCCATGAGCAGTATGAGTTCAAGGGCATCAATGGAATCAAGACCCAATCCCTCAACAAACAAAGGAGTATCGGCATCAAAATCATCGGCAACCACATCTTCAAGTGAAAGGGCTTCGATAATATCCTGTTTAAGCTGTTTAATTAATTCTTCCATACAATAATTCAGGTGATGAATGAAGTTACTATTTTGATATCAATCTGTTACAAATAATTAAGGACTTAGCATTAAATCATGAAAGATATAAAAAGTAATATAATTATCAGCCGTGGTCCTTTTGCATTTTTTGGTAAGCGGACGAAAGAATGAGGCACAATAAACTGAACAAGAGCAAATATATTACATAATGGAAAACCTGGCCCAGGGTAGAATTTCTTACCAGAATGTCATAGAAGCCATTTAATCCCCAGTTTAAAGGTGATACTACACTTATTTCCCTAAGAAAAGGAGGCATAACAAATACGGGAACCCAAATGCCACCGATGGCTGCCAGAATAACAACAGATATAGATGCAAAGATGGCCGCCTGCTGATGTGTCCTGGCCATGGTACCTACTACTATTCCGTACCCTATGGCTGCAAAGGCGGCGGCGGCGGCAACAACGGAAAGATTAAACATCCTGTTTTCAATAACCAGTGAAGGCAGTCCGATAAGCGGGAAAAGATAAACGCCCATCAAAATGATCAACTCAAACTGAAGCATACAGATAACCAGGTATACAATAAACTTGCTGATCAGTATGGTGGTGTATGAACAGGGCATGGTAAGCAGCCGGGCAAGACCGCCTTCCTCCCTTTCTTTTATCATTGCACTGGCAAAGGGAATCACAATGAAAAACATGGCAAACAAAGTCCATGCGGGCACATTGTGTTGTACAGCGTTGGGTATAACGGTCATGTTGTTGCGGGCAACGTATTCCTCGCGATAATATACAGTCTCCTGTTTCAGCAGGTTCAGGTTCATTATAGGCATCATCATCTGGCTGTTGATTTCTCGCGTAAGTTCATTAAGCACTATACGCGATTCAACGCGGGCAGAGTATTCCCTGATAGAGCCCTGTATGGTCGACCGAAGGGAGTTCTTTGTGGCAGGATCCACATACATGGAGATCAATACGGAATCCGACCTGGCAAGATTCGCTGAAGTATCACCGGAAAAAATCCTGGAGACATTTTCTTTAACCCTCATCCTGATAATCCGGGTAGCGTACTCGGGTATCACAATACCCATCTGGTATTTGCCCGAGGCAACAGCTTCTTTTACGTCATCCTCTCCGGGCTTTTTACCATCTATTTCATAATGTACCTTGAAAAATCCTGAACGGACAATCTCGTTTTCAATGGCTATACCGAGCGAATCTGTGTCTTTGTTGAGTAATACCAAATTTATGCCGCTTTCATTAATGGCTTTAAATGTATTGTTCTGCAAGCTGGTCATTATCAATACCAGAACCATAGGCATGATGAACAGCATGGCAAGTCCGCTCCGGTCGCGGCGAATTACCAAATAATCTTTGTAAATAAGGTTGCCTAAGGTGCGCATAGTTCAATCCCTTAATTCCCGTCCGGTTAGTTGCAAAAAAATCTCCTCCAGTCCTGAGTTGATATTGTGTTTCTCCTGAATTTGCGAAAGGCTTCCCCTGGTTATTATTTTACCTTCATCGATGATGGCCAGGTATGAACAAAGGTTTTCCGCTTCTTCAAGATAATGTGATGTGTATACAATGGTTGTTCCCTGCCGGTTAACCTCAAACAGGTTTTCGATAATTACATTTTTGCTTTGCACATCCACACCAACGGTGGGTTCATCAAGAAAAAGTATACGGGGATTATGAATCAGTCCGGCAATAAGGTTCAACCGCCTTTTCATTCCGCCCGAAAATTTTCCCACTTGTTGGTGCTGGCTTTTTTCAAGTCCGAATGTCCGGAGCCATCCCTGAATCCTTTGGGACAAGTCGCTTCTTTTTATGCCGTAGATGCCGCCGAAAATGGTAAGGTTTTCGCGTGCATTCAAGGTTGGATAAAGTGCTATTTCCTGTGGAACCACACCAATGATCCTCTTTATTTCATCAAGTTCGCTGTTCAGTGAAAAACCGCCAATGGAAATTTGTCCGCTGGTTGGAGCCAAAAGCCCGCAAAGTATCTTGATCATGGTGGTCTTTCCTGCTCCATTTGGCCCCAGCAGGCCAAATATTCCTCCCTCCTCAATTTCAAGGTTAATACCATCAATGGCAGGTTTTGCGTTGCCTTTATACCACCTGGTAAGGTTTTCAATATTTATGATCCCTTTTTCCCTCATTGAATGGTAATATCCTTTAGCCTTATGAACACTTTCTCTTCCCGTGCTGCAATATCCAGTAACCTGTCCGCAAGCATATCATAGGTTATGTTGTCTTTGTCACGCTGTTTAAAGCACCTGGCTGCCAATACGGCAAACTCGCGCCAGGCATCGCCGATGGCTGTCATTTCCATACTCAGATCATTCAGCCAGGGTTTATGCAAAATAACAGAACATTCCTGTAAAAATGCTGCATAAATAAAACGGAAGCCTGCACCCCCGGTGCCAATTTCCTCGAGCATTCTGATAACCTGCGCAAGGTTATGCGCGGCCAATTTCGCACCAAAACGCCGGGGCCACCTGCGCATTCTTTTTGCCAGAAAACGAATTCCCTTTATTCCAAACATGGGTACAGGTATGGTGAGCATGTCCTTTGCCGTATTCCGGATTCCTTTTATTATCGCAGGCTTTATATTGATGCTCTCCGGCACATAACTTATGTAATACATTCTGCCGCTGGGCTGATATGTGCCTTTTGCATACCTTACTTTTTTAAGCTCATCATAGGTAAGCGTTTCCACATGCTCCATAACGGGATCGCTGATGAAATAATTACCGTCTTCTTTTCCAAAAACAGTTATGTTATGGGCGTTAAAATGAAACCGGTATTCCTTGGGAAAATAAGGCAGGTTAAAAACACCTACCAGCATTCCGGCCGGAATTCCTTTTGCAAGCAATTCATCCAAATCTGTCATTGATTTATGCTGATCGGAGTATTTGACCCTTTTCACTTTCATGCCAAGCCGGCGGGTAACCCTTTTAAATATCCAGCCGGGTAAAACACGGAAGGAGGTCACAGCCATTCCATTGAGCTTAATAAATGGCATATGTGAAAAGAAATACCCGGAACCAATCCCAAAAACCATTGGTTCACTTAGATCAACTCCATAAAACCTCAGTAAATTGGAGGTTACGCCATTTTCACAGTGTGCCGACTGACGGTGCTGAAATTCAACCTTCATGCTCAAGTTTTATCTCCCTGATCCTGTTAACGTCCATCAGTTCATCAGTGGGTATATTCAGAATATCAGCGTATCGCTGTAACAATTGGGGATCCATTTTTTTGAAAACCTTCATTTTAAGGTGGCGGTTAACCCTCCATTTTGAAATTCCCATGTATTGGGCAAGAATTTTCTTGTCCATTACATTCAATTCCATATAAAATGCTATGGGACTTAAAACCCCGGCAAGTACCCGCTCACGTATATGTTCAGCTTTCTCAAAAATAATATCCCAGGCCAGGTTCATTGCCTCATTCTTCGGTTTCCAGCCTTTGCTCCGGGTGCTTATATATTTTCCGCTGCTGTCAACGGCATATGCCAGATCGCTAATCCTGCCATCAACAAGAAATCCTTTATCCTGAGGAACTTCATTTATTTTCATAATCAGCCAAAAATACCCTGGAAATTAACCCCGTAATACGCGAATTTGTTCTGAAAGATATCAAAATTTACCCGTGCAAAAATAGCAAATCATCAGCAAACCGTAAGCAATGCATAGGCATATGTAAACCTGGCACTTTCAGGAACCTGTAATAAAATCTTCTGTCCGGGCTTTAAATCCCTGGTTCTCATTAGTTCTTCAAGCATCAGTATAAATGATACAGTAGCCACATTTCCTACCGTGGTAAGGTTTGTAAACCACTTTTCTTTGGGTATATCAATTCCAATTGAGGCCAGTTCCCTGAAAATATGATCCCTGAAGAATTCTGAAGAAAGATGGGGAAGAAAGTAATCAACAGTTTGAATATCGAGATTATGTTTTGCAATCACTTCCTGCAGGAATTGTCCGCCAATTTTAACAATGTACTCGCCCAGCATTCTGGTATCCTGCTTCAGCGAAAAAATTGATTTCGTCAGCCATTCTTCGGGCTCAAAACGGCACCAGCCAAGTACTTCACCTTCAGGTCCTTTATCTCCTCCGGCATACATGCAGGTTTCCTTTTCATTGGCATAGGATTTAACTTCAATCCACTCAATCTTAAGCGGCTTTTCCCCTGCCGGTTTATTTTCCAGCAGAACAGCTCCTGCACCGTCGGAAAGCATCCACCTGAGGAACTCTTTTTCGAAAGCCAGTAAAGGATTTTCCTTAAGCTTGCTTTCATTTTCGGTTTCTTTTTCAAAATACTTCGACAGCATCCAGTGCGACAAAATCTCAGAACCGGTGCATATTGCATTGGATGTGTTACCTGACAACACCGACAGGTAGCAATACTTCAGGGCCTGAATGCTGGCACAACATGAACCTGCAAATGATGCTATTTCAATCGAGGGTATGTCAAGGAGCCCATGTACCATAGAAGCATGTGAAGGCATTACCTGATCGGGTGAAGCCGTACCACAGGCAAGCAATTGCACATCACTTTTTTCAATACTCCCGTCGAACAGCATTTTAACAGCTTCTGCAGCAAGCTCGGCATTACTATGGGTAATTATTCCGCCTTTTTTTAATGCATAATGCCTGTTTACTATACCATTGTTCCTTAATACAATTCGCCGCGCCTTTGAGGGCCGGTTATCAATCATACCAAGGTAATCCTCCATTTCGTCATTCGACACCGGATCATTGGGCAGGTATTTAGTTATGTTGGTAATGTATACCTCTTGTGACATAGAAAAATTATAAGAACTATTTTTGAATACTCATTTCTGAACCAGGACACAGCAAAACCAAACCGCAAAACTAAAAAAAAACATTTGTTCCTCATGAGACAGATTGGTATAAAGATATTTGTTTTTTTATTTTCTGCTTTCGGAATGGTTTAATGATAAGGTATAGAATGGATGCAAAGGGAGAAACTAAATAAAGAACAAACAACAGGTAATACTTGAATAGCCGCACACGTCCCAGTCGGCCTGAATCGCCATAGCCTCCTTTTTTCCGGATAAATTTTGCCCATAGCCGGAAAAGGATAATACCCCTTTTTTCAATCATTACAATGGCAGGCTTGACATCGGTTGCCCCTGCAGTTACAAGTTGTTCATTCACCGCCTCCAGGGTGTTTTGTTGAATGGCCTCATGAATGATCTCTCCAAACCGGCTCGCCCCGGCAATATCCTCATCTGCAACACCGGCAGGCGGAATAACCTTCATAAACCTTTCCTTTTTCCCCTTAAACATCCAGCGAATGATGGAAACTACACTCAGCAGGTTGGGTGCACGGTCAAACAAAACAATATTGCCTGCCAAACGGGCCCCTGCATCCCGGATATACTGCTTTATTACATTCTGGCCTGAAACCCACATGTTACGGCTTCCGATAACTGTAATTACAGGCTTTCCATGCAGCACCTGACGGGCTTTTTCATGCTGAAAAAAGGCATGTATGGGAATGGAAGGCGAAAGATACCATGGCTGCCAGGCAACAATTACCAGTTGAAAATCATCCTCCGCTGAAAAACGCATAGGCTGAAGTTCGCATGGAATTCCCAGTACTGATTCAGGCATTGCCTGAAAAAACTGATCGGATGTCCATGGAAAAGGAAAAGGAGGGTTGGCGCTTAGCTCTTCAAAAACCACTTCCATACCTGCCTTTACTAATGGTGACGCGACAGAATGGACAATATCCCGCATCTGCCCGGTTTGGGTGTAATAAACAACAAGAATTCTTTTAGCCATAAATACACTGATATCCGTGTATAAATGTAAAAAGATTTTATCAATTGCCATAAAACAAAGCCAAAAACAGGAGGTATATACAGCCAACAGAAAACCGGACATGTATAAGGCCTTATATATGTCCGGTCAGGTAGGAAAGCGCAGACTTTGTTGGTTGCACGGGTGAAAATACTAAAACCAGGGAGCCCAAACCCTCATGAGTTAACCAACAGTATATATAACCTTACAAATGATATAATCTAGCCAACGAACGGAACTACCGGTAATGCTTGAAGCGTTCTAAAAATCGCTGTTTGAAGGCATTACCCAGCGGACAGCACAGGTTACCTGCCAGCCTTATTTCACCCTGGTTGCTGTAGCTCTTAATATGGGCCATATTCAGCATATATGAATTGTGTACCCTGATAAAACCATGTTTCCCCGAAAGCAATTCCTCATAATGCTTGAGGTTTTTTGAACTGGTCACCCTATCGCCATCAACAAGCATAAAGTGTGTACAATAGCCATCGGCTTCGCAAAGAATGATCTGATCAGGATTAATTACCTTAAAACCATTGCTGTCTGAAATAACCAGTTGATTAAACCGTTGATTACTGTTATCCAGGTTTTGAATCAGTTTGGTAAGGTTCATGGTCCCTATTTCTTTCGAAAGCTCTGTTCTTACTTTGTTCACAGCAAAAACAAGTTCATCTATCAGCACCGGCTTCAGAAGGTAATCCGAAGCTGAAAAACGCAAAGCCGTGATGGCATATTCAGCATAGGCAGTAACAAAAACAACTTTAAACGGTATGGTATCGAACATTTTTAGCAGGTCGAATCCATTCTTCTCCGGCATTTCAATGTCAAGAAACACAAGGTTCGGTTTTAACTTAATGATTGCTGTATAGGCTTCATTTACTGAGCTGCATGTAGCAATAACCTCCACATCATTGCAAAAATCATTGATGTACTTGGTGAGGGCATCTCTCGAGGGCTTTTCATCATCTACTACAATTGTCTTGAGGATCATAGGCGGTTTTGGTATATAAACAGGTTATTTAAATAAAGCAGGTATATCAATAATTACCCGTGTGCCGCTTTCGCTTCTTCCGGGAAATGCATCAACAATGGCAAGTTTGAAATTTTTCTTTTTAAGGTGATTGATGATGTGCAATCTGTCGCGAATCAATTGTATGCCTTTGGATTTGTGTTCATTGTTGTGATTTAATTTTGAAGTATTAACACAACCTATTCCGTCATCGGTAATTTCACATTGAATACAATCCATGTCTTTTTCAGTGAAAACGATATGAATATTGCCCTTTCTGTCCTGTAATCCTCTTACTCCATGCCATATGGCATTTTCTATAAACGGCTGTACCATCCCCGGAAAAACTTCCCAGCGTTCAGGCTCCTTAACATTATCCAGTCGGATGAAATAATTAAACCGGTCGCCAAACCGCAAAAACTCAAGCCGTAAATAATCCTGAAGCGACTCAATTTCGTCGGGCAAACAAATGTATTCATTGGACATATTGGTAAGAAATGACCTGATGAGTTTTGAAAAACTGGCAATGTACCGGTTTGCCGACAACCTGTCGCTTTTAGCGATGAAATAATTAATCGAATTCAGGGAATTGAAAATAAAATGGGGATTCATTTGCCCCCTTATGCTCTGTAGTTTAAGATAATTTTGCTTTTGTTGTTCCTTAAACCTGATTTGCCGGTAATTGAGCACTGCAAATACCGACACTACGGCTGCGGCAAGTATGAATACCAAAAATGAGAACCAGAGCGTTTGGTAAAAAAACGGTGGTATGGTAATGAACAAATTGCGGCTGTAAAGCCAGTTACCTTTATTGTCGGAAGCTTCAACCTGCAACGTATACTTTTTAGGCTTAAGCCCGGCATAACTTATATTTCGGTTAAGATGATCGGTTTCTATCCAGTGATCGGAATGTCCCAGCAGCCGGTAACGGTAATATATTTTGTCAGCCAGTTTAAAATCGATCAATGCAAAAGTTAGCCTGAAATTGTTGTCACCTTTATCAAGAACAATGGATGATGATTCATACAATGCCTGAGGAAAATGCCGTCGTATTCCCGAAACAGTGAATCCTTCAAAAACAAGCATTTGATTGCTGGCGTTGGAAATATCTTTATCACTGACGCTATCCGGATAAAAGCCCACTATGCCTCCCATACCTCCAAAGAAGAATTTTCCATCCGGTGAAATGAACGCAGCATCGGAATTGAATTCATGAATCGACAACCCGTCGGTGTATCCGAAAATCCTGAATTTACCGGTTGCCGGATCAAACCTGGAAAT